>NZ_JADPJC010000144.1:0-580517 GCF_023073215.1 Bradyrhizobium sp. 35
GCCCTTGGCCTCTCGCACCCGAACGCTGCCGCGTCCACCGCAAGCCCGGCTCGCGAACATGACGACCACAAGATCGCCCCTCAAGGATGAGCCGGGATGCGCGACACATACGCCATTTCCGAATTTCGGTAAAGTGGAATATTTTTGCGGCGGCGGATTGACGGGGGCGACACAGAGGAGGTCCGGTAGCCCGGATGAGCGAAGCTATATCCGGGGTTTTCGCTAGCTAGCCGCACTAGCGGTCCCGGATGTCGCTTCGCTCATCCGGGCTACAGGCTGCGAGAGGCGCTCGCTACAGGCTCACCCCGTCGGGGTACCCTGCTTCCATTGGCCGCCGGCGATTTTCGCGGCGGCGATCACGGCTTGGGTCCGACTTTCGACGCCGAGCTTTTGCAGGATCGCCGAGACATGCGCCTTGATGGTGGCCTCGGAGACGCCGAGCTCATAGGCGATCTGCTTGTTGAGCAATCCCTCCGACAGCATCATCAGAACCCGGACCTGCTGCGGCGTCAGCGTCACCAGCCGGTCGCGCAGGCGCGTCATGTCGGGGTCGGCGACTGCCGACAGATCAGTGTCGGCGGGAACCCAGACGTCGCCCTCCATTACCTTGAGGATCGCGTCGCGCAAGGTGTCGACGCCGAAGCGCTTCGGGATGAACCCGGAGGCGCCGAAGTCGAGCGAGCGGCGGATGGTGGCGCTGTCGTCGGACGCCGAGACGATCACCACCGGAATAGCCGGATATTGCGCGCGCAGATAGATCAGGCCGGAAAAGCCGGAGATCCCGGGCATCGACAGGTCGAGCAGGATCAGGTCGACGTCGGAGGTCTGTTCCAAAAGCTTGGTCAGATCCTCGAACGATCCAGCCTCGTCGATCCTGGCCGAGCTCAGGACGCCCGTCACCGCCTGCCGCAACGCGTCGCGGAACAATGGGTGGTCATCGGCAATGATGAGATGGGTCGAGGGAGCGTTCATCGTTCTCTTGCTGGCAATCGCACCGGGCCAGTAAGCCGGCGCGGGGCCCTGGTCAATTCTTTCCCGACCAGCCGTGGCATGCAAGTGGACATTATCCCTTTGCGGCAACGGGGTTAATCCACAGGCCGGCACTATGTTGCCGGATGGAAGGCTCGCAGTGTCAGGCGAGCGTCAGTGTGAAAGGCCGAAAGTCGTATTGGGGCGGGTTTCACGCCAATGTTACCTTGGGGGCAAGGCTTGGGTTGATCCGGCATGACCGGACATCCAGGGCGCGAGGAAACGATTTTTCGGGGAGCGACTCAACATGTCGACAATGGCTGTGTCTCAAGCAGGCGCGGGAGGGATGACGAAGGACGAACGGTTCGTCATTCTCGCCTCCTCGCTCGGTACCGTCTTCGAGTGGTACGACTTCTATCTCTACGGTTCGCTGGCCGGCATCATCGGCGCGCAGTTCTTCTCGGCCTATCCGCCGGCAACCCGCGACATCTTCGCGCTGCTGGCCTTCGCGGCCGGCTTCCTGGTGCGCCCGTTCGGCGCGATCGTGTTCGGCCGTGTCGGCGACATCGTCGGCCGCAAATACACCTTCCTCGTCACCATCCTGATCATGGGTCTGTCGACTTTCATCGTCGGCCTGCTGCCCAACGCTGCCACCATCGGCATCGCGGCCCCGATCATCCTGATCGCGCTGCGTCTCGCCCAGGGCCTCGCGCTCGGCGGTGAATATGGCGGTGCGGCCACCTACGTCGCGGAGCATGCTCCGAACGGCAAGCGCGGTTACTACACCTCCTTCATCCAGACCACGGCGACGCTCGGCCTGTTCCTGTCGCTGCTGGTGATCCTGTTCACGCGCTCCGCGCTCGGCGAACCCGACTTCGCGGCATGGGGCTGGCGCATTCCGTTCCTGGTCTCCGTGCTGCTGCTCGGCGTTTCGGTCTGGATCCGGCTTCGCCTCAACGAATCCCCGATCTTCCAGAAGATGAAGGACGAGGGGAAGAGCTCGAAGGCCCCGCTGACGGAAGCCTTCGGCAACTGGCAGAACGGCAAGCTCGTGCTGCTGGCGCTGTTTGGCGGCGTGATGGGCCAAGGCGTGGTCTGGTACACTGGCCAATTCTACGCGCTGTTCTTCCTGCAATCGATCCTCAAGGTCGACGGCTACACCGCCAACCTGCTGATCGCCTGGTCGCTCCTGCTCGGGACCGGCTTCTTCATCGTGTTCGGCGTGCTCTCCGACAAGATCGGCCGCAAGCCGATCATCCTCGGCGGCTGCCTGATCGCGGCGCTGACCTTCTTCCCGATCTTCAAGATGATCACCACCAATGCCAACCCGGCGCTGGAAAAGGCGATCGAGTCGGTCAAGGTCGACGTGGTGGCAGATCCCGCAGGTTGCGGCGACTTGTTCAATCCGGTCGGCACCCGCGTCTTCACCTCGCCTTGCGACACGGCACGTGCCTACCTGTCGCAGTCGTCGGTCAAGTACTCGACCACGCCAGGTGCGGCAGGCTCCGGCGTGAAGGTGATGGTCAACGGCAAGGAAGTTCCCTACGCCAACGCCAAGGACGGCAATCCGGCAGTGCTCGCCGCCGTGCAGGGAGCCGGCTATCCGAAGGCCGGAGATGCGGGCATCGTGAAGATGGCGCATCCGTTCGACATCTTCCGTCCGCAGGTGGCCGCGGTCGTCGGATTGCTGTTCGTCCTGGTGCTCTTCGTCACCATGGTGTACGGCCCGATTGCCGCGATGCTGGTCGAACTGTTCCCGACCCGCATCCGCTACACCTCGATGTCGCTGCCCTACCACATCGGTAACGGCTGGTTCGGCGGCCTGCTGCCGGCGACCGCCTTCGCGATCGTGGCCTCGACGGGCGATATCTATGCGGGCCTCTGGTATCCGGTCATCTTCGCGTCGATTACCGTCGTGATCGGCTTGTTCTTCCTGCCGGAGACCAAGGACGTCGATATCAAGTCGACCTGATCGACGCAGATCGAGATCAACACCAACCGGCCGCGGTCTCCGCGGCCGGTTTTGTTTTGGCCTACTGATTGCTACCGAGGAATTGCAGCACCACCTCGCGCCGGTGCGGGCGGGCGCGATGCTCGATCAGATAGATCGCCTGCCAGGTGCCAAGCGCGAGCTTGCCGCTCAGGACCGGCACATGAAGCGAAGTCTGGGTCAGCATTGTCTTGACGTGCGCCGGCATGTCGTCCGGTCCCTCGGCATCATGCGTCCAGCCGGCGTTCTCGGGCGCGAGCCGGGACAGAGCCGTGGTGAGATCCACGAGCACGGAAGGGTCGGCGTTCTCCTGGATCGTCAGCGATGCGGAGGTGTGACGAACGAACAGCGTCAACGCGCCGTCTCGCGCGCCTGCCTCCGCCACGAACTTCGCAGCTTCAGCGGTGAGATCGGTGAAGCCGCGGCCGGGCGTCTGCACGGTCAGCAGCGACGATGCGATGGTGGTGGCTTGCACCGACGATGGCGCCGAGCGCGTGATGGATTTGGCTGATGTCATCATCACTCTCTCAATTCGGAAAGCTGCCATAGGTGGGCAAAGCGAAGCGTGCCCACCGACTCACGCAACGAAAACAAAAATGGTGGGCACGGCGCGTCGCGGCCTTGCCCACCCTACCGCATCTCGCCACGTGCTAAATCTTCCCCGACACGTCCTTCTGCACGCGGTTGGCCATGTCGATCAGCCGGCGCCAGGCCCTTTCCAGGAATGACATCACGCGATCGACGTCCTGGTCGCTCGGCAGCGGGATCTCGATCCTGCGCTCGCCCTCGGCGGCCTTTGGTGCTTGCGGCTCCGCCCTCTTGAGCGGATCCGTTTTCGGCAGCGCCTCGTCGATCTTGCCTGACACGGTCGGCCCCGCCGCAAGCCGTCCCTTCAGCGTCTCGACTTCGGCCTGGAGCCTGCCGATCTCGGCGTCGAGCGCGGTACGTTCATCGGGCACCGCGTAGCAGGCCCAGCCGGCGCCGCTGCGGGTGCAGGTCGACACCGTGCCGGTGCGGCTGTCGAGCCGCAGCACCCCCTCGGGGATGGGCGTCATGCTGTAGCGGCCGTTTTCGCTGTCGGGCGCGGATTGCGCGACGAGGCAGCCGCCGCTGATGGTCAACACCGCGGCGAACGCCGCCGCCGCCAGCCATGATGCTGTGGATGAATTCGCTGCTCTCATCGCGTTCTCCGCCACGACGCGCAGGTAGCACGTCCAAAGATGGCGCTCATAAAGGTGGCACGTCTCGCAATTCTACACCCCGGCGAGGCGATCCGCCGCCCAAAACGCGCCTTTGACATGAACGATCACGGCGCCCCCTTTGATCCCGGCAGCCGGGCGAAATGGCGACGGCATCCGCCGATCCAGCGGAGACCTGCTGCGGTGCGGCGTCACGCTGTGTGCAGCGCTGCCGCCCGCGCCGATATTGTAAGATAAATCAAATACATAACAGGAATGGACACAATCGTGACTTGGCTTGACTTGATTATGGGCCATCAGTATGGTCCGCGCGGCTTTTGAGGGTGGCGGGCGTAATTTCCATTCAACCGCGGCGTTTCGGGTCTTCGTTGCATGACACAGGGCACGGGACACGGCGAGAATGGAGATCGCGATAGATCGCCCGAGGAAGCTGCGCTTTCCGAACGGCTCGGAAATCTTGATCAGCGGTTGTCCGAATTTCGCGGCCGCCACGTCAAGACCGAGCAACCCGCAGGTGACGGTGAGGACAGAGCGGCCAGAGCCTCGGCGATGGCGCTTGGTTTTCGGTTATCCTCCGAGTTGGTCGCCGGGGTCGTTGTCGGAGCGGGGATTGGCTGGGGTTTCGACCGCTTGCTGTCGACGTCGCCTTTCGGATTCATCGTGTTCCTGCTGCTGGGCTTCGTCGCCGGCGTGGTGAATGTGGTGAGAACGGCAGGCGCGGGTCAAAACAGGCGCGGTGGTTCTTAGGCGGTCCACACCAGGAGAGGAATGATCGTGCCGGCTCGTGCCGGTACGGGCCGGGCCCGACCGGCAGACCGAGACCCGCCGGCATCGCCCGGCAGACCAAGAGATGCCGCGCTGATGAAAATCGATCCGATCCACCAGTTCAACATCGAGCCTCTCTTCACCCTGGGCCATATCGGCAACCACACGATCGCCTTCACCAACTCGTCGCTCTACATGCTGGTGGCGGTCGCGATCATCTCGATCCTGATGCTCGCCAGCGGCACGCAGCTGGTTCCCGGCCGGCTGCAGTCGGTCGCCGAGATCTCCTACGAGTTCGTCGCCTCCACCATCCGCTCGACCGCCGGCGCGGAAGGCATGAAGTTCTTCCCGCTGATCTTCTCGCTGTTCATGTTCATCTGCGTTTCGAACCTGGTCGGCATTATCCCCTACACCTTCACGATCTCGAGCCATCTGATCGTCACCGCGGCGCTCGCGCTGCTGGTCTTCTTCACGGTCCTGATCTACGGCATTGCCAAGAACGGCCTTAAATTCTTCTCGATCTTCGTGCCCCACGGGGTCCCCGGCTACATCCTGCCGCTGGTGATGTTCATCGAGATCCTGTCGTTCTTCCTGCGGCCGGTTTCCCACAGCGTCCGTCTGTTCGCCAACATGCTGGCCGGCCACATCGCGCTGAAGGTGTTCGCGGGCTTCGTCGCCATGCTCGGCTTCTCGCTCGGCGCCCTTGGCTGGGTCGGCGGCGTGCTGCCGCTGGCGCTCACGGTCGCGCTGTACGCTCTCGAGATTCTGGTCGCGTTCCTGCAAGCCTATGTGTTTGCGATCCTGACCTGCATCTACCTCAACGACGCCATTCATCCGGGACACTGAGCGGTCCGGGGAATTTCCACCCAAAACCCAATCTTTCTTCCAAGGAGTCTAAAATGGATCCGGCAGCAGCAAAACTTATCGGCGCGGGCATCGCATGCATCGGCATGGGCGGCGCGGGCGTCGGCGTCGGCGTGATCTTCGGCAACTACCTCGCCGCGGCCGTTCGCAACCCCTCGGCCGCTCAGGGCCAGTTCGGCAATCTGATCTTCGGCTTCGCCGTGACCGAAGCGCTCGGCATTTTCTCGCTGCTGATCGCGCTGCTGCTGCTGTTCGTTCCGCTCTGAGAACGATTTTTCGCGCCGCTTCAACCGAGGCGACGCGCATGACTGCAACAGGAGTACTCCATGGCTGAAAGTCATGGCGGGGCGAAAAGTCCGGCGGCGGGCGCCCACACCGGGTCCGAAGGCGGTCACGGTGGCGGTTTTCCGCCGTTCGAGAGCGGCACTTATGCTTCACAGCTGGTGTCGCTCGCGATCTTCTTCGTCGCGCTTTACGTGATCGTGTCCAAGCTCGCTCTGCCGCGCGTCGGCGGTGCGATCGAGGCGCGTCAGAACAAGATCGAGGGCGACCTCGCCGAAGCGCAGAAGCTGAAGGACCAGTCCGAAGCGGCGCTGAAGGCCTATGAAAACGAGCTTGCTTCGGCACGCTCGCGCGCGCAGGCCATCGGCAACGAATCCCGCGACAAGGCGAATGCGCAGGCGGACGCCGAGCGCAAGGCCTTGGAAGAGCAACTGGCGGCCAAGCTCGCCGAGGCAGAGAAGACCATCGCCTCGACCCGTGCGACCGCCATGAGCAACGTCCGCGGCATCGCGGCCGATGCGGCAGGCACCATCGTGCAGCAGCTCACGGGCGTGGTTCCGGACGCGGCATTGGTCAATGCCGCCGTTGATGCGTCCTTGAAGGGTTAATCGATATGTTCTTCGATCCTGAAACCTGGGTCGCCATCGCCTTCGTGATCCTGATGGTCGTGTTCGGCTATCTCGGGGTCTTCAAGAAGGCCATGACTGCGCTCGACCATCGCGCCGATCGCATCAAGGCCGAGCTCGACGACGCGACGCGCCTCAAGCAGGAAGCCGCCAAGGTGCTCGCCGACTACAAGGCGCGCACCGCCTCGGCCGAACGCGAGGCCGCCGACATCATCGCCAACGCGAAGAGCGAAGCCGAGCGCATCGCAACCGAGGCCAAGGCCAAGGTGGAAGATTTCGTCGCTCGCCGCACCAAGACCGCGGAGGGCAAGATCGCGCTCGCCGAGGCTCAGGCGGTGGCCGATGTTCGCGCCGCAGCGGCCGAAGCCGCCGTCCAGGCCGCCTCCACGATCCTGTCGAAGTCGGTCAGGGGCCAGGTCGCCGACGATCTGCTCGCCAAGGGCATCACCGAAGTCAGGCAGAAGCTGAACTGAGAGATCTTGCCTTCACCAATCAAAAAGCCGGCGCGATCAGCGCCGGCTTTTTTGTTTGTCGGGCACTGCATCGGCAAATCTGATGTCATCGCCCGCGAAGGCGGGCGATCCAGTATTCCAGAGACAGCCCTGATAGATCGAGAAGCCGCGGCGTACTGGATGCCCCGCCTTCGCGGGGCATGACGACTATCTTGACGTGGTTACTTCTTCTTCGCCCGCGCCTTCGGCTCGGGCGACAGCGCCTGCGGATCGAAGCCGACATAGAAGATGTAGCTATCGGCGTCCTTGGCCGAAGGCATCGGGTAGACCAGATCCTCGGCCACGAAGGTGAACGGCACGCTGCCGCCCTCCGACATTCCGACCGTGGTCCGGTAGGCCTTGGAAGCGATCACCTTCTCGCCGACGCCGCCCTGCACCACGGCGACGCGCAGCGGCACCTCGACGCTCGCAGGCGCGCCGGCGGGTCCGGCAATGACGCGGCCCTGGATGCCGATCCGGGCCGTGATATCGCCGCCATTGCGGGCGCATTCGCGCGCCATCTTGGTGATGGTGGCCTGGAAGCGGATCTCGTTGCCGACGGCCGGCTTCCCGGTGGCACCGACCGCGTAGGTGGAGGCTCCGGCACGCACCGTGACCTGCGGGCAATCAAGATCGTCATCAGCCGCCGGCTGGCCCGGCGCAGGCGCCGGCTTGGGTTGGGCCGGCTCGTCCGACTTGCCGCCGAACAGGCCCTTGAATCGATCGGTCAGCGACTGCGCCGCGACCGGCGAGATGGAGACGAGCGCAACTGACAACGCCAGCGCGACCGCCGCCCCCCGCCGCAACGCATTCCGCGATGACCGAAGCTCCTGCACCATCAACACCCATACTCCTGACGACATCCCGACCGATCACCGGCCGGGTTGCGCCGTTATATCGTCAAAACCGGCGAACCCAAGGCAGCAAACAAGGAGACTTTGGCCGCATCAATCAACGGGCTCAGCCGCGGAAATCCTCGTGCAGCAGGCCGAACAGCAAATGGTCCTGCCAGACCCCGTTGATGCAGAGATACCGGCGCGCCAGCCCCTCGCGGGAGAAACCGCACTTCTCCAGCACCCGGATCGAGGGCGCATTGGTCGGGATGCAAGCGGCCTCGACCCGGTGCAGATTGAGCTCCCCGAACAGCGTCGGCAGCAGCACCCGCAGCGCGGCCGTCATGTAGCCGCGCTGGGCGTGGGGCTTGCCGACCCAATAGCCGATGGTGCCGGCCTGGACGATGCCGCGGCGGACATTGGCGAGCGTGATGCCGCCGACCATGGCGCCGTCGAGCTCCCGGAAGATCAGAAAGGGATAGGACCGGTCCGCGGCGATGTCCTCGGAATAGCGGCGCAGGCGGCGGCGGAAACCGGAGCGGGTGAGATCATCCGACGGCCAGATCGGCTCCCAGGGGGTCAGGTAATCGCGGCTGGACTCGCGCAGATGGGCCCATTGCAGGAAGTCCGACATCTGAGGCGCGCGTAGCAACAGGCCGTTGCCGCGCGGCGCGAGAGCGGCGGGTCCACTGGATGGCAGGCGAAAGAGGGCCATGGTGATGCTTCCCGGGGCGGATCAACCCGTGCGCGGCTCCTAATGCAGCCGCGCCTTGGCGCGTGCCCGGGTCAATCCTTCCGCAAAAGACACCGCCGTGTCCAGACCCCTGCCACTGCCCAATGCGACAACCGCAGGGCGGCTGCGCGAAAGCAGCGCACGCGCCGCATCCCGGGTCGATTCGACGCTGACGGCGTCGATCCGGGCCACCAGCTCCTCGGCGGTCTGGGGCCGGCCATAGGCCAGCACATGCCGGGCGAGTTGCTCGGCGCGGGACGAGCAGCTCTCCAGCGCCATCAGCAGCCCCGCCTTCATTTGCGCCTTGGCCCGCGCGATCTCGACCTCGGTCAGGGTCTCGACCGAATCATTCATGATGTCGACCACGACCTCCATCATCTCGGGCGCATCGGCCGGATCGGTGCCGGTGTAGAGGCCGAAGAAGCCGGTGTCGGTATAGGGGGCATGGAACGAGTAGATTGAGTAACAGAGGCCGCGCTTCTCGCGCACCTCCTGGAACAGCCGCGACGACATCCCGCCGCCGAGGATGTTGGTAAAGACCTGGAGCGAGAACAGCGACAGATCGGTCTGCGGCACGCCCTCCAGGGCCAAGGTCAGATGCGCCTGCTCGAGCTCGCGATGCACCACCTTGGTGCCGCCCTTGCCGAATTGTGCGGGTTGCGGCTTGGGACCCGCTGTCCCCTCAAAACTGGCAAAGCGCTGCTCGACCTCGGCGACCACCTGCTTGTGATCGACCGCGCCGGCGGCCGCCACCACCATGTCAGGGCCGCGGTAGTGCGTCGACAGATAGTCGCGCAGCGAGTCGCGGCTGAAGGCACGCAAGGTCTTCGCAGTGCCGAGCAGCGAGCGGCCCATCGGCTGGTCGGGATAGCAGAGCTCGTTGAGATGCTCGAACACGACGTCGTCAGGCGTGTCCTGCGCCGCGCCGATCTCCTGCACGATGACGTTCTTCTCGCGCTCGAGTTCGTCGGGCTCGAAGGCGGGATTGGCCAGGATGTCGGCGAGCACGTCGAGTGCGAGCGGCACGTCGGCCTTCAGCACCCGCGCATAATAGGACGTGGTCTCGGTCGAGGTGCCGGCATTGAGGTCGCCGCCGACCGCCTCGATCTCCTCGACGATCTCGCGCGAGGAGCGCTTCGTCGTGCCCTTGAATGCCATATGTTCCAGAAGATGCGAGATGCCGTGCTCGTTGGGCTTCTCGTCGCGCCCGCCGACGCCGGCCCAGACGCCGAGCGCCGCGGTCTCGAGATGAGGCATCTTGTCGGTGACGACAGTGAGGCCGGACGCAAGCTTGGAAATCTCGACGCTCATCCGGCAACTCCCTGTTTCGCGGCGCGGCTGACCGACAGCACGAACCGCTCGACCTCGGTCTGGTCGTTCTTCATCACCTTCATGTGTTCGGATTTGGTCATCAGACCATCGAGCCAGGCCGGCAGTTGCGGCCGCTGGCCGCAGGCCGCTTCGACCGCATCGGGGAATTTGGCCGGATGGGCGGTGGACAGCACGATGCTGGGAACCGTCCTGTCCGTGGTGTCGCGGTCGGCGACCGCAAGCGCGACCGCGGTGTGGGGATCGACCAGCTCGCCGGCCTCGCGCCAGGCGGCGCGGATCGCGGCCGCGGTCTCGGTCTCGTCGGCCCGGCCTGCGTCGAACCCCTCGCGGATCGCGGCCAGCGTCGCATCGGGCAGCACGAAGCGTCCCGATTGCTTCAGTGAATCCATCAGACGGCGCACGCCGGCGGCATCGCGCCCGCCAGCCTCGAACAGCAGCCGCTCGAAATTCGAGGAGATCTGAATGTCCATCGACGGCGAAGCCGTCGCGTGGACCTCGCGCACCTCGTAGATCCCGGTCTTCAGCGTGCGCGCCAGGATGTCGTTGACGTTGGCGGCGATGCCCAGGGTCCGCACCGGAAGACCCATGCGCTTGGCGACATAGCCGGCGAAGATGTCGCCGAAATTGCCGGTCGGCACGACGAAGTCCACCGCGCGCGCGGGTGCACCGGCGGCAACGGCGGAGGTGAAATAGTAGACCACTTGGGCGACGATGCGCGCCCAATTGATGGAATTGACGCCGGACAGCGACGTCGCATCGCGGAAGCGATGGTTGTTGAACATCGCCTTCACGAGGGCCTGGCAATCGTCGAAATTGCCCTCGACGGCAAGCGCATGGACGTTGGCCGCGCCCGTCGTCGTCATCATTCGCCGCTGCACCTCGGAGATGCGGCCATGCGGGAACAGCACGATGAGATCGACATTTTCGAGTCCTGCGAACGCGTCGACCGCAGCACCGCCGGTGTCGCCCGAGGTCGCGACCACGATGGTGGTGCGCTGGCCGCGCTGGGCGAGCACGTGGTCCATCAGCCGCGAGATCAGCTGCATCGCCACGTCCTTAAAGGCGAGCGTCGGGCCGTGGAACAGCTCCAGCACGAACTGGTGCGGCGCCATCTGGCGCAGCGGCACCACCGCCGGATGGCGGAAGGTGGCGTAGGCCTCGTTCGCCATACGGCCGAGCTCGGCGTCCGAGATCTCGCCGGCGACGAAAGGGCGGATCACCTCGACCGCGACCTCCCAATAGGGACGCCCGAAAAAGCCGGCGATGGCGTCAGGCGAGAGTTGCGGCCAGGTGGCCGGCACATACAGGCCGCCGTCGCGAGCGAGCCCGGTCAGCATCACGTCGCAGAAGCCGAGTTCGGGGGCCTCGCCCCGGGTCGAGATATAACGAGTCAAACTGCCCTCCAAAGGCCGGCCGAGCCTGGACTCGGTCCGCAAGCCTTTGATTTTACGAAATTACTTGTTAACAGCCAGAGGCTTTGGGCCACCATAAAGTGTTTTGCGGCATCAGGAAACCGCTTCGCGCCTGGGGCCGTCCAAGGAAAAAGGCTGCCAACGAAAAGCGCTGCCAACGAAAAGGGCTGCGGCAATGCCGCAGCCCTCTCTTGGAAGGTCTGTCGTTGTGTGCAGACCGGTTTGGCGTCTTGGGGTCACCGACCCGCAAAAACTGTTCGCGCAAGCTTTCGTCGGCTGTCACGATATCGTCAAGGGACAAAACGGAATGTGTGAGAAAATGTTCCTGTTTTTCCCGACACGTTTCGGCGCGGGCAAACGTTCGCCAGCAGCTTGGCGTCACGCATTACCATTATATCCCGAACGACAGCACAGTTCGGGAACGAACGACGGCTGCGCTCATTGTGTCGGCGGATGGTGTCGGCGCTATCCATGCATTGCCCGGCTGAGCGCCGAGACCGGTCCGCCCGCCGAACCGGCAGCATCCTGGTGCAGCCGGTTCGGTGCCCTGAGGCGTCAGTTCATCCCGATTTCCACCGCGATCCGGATCAGGTCGGAATGGTTCTTGGCACCGAGCTTCTGCTTGAGCAGAGAGGTGGTGTTGGCGACGGTCTTGTAGGAGATGCCGAGCGCCTCGGCGACCTCGACGATCTTGTCGCCTCGCCCCAACAGGCGAAGAATCTCGAGCTCCCGCGGCGTCATCTGCGAGGCTGGATTGGCCTTGATCGCCGCGCCGGAAAACGTCACGGCTTCCGCGAGCTGCGGTGAGATGAAATTGTCGCCCGCAACCACCTTGCGCACCGCCTTGAGCAGGATCCGGGGATCGTCGCCCTTGGAGACGTAGCCCTGGGCCCCGAGCTCGACCGCCCGCACCACGAAGGCTGGATCATCGTTCATGCTGAACATGATGATCTTGGCGTCGGGATCGTCCTTGCGAATGCGCCGCATCAGTTCAAAGCCGGAGACGTCGGGCAGGCTGATGTCGATCACAGTGACGTCGGGCCGCCTGCTGACATAGGCGCGATGCCCGGATTTGGCGTCGGTCGCCTCGTCGATCCGGATCGAATGGTCGGAGGAGAACAGGGTGCGGCAACCGGACAACACCACGGGATGGTCGTCGACAATCAGGACGCGGGTCGCCGGCTTGGCAGTATCTTGCATTGTAACTCTCTAGTTTTTCGATTCATAAACCGACGGGAACAAATGGAAAGAGCAAAATCCCCTGATGCGCGTTAGAATTGACCTAATGTGGCAACGGCTGTCCTTCAGTACACAATTGTTTCTGCCGCTCGGCCTGCTGTTCATGGCGGCGCTGATCATGGGCGGCGTCCTGCTGCACGTCTTCACGACCGGTCAGCTCGCCGAGGAGAACCAGCCGGCCCAACGATCGACCAAAGCCGTGGCCGAGGCCCTCAACAACGCTCTGCGTTCATCCGACCATCCGCGAAGGACCCTGGATGACTTCGTGCGGATGCTGGACGAGTCCTCAGATATTCAATTCCTTCCTGCAGGAGCGGTTGCTCCTCCCTTTGCGTCGAGGGGCCTGCAAGGTTCGCATGGCCCACCAAAATGGTTCGTCAGTCTCCTTTCCATTCCGGACTTGCACATCGCATTTCCGGTATCCCTCAACGGCGAGCATTTCGGCGACATCGTGTTTGTGCCGGACCTGTCCGCAGCGCTGTTCGAGACCTGGGTGGGCTTCCTCGCCTTGGCCGGCTTCGTCGTCGCGCTGACCGGGCTGACAGGGGTCGTCGCCTATGTGTTTGCGGGATCAGCCCTGCGACCACTGCAGGATCTTGGCGCAGGCCTCACGCGGCTACGACGCGGCGACTACGCAACACCGATCTCGGTCGGGGGACCGCCGGAAATCCGGCAAAGCTGCGAGGAGGCCAATGCGCTGGCCGAAACGCTGGTGCAGTTGAGCCAGGACAATCGCGACCTGCTGCACCGCCTGGTCTCGCTGCAGGACGACGAGCGGCGCGATCTCGCGCGCGAACTGCACGACGAACTCGGTCCGCTGCTGTTCGGCATCCGCGTCGGCACCATCGCATTGGTCGATGCCTCGCCCCCGGCGGGAAATCTCAGCAGTTCGGCGCAGGAGGTGTTGCAATCGGTCGAGGCGCTCCAGCAGACCAACCGCCGCATCCTCGACCGGTTGCGACCGCTCTACATCGAGGAATTGGGTCTGGAGACCAGTGTGCAGACGCTGCTCCGAAATTTTCGCAAGCAGGCGCCGTCTATCGACCTGACGGACGCGGTCGATCCGAATCTCAACGCGATCGACGGGCCGCTGGCTCAAACCGTCTATCGCGTGATTCAGGAGGCGCTGACCAACGTGCTGCGTCATGCCGGCGCCAGCCATGCCCATGTGCAGGCGACCTTCGCCGGCGAGACGGTCGTCATCGAGATTTCCGACGACGGCGGCGGCTTTCCCGAAGGGAATCTGTTCGGCCGCGGCCTGACCGGCATGCATGAGCGCGTGCGCGCACTCAGCGGATCGCTGTCACTGCTGCGCGTGGACGACAGAACCTATGTGCGCTGCCGCCTTCCCGCCGAACCGGCACGCGAGGCGCCGGTCAGCGATTGAAGCGCTTTCGAGCGAAGTGGATACCGGTTCGCGTGAAGAAAACGCCAAAACAGAATCTGGTGTTCGGCTCTGATTAATCAGAACGGAAACTCTAGCACGCACAGCCAAGCTGCGCGTTCTGTCGCGCCGGCTCGCACAGCGTGGTGCGGATCTTGCCGTCGGGGCTGAAACAAAACGAGGCGCGAATGCGCAGCGCGCCGGCGACGGAATATTCGAGATCGACGCCGTGGGGTGCAGGATGGATTTCCTCCAACCCGAAACCGGCCGACGAGAAAGCGCTGAGCCGCGGCTGCCAATAGGCTTCGAGCTCGCTCCGGCCGCGATAGCGCTGCGTGCCGTTGCACGTGCATTCGACCTGGGCGTCATCCGCATAGAGGTCGAGGAGCGTCGCGAGGTCGCCCTTCCTGCAGGCATCCACCCAATCGACGACAATTCCCATCTGGTCGAAATCACTCACGCTGCAATCCTGTCTGCCGCGGAAAATTACTGGCGGCTTAGGACCACACTCGTGAATGTGCGCTGAATGGTAAACCCCGGGCGATACCGGGTTCCCTAAGTGGATCTACGGAGCTCAGCCCCGCCGCCGCCCTCTTGCCCACACGGCGAAGGCGATGAGCACGGCGCCTGCAAGGGTGAACCAGGTGATGGCGTATTGCAGGTGATCGTCCTTGAGATGGACGTCGAGCGGCCCCGGCCGCGGAATGCCATTCTCGGGCGCCGGCTGCTCGAGGTCGACATAGAACGGCGCAACCGCGCCCCAGCCCAGCGCGCTCGCGATCGCCACGTGATCGCGCACGAACCACAGCCGCTTGCCGCGGTTCTCCGCCGGGGTCAGCCAGCCCGGTGCCTCGGGGAAGCGCAGATAGCCGGTGAACGAGACCGCCTGCCCGGTGACGAGCTTCCTGACCGCGCGATCCTCGACGCTGCGATCCTGCATGGTGTTTTCGACGAAGCCCGCATCGATCACCACCGTCTCGCCGCTCGGCAGCCGCGCCGGCAGGAAGGCCCAGGTGCCGGGGCCCGACGCGTCCTTACGCACGGCGGATCCGGAGGAATAGACCATCGCATCGGGCAACGGCGCGTAGGTCGCGGTAAAGCTGACACGGCGGAATTCATCGCGCGCGGGACTTAGCGCGGCCCATCGTGCCGGCGGCGGCAGAGTGACCGGTGCCTCCGCGAGGCGCTCGGTCAGTGCGGCGATCAGCTCGTGCTTGGCGATGCGGCGCTGCAATTGCCAGACGCCGAGCGTGACGCAGACCGCGGTCAGGAAAAGCGTAAACAGCGCGAAGCCGGCCACGCGGGGCTTGCGCGCGGTCTCGTTCATTTCGCGCGGTCGACCAGCCGGCCCGGCGCCGCCTTATGGTGGAATTGCAGTGCGATCAGCAGCGACTTCATCGCGCGCAACGGCAGCAGGGTAGTCGCAAGGATCAGCGGCAGCCACAGCACCGCGTGCAGCCAGTACGGCGGCTGGTACTTGACCTCGATGACGAGCGCGCAGCCGACGACGATCGCGCCGGCCAGCATGATGATGAAGATCGCCGGACCGTCACCGGAATCGATGAAGGCGTAGTCGAGGCCGCAACGCTCGCAGCAAGGCGCAAGCGTCAGGAAGCCTGCATAGAGCTTGCCCTGGCCGCAGCGCGGGCATTTGCAGGCAAGCCCGCGCAGCGCGCTTTGCAGGACGGTGGCTTGCGGCTCGGACGTATCGGCGGCTTCGTTCATGGCAAAAGGTCTATCACAGTTTCTGCCGAAACCCCTGCGCGCAAAAAAGCAAAAGGGCGGCCCGGGGCCGCCCTTTCTCGATCCGAAGCCAGCCCGCTCAGTGCGCGCCGTGAGCCATGGTCTCGGCGCCGTGTCCCCAGACATAGATGCAGAGGAACAGGAACAGCCAGACCACGTCGACGAAATGCCAGTACCAGGCGGCGAACTCGAAACCGAGATGCTGGGTCGGCGTGAAGTGGCCGGCATAGGCGCGGAACAGGCACACCAGCAGGAAGATGGTGCCGACCAGCACATGGAAACCGTGGAAGCCGGTCGCCATGAAGAAGGTCGCGCCGTAGACGTTGCCGCCGAAGGAGAATGCCGCGTGGCTGTACTCATAGGCCTGCACGCAGGTGAAGAGCGCGCCGAGCACGACGGTGAGGATCAGGCCATATTTCAGGCCCTGGCGATCGTTCTCGAGCAGCGCATGGTGGGCCCAGGTCACCGTGGTGCCGGAGGTGAGCAGGATCAGCGTGTTCAGGAGCGGCAGATGCCAGGGATCGAAGGTCTCGATGCCGTGCGGCGGCCAGGTGCCCGGCACGGTGCAGGCGCCGGCCGCGGTCCCGAGACCACAGCCGAACACCGCATCGCGGGTAGCGTGGACGGCGTCGGCCGGGAATAGCGCCGCGTTGAAATAGGCCCAGAACCAGGCGACGAAGAACATCACCTCCGAGGCGATGAACAGGATCATGCCGTAGCGGTGATGCAGCTGCACGACGCGGGTGTGGTCGCCCTTGTACTGGGCTTCCCTGATCACGTCGCCCCACCAGCTCGCCATGGTGTAGAGCACACCGACGGTGCCGACACCGAAGATGATCGGCGCAGCCGAGAACATGTGGTGCATCCAGGTGATCGCGCCGACCGCCATGATGAAGGCGGAGATGGAGCCGACGACGGGCCATGGCGAGGGATCGACCAGATGGTAGTCGTGATGCTTGGTGTGCGCCGTTGCCATTTGCGGTCTCGCTCCTCAATCCCGTGCCTGTCAGGCACTTATCCCCTTATTCCAACCCCGGCGCGTGAGTCCGGAGATCAGAGATTTCCCTTGCGTTTGTCGTCTTCGCTGGCCGCGAGCGGCTTCACCACCGGATCCTTCACCGGATAGAACGTGTAGGACAGCGTGATCGTGTTGAGACCGTCGTTCTCGTGGTCGTCGGCAATCGACGGATCGACATAGAATACGACCGGCATCTCGCGCTTCTCGCCCGGCGCCATGGTCTGCTCGGTGAAGCAGAAGCAGTTGATCTTCTGGAAATAGGATCCGACCGTCAGCGGCGCGACATTGTAGGCGGCCTGGCCTGCGGTGGTCCGCGCGGCCTGGTTGGTCACCGTGTAGAAGACGGTCACGACCTGGCCGATATTGACCTCGATCTCGCTCTGCTCGGGCTCGAACTTCCAGGGCAGGCCGGGCGCGACGTTGGAATCGAAGCGCACCGCGATCTTGCGTGCGATCGGGCCGCTGGCCGGCGCCGAGGTCGCGACCTGGGTCGTGCCGTTGAAGCCGGTGGCGCGGCAGAACCAATTGTAGAACGGCACCGCCGCGTAGGAGGCGCCGACCATCAGCGCGACCACGCCGCCGCAGATCGAGGCGACCACCACGTCGCGGCCAAGCCCCCTGGCAGGCCTGCGCCCCTTGGTGGCCGTCCGGCTCTGATCCCGCGATATGGTCGGCTTCTGATCCATGTTTCCTACATCGGCCGGACGAGCACGGCCGGCCCCTTGACCATGGTCACGGCGAAGAACAGCACTACGAGCACGCCGAGCGCGAGTGCGATCGCGATCGAGCGCTGACGACGGCTCTTCTTCTGCGCCTCGGTGAGGACGATTCCGTCTATCTCGGGTTTGTCGGCCATCCCTGTGATCATGCGCCCCCTACCATCGGCGCAAGCGCCCGGAACACGACCTCGGCCAGCAAGGTCGCAAACAGCGCGAACAGATAAAGGATGGAGAACGCGAACAGCTTGCGGGTCGCCCGCAGCGATTGGCTGCGCTCGCGACGGACATAGACGTTGATGGCGAACCCCAGCATGCCGGCGCCGAGGATCAGCGAGACGATGCCGTAGATGGCGTCGAAGTAGCCGAGCGCCCAGGGCGCGGCCGCGACCGCGATCAGCACGATGGTGTAGAGCAGGATCTGAAGCCGGGTCGCGTCGGGGCCGGCGACGTTGGGCAGCATCGGAATGCCGGCGCGCGCGTAATCGTCGGAGCGGAACAGCGCCAGCGCCCAGAAGTGCGGCGGCGTCCAGAAGAAGATGATGGCGAACAGCAGTAGCGGCTCGACGTCGACCGTGCCTGTGACCGCGGCCCAGGCCACCACCGGCGGCAGTGCGCCGGCGGCACCGCCGATCACGATGTTCTGCGCGGTCCAGCGCTTCAGGCCGATTGTGTAGATCACGACGTAGAAGAAGATGGTGAAGGCGAGCAGCGCGCCCGCGATCCAGTTGACCAGGATGCCGAGCGTCATCACCGAGAAGAAGGCGAGCGTCATGCCGAAGGTCATCGCCTCGGGACGGGTGATGCGGCCGCGCGGAATCGGCCGGTTCGCCGTGCGCGACATCTTGGCATCGATGTCGCCTTCGAGCGCCATGTTGAGCGCGCCGGACGCGCCGGCGCCGACCGCGATGCAGAGCAGCGAGGTGATGGCCAGCACCGGGTGGAAATGCCCGGGCGCCATCGCCATTCCGACCAGCGCGGTGAAGATCACCAGCGACATCACCCGCGGCTTCAGGAGCGCGATGTAATCGCCAACCTCCGCTTCGGAGATGCGGGGATTGATGTCGATGGCGTTGTGGTCGAGGACGGACACTAGACTGACTCGCTTGGTTGTCGAGCCGCGGCGCCCGTCACGGGCGCCGCGAGCATTGGCTTACTGCACGCGGGGCAGCACTTCGAACTGGTGGAAGGGCGGCGGCGAGGGCAGCGTCCATTCCAGCGTGGTCGCACCTGCACCCCACGGATTGTCGCCAGCCGGCACCTTCTTCGCGAAGGCGTCGATCACGCAGTAGAGGAAGATCAGCACGCCGAAGCCGGAGATATAGGAGCCGACCGACGAGACCAGGTTCCAGCCCGCGAACGCGTCGGGATAATCGACATAGCGGCGAGGCATGCCCGACAGACCGAGGAAGTGCTGCGGGAAGAACACCAGGTTCACGCCGATGAAGGTGACCCAGAAGTGCGCCTTGGCGAGCCCTTCATTGTACATGTAGCCGGACATCTTCGGGAACCAGTAGTACCAGCCGGCGAAGATTCCGAACACCGCACCGAGCGACAGCACGTAGTGGAAGTGCGCGACCACGTAGTAGGTCTCCTGGAGCACGCGGTCGACGCCGGCATTCGCCAGCACCACGCCGGTGACGCCGCCGACGGTGAACAGGAAGATGAATCCCACCGCCCAGATCATCGGCGCGCGGAACTCGATCGAGCCGCCCCACATCGTGGCGATCCACGAGAAGATCTTCACGCCGGTCGGGACCGCGATGACCATCGTGGCGGCGACGAAATAGGCCTGCGTCGCCGAGGACATGCCGACCGTGTACATGTGGTGCGCCCACACCACGAAGCCGATGCCGCCGATCGCGACCATGGCGTAGGCCATGCCGAGATAGCCGAACACGGGCTTGCGCGAGAAGGTCGAGACGATCTGGCTGACCATGCCGAAGGCGGGCAGGATCAGGATGTACACTTCGGGGTGACCGAAGAACCAGAACAGATGCTGGAACAGCACGGGATCGCCGCCGCCTTCCGGATTGAAGAACGTCGTGCCGAAATTGCGGTCAGTGAGCAGCATCGTGATCGCACCGGCGAGCACCGGCAGCGACAACAGCAGCAGGAACACCGTCACCAGGATCGACCACACAAACAGCGGCATCTTGTGCAGGGTCATGCCCGGCGCGCGCATGTTGAAGATCGTGGTGATGAAATTGATGGCGCCCAGGATCGAGGAAGCGCCCGCCAGATGCAGCGACAGGATCGCGAAGTCCACCGCCGGGCCCGGATGGCCCGAGCTCGACAGCGGCGCGTACATGGTCCAGCCGGCGCCGACGCCGTTGGCGCCCGGCTCGCCCTCGACGAAGGTCGACATCAGCAACAGCGCGAACGAGGCCGGCAGCAGCCAGAACGAGATGTTGTTCATGCGCGGGAACGCCATGTCGGGCGCGCCGATCATGAGCGGCACGAACCAGTTGCCGAAGCCGCCAATCATCGCGGGCATGACCATGAAGAAGATCATGATCAGACCATGGGAGGTCACGAACACATTGTAGGTGTGCGTCTCGTGGAAGATCTGCACGCCCGGATACATCAGCTCGGCACGGATCGCGATCGACATCGCGGCGCCGATGACGCCGGCGATGACCGCGAAGATCAGGTACATCGTGCCGATGTCCTTGTGGTTGGTCGAATAGACGTAGCGCCGCCATCCGGTCGGATGGGCGTGCTCGTCATGTCCGTGGTCTTGCGCGTGATCGCCGTGTGCCGCTGCGCTCGTTGCCATTTTCTAATCCTGCCTTGCGTCCCGATCGGACCTCTGGAGGTCCCGCCTTATGTCGCTTTCAGTTTCCTCGAACCCTGCGCCCGGCGCTCACTGCGTCGGGCCGGCCGTGGAGGCGTAGGTGCTGGTGCCGCCGCTCGCATATTTCTTCTTCGCGGTCTCGACCCAGGAGGCGAACTCCTGGTCGCTCACCACACGGATCGCGATCGGCATGAAGGCGTGGTCCTTGCCGCACAATTCCGAGCACTGGCCGTAGAACATGCCGGTCTTGGTGGCCTTGAACCAGGTTTCGTTGAGCCGGCCCGGAATGGCGTCGATCTTGACGCCGAAGGCCGGCAGCGCAAAGGCATGAATCACGTCGGCCCCGGTCACCTGAACCCGAACCACCTTGTTGACGGGCACCACCATCTCATTGTCGACGCCCAGCAGACGGGGCTGCTTGTCCTGGGCCATCAGCGAGTCGAACTCGAACTTGCCGTTATCAGGATAGGCGTAGGACCAGTACCACTGCTTGCCGGTCGCCTTGATGGTCAGATCCGCCTTCGGCACGTCGAGCTCGAGGAACAGGAGGCGGAACGACGGCACCGAAATGCCGACCAGGATCAACACCGGCACGAGCGTCCACGCCACCTCGATCAGCGTGTTGTGCGTGGTCCGCGACGGCACCGGATTGGCTCTCGCGTTGAACTTCACGACAACGATCACGAGCAGCGCCAGAACGAACAGCGTGATCAGCGTGATCAGCACGAACAGGAAATTATGGAACCAGACGATGTTGTCCATCACCGGGGACCCGGACTGCTGAAGCGTCCACTCCCACGCAGCCGGCTGCCCCAGCTCGGCAAATGCCGCACCGCCCGTCGCCAGCGTCAGACCCGCCACGGCCAATCCCAGCAAGTGCCGGCCCACCGGGCCCATCGACATCTTCATGCCGTTCGCGCTCCCCTAACGAAATCACCCCAAGTGCATTCCCCTATTTTCGGGAAACGCTTTATTCGATCCCCCCGTCTGACAAACCGCCGCGCAAGAATACCTCTAAGAGGAATTGGGGCCAGATCGCTAGAACGCCGAAATCAAGCCTCTCAAACCATAATTCTTGATCTATCGCAATGCAGTCTTGAGCCTCGTCTGTCAGCCATCACCCGCAAGATATTTCCTAGTAACATCAGACAAAAATACCATTTCCCGGGATGCTGCCGCTTGACAGCGGAATTGCCCGCGGTAGGCACTTGGCGCACAGCCGCACAGGAACCTGATTCGTGCGGGCGATTGCGGCCGGGGCGGCGTGGAATTTGCTTGCGAATCGCCTTCAAGACGCCGTCATTCCCGTATCAGTCCGCCTGACGCGAGCGACCCAGGCGAGCAGAGGGACCGACCCGATGGGGTTTTCGAGATCCATGGCAAGGCGGGCTAAAAGCCAGGCTGGCAGCCTCACGATGCTGGCCGCTCTGCTGGCGGCGGTCGTCGTCCTGGCGCTTCCGGGCCTCGCCCATGCGCAGGGCGCGGTGCGCTCCGTCCATGGCGACTGGCAGATCCGCTGCGACACCCCGCCGGGCGCCCAGTCCGAGCAATGCGCCCTGATCCAGAGCGTGGTGGCCGAAGACCGCTCCAACGCCGGCCTGACCGTGATCGTTCTCAAGACCGCCGACCAGAAGAGCCGCCTGATGCGGGTGGTCGCCCCCCTCGGCGTTCTCCTGCCCTCCGGCCTCGGCCTCAAGCTCGACAACCAGGACGTAGGCCGTGCCGGCTTTGTCCGCTGCCTGCCCAATGGCTGCGTCGCCGAGGTCGTCATGGACGACAAGCTGCTCGGCCAGCTCCGCACTGCCAAGACCGCGACCTTCATCATCTTCGAGACCCCGGAAGAAGGCATCGGCTTCCCGCTCAGCCTGAACGGGCTCGGCGAGGGCTATGACAAGCTGCCGTAGTGCGAAGGGCGGTTAGGCCCGCGAATCCTATTGTTTCCGTAATGTGAGACTTGGCGCCCTCGCGGAAGTGCCGGGAAACCATTATCTTGCCTCACATCCCCCGATAATGGACGGACGCATGACCAACCCTGCCACAACCTCCCTGCTCGACCGCGCCAATCTCGACCGCGATCAGGTTCGCAACGAGCTCGCGCGCGGGCTTGCCGGTGCCGACGACGGCGAATTGTTCCTGGAATACAGCCAGACCGAAGCGCTGATGTTCGACAATGGCCGGCTGAAGCAGGCGACCTACGATACCTCGCAGGGTTTTGGCCTGCGCGCCGTCAAGGACGACGCCGTCGGCTACGCGCATTCCTCCGACGTGTCGCTGCCGGCGCTGATTCGCGCTGCGGACGCGGTCGCGGCCGTGCGCGGCGGTTATTCCGGCAGCTTCGCCGCGCCTCCTGCGCATACCAACGTGCGGCTTTATAGTGACGACAATCCGCTCGATGCCCCCGGCTTCGAGACCAAGGTCAAACTGCTCGCCGAGATCGACGCTTATCTGCGCGACAAGGATCCGCGGGTGCGGCAGGTCAGCGTCAGCCTGGGCGCGACCTGGCAGGTGGTCGAGATCCTGCGGCCCGACGGCGAGAGCTATCGCGACATCCGCCCGCTCGTGCGCGTCAACGTCTCCGTCGTCGCCGGTCAGGGCGACCGCCAGGAGAGCGGCAGCAAGGGCTATGGCGGCCGCGCCGGCTACGCCGAATTCATCGAAAGCAAGAACTGGCGCGACGCCGCCGACGGCGCGTTGCGTGAGGCTCTGGTCAACCTGGAATCGATTCCCGCCCCCGCCGGCGAGATGGACGTCGTGCTCGGGGCCGGCTGGCCCGGCGTGATGCTGCATGAGGCGGTTGGCCATGGCCTCGAAGGTGACTTCAACCGCAAGAAGACGTCCGCGTTTGCCGGCCTGATGGGCCAGCAGGTCGCGGCCAAGGGCGTGACCGTGGTCGACGACGGCACGATTGCCTCGCGCCGCGGCTCGCTGTCGATCGACGATGAGGGAACGCCGACCAACCGCACCGTGCTGATCGAGGACGGCGTCCTGGTCGGCTACATGCAGGACCGTCAGAACGCCCGCCTGATGAACATGAAGCCGACCGGCAACGGCCGCCGCCAGGGCTATGCCCACGTGCCGATGCCGCGCATGACCAACACCTACATGCTGGCGGGCGACCGCGATCCGGCCGAGATCCTCGCGTCGGTGAAGAACGGCGTCTTCGCCGCGAATTTCGGCGGCGGCCAGGTGGATATCACCTCGGGCAAATACGTGTTTCAGTGCACCGAGGCTTACAAGATCGAGAACGGCAAGATCGGTGCGCCCCTGAAGGGCGCCATGCTGATCGGCAACGGGCCGACCGACCTGCATCGCATCCGCATGATCGGCAACGACCTCGCGCTCGATACCGGCATCGGCACCTGCGGCAAGAACGGTCAGGGCGTGCCGGTCGGCGTCGGCCAGCCGTCGCTGTTGATGGAACGCATTACGGTGGGTGGAACAGGCGGATGAGCGTCGAGAAGATAACTGTCACCACCAAGCGGAAGAGCAGCGGCTGGGGCGGCCAGCTGGTGCAGCTCGCCGGCATCGTCGCGGCGGTGTTCATCGCCAAGGGTGCGCTGGCCGAGCCGTTCTACGTGCCGTCGGGCTCGATGGAGCCGACGCTGTTGATCGGCGACGCCTTGATCGCCTCGAAATTCCCCTACGGCTACGGCACCTCGTCGCTGCCGATCCAGATCAACCTGCCCGAGAGCGGCCGCGTCTTCGCGGAAACGCCGAAGCAGGGCGACGTCGTGGTCTTCCGCTGGCCCGGCGACCGCTCGCAGGCCTGGGTCAAGCGCGTCGTGGGCCTGCCCGGCGACCGCATCCAGCTGCGCCAGGGCCAGCTCTTCGTCAACGATCGCCCCGCCGAGTTGAAGCCGGACGGCGTTGGTGCCGCCGAGGACGACAATGGCGGCAGCGAACCCGCCTATCGCTATGTCGAGACGCTGCCGAACGGCGTCTCGCATCTGATCTTCAAGATGCGTGACAACGGTCCGCTCGACAACACGCAGGAAGTGACGGTGCCGGCAGGCCATCTCTTCGTGCTCGGCGACAACCGCGACAATTCCGCCGACAGCCGCGTGCCCTTGCGCTCCGGCGGCGTCGGCATGTTGCCGATCGACAATCTGGTCGGCCGCGCAGACGCCGTGCTCGGATCCTGGGATCTCGGTATCCGGGGCCAGCCGGTGTGGACCTGGCTGTCCGGATTTCGCATGGCGCGGTTTTTCACCGCCGTGCATTGAACCGATCTCATGACCTTCGACGACGTCAGAAAATTCGCACTGACGTGGCCGGAGGTCGAGGACGGTACCTCCTACGGCACGCCCGCACTAAAGGTGCGCAAGAAGATGCTGGCGCGTCTGAAGGAAGATGGCGACAGCCTGGTGATGCCGGACGTCCCGGTCGACGAGCGCGCGATGCTGGTCGAGAGCCAGCCAAAAATCTTCTACTTCACCGATCACTACGCCGATTATCCGATAGTGCTGATCCGCCTGTCCAAGGCAAAGCGCGCGATCGTGGAGTCGCTGCTGCGGCGGCGTTGGCGCGCGCTGGCTTCGAAGGCGGCGCGAGCGGATTATGATGCACGCGTGAGCGCGTGACGACTGTCATGGATGAGGCCCGCTTCCTCGCGCTGGCGCTAAAGAACCCGATTAACGTCGCGATTCTCGATGAGCTCCACCAGCTCGCGCTGCCCGATGCGTGGCTGGTCTCGGGATGTCTCGTGCAATCGGTTTGGAACGTGCTCACCGGCCGTGCGATCGATTACGGCATTGCCGATTACGACGTCTTCTACTTCGACCCTGACACCTCCTGGGACGCGGAGGACGTCGTGATCCGCAAGCTGCAAGCGCGCCTCGATCATCTCGGCGTCAAGATCGAGACCCGCAACCAGGCGCGCGTGCATCTGTGGTACCCGGCCAAGCACGGCCTGCCCTATCCGCCGCTGTCGTGCTCGACTGACGGTATCGACCGTTTCCTCACACAGAACACGCAAGTGGGCGTGCGGCGCTCGGACGACGGTTTCCACGTTTATGCGCCGCACGGCTTCGATGACGTGGCGGGCTTGATTGCACGCCCCAATCCAAGCCCGAATTTCTCCGCAGCGAATTACGCGGTAAAGGCCGCGAGATGGAGGGCGTTGTGGCCCGAGCTTACGGTGATTGCGCCGGAATGATCCGAGCTATCTCACCACGCCCGACGTGAATCCCGCCTTCCGCCGCGGCGGCTTGATCTCCTTTTTCAGGAAACAGCGCGCTTCGCGTCCCGTGTAGCCCGGGCGGGCATAGGTGAAGGCGCGGCATTTGTTGTCGGCGGTGCAGACGGCCTTGCAGGCTTCTTCGCCTTCGCCGTCCTTCATCTCGAAATTGCGCAAATCGCCGCCGGGGCGGTCGATGGAGGTCTCCACGCCTTCGACACGCGGCTCGATCACACCGGCGCCGCGCACGCCGGAGATGCAGCAGCTTCCCGGCACGCGCGCAGGCACCGTGTTCTTCAGCCAGCACACCGCCGAGCCGCCTTCGATGTCAGGATAGTTGAAGCTCCACGAGCGGCAACGGCGGTCGCGCTCGCACAGCAGCGCGCAATCCTCGGGATCGCCCGACGTGACCGGAGAGCTGAAATAATCTCCGCCTGGCCGGTCGAACGCCGTCTGGGCGCGCGCAGGCCAGCTCGCAAACACGAGCGAAAGCAACGCGGCGCAGGCTACGACGCCTGCCAGGACGCTTGCCATGACGGCCAGGCGGCCCTTCCCCATCGGAACAGCTTTCGAGTTATTGACGACGCTCGGGTTTTTCAGCTGGCCATTTGATCGCCGCAAACCTGTACGGGCGATGAACGGCCCGAGTCCGATCGTTTTGCCTTGGGTCTAGAACGCGTATTCCGCGTAGGCCGGTTCCACCGAGCGGTTCCAGGGACCGTTGAACTTGTCGAGCATCTCCTCAGCCGGCGTGCGGCCGGAATCGATAATGCGATCGAGCGGCTCCAGATGCCTGGTCTCGTCGCGGCCAAGCTGGTCGATCCGGCCGCGCCGGCGCAAGCCGGCATGCGCCAGAACGAGGCACTCCTTGGCGATCTCGAACAGATAGCGGTCCTTGATTCGCGACTTGAACCCGAAGCGTGGCACGTCGTCGCGCAGCGCCTGACGCTCATGCGCGGTCCAGTGCTTCACGAGGTCCCAGGCGGCATCCAGCGACACATCGTCGTAGAGCAACCCGGCCCAGAACGCCGATAGCGCCGGCAGACGGCCCCACGGGCCACCGTCGGAGCCGCGCATCTCGAGATAGCGCTTGAGCCGCACCTCCGGGAAAATCGTCGAAAGATGGTTGGCCCAGTCCGACAGCGTCGGGCGTTCCCCGGGCAAATTGTTGTTGCGGCCATCGAAGAAGGCGCGGAACGAGGAGCCCGAGACGTCGATGTAGTCCTCGTCGCGCTTGACGAAATAC
Organism: Bradyrhizobium sp. 35; assembly: GCF_023073215.1. NCBI lineage: Bacteria > Pseudomonadati > Pseudomonadota > Alphaproteobacteria > Hyphomicrobiales > Nitrobacteraceae > Bradyrhizobium > Bradyrhizobium sp. 35. The sequence continues at coordinate 26,816 of NZ_JADPJC010000144.1, forward strand.
ATGGGCACGTCGAGCGCGTAGTCGACATAGCGCTCGAAGCCCATGCCGTCCTCGAATGCCCACGGCATCATGCCGGCGCGCGCGTTGTCGGTGTCGCGCCAGATCTCGGACCGGAAGGAGAGAAAGCCGTTTGGCTTGCCCTCGGTAAACGGCGAATTGGCGAACAAGGCGGTTGCGGCCGGCTGGAGCGCGAGCGAGACACGCAGCTTCTTGACCATGTCCGCTTCGGAGGAGAAGTCGAGATTGGTCTGTACCGTGCAGGTCCGGTACATCATGTCGAGGCCGTACTGGCCGACCTTCGGCATGTAATTGGTCATGATCTTGTAGCGGCCCTTGGGCATCACCGGGATGTCGGCGCGCGACCAGGACGGCGTCATGCCGAGGCCGAGGAAGCCGATGCCGAGCGGCGTTGCGATCTCGCGCACCTGCGCCAGATGCGCCATCAGCTCACTCTGGGTCTGGTGCACGTTCTCGACGGGGGCACCCGAGAGTTCGAACTGCCCGCCAGGCTCGAGCGAGATCGCGCCGCCGCCAGTGACGTCGTAGAGGCCGATGATGTTGCCCTTCTCCATGATCGGCTCCCAGCCGAGCAGGAGTTTCATGCCTTCGAGCAGCGCGCCGATACCGCGCGCGCCCTCGTAGGGCACCGGACGGTGGCCTTCGAGCGTGAACGGCGTCTTCTCGTGCTCGGTGCCCATGCGGAATTCGGACGGGTCCTTGCAACCAGCCTCGAACCACGCGACGAGTTCGTCGCGCGATTGCAGCGGCGTCATATCGATCTGGTCTCGCGCCATATCAGACTCTAATCAAAAGCGCTTCGATCGAACGCGCGTGGGTGACAGGGATGGTCCGCGCAGCCACCGGCTGCACGGACGAGCTGGTTTGCCGCGCGATCATCGCAACGGCGTGGTTTCGTTGACGTGGGCAGGCGGCAGTTTCATCTCGCCGCACGAGCAGCCCAGACGGTCGAGCAGACCGCTGAGCTTCACGGCATCCGCATCGGATAGCTTCGAACCGACATATTTCTCGATCGCGGCCGAATAGGCGCCCCACATCCGCTTCTGCAATTCGCGGCCGGCTTCCGTGATCTCCACGAACTGGCCGCGCTTGTCGATCTTGCATTCACGCCGCGAGGCGAGGCCTTCGTCGACCAGGCGGTCGATCAGCCGCGATGTCGAATATTGCGGGATCAGCATCTGCCGTTCGAGTTCGACCGGCCGGAGCTCGCCCGAGGGCGCCCGTGACAGTTCGAGCAGCGCGTCATACCATGCGAGCGGCGGGAAGCCGGCCTTCTTCAGGTCCTGCTCGACGCAATTGAGCACACGGCTCTGCACCCGCATCAAGCGGATCCAGGCGGAAGTCGCCTCGGTCGATGGTTTGCGTTTCATGGTCCCGCTCAAGCTCGTCGCCCGTCTCTTACCCTATTCGATGCACCTGCATCAATCTTGACTATTTCAAGCAGATGCATGTAGTCGTTCTTTCGCCTGAACCAAGCAACAAGAGGAGGAAATTCCATGAAATTGTACTATTCGCCCGGTGCGTGCTCGCTGTCCCCCCATATCGCGCTCCTGGAAGCCGGCCTGCCCTATGAACTGGTCAAGGTCGATATTCGGGCCAAGAAGCTCGAAAACGGTGAGGATTATCTGAAGCTGAACCCCAAGGGCCAGGTCCCTGCGCTGGGCCTCGATAGCGGAGAGATCGTGACCGAAGGCCCGGTGATTGTCCAGATGATCGCCGATCAGGCCTCAGCCAAGGCGCTGGCGCCGGCCCACGGCAGCGCCGAGCGCTACAAGCTGCTCGAATGGCTGAACTTCCTCACCTCGGAGGTCCACAAGAGCTTCGGCCCGATGTTCGCGCCGACGCTGAACGACGAGGCCAAGGCCTTCTTCAAGGACCGCGTCATGGGCAAGCTGAAATACATCGACAGCCAGCTCGCCGGCCGCGACTACCTCATGGGCAAGCAGTTCACGGTGGCCGACGGTTATCTCTTCACGATGCTGACCTGGGGCGACCGGATGAAGTTCGACCTCTCGGCGATGCCGAACCTTGCCGCGTACAAGACCCGCGTCGCGGCGCGGCCGCAGGTGCAGGAAGCGATGAAGAAGGAAGGGCTGATCCAGGCTGCCTGAGGCACACATGCGAAAGGCCGGATCGAGAATCCGGCCTTTCGTATTTTTCATCCCGGCTACGGTTCAGAGAATCACGCCGCCGCCTTCTTTGGCGCGAAGCGGCCGTAGAAGGTCTCGCCCTTCGCCGCCATCTCTTCGAGCAATTTCGGCGGGGTGAAGCGCGATCCGTATTTCGCCTCCAGCTTGTGGCAGAGTTCGACGAACTTCTTGGGACCCATGAAGTCGATGTAGGACAGCGTGCCACCGGTGAACGGCGCAAAGCCGAAGCCGAGGATCGAGCCGACATCCGCTTCGCGCGGATCGGTGATGACGTGGTCCTCAACGGTGCGCGCGGCCTCCACCGCCTGCACTACCAGGAAGCGCTGCTTCAACTCCTCGACGTCGAGGGTATCTGGGTCGAGCTGCTTGGGCTGCAGCGCGGACAAGCCGGGCCACAGGCTCTTCTGTCCCTTGCCCTTCTCGGGGTAGTCGTAGAAGCCCTTGCTGTTCTTGCGGCCCAGACGGCCCTGCTTCTCGACCATTTCCACCATCAGCTTCTTCTGATCGGGATTGATGGCGTTGGGGCCGAGATCGGCTTCCGTCGCCTTCATGATCTTGAGCCCGAGGTCGAGCGCGACCTCGTCCGACAGCGAGAGCGGGCCGACCGGCATGCCGGCCATCTTGGCGCAGTTCTCGATCATCGCCGGCGGCACGCCCTCGAGGAACATCTCGTTGCCCTCGGCGACGTAGCGGCCGACGCAGCGATTGGCGAAGAAGCCTCTGGAGTCGTTGACGACGATCGGCGTCTTGCCGATCTGCCGGACGTAGTCGAGCGCGGTCGCGATCGCGAGATCGCCGGTGTTCTTGCCCTGGATGATCTCGACCAGCATCATCTTCTCGACCGGCGAGAAGAAGTGGATGCCGACGAACCTGCCTTGGTCCTTGAAGGATTCCGCCAGCGAGGTGATCGGAAGCGTCGAGGTGTTGGACGCGAAGATCACGTCCGGCTTCATGTGCTCCTGCGCCTTGGCAAAGGTATCAGCCTTGACCTTGCGGTCCTCGAACACGGCCTCGATGACGAGATCGACGTCCTTGAGCGCGGAATAGTCCGCGGTCGCCGTGATGCGCGCGAGCAGCGCTTCTGCGTCGCCGGGCTTGGCGCGGCCCTTCTTGATCTGCTCCTCGATCACCTTTTGCGCATGCGCCTTGCCCTTGTCGGCGCTCTCCTGGTCGCGATCGATCAGGACGACGTCGAGACCGGCACGGGCTGAGACATAGCCGACGCTCGCGCCCATGAAGCCGGCGCCGATCACGGCGATCTTCTTCACCTTGGTCGGCGGCACATCCTTCGGACGGCGCGCGCCCTTGTTGAGCTCCTGCATCGACAGGAACAGGCTGCGGATCATCGCAGCCGCTTCCTTCGAGCGCAGCACCGAGGTGAAGTAGCGCGACTCGACACGGAGCGCGGCGTCGATCGGCAGCTGCAGGCCCTCGTAGACGCAGCTCATGATCGCGCGTGCGGCCGGATAATTGTCGTAGGTCTCGCGGCGATAGATCGCGTTGCCGGCCGGGAACATCATCATGCCGGCCTTGGAGAACACCGGACCGCCCGGCAGCTTGAAGCCCTTCTCGTCCCAGGGCGCAACAGCCTTGCCGCCGCCCTTGATCCAGTCCTTTGCCGCCTTGACGAGGTCGGCGGCGGGAACGATGGCGTGGATCAGATTCAGCGCCTTGGCTTTCTCGATCGTGACCGGATCGCCCTTGAGCAGGATCGTCATCGCGTCCTGCGGCGGCACCAGGCGCGGCACGCGCTGCGTGCCGCCGGCGCCCGGGAACAGGCCGACCTTGACCTCGGGCAGACCGAGGCGGGTCTTGGGATTCTCCGCCGCCACGCGATAGTGGCAGCACAGCGTAATCTCGAAACCGCCGCCGAGCGCGAGGCCGTTGATCGCCGCCGCCCACGGCTTGCCGGAGGTTTCGATCGAGCGCAGCACCTGCGAGAAGCGCCGGCTCTGCTCGAACAGCATCTGGTTCGCGGCCGTCTCGCCCTGCTCCCCAAACACTTTTGCGTAGGCCTGATTCATGCCCTCGAGCATGGAAAGATCGGCACCCGCGCAGAACGCCTCCTTGGCGGAGGTGATGACGACCCCCTTCACCACGGCGTCGGCCGTGGTCGCCTTGACGATCGCGTCGAGCTCGCTGGTCGATGTCTCGTCGAGCACGTTCATCGAACGGCCCGGGATGTCCCAGGTCACGAGCGCGATGCCGTCGGAATCGGTCTCAACCTTGAAGTTCTTGTAAGCCATGCTGGTTGCTCCCTGCCCTTAGACGCGTTCGATGATGGTCGCGGTGCCCATGCCGCCGCCGATGCACAGCGTCACCAGTGCGGTCGCCTTGTTGGTGCGCTCGAGCTCGTCGAGCACCGTCCCGAGGATCATGGCACCGGTCGCGCCGAGCGGATGGCCGAGCGCGATCGCACCGCCATTGACGTTGATCTTGGCGTTGTCGATGTCGAAGGCCTGGATGTAGCGCAGCACAACCGAGGCGAAGGCCTCGTTGAGCTCGAACAGGTCGATGTCCGACTTCTTCATGCCCGAGCGCGCGAACAGCTTTTCGGTGACATCAACCGGACCGGTCAGCATCATCGCGGGCTCCGAGCCGATATTGGCGAATGCGCGGATCCTTGCACGCGGCTTCAGTCCGTACTTGCCGCCGGCTTCCTTGCTGCCGAGCAAAACGGCGCCGGCACCATCGACAATGCCCGACGAATTGCCGGCGTGGTGCACGTAATTGACGCGTTCGATTTCCGGATGCGACTGCACCGCGACGCCATCGAAGCCGCCCATCTGCGCCATCATCGTGAACGCCGGCTGCAGCTGCGCCAGCGACTGCATCGTCGTCGAAGGACGCATATGCTCGTCCTTGGCGAGGATGGTGAGGCCGTTGATGTCCTTCACCGGGACGACCGACTTGTCAAAGCGGCCTTCTTCCCAGGACTTCGCCGCACGCTGCTGGCTCTGCACCGCATAGGCGTCGACGTCGTCACGCGAGAAGCCGTATTTGGTCGCGATCAGATCGGCCGAGACACCCTGCGGCATGAAATAGGCCGGCACTGCCATCGAGGGGTCCATCGGCCAGGCGCCGCCGGAAGCGCCGATGCCGACGCGGCTCATCGATTCGGCGCCGCCGCCGATCACGAGCTCGTGCTGGCCGCTCATCACCTGGGCTGCGGCAAAATTCACGGCATCGAGGCCGGAGGCGCAGAAGCGGCTGATCTGGACGCCCGGCACCGCTTCGCCGAGGCCCGCCTTCAGCGCGGCAAAGCGCGCGATGTCGGAGCCGGCTTCGCCGACCGGATCGACCACGCCGAGAATGACGTCATCGACGGAATCTTCGGGGAGGTTGTTGCGGTCCTTCAGCGCCTTGAGCGGCACGGTCGCGAGCGCGAGCGCGGTGACTTCGTGCAGCGCGCCGTCCGCCTTGCCGCGGCCGCGCGGGGTGCGGACGTGGTCGTAGATGAATGCCTCAGGCATGACGCCCTCCTGATGTGATGATCTTGTGGTCGTGATCCGGTCGCAGCGAAAGCGGCTTCAGAACGCTTCCGCCGGCAGTTCCATGATGGTGGCGCAGCCGGCCTGGATGCGCGCGAGATTGGCGGCGGTCTCCGGCAGCATCCGCTCCATGAAAAAACGGCCGGTGACGAGCTTGGTCGAGAGATAGGGCGTCGCACCGCTCTCGGCAATCTTGGCTTGCGTCACCCTCGCCATCTTCGCCCACATATAGCCGAGCGCGACGAAGCCGAAGAGATTGAGGTAATCGGTTGCGGCGGCACCGGCATTGTCGGGCTTGGCCATCGCGTTCTGCATCAGCCAGGTGGTGGCCTGCTGGAGATGGCCGAGCGAGGCCGAGAGCGGAGTGATGTAGGGCTTCATCGCCTCGTCGCCGCCGTTCTCCTTGGCGAAGGCCATGACCTCGCCGAAGAACGCCATGATGGCGCGGCCGCCGTCGCGCGGCAGCTTGCGGCCGACGAGGTCGAGCGCCTGGATGCCGTTGGCGCCTTCGTAGATCATGGCGATGCGGGCATCGCGCACGAACTGCTCCATGCCCTGCTCGGCGATATAGCCGTGGCCGCCATACATCTGCTGCGCCTGCACCGCGTTGGCGAAGCCGTAATCGGTGAGAAAGCCCTTCAGCACCGGCGTCATCAGGCCCATGTGATCATCGGCGGCCTGGCGGTCCTTGGGATCCTCGGAGCGATGGGCGACGTCGCTCTTCAGCGCGGTCCACATCACGAAGGCGCGCGCGGCCTCGTTGAAGGCGCGGATCGACAGCAGCGTGCGGCGCACGTCGGGATGGACGATGATCGGATCGGCCGGCTTGTCCGGCGCCTTGGCACCGGTGAGCGAACGGCCCTGGATGCGATCCCGCGCATAGGCGACCGCGTTCTGATAGGCCACTTCCGACTGCGCGAGACCCTGCACGGCGACGCCGAGGCGGGCCTCGTTCATCATCACGAACATGCCCTGCATGCCCTTGTTCTCTTCGCCGATCAGCCAGCCGGTGGCGTTGTCGTAGTTCATCACGCAGGTGGAATTGCCGTGAATGCCCATCTTGTGCTCGATCGAGCCGCAGACCACGCCGTTGCGTGCGCCGACCGAACCATCGGCATTGACCAGGAATTTCGGCACCACGAACAGCGACACGCCCTTGATGCCGGCGGGCGCGCCCTCAATGCGGGCAAGCACGAGGTGGATGATGTTGGGCGCGAGGTCATGCTCGCCGGCCGAGATGAAGATCTTGGTGCCCGTGATCTTGAAGCTGCCGTCGGCCTGCCGCACCGCCTTGGTGCGGAGCATGCCGAGATCGGTGCCGCAATGCGGCTCGGTCAGGTTCATGGTGCCGGTCCACTCGCCCGCCACCATCTTCGGCACGTAGGTCTGCTTCTGCTCCGGCGTGCCGTGGACGATCAGCGCCGCGGTCGCGCCCATGGTGAGGCCGCCATACATCGAGAACGCCATGTTGGCGGAGATCTGGAATTCGTTGACCGCCTGGCTCAGCGTCACCGGCAGACCCTGGCCGCCGAACTCGGTTGGTGCCGACAGGCCGAGCCAGCCGCCCTCGGCGACCTGCTTGAACGCCTCCTTGAATCCCGTCGGCGTGGTGACGCTACCGTCATCGGCGCGCTTGCAGCCTTCGAGATCGCCCACGCGATTGAGCGGCTGCAGCACTTCTTCGGCGAGCTTGGCAGCTTCGCCGAGAATGGCTTCGCGCACGTCGCTCGACGCGTCGGAGAAGCCGGCCAGATTGTCGTAGCGGTCGATCTGGAAGACGTCGTTGAGCAGGAAGTTCACGTCTTCGACGGGGGCTTTGTAGATCGGCATGGTGGTCTCCCGGCAGGCCTTGAAGTGACGGTATTGGCTTAGGATTGAGTGGCGGCAAGCTGTTCCGCCATCAGGCGATGCAGCATGTTGATCGCCTTCAGCGGCCGCACCATCACCTTGAAATGCGTGATGCGCCCCTCGCCGTCGAAGCTGATGATGTCGACGCCGTTGATCTCGATGCCGTCGATCATGGTCTTGAATTCGAGCACGGCGCCGCTCTCACTCTTCCATTCACCGACATAGCTGAAGCCGGGACCGCCAAGCACCTTCTCAGCGCTGGCCAGATATTTGAAGGTGATGTCGCGGCCGCGCTGCGGCGCGTGCACGACAGGGCTTTCGAAGACGGCGTCGGGATGGAGCAGGTCCCAGAGCGCTGCCCGGTCATGCGACTTCATGTAGCCGTACCAGGACTCGAGGCCGGTCATTCAGGTGCCTCCCTAAAAGGCTCGGGCAAAAAACGCGAAAACAACCCCATGCACAGTAGCGCGAAGGTTGACTCCATTGGGGTTTTCGGGGCGGTTTTTGCCCTCGTTATCGGGTCGCCTCATATGCACATTGACGCATATGCGCCGATGCGCATAAAGTCAAGCCAATTGGTTAAGATCGACAACAGGAGGACCGGGTCATGGCTTTGGGCGACGCAATCCTCGCTTGCCTGACGGAACGTCCGATGACGGGCTACGAGCTCGCCAAGACATTCGATTCCTCGATCGGCTTCTTCTGGAAGGCCGACCACCAGCAGATCTACCGCGAGCTCTCCAAGCTGCGCGACCGCGGCTACATCCAGGGCCGCGAGGTCGTGCAAACCGGCAAACCCAATAAACTGATCTATACGCTGACTCCGGAGGGCCGAACAGCGCTGCGGCACTGGGCCGCGCGGCCAAGCACGCCCCCTTCCATCAAGGACGATCTCCTGGTGCGGTTGCATGCGCTCGACAGCATCGGCCTCGAGCCCATGCGCACCGACCTGATGGCCCGGCTCGAGCACCACCGCGATCGCCACGAGAACTACGAGCGCATCCTGAAGAAGCGCTTCCCGGAAGGGGCGGCGTCCGGCGTGCTCGACCTCGGTAACCTGCTGCTGCTTCAGCTCGGCGCCCGGCACGAGCAGATGGTGGCCGATTTCTGCGAAGAGGCGCTCGAGGCCCTGTCGGCGATGAGCGCAAGCGGCACCGTGGTGCCGCTGGAGGATGGCAAGCGCGAGGGCAAGGGCTGAGGGGCTGGCCAGACGCCATGACGTGCCGTTGCGTATTATTCCGCTGTCATCGCCCGCCTTGTGCGCAATTGCGCACGGGGGCGGGCGATCCAGTATTCCAGAGGCTGCGCGGCTGGAATCGAGAGGCTGCGGGTACTGGATGCCCCGCTTTCGCGGGGCATGACAGCGGTGGGTGTCGCACCCCGCCGCCCAACTTTAAGACACCGTCAACGGGTTCCTTAACCCGTTATTTACCGTAACAGACAAAAGTCGGTTTTCGAGGCAGACGACCCGCGCCAAATCCGATTGTCTTTGCAACCGGCACGCGAGGGAAGACTGGAGGCGCCGGATGGGGCGCCGGAGTCGGAACCGGACAGAGTCATGAATTCGCGCGTATCGTGGAGTGTTGACGGCATCGATCCATCCGTCCGGGAGCGGGCCGAAGCTGCTGCGCGTCGCGCCGGCATGTCACTCAACGATTGGCTGAACTCCACGCTCGGCGAGACCGCCCCGCCAAACTTTCGCGGACTTTACGACCAGCGTCCGCAAGCCCAGAACGTCCCGAGCCAGGTACCGACTCAAGTACCGAGCCAGGAAAGCCGCGAAGTTGCCGACATCCACCAGCGGCTCGACGCCATCACCCAGCAGATCGAGCGGATTTCAAAGCCCGCGCCGCGGCAAGATTCTTCGCGACAAGATACTCCGCGACAAGACGTTTCGCGCGAGCAGGGCGTTGCGCGCCAGCTCAACGACGCGATCTCGCGGCTCGATGCAAGGCTGTCGCAAATCTCAAAGCCGCAGCAGGCTCCGGCACCACGACAGGCCCCCGTTGAAACGCGCCAGCGCCAGGCCGATGCGGTCGAGCGCGCGGCAGCACAGGTCTATCGCAACTCACCGCCCCTGAGCCCCGCTTCGTTCGACGTCGCGGTGGCCGAGATCACCGCACGGCAGAGCGAGCTCGACGGCTTTACGCCCAGGCAGATGCCGCCGCGCGCCGCGCCGCCGATCGCGCCCGCGGCAGCTCCTTACGCGCCCCCGATGGCGCCGCCCGCGCCTGCCTATGCTCCGCCGCCACCCCAGCCGGGGCCGGATTTCTCTGCGCTTGAGCGCCATCTGCTCAAGATCACGAGCCAGATCGAATCGCTGCAGCGCCCTGACAATACCGAGCAGGCGATCAACACGTTCCGCAGCGAGCTTGCGGAGATCCGCAACGCCATCACCGAGGCGATGCCGCGCCGCGCGATCGAATCGATCGAGAACGAGATCCGCTCGCTGCATCGGCGCATCGACGAGACCCGCTCCAACGGCACCGACGGTCAGGTCCTGTCCGGCATCGAGCACGCGCTGTCCGAGATCAAGCAGGTGCTCCGCACGCTGACGCCGGCCGAGCAGCTCACCGGCTATGACGAGGCGATCCGCAATCTCGGCGCCAAGCTCGATCTGATCCTGCGCGCCAATGACGATCCGTCGACGGTCCGCCAGCTCGAAGGCGCGATCTCGGCGCTGCGTGGCATCGTCTCCAACGTTGCCTCCAACGAAGCGCTGGCACGGCTCTCGGACGACGTGCAGCTGCTGTCGTCCAAGGTCGACCAGGTCACCCGTGCGTCCGGCCAAGGCGACAGTTTTGCGGTGCTGGAACAGCGCATCGCGGCGCTCACCGCCGCTCTGGAAACGCGCGAGCGCCCTCAACCATCCGAGAGCAGCGAGCAGCTCGAAAGCGCGATCCGCGCCCTGTCTGACCGTTTCGATCGCATGCAGGTCGGCAACGACTCGGCTTCGACCTTCGCTCATCTTGAACAGCGGGTCTCGTATCTGCTGGAGCGGCTCGAGGCCGCCTCCGATCCGCGCAACGGCAATTTCAGCCGCGTCGAGGACGGGCTGCACGACATCCTGCGCCACCTGGAGCGGCAGCAGGCGACCTATTCCGCGCTGGCCGAGAGCCGCAACTCCGCGCCGCCCGCCGATTCCGGCATGGTCGATCTCGTCAAGCGCGAGCTCTCCGACATCCGCTTCAGCCAGGCCGAGACCAACCGGACCACCCAGGATTCGCTGGAGGCCGTCCACAACGCCCTTGGCCACGTCGTCGATCGTCTCTCGATGATCGAGGGCGATCTTCGCAATGTGCGCACCGCGCCGCCCGCCCCTGCGGCGCAGCCGATGCCGATGCCGATGGCCGCTCCCATGGCGCCCGCGCCGATGGCGCACGAGCCGCGGCCGCAGCAACAGCAGCACCCGAAATACGATCCGAAGCCCGAGCTGCCCAATCCAGCCGCCGCGCAGGCGGCGCACGCCGCCTTCGCCGCCGCGCCGCGCGAATTCCAAGCCGCCGCGCCGGCGGCGCCGCCGCCGATGCCGATGGCACCGCCGGTTCCGCCACGCGCGATCAGCGAAATCCTGGAGCCGCATACCGCGCCCACGCGCGCCGCGCTTGCGCCCGAACTGCCGCCGGATCATCCGCTCGAGCCGGGCACAAGGCCGGGTGCACGCATCGCCACGCCGTCCGAGCGCATCGCTGCGTCCGAAAGCGCAATCAGCGAAATCCCGGCCGCGCCCAAGGAGCCGGTGTCGTCGTCGAGCTTCATCGCTGCCGCGCGCCGCGCAGCGCAAGCCGCCGCCGCGCAGCCACCCGAGAAAACCGGCCGGGCCGCCAAGGCGTCTGCCGGTCGCGCCAAGGACAAGGGCCAGGAAGGCGGGTCGACCATCACCTCGAAGATCCGCTCGCTGCTGGTCGGCGCGAGCGTGGTCGTGATCGTGCTCGGCACCTTCAAGATGGCGATGAACCTGCTCGATGGCAGCAGCTCGTCGCCAGCGCCGCAGGCGATGGAGAATACGTCGAGCGAGCCCGCGCCGCGAGCCCTGCCGTCCATTGAGAACAAGCCCGCCGCGCCAGAGCAGGTCACGCCCTCGATGACCTCGCCGACGCCGATCGGAAAGCAGTCGCAGAACAATGCCGCGCCGGGGTCCGTGACGAGCCCGAGCGGCACCGCTTCGGTCGAAATCCCGCAAACCGCGGCGCCAACCCCGCCTGCGGCGTCGAGCGACGTCACCGGCGCGCTGTCGGGCACGAGCCGCGCGAAACTCGCGATGATCCAGGTGCCGCCGACCGAAAAGCTGCCTGACGGCATCGGTGGCCCCGGCTTGCGCACCGCCGCGATGAAGGGCGATGCGACCGCGGCCTACGAGATCGGCGTGCGCTTTGCCGAGGGCAAGGGCGTGGCCGCGAATTACGACGAAGCCGCCAAATGGTACGACCGTGCGGCGCAGGCCGGCGTCGTGCCCGCAACCTTCCGCCTCGGGACACTCTACGAAAAGGGTCTTGGCGTGAAGAAGGACGCCGACATCGCCCGCCGCTACTACACGCAGGCGGCCGAGCGCGGCAACGCCAAGGCGATGCACAATCTCGCGGTGCTCGACGCCGATGGCGGCGGACGCGGAGCCAATTACAAGAGCGCGGCACTGTGGTTCCGGAAGGCCGCCGACCGCGGCGTCGCCGACAGCCAGTTCAACCTCGGCATCCTCTATGCCCGCGGCATCGGGGTCGAGCAGAACCTCGCCGAGTCCTATAAATGGTTCACGCTCGCCGCCGCCCAGGGCGATGCGGACGCGGCCGGCAAGCGCGACGACGTCGCCAAGCGGCTCGACCCGCAATCGCTCGCCGCCGCCAAGCTCGCGATCCAGACCTTCAGCGCCGAACCGCAGCCCGACGACGCCGTCAATGTTGCGGCCCCGAACGGCGGCTGGGACAGCGCCCCGCAGGCCAACGCGAAGCCTGCGCCGAAGCCGGTTGCCGCCAAGCGCGCGGCCTCGGCTGTGCATTAATCGGTTTAGTACGCTTTCTCCTCTTGTCGTCGCCCGGCTTGACCGGGCGACCCAGTATTCCAGAGGCGTCGGTTGGATACGGAGAAGCTGCGCCATAGTGGATGCCCCGGTCAAGCCGGGGCATGACGGCGGAGAAGGTGGCGGAATGCTCGGTTCGCTGCGAGCCGTGATCTGATCTCTCTTAGCCCATTCACCACGCCTGAAATTCCTGGTCCCGCCGGCCACCGAATTCCGCTATTGAAGGGCGCGGCAATCGTTCTGCCCTCCTGCGAGCATTCCGCGCAATCGATCCGTCTCGCGGGAAGCGTGGTCTCTCGATGCAGCTCTATCTCCCGATCGCCGATCTTCCGGTCAATGTCTTCCTCGTGCTAGCGATGGGCGCGGCGGTCGGCTTCGTCTCCGGCATGTTCGGGATCGGCGGCGGCTTCCTGATGACGCCGCTTCTGATCTTCATCGGCATCACGCCGGCGGTCGCGGTCGCCTCCGTCGCGAGCCACATCGCCGCCTCGTCCTTTTCCGGCGCGCTCGCCTATTGGCGGCGACGCGCGATCGACCCGGCGCTGGCAAGCGTGCTGTTATGCGGCGGCGTGACCGGGACGGCGCTGGGCGTGTGGACCTTCACGCAGCTGCGTGCGCTCGGCCAGCTCGATCTGATGATCGCACTGTCCTACGTCGTGCTGCTCACCACCGTCGGCAGCCTGATGTTCTCCGAAGGCCTGCGCGCCCTAATGCGGACCCGGCGCGGCGCGGTGCCGCCACGACGCACCCACAACTGGATCCATGGCCTGCCGCTGAAGATGCGGTTCAAGCGTTCCAAGATATACCTCTCGGTCATTCCGGTCGTGATCATCGGCGTCCTGATCGGCTTCATCGGCGCCATCATGGGCATCGGCGGCGGCTTCATCCTGGTGCCGATCATGATCTATCTGCTGCGGGTGCCGACCTCGACGGTGATCGGCACCTCGATGGTCCTGACGCTGGTCACGATGCTGTTTGCGACCCTGCTGCATGCGGTGACCAATCACCTCGTCGACGCGGTGCTGGCGCTGATCCTGATGGTCGGCGGTGTCACCGGCGCGCAGTTCGGCGCACGCGCCGGTCAGAAGATCCGCGGCGAGCAGCTGCGGCTGCTGCTCGGCCTCTTGATCCTCTCGGTCGGCGTTCGCTTCGCCATCGAGCTGGTGATCCGGCCCGAAGACCTCTTCACCATCCGCGAGCTGGGGGTGAACGGATGATGCGCACAGCTCTCGCGGTCCTGCTCGTTCTGCTGCTCGGCTCCGTCGCACGCGCCGAGCGGCTGATCGTGTCGGTCTCCAACCATCGCGTCACGGTGACGCCGAATTATTCCGGCGAGGAGCTGGTGCTGTTCGGCTCGGTCGAGAAGGACGCCTCCACGCCCGCCGATCGCAAGAGCTACGATCTCGTCGTCACCGTGATGGGCCCGCGCGCCGAGATGGTGACGCGGCGCAAGGAGCGCACCTTCGGGATCTGGATCAACACCGACTACCGCCAGTTCCTGGAGGTGCCGAGCTATCTCGCGCTATTTGCCAACCGCTCCTTCGATGTCATCACCTCGCCCGAGATCGCGCGGCGTCAGCAGATCGGGCTTAACAACGTGCTGCTGACCCAGCGTGTCAGCGGCGACTATGCCGATGTGGTGCCTAACGACGTGTTCCGCTCCGCCTTCATCCGCCTGCGCACCCAGCGCGGTCTCTACCGCGAGGATCCGAGCGCGGTGACATTCCTGACGCCGACGCTGTTCCGCACCGGCATTCCGCTGCCGGCGGAGGTGCCGATCGGCACTTACGAGGTGGAGATCAAGCTGTTTGCCGACGGCGCGTTCATCGGCAAGACCGAGACCGCGTTCGAGATCGTCAAGGTCGGCTTCGAGCAGTTCGTCGCCACCACCGCGCGGCAGAACGGCCTGATCTACGGCCTCGTCACCGCCGCGATGGCGCTGATGACGGGATGGATGGCTTCGATCGTGTTTCGCAAGGATTGAGGAGACTACGCTCTCTCCTCTCGTCGTCGCCCGGCTCGACCGGGCGACCCAGTATTCCAGAGGCCTGCGTTAGGCGACTCGCTCTCACAATTACCGCCGCGGCGTACTGGATGCCCCGGTCAAGCCGGGGCATGACAGTCGGGGCTACGGCGCCTGCACCACCGTCGGCACGCCGGGCTCGAGCAATCGCAGCCGCGTCCCGAAGCCGAGCACGTCGAAGGTCTTGCGTAGATCCTCGCTGTTCTGGCGGAAATGCGCCCAACCCTCCGTATGAACCGGCACGATCATCGCATCGGGGAAGGCGCGCGCGGTCTCGATGGTGTCGTTGGTGTCCATGGTCAGATGGAACGGCCCGCGCGTTTGCGCGGCGCCGGCGAAAGGCATCACCACGCCGCATTTGAAACGGCGCGCGACCTCGGCGACGCCGTCGAACCAGGTGGTGTCGCCGCTGATGTAGACCGATGTGGTGTCGGTCCGGCTCGACGACACCACGAAGCCGATGACGTCGCCTGACAGCGGCTCGATGCCGGCCGGCCCGTGACGCGCCGGGGTCGCAGTAATCGTCAGCGAGTTGCCGTCACGATCTTTCAGATGCGCCGTGCCCCACGGCGCCAAACCTTCGACATGCCCGCCGAGGCGCTGCGCGCCGGCCTCGGTGGTCAGCACGCGCTTCACATGTTTGAGAAAGTCGCGGCCGGAATTGTCGAGATTGTCCGAATGCTGGTCGTGGCTGAGCAGCACGGCATCGATCGGGCCGATCGCATCGGCCTTGAGCGCAGGGCCGATCGTCTTCTCCAGCTTCACATGCGGCAGCTGATAGGCGGTGTGCGCGTCATCGAAGGTCGGATCGGTGAGCAAACGGAAGCCATCGATCTCGATCAGCGCAGTGGGACCGCCGATCAGGGTGATGGAAATGGGCATGATGGACTCCTCTTACGAGACGGATTTGGCGGGCCGCGTCACCAGGTAGATGCCGAGTGCGACCGGGATGATTCCGAGCAGATCGCGCGCCTCGACATGTTCGCCGAGCACGAGATACGCAAACAGCATGCCGAGCGGCGGCATCAGGAAATGATAGGCACTGGCAGCCGTCGCGCCACACACTTTCAAGAAATGAAACCAGAGCCAGTACGCCAGGATCGAGCCGCCGAGCACGAGGAAGGCGAAGGCGCCGATCAGGCCCGGCGTGAAGTCGATGGCATGAACGTCGGCGAAGGTGAGCGCCACCGGCGTCAGCACGATGCCGGCGGCAAGATTCTGCACGCCATTGCCGACCCACAGCGAGCCCTTCGGCGCGAGCAGCTTGAACAAAATGGTGCCGGCAACGAGAGAGGCGAGCGAGGCCAGCGTGAACACGATGCCGTGCAGCGAGTCGGTGCCGACCGCCAGGCGGTGCCAGACGATCAAGGTCACGCCGATGATTCCGAGCAGGAGGCCGCTCGCCTTGCGCCAGGTCATGCCTTCGCCGAGCAGAAGCGCGGCGAGGCCCGCCGTGAACACCGGATTGGCCGACACGATCAGGCCGCCGAGGCCGGCGGAGACCGATTGCAGTCCGGTGTAGCCGAGGCCGAGATAGAGCGCGTTGTTGGCGACGCCGAGCACGGCGAAGATCGCGGCATCGCGCCAGGACAGCGACCAGTCGTCGCCGCGGACCAGCGTGGCACCGAGGATCAAGATGCCGGCGAGCGAGAAGCGCGCGGCGAGCAGGATCAGCGGCGGGCAATGGGTCACGCCGATCTTGCCGGCGACGAAGGCGTAGCTCCAGAGCAGGCAGAACAGGCCGATGGCCAGCGGCAGCGTGTTGAAGCGGCTGCGCGGAACGGCAAGCGAAGGGGCGAGCGACATGAGGGGCATTCTCCTGAGCCCTCGATCTAGGGAGCCGGCTTGTCATTTGGAAATTAAATGATTAACTTCCAGCCAGTGGATCTTCGAATGGAGGCAGCCATGCTCGATCTGGAGCTCCTGCGCAGCTTCGTGTCGGTGGTCGATGCCGGCGGCTTCACCCGCGCCGGCGAGCGCGTCCATCGCACCCAATCGACCGTCAGCCAGCAGATCAAGCGGCTGGAGGAGGATGTCGGCCAGGTCCTGCTGCATCGCGACGGCAAGGACGTGCGCCCCACCGAAGCCGGCGAGCGGCTGCTGTCCTATGCGCGGCGGTTGTTGTCGCTTGCGGAAGAGGCGCGCGACGTGCTGCGCCAGCCCGACGGCGAAGGCGCAATCCGGCTCGGCATCCCCGAGGACTTTGCGGCGTATCGGCTGGCGAAACTGCTCGGCGCGTTCTCGCGCTCGCATCCGGGCCTGCGGCTCGATGTGCGCGCCGACCAGAGCAAGAATCTCGCCCGCGACCTCGATCGCGGCGAGCTCGATCTGGCGCTGTTCAAGCGCGCGGCCGGAGAGAAAGGCGCGATTGCGGTGTGGCCGGAGCAGGTGCACTGGGTGACCAGCAAGAGCCATCCGATCCACGCCGATGTCGCCTCCGTGCCGCTGATCGGCTTTCCGCTCGGCTGCCTCTACCGCGCCGGCGCCATCCATGCGCTGGAAAGCGCGGGCCGCATTTGGCACATGTCCTATACGTCATCGAGCCTGGCCGGCATCCAGGCCGCGGTCGCGGCCGGCATGGGCTTGAGCATCCTGTCGGAGATGGCGATCCAGTCCGACCACCGCGTGCTGAGCGCGAAGGACGGCTTTGCGCCGATCAACCGGACCGAAGTGGCGCTGATGGCCGCGCCGGGCGCAAGTCCCGCGACGTTGCGGCTGGCAGATCGGCTGGCGGAGTTCTGCGACGACGTGCAGGCGAAAGCGGCTTAGCTGCACCGTGACGCGGCGATCGCGTGGACGCGGCGGTCGCCGAGCAGGTGCGCGACAAAACCGTTCATTGGAAAGATCTTTGCAAACGCCACATCGCGGATGCTGAGGCCGCCGGCGTAGGCGCCGAAGGCGGGCATCACGGCACGCTCGCCGTCACAGGCGAAACAGCGGCGCTCCATCGAGCGGCCGCGCGCGGAGACACGCGCCTTGGGATGAAGATGGCCGGCGATCTCGCCGCTCGCGCCCGTCGGCTCGTGGCGGAAGGTGATCGGACCGATCGCAACTTCGTCGGCGACGGTGCCGCCGAGATCACGCGGCAGCGCCGGATCGTGATTGCCTGAGATCCAGATCCAGTCGCGGCCAGCCTGCAAGGCGGCGACCGCGTCGCGATCCTCCGCCGACAGCCGTCCATGCGCCGTGCGATCGTGAAAACTGTCGCCGAGCGCGATGACGATTCGGGGATCATGGCGGGAGATGACAGCAGCGAGACGACTGAGCGTCGCGATGGTGTCGTAAGGCGGCAGCAGCACGCCGCGCATGGCGAAGCTGGAACCTTTTTCCAGATGCAGGTCGGAGACGACGAGCAGGCGCTGCTCTTCCCAGAATAGCGCGCCGGAGAGATCGGCCGCGAAGGTCACGCTGCTGATGCTGACATTCGAAACGCGCATGTCCTCGATATCCCCTGAAACCAGCGCGCCTGCCCCCACGTCAAAACCTGCTGTTATCCCATCGCCTCTTTGACGAGCTCGTCGGCGGCCTCCGCCAGGAGCTCGTCTCCAGCTTCGCCATAGACTGACTCGCGGCCGATTTCCAGCATCACGGGGACGGCGAGCGGGGAGACGTGGTCGAGTTCCCGATGCGTGATGCGGCCCCGGATGCGGGTGAGCATGTCGCTGAGGCGTCGCAGATCGAGCAGGCCAGTGGCGGCATCGGCACGGGCGGCGCGCAACAGCACGTGATCGGCCTGGTGCTTGCGCAGGACGTCGTAAACGAGATCGGTCGAGAACAGCACCTGACGGCGGCTCTTCTCCTCACCGGTGTGCCGCCGCGCAATCAGGCCGGAGATGATCGCGCAATTGCGGAACGTGCGCTTCATCAGCGCGGATTCGGCAAGCCACGCTTCGAGGTCGTCGCCGAGCATGTCGGGATCGAACAGCGCGTCGAGGTCGATCCTGCCGTCCCGGATCATGGAGGACATGTCGCCGAGCGCCCAGACCGCGATCGCATATTCATTGGCGACGAAACCGAGCGGCCGGGCGCGGGCGCGCTCCAGCCGGCGCGTCAAGAGCATGCCGAGCGTCTGATGCGCGAGACGGCCTTCGAAGGGATAGCAGACGACGTAATGCTTGTTGGCGCGGGGAAAACTCTCGACCAGCAGCTCGCGCACCGCCGGCACGCGCGAGACGTCCTTTTGCAGCGACAGCCAGTCGCGCACCTGCTCCGGCAAGGCGCCCCACGCGCGCCCGTCATCGAGCAGGCGGCGAACCCGTTCGGCAAGATAGGTCGAGAGCGGAAACTTGCCGCCCATATAGGACGGCACCTTCGGGTCCTTGTCGTTGGCGCGCGAGACATAGACCTGGTCTTCGACCAGGGTTTCGTAGCGCACCACCTCTCCTGAGAACACGAAGGTGTCGCCCGGGCTGAGACCCTCGATGAAGGCTTCCTCGATCTCGCCGAGCAGCCTGCCGCCGCGCGCGATCACGCCGGTCGACCCGCCTGCTTTTCCTTGACCTCCGCCGCGCGAGCGCACCAGCCGCACCTTGAGCATGTCGTCCTCGACGATGGTGCCGACATTCATCCGGTAGCTCTGCCGCACCCTGGGATTGGCGACGCGCCAGCGTCCCTCCTTGTCCTGCTTGATCCGCGCGAAACGCTCATAGGTCTTCAGCGCGTAGCCGCCGGAGGCGACGAAATCGACCACGTCGTCGAAGTCCTGCCGCGTGAGATCGGCGTAGGGCGCGGCGGTGCGGACCTCACCGTAAAGCTCGTCGGAGAAAAACGGCTCGCCGCAGGCGCAGCCGAGCACGTGCTGGGCCAGCACATCGAGCGCACCCAGGCGCAGCGGCGGCGTGTCCTGCGCATTCTCCGCGATGGCGTCGATCGCGACGCGGCACTCCAGCACCTCGAATCGGTTCGCGGGCACCAGCACCGCGCGCGAAGCTTCGTCGAGCCGGTGGTTGGCGCGGCCGATGCGCTGCATCAGGCGCGAGGAGCCCTTGGGCGCGCCGATATTGACGACGAGATCGACGTCGCCCCAGTCGACGCCGAGATCGAGCGAGGAGGTACAGACCACGCCGCGCAGTTTGCCCGCCGACATCGCGTCTTCGACCTTGCGGCGCTGGGCGACGTCGAGCGAGCCGTGATGCAGCGCGATGGCAAGATTGTCGTCGTTCATGCTCCAGAGATTCTGGAACAGCATCTCGGCCTGGCTGCGGGTGTTGACGAAAACCAGCGTGGTCTTGTTCGCCTTGATCAGCTCGTAGATCTCGGGAAGTGCGTGGCGCGCACTGTGGCCGGCCCAGGGCAGGCGTTCGCGCGTGTCCATCATCTCGACCAGCGGCGGTGCGGCGCCGCCGGCAAGGACGATGTCGGCCGCCGCTTCCTTGCCGCCGGGCTGCGGCACCAGGAAGCGCGCCAGCGATTCAGGCTCGGCCACGGTCGCCGACAGGCCAATCGCCCGCATCTGCGGCGCCAACCGCCACAGCCGCGCGAGTCCAAGCGACAGCAGATCGCCGCGCTTGGACGTCACCAGCGCGTGCAGCTCGTCGAGCACGATGCGCTTCAAGGAGGAAAACAGGAACGGCGCGTCGTCGGAGGACAGCAGCAGCGCAAGCTGCTCCGGCGTCGTCAGCAAAATGTCCGGCGGATAGCGCCGTTGCCGCTGCCGCCGCGACGTCGGCGTGTCGCCGGTACGGGTCTCGATCTTGATCGGCAGCGCCATCTCGGCGACGGGGCGCTCGAGGTTGCGCGCGATATCGACCGCGAGCGCCTTGAGCGGCGAGATGTAGAGCGTGTGCAGGCCGCCGGTGCGTTGCAGACTGCGGCCGGTGGAGATCACCGATTTCGCCGAAGCTTTGGGCGCGGAGCTCAGCTCGACCAGCGTCGGCAAGAATCCCGCCAGCGTCTTGCCGGCGCCGGTGGGCGCGATCAGCAATGCGGATCGGTCCTCGTGCGCCTTCTCCAGCAGCGCCAATTGATGCGCGCGCGGCGACCAGCCGCGGGCCGCGAACCACGCCTTGAAGCGGTCGGGCAGCAGCGCGGCAGGTTCGACCGGGATTTTGCGGATGCGGGGCGGCACGGCATCACAGGTAAGCCGTGGGGACGGGTTCGTCGAGGGGGTGAACGACGAGGGCGATACTGCCGTTCCCTCTCCCCTTGTGGGAGAGGGTGGATCGCCGCGAAGCGGCGAGACGCGTGAGGGGTATCTCTCCGCGAAAGAGCATCGTTCGAGTACGCGGAGAAAGCCCCCTCATCCGGCGCTTCGCGCCATCTTCTCCCACAAGGGGAGAAGAAAGCGCCCCTACTCCGACATCGGCTTGTCGGAGATGTCCCAGTCCTTGCCGGTGAAGGTGGAGATGAAGAGCGTCTTCATCGGCGTGTAATCGTCAGGCGTGTAGTCGTAAGTGACGCCGTCGAGGAAATAAGGCGAGTGGAAGCCTTTGAGGTTGGAAGCCTGCTTCAGCACGTTGGCGCGGGTGAGCTCGTCGCCGCAGCGGCGCAGGATCTCGCCCATGGTGACGGCCTGGCCGTAGCCGGCGAAGGCGATGGTGTTGTCTTGATCGATCGCCGGCGTGTACTTCTTGCGCAGCTCCTCGAACGCCATGACGTCGGGGTCCTTCTCCCATTTGGGCAGGCCGACTTCCTTGTTGTAGCGGATGGCGACGATGCCGGCGGCGTTCTCGAGGCCCGCGGCATTGAGGATGGAGCGGCCGGTCGAGCCGGCCGACAGCAGCTGCAGCGGCTTCCAGCCGAGCTCGGCTACTTTCCGGATCGACTGCGACGAGGCCTTGCCGGTGGAGATGTTGTAGAAGACGTCCGCACCCGACTTCGAGAGGTTGATGAGCTGGGAATCGACCGTCGGATCGGTCAGATCGTAGGTCTGCTCCATGATCACCTTGGCGGTGCCGCCGGCGTCTTCCAGAACCTTCTTGAAGGGGCCGAGGAAGTCGCGGCCGAAATCGTCGTTCTGGTACAGGATGCCGACCTTCGCGTTCGGCTTCACGCTGACGACGTGCCGCGCCAGGATCCGCGCCTCGGTCGGATAGAGCGGCAAGCCAGCCATCGTCCATTTGAACTCTTTCGGGTTATTCCACTTCGACGCGCCGGTGTTGAGCAGCAACTGCGGCACGCCCTTCGAGTTGAGGTATTTGTGCACGGCGGTCTGCGGCGCGGTGCCGAGCGAGCCGTAGAGCGCGAGCACCTCCTCCTGCTCGACCAGGCGCCGCGTCGCCTCGACGCATTTCGGCGCGCTGTAGACATCATCCATGGTGAGGAATTTGACCTTGCGTCCGTTGATGCCGCCCTTTTCGTTCAGCATCTGGAAA
Source organism: Bradyrhizobium sp. 35 (assembly GCF_023073215.1). NCBI lineage: Bacteria > Pseudomonadati > Pseudomonadota > Alphaproteobacteria > Hyphomicrobiales > Nitrobacteraceae > Bradyrhizobium > Bradyrhizobium sp. 35. Next base: position 48,673 of record NZ_JADPJC010000144.1, read on the forward strand.
TAGGCCTCGCCGACGCGCCCGAGCACGCCGTAGAGCGAGCCGGGGCCGGAATGCGGCACGGTCTGCCCGATCTTGATCTCGGTGTCGCTGGCGCCGGAATCGTATTTCTTCTCCGCGGCCCAGACATAGGGCGCGGGCAAGGTGGAGGCCGCGATGGTCGCGAGCGCGGCGGCGCTGAAATCGCGCCGCGATGGATTCCTGGTCATTGTTTGTTTCTCCCTGGTGCGCGCATTGTGCTGGCATCGCCGCACGGCTCGCAAGTGGGAAGTCGCGGCTTTGCGACGCAATGACGCTTAAAGCGCCGCTTATAGCGCCTAAACTCAAGTTTTCTCGGCGACCACGACGAGGCCGCCCACCGGTTCGTTGTTCTCGGTGCGTGGCGAGGCCTGCTCCAATGTGAGGAGCTTGAGGCCGGCCTTCGCCATCGCATCGCGCACATATTCCGCCGAATGGGCATAGCGCAGGCCTTCGCCGAGAACGATGCCGCTGCCGTCATGGGTCTCCAGCGTGAACGCAAGCACGCCGCCGGGCGCGAGCACGCGCCTGGCTTCGCCGAGCACCGGTGCGAGATCGGGGAGATAGACGAACGCATCGGCAGCGACGACGAGGTTTGCGCTCGCCTCGCTCCTGCTGCGCAGGCCTTCGATCATGTCGGCGACTTCGAGCTCGGCATAGAGGCCGGTGGCTCGCGCCTCCTTGACCATGCCGGGCGACAGATCGATGCCGATGAACTGGTCGACCTGTTTGGCGAAGGCGGCGGCCGCGAGCCCCGTACCGCAGCCGAGATCGATGGCGCGCTTGAACAGGGCGGGCTTCTTCGCGGCGACGCGGGCAGCCACCACCGCCTTGAAGATCAGCGACGGCGCGCGATAGCCGAGATCGTTGATCAGCACGTGCTCGAAGCGCGGGGCGTATTGATCGAACAAGGCCTGCACATAGGCCTTGGGCATCTCGGACAATTGCGCATCGCCGAGGCGTATCAGATGCAGATGAGCGCCATGCTGATCGCTCGGGTCGGACTCGCGCGATTTGCGAAAGGCCGCAATGGCCTTGTCGCGCTCGCCGAGTTGCGCGCGGATTTCGCCGAGCGTGAACCAGGCCGAGGTGAAATTCGGCGCAATCTCGATGGTCTGCTCCAGCAGGTCGGCGGCGGCCGCCAGATCGCCCTTGAGCTGGAGGTCGCGCGCGAACTCGAAGCGGCGGTCAGCCATGAGATCGCCGGAGGTCAGGAACAAGCGCAGGGGCATTGTGGGAACCAGGGAACGAAGCGGTGATGACTCGAAGATGCGGGGTCGCGACCTATATAACAGGCATGCGTCCGCAAGACATCCTGCTGCCAGTTGCCGCCGGCCTATGCTGTAAGCCGGGCGGCTTCCATATCGACCCCGTCCGGCCGGTCGAGCGGGCCGTGATCACCCACGGCCATTCCGACCATGCCCGCGCCGGCCACGGCGCGGTGCTGGCGACGCAGGAAACGCTGGACATGATGCGGCTGCGCTATGGCGAGAATTTTGCCGGCTCCACCCAAGCAATCCACTATGGCGAGGAGATCCGGCTCGGCGACGTCAGCGCGAAGTTTCACCCGGCCGGCCATGTGCTCGGTTCGGCGCAGGTCGCGGTCACCTGCAAGGACACCTGCATCGTCGCCTCCGGCGACTACAAGGATGCGCCCGACCCGACCTGCACGCCGTTCGAGCTCGTACGCTGCGACGTCTTCATCACCGAGGCAACGTTCGGCCTGCCGGTGTTTCGCCATGGCGATGCGGCCGACGAGGTCAAGAAGCTGCTGGCGTCGGTGGCGCTATTTCCGGAGCGCGCGCATCTCGTCGGCGCCTATTCGCTTGGCAAGGCGCAGCGCGTGATCGCTCTGCTGCGCCAAGCGGGTTACGACGCGCCGATCTATCTGCATGGCGCGATGGAGAAGATCACGCATTACTATCAGAGCCGCGGAATCGAGCTCGGCGAGTTGCGGCCGGCGAAGGGCGTCAAGAAGGCGGCGCTCGCCGGCACCATCACGCTGGCGCCGCCCTCTGCAACATCCGATCTCTGGACCCGCCGGTTTCCCGATCCCGTCACGGCATTCGCCTCTGGCTGGATGCGGGTGCGCGCCCGCGCGCGGCAACGCGGCATCGAGCTGCCGCTGGTGATCTCGGATCACGCCGATTGGGACGGCCTCACCGCCACGATCGCCGCGACCGGTGCCGGCGAGATCTGGGTTACCCATGGCCAGGAAGACGCGCTGGTGCATTGGTGCCAAAGCAAGGGTTTGCGGTCGCGGCCGCTCGATCTCGTCGGCTATGGCGACGAGGAGGAGACCGAGACGCCGCTCGCTGACGAGGCCGAAGCATGAACCGCTTCGCCGAACTTCTCGACCGCCTCGCCTACGAACCCGGCCGCAACAACAAGCTGCGGCTGATCACGAGTTATTTTCGCGAGGTCGCCGATCCCGATCGCGGCTACGCGCTGGCCGCGCTGACCGGTGCGCTGAGTTTCAAGCACGCAAAACCTTCTCTGCTGCGCGATCTTATCGCCCAGCGAACTGACCCGGTCTTGTTCGGCCTATCCTGGGACTATGTAGGCGATCTCTCCGAGACAATCGCGCTGATGTGGCCGAAGGCCGTGGGTGTCCACAACAACCCACCTCCCCCAACCCTCACCGAGGTGGTCACCACCCTGCGCACCCTCGGCAAGACCGAGCTGCCGAAGCAGCTCGAGCGCTGGCTCGACGAATTGGATGAGACCGGCCGCTGGGCGCTGTTGAAGCTCGTCACCGGCGCGTTGCGCATCGGCATCTCCGCGCGCCTGGCAAAGACCGCGGCCGCCGCGCTCGGCGACAAGGACCCGCATGAGGTCGAGCTGATCTGGCCCGGTCTCGCGCCGCCTTATCTCGACCTGTTCGCCTGGCTGGAAGGCCGCGGCGACAAGCCAGTCAATCGCGATCCCGCGCCGTTCCGTCCTGTCATGCTGGCGCATGCGATCGAGGACACCGATTTCGCTGCACTCGATCCCGCCGACTACATCGCCGAATGGAAATGGGACGGCATCCGCGTGCAGGCGGTGGCCGGCCGCGACGAGCACGGCCACATCACCGCTCGGCTCTATTCGCGCACCGGCGAGGACATCACCGGGAGCTTTCCGGACCTCGTGCCGTCGCTGCGGCTGCCCGGCGCCATCGACGGCGAGCTTCTGATCCTGCGCGAAGGGCGCGTGCAAAGTTTCAATTTTCTGCAGCAGCGGCTCAACCGCAAGGTCGTGTCTCCGAAGCTGATCAAGGAATTTCCGATTCATCTGCGCGCCTACGATCTGCTCGGCGACGACGAGAACGATTTGCGCGAGCTGCCTTTCGCGGAGCGGCGCGAACGGCTGGAGACCTTCATCGGTAAGCTCGACGATCCCCGCATCGATCTGTCGCCCACCGTCGCCTTCGCAAGCTGGGAGGCGCTGACCGCAGCACGCGCCGATCCCGCCAGCGCTGGTGCGGGCGAGGACGCGGACGCCGTCGAAGGCGTGATGCTGAAGCGGCGCGACGCACCCTATCTGCCGGGGCGGCCGAAGGGACAATGGTGGAAATGGAAGCGCGATCCGCACATCATCGACGCCGTGCTGATGTATGCGCAGCGCGGCCACGGCAAGCGCTCGTCCTACTATTCCGACTACACCTTCGGCGTTTGGACCGCAGGGCCGGGCAGTGACGAACTGGTGCCGGTCGGAAAAGCCTATTTCGGCTTCACGGACGAGGAGCTGCTCCAGATCGACCGCTTCGTGCGTCGCAATACCACCGAAAAATTCGGCCCCGTCCGCCACGTCGTGCACGAGCCAGACAAGGGGCTGGTGCTGGAGGTCGCCTTCGAGGGGCTGCAGCGCTCACCACGGCACAAATCCGGCGTCGCGATGCGCTTTCCCCGCATCAGCCGGCTGCGCTGGGACAAGCCGCCGCGGGAGGCCGACCGGCTGGAAACGCTGGAAAAGATGCTGAAAGCGGAGGCGGCCGAGGTTGAGGCTTAAGAAGCCCCGGGCGTGTGCTTGCCCGAATTAAAATCCCGTAAGCCGATTGACGCCCCCTCACAGGTTCCCCATGTCCCCGCCTTGCCCTATGATAGGTCGAATCCCCTGAGGAGTTTGAGATGGCCCACGACGTCAGAGATTTGCCGGCCGGCCGCAGTGACGGCCTGCACCGCTTTCTCGGCGGCTCGCCGCTGGCGGTCGCGTTTCGCCTGGTGCTGCTCTCGATCCTCGTCGGCGTCGTGCTGGCGGCGATCGGCTTCGACCCCTGGAATATCATCTTAAGCATTCGTCTTCTGTTCCAGCGTTTGTGGGATCTCGGCTTCGATACCGTGAACTGGCTGTGGCGCTACTTCCTGCTCGGCGCTGTCATCGTGATTCCGATCTGGCTGCTGATGCGCGTTTTCGGCGCGCCACGCAGGTAAAGGATTTGGAGCTGGCGGCCGATGCAATTGCGCTTTGTCGGCTGCGGCGACGCCTTCGGATCCGGCGGCAGGCTCAATACCTGCTTCCACGTCTCGGGGCGCGAAGCCAACTTCCTGATCGATTGCGGCGCGTCGGCTTTGCCGGCACTGAAGCGGCTGGAGATCGACCGCAATGAGATCGATCTCATCCTGATCACGCATTTCCACGGCGACCATTTTGCCGGGCTGCCGTTTGTCCTGCTCGACGCACAATTCTCGCGGCGGACGCGGCCGCTCACGATCGCCGGCCCCAAAGGCATCGAGACGCGGCTGCGTGAGGTGATGGAGGCTCTGTTCGAGCACTCCTCGAAGACGAAACAGCGCTTCGAGCTGTCCGTCGTCGAGCTCGCGCCCGAGCAGAGCCAAAGCTTCGGCGCGGTGACGGTGACGCCCTATCCCGTCGTGCACGGCGAATCCGGTGGACCGTTCCTCGCTTATCGCGTCGAAGCCGAGGGTCGCACGCTGGCCTACAGCGCCGATACCGAATGGACGGAGACGCTCATTCCGCTGGCGCATGGCGCCGACCTTTTCATCGCCGAAGCCTATATGTACGAGAAGGTGGTCAAGAATCACCTCAGCCTGACGACCTTGGAACAGCACCTTCCCGAAATCGGCGCAAAACGCCTCGTGCTCACCCATATGAGCGAAGACGTGCTGTCGCGCCTCGACGACATCGCCCATCTCGCCGCCGAAGACGGCATGGTGCTCGTGTTCTGACATGCACGCACCCGTTCACTTGAAGATCGGTTCCCGTCAGGTCTTCGCCATCGCAGGCCCGGCGATGGTCGCCAACCTCACCACGCCACTGATCGGCGTGGTCTCGACCACCGCGATCGGACGGCTGGACGACGCCGCGCTGCTCGGCGGCGTCGCCATCGCGTCCGTCATCTTCGATTGCCTGTTCTGGCTGTTCGGTTTCCTGCGCATGAGCACGCTCGCCTTCACGGCGCAGGCGCTCGGCGCCGGCGAGACGCGCGAGCTGACCGCGATCCTGGTGCGCGGCTTCATCGTCGCCGGCTTGATCGGCGTAGCACTGATCGCGCTGCAACTGCCGCTGGCCACCGTGCTGTTCGACCTGATGGGCGGCAGCGAAGGCGTCACGCGCGCGGCGAAAACCTACTTCGTGATCCGGATCTGGTCGGCGCCGCTGGCGCTCGTCAATTATGTTATCCTGGGCTGGCTGGTCGGCCAGGCTCGCGCCAACCCGGCGCTCGCGCTCCAAATCGTCATCAATCTCGTCAACGCGGCGGCGACGATCCTGCTGGTGCTGGTCTACGACACCGGGATCGCAGGTGCTGCGATCGCAGCGCTGCTGTCTGAAGCGGCCGGATTCGGCCTCGGCATGATCGTCTGCCGCCGCTATGCGGACGGTGGGTTCGCGGTGCCGTACGCAGAGCTGTTCGACCGGGCCAAGCTGATGCGGCTGCTGGCCGTGAATTCCGACATCCTGATCCGTACCGCGGCGCTGATCGCCGTGTTCTTGTTCTTCACCGCCAAGGGCGCGCGGGCCGGCGACGTCACGCTGGCCGCGAATTCCGTGCTCAACAATTTTCTGCTGGTCAGCGCCTTCTTTCTCGATGGTCTAGCGAACGCAGCCCAGCAGCTTTGCGGCCGTACGCTCGGCGCACGCGACGCCAGGGGATTTGCTGATTCGACCCGGCTGGTGCTGCTATGGGGGCTCGGCTTCGCGCTGGTCGTGTCCGCGCTATTCGCGGTATTCGGGCCGAACTTAATCGATTTCATGACGGCGAGCGAAAGCGTCCGTCGCGGCGCGCGGGAATTCCTGCCGTTCGTCGTGCTCGCGCCGATTCCCGGCGTGTTCGCCTTCGGCTTCGACGGCATCTATATCGGCGCGACCTGGGCGCGTGAGATGCGCAATCTGATGCTGGCCTCGCTCGCGATCTTCCTCGCCACATGTTGGGCGCTGCAATCGTTCGGCAATGCCGGGCTGTGGAGCGCGCTGATCGCCTCCTACGTCTCGCGCGGCGGCTTGCAGGCCGCGCGCTATCCGGCGCTGTACAGGAAGACGTTTTCGAGGTCGTAGCTCTCGTGTCCCGGACACGCTGCAGGGTGAAACGCTGCTGCGCGGAGCCGGGACCCAGAATGCCGCGAGCGTGGGCCCCGGTTCAGCAGTGCATCACTAACGTGCTGCGCTGCGCTCGGGGCACGAGACCGCCTACATCCCCGGCCAGTCTTCCGCCGTCAGCGTGGCGGCGTCGGAGCCGACGATCTCGGAGAGAGAATCCCGCCCCGTCCGCAATAGGGTCGAGGCGAGGTCACGCTTGATCTCGTCGACGATGCCGAGGCCCTTGTAGACCAGCGACGAATAGAGCTGGATCAGGCTCGCGCCGGCGCGGATCTTCGTCAGCGCGGCGCCGCCCGAGTCCACCCCCCCGACACCGATCAGGGGGAATGCGCCCTCGACGCGCACATAGGTCTCCGCGACCATCCGCGTCGACAGCCGGAACAGCGGCCGGCCGGACAGGCCGCCCTGCTCCTTGGCGCGCATCTCCTCGCGCAGCGTACTCGGCCGCGCGATCGTGGTGTTCGATACGATCATGCCATCGACCCGGCGCGAGCGCGCGACCTGCACGACGTCGTCGAGCTGGGCGAGGCTCAAATCCGGCGCGATCTTGAGCAGCACCGGCGTGTCGCCGGCGCTCTCGCGCACCCGCTGGCGCGCGTCGATCACCCTGGCGAGGAGATCGTCGAGCAGCGCGCCTTCCTGCAGATTGCGCAGGCCCGGCGTGTTCGGCGAGGAGACGTTGACGGTGAAATAGCTCGCGACCGGCGCAAAGGTCTCGATCAGCTTGACGTAATCATTGACCCGATCGGGCGAATCCTTGTTGGCGCCGACATTGACGCCGACGATGCCGCCGTGCTGCGCGCGCGCCGCAAGCCGGCGCAGGGCTGTCTCCGCACCGTCATTGTTGAAGCCCATGCGGTTGATCACGGCCTCGTCGCGCTCCAGACGAAACAGCCGCGGTCGCGGATTGCCGCTTTGCGGCTTCGGCGTCACCGAGCCGATCTCGACGAAGCCGAAGCCGAGCCGCAGCAGCGCATCCGGCACTTCGGCGCTCTTGTCGAAGCCCGCGGCCATGCCGATCGGATTGGGGAAGTTGAGCCCGAACGCACGCACCGCAAGCTTGGGATCGTCAGCGTGCGGCTTGCCCGGCGGCAGGAAGCGCAGGCCCTGGATCGCGAGGCGATGCGCATCCTCCGGATCGAGCCAACGCAGCACCGGCAGCGAGAGAGCGTCGAAAGCGCGGATCACGGGGCAAGCTCCGGAACATCGTGGCCGCCGTCGGAGCGCGTGTTGAGGTTCATCACAGCCATCACCGCGCCGAGATCGAGCTCGCCATAGAGATGCGGAAACAGCTCCTCATTGCGCGAGCGCTCCCAGCGCAACGCGCTGCCGAGCGCATCGCCGTCGACCTCGACCAGGAACAGCGCGCGCTGCCCGACATAATGCTTCTGCAGGGTCTCGGGAACCTGGGCGGCGGTCGAGAAATGGATGAATCCGTCGCGCGAATCGTCCGCGCTGCCGCGATAAACGCCCTGCCGTTCCGCCTCGCGCCAGGCCGAGGCCGGACAGATTTTGTAGATCTTGACCACCGCTTACGCAGCCCTGTTTGCCCGGGGAGACAGCTCTTTGAGTCTCCTGGGGATTTTCGTCTCTCGTGGGTCGTTAAATCCCGGGCGGGACCGTAAAGGCCACCCCTGCCGAACTCAAGACTTAGACGCCGCCTCTTGCACCGAAAACGGAAAACCGATTGATTTGAGGATAGTTTTCCTGAGTTGCGACGGGCTGGACCTTCCATGGTCAGGCAGGCCAAAGCGCAGAGGATGCTCACCCACGACCAGATCTGGGGCGCGCTGGATCGGCTGGCGGCGCGTGCCGGCCTGTCGCCGTCCGGCCTCGCCAAGCGCGCCGGGCTCGATCCCACCACCTTCAACAAGTCCAAGCGCGTTACCTCCGACGGCCGCGAGCGTTGGCCCTCGACCGAATCGATCGCGAAAGCGCTGGCGGCGGCAGATTCGTCGATCGACATTTTTGCCAGGCTGGTCGGCGACGAGGCAGGCGGCGGCCGTTCGGTGCCGCTGCTCGGCTTCGCACTGGCGGGCGCGAGCGGCGCCTTCGACGAGTCCGGCTTTCCCGTCGGCAAGGGCTGGACCGAATTTGCCCTTCCCGCCTTCGAGGGCAACCATAGCTTCGCGCTGCAGATGTCCGGCGAAGCGCTTGCGCCCGCCTATCGCGACGGCGACATCATCCTGGTCGCGCCCGGCGCGCCGATCCACAAAGGCGATCGCGTGGTGGTGAAGACCAACGCGGGCGAGCTGACGGTGGCGACGCTGAAGCGCCGCACCGCAAAGGCTCTGGATTTGCAGCCGCTCGATGCGACGCAGGCCGAACGCAGGATGGCGGCGAGCGAGGTGGTGTGGATCGCGCGGATCGTGTGGGCAAGCCAGTGAGGCCTCGGTGTCGTCCTGGCGAAAGCCAGGACCCATTACCTCGGGAGAAGTTGTGGCACCAATTGGCCACTCCGAGTCTCCGTAACCACATCCGGCGGTGGCTATGGGTCCTGGCTTTCGCCAGGACGAATCGGGGAGATAGGTCGCGCCTACAACTCAGTTCCGTAGCCCTCACGCACTCCGCGCCAGCGCGCCGTCGATCATGTTGACCGCGTTCTGCACGCCATACACCGCGACAAAGGAGCCGAAGCGCGGGCCCTTTTCCTGGCCGAGCAGCACCTGGTAGAGCATGTTGAACCAGTCGAGCGTCACGCCCGGACGGCCGTCCTTGCCCTTCTTGACCTGGTCGAGGAACGGCTCGCGGCGGCCGATCTCGTAGACGACGTTCTGGATGTCCTCGGCCGAGGCGTCCTGCGGAAGCTGCGATAATGCATCCCGCAAATCCTGCAGCGCCGCGCGCTCGGTCTCGGTCGGTTCGCGGAACGTCTTCGTCGGCGCGACGAAGTCGCGATAATAGTTGATGGCATAGCCGACCATCGCGTCGAGCTTGGGATGCGTCTGCGGGCTCACACCGGGTCGGTAGCGACCAATGAAACCCCACAGTGTCTCGGCATTCTCCGCATTCGACGACGACACCAGCGTCAGCAGGAGCTGGAACGTGACGGGCATGTCGAACTTCGGCGGATGGCCATTGTGGACATGCCAGACCGGATTGCCGAGCTGCTGCCTGGCGTCCTGCTTCGCAAAGCCGTCGATGAACTGCTGGTAGTCGTCGACATTGCGCGGGATGACGTCGAAATACAGCCGCTTGGCCGCCTTCGGCTCGCGATACATGAACAGCGACAGCGATTCCGGCGAGGCGTAGCGCAGCCATTCGTCGATGGTCAGCCCATTGCCCTTCGACTTCGAGATCTTCTGGCCCTTGTCATCGAGGAAGAGCTCGTAGTTGAAGCCCTCCGGCGGCGTGGCGCCGAGCGCCCTGGCGATCGCGCCGGAGAGTTTGACCGAGTCGATCAGGTCCTTGCCGGCCATCTCGTAATCGACGCCGAGCGCGACCCAGCGCATCGCCCAATCGGCCTTCCATTGGCACTTGACGTTGCCGCCGGTGACCGGCGTCTCGACTTCCTGGTTGGTATCGGGATCGAGGTAGGTCACCGTGCCGGCCGCAACGTCGCGGCGGATCATCGGCACCTGCAGCACGACACCCGTGGTCTTGCTGATGGGGAGGAACGGCGAATAGGTCGCGCGGCGGTCGGGACCGAGCGTCGGCAGGATGATCGCCATCACCTTGTCGTAGGCCGCGAGCATTTTGAGCAGCGTCGCGTCGAAACGGCCGGACGTGTAATAGTCGGTCGAGCTCGCGAATTCGTAGTCGAAGCCGAAATGATCGAGGAAGGCGCGCAGCCGCGCATTGTTGTGGTGCCCGAACGACGGGTATTCGTTGGAGAACGGATCCGGCACCCGCGTCAGCGGCTTGCCGAGATGCGCGGCCAGCATCTCCTTGTTGGGGACGTTGTCGGGCACTTTCCGAAACCCGTCCATGTCGTCGGAGAACGCGAGCAGGCGGGTCTTGATCTTGTTCTCGGTCAGCACATGAAAAGCGTGCCGCACCATCGAGGTGCGCGCGACCTCGCCGAAGGTGCCGATATGCGGCAGGCCTGATGGCCCGTAGCCGGTCTCGAACAGCACCTCGTCCTTCGGGCTTTTCTTCAGCCGCGCGACAATGGCCTTCGCCTGCTCGAACGGCCAGGCGTTGGATTGTTCGGCGAGCGCACGCAGATCGCTCGGATTCGCGGCAAGATCGATAACAGACATCTAAGGGGCCTCCGGGCCGCGGAAAATAGCGATTTCCGGGCAGAATGCAATTTTGTGAGACCCTCATCCTGAGAGCTTGTGACGCTTTTGCTCGTTCGGAGCGCCTCCGCAGCGCATAAATGATAACTCATTGACGAACTCAGAGCCGCCATTTACCGCGATAAACAGCCCCACTCCGGCGGCAGCTAGAGGTCGGTGCCGTGCTTGGATTAACGAGCGCTCCATAGGAGCGGGTCTCGAAGGATGCCCGTGAAGGGCGGGCCGCGCTCCCCACCATGAGGGTCTTCTTGCGCCTCACGTCCCGCGCGGCTTGACCCGCCGGGTCGGCAGCGCATTCGCCGGATCTTCCGGCCAGGGATGGCGCGGGTAGCGGCCGCGCAAATCGGACCGCACGGCACTGTAGCTGCCGCGCCAGAAACCGGGGAGATCGCGCGTCACCTGCACCGGGCGCTGCGCCGGCGACAGCAGTTCCAGCACCAGCGGCACCTTGCCGGCGGCGATCGAGGGATGGGTGTTGAGGCCGAACAATTCCTGCAGCCGCACCGCGATGGTCGGCCCCTGCTCGGCTTCATAGTCGATCGCGAGCACGCTGCCGGTCGGGGCCTCGAAATGCGTCGGCGCCTCGCGGTCGAGCCGCGCGCGCATCTCCCACGGCAACAAAGCCATCAACGCGTCGGAGAGATCGCCGGCGGAAATATCCTTCAGCGCGATCATGTCGTAGAGCGCCGGCACCAGCCAATCGTCGCGCCGCGCGATCAATCCGTCGTCCGAGAGATCGGGCCAGCTGTCGCCTTCGGCCCTGCGCAAAAACATCACGCGATCGCGCCATTGTTTGGCTACCTTCGACCAGGGCAGCCGGTCGAGTCCGGCGGCGATCAACCCGTCGGCGAAGATGCGCGCAGTGTCCCCCGAGGGCGACACGGCGAGCGTCGCCTCGGAGAGCGTGATCGCGTGCAGCGCGCGCTTGCGCCGCGCCCGCAGCGCCATCGCGCCGCGATCGAACGAGATCTCCTCGACGGATTCGATATGCTCGGCGAAATGCCGCTCGATCTCGTCCTGCGAGATTTGCGCCGCGAGCAGAATGCGCCCGCTCGCCGCCGTGCCGGTCATCTCGCCGACCGCGATATAAGGCGTGCGCGCGAGCGACGAGGTCTGATCCACCGCAGCACCCCGGCCGTTGGCGAGCACGAAGCTGCCATTGCCGCGGTTGCGCGCGACGCGATCCGGGAAGGCGTAGGCGAGCATCAGGCCGGTCGAGAGGTCACCTTCTGCGGTCGCCGCCTTCTCTGACGCCGCCACCTGCGAAGCCCAGCGCCGGGCGAGGTCGCGCGCGCTTGCGGCACGCGGGGAACGGTCGCGGCGGAACTGATCGCGCCGGTGCTCGAGATCGACGCTGTCGCCGCCGAGCCCGCGCTCGGTGATGATGGCCGCGATCTCGGCGGCGGCCTCGCCTTCGCCGGCACGGTGCGAATCCACGATCATGCGCGCGAGCCGCGGCGGCAGCGCCAGCGCGCGCAGGCTCTTGCCCTCCGCGGTGATGCGGCCATCGCCATCGAGCGCGTTGAGCTCGGAGAGCAGGCTTTTTGCTTCCTTCCAGGCCGGCTGCGGCGGCGGGTCGAGAAACGACAGCGCGGCAGGATCGGCGACGCCCCATTGCGCGAGATCGAGCACCAGCGAGGACAGATCGGCGCTGAGGATCTCGGGCTGGGTGTAGGGCGCTAGCGAGGCTGTCTGAGGTTCGTCCCAGAGCCGGTAGCAGACACCGGGCTCGGTGCGGCCGGCGCGGCCGCGGCGCTGGTCCGCCGCCGCGCGGGAGACGCGCACGGTCTCGAGCCGGGTCAAGCCGATGTCGGGCTCGTAGCGCGGCACGCGGGCGAGACCGGAATCGACCACGATGCGCACGCCCTCGATGGTGAGCGAGGTCTCCGCGATCGAGGTCGCCAGCACCACCTTGCGCGTGCCCTTGGGCGCCGGCGAGATGGCACGATCCTGCACGGCGGCGTCGAGCGCGCCAAACAGCGGCACGATTTCAATGCTGGAATCGTGTATGCGTTCGGCGAGGAAATTCTGGGTGCGGCGGATTTCGGCGGCGCCCGGCAGGAACGCCAGCACCGAGCCGGCATCGGCCCGCAGCGCCGAGGCGATCGCATCCGCCATCTGCCGCTCGATCGGCGCGTCAGCCTTGCGGCCGAGATAGCGCGTCTCGACCGGAAAGGCGCGGCCCTCGCTTTCGACGACGGGCGCTTCGCCCAGCAATTTTGCCACGCGGGCGCCATCGAGCGTTGCCGACATCACGAGGATGCGCAAATCCTCGCGCAAGCCCAGCTGCGCGTCGCGCGCCAGCGCCAGGCCCATGTCGGCATCGAGCGAGCGCTCGTGGAATTCGTCGAACAGCACGGCGGCGATGCCCGACAGTTCGGGATCGTCGAGAATCTGGCGGGTGAAGATGCCCTCCGTCACCACCTCGATGCGGGTCGCGCGCGAGATCTTCGAGCCGAAGCGGACGCGATAGCCGACAGTCTCGCCGGCGCGTTCGCCGAGTGATTTGGCCATGCGGTCGGCGCTGGCGCGCGCCGCGATGCGCCGCGGCTCCAGCACGATGATCTTCTTGCCTTTGGCCCAGGGGGCATCGAGCAGCGCCAGTGGCACGCGCGTGGTCTTGCCGGCGCCAGGAGGGGCCACCAGCACGGCGGCATGATGCGCCTCCAGCGTGCGCGAGAGGTCGTCGAGCACGGCATCGATCGGGAGGGGCGTGTCGAAACTGAGGGGCAAGGCCTGTCCATTCGTCACGCCCGAGCAAAAAGCGCGAAGCGCGTCTTCGCACGGAAGTCGCCGGGCATCCACGTCGTCACACTAGAAAACAGACGTGGATGGCCGGGACAAGCCCGGCCATGACGGAATCGTTGCGAGGTCGGATCGCTAGCCCTGCACCGGCGGCCGTCCAACACTCTCATAGACGAAGCCGGCCGCAGCCATCTCCTCGGGGCGGTAGATGTTGCGCAAGTCGACAATGACGGGCTGTGCCATGGTTGCCTTCAGCCGGTCGAGGTCGAGCGCACGGAACTGCACCCATTCGGTGACGATCACGATCGCATCGGCGCCTTCCGCGCAGGAATAGGCGTCTTCGCAATAAGTGATGCTGGGCAGCTCAGTCTTCGCCTGCTCCATGCCGACGGGATCGAAGGCCTTCACCTTCGCGCCCATGTCGATCAGGCCGGTCACCAGCGGGATCGACGGCGCGTCGCGCATGTCGTCGGTGTCGGGCTTGAAGGTGAGCCCGAGCACGGCGATGGTCTTGCCGCGCAGCGAACCGCCGAGCGCCTGGCTCACTTTTCGCGCCATCGCCCGCTTGCGGTTCTCGTTGACCGCGAGCACGGATTCGACGATGCGCAAGCTCACGTCGTAGTCCTGCGCGATCTTGATCAGCGCCTTGGTGTCCTTTGGGAAGCAGGAGCCGCCGAAGCCCGGACCGGCGTGCAGGAACTTGGTGCCGATGCGGTTGTCCAGGCCAATGCCGCGCGCGACCTCCTGCACGTTGGCGCCGACCTTTTCGGAGAGGTCCGCGATCTCGTTGATGAAGGTGATCTTGGTCGCGAGGAAGGCGTTGGCGGCGTATTTGATCATCTCGGCGGTGCGGCGTTCCGTGAACATCAGCGGCGCCTGGTTCAGCGACAGCGGACGATAGATATCGCTCATCACCTTGCGGCCGCGCTCGTCGGAGGTGCCGACGACGATGCGGTCGGGGAATTTGAAGTCGCGGATCGCCGCGCCCTCGCGCAGGAATTCGGGATTCGAGGCGACGACGACGTCGGCTTTGGGATTGGTCTCGCCGATGATGCGCTCGACCTCGTCGCCGGTGCCGACCGGAACGGTCGACTTGGTCACGACGACGGTGAAGCCGGACAGCGACTGCGCGATCTCTTTCGCAGCGGCATAGACGTAGGACAGATCAGCATGGCCGTCGCCGCGGCGCGACGGCGTGCCGACCGCGATGAAGACAGCATCGGCATCCGCAACCGGCTTGGACAAATCGGTGGTGAACTCCAGCCGCTTGGCCTTGACGTTGGTCGCCACCAGCTCGTCGAGCCCAGGCTCGTAGATCGGGATCTCGCCGCGATGAAGGGCCGCGATCTTCTTCTCGTCCTTGTCGACGCAGATGACGTCGTGGCCGAAATCCGCAAAGCAGGCTCCGGACACCAGTCCCACATAGCCCGTGCCGATCATAGCAATGCGCATGAAAAACCCTGTTTGGCTTGGTTAACAAAACCCCAATTCCACGGCGGTTTAGCATTTTCCCGGGGTGAGGGAACAGCCCGCGTGCAAAAAACGGCACAGCAATTGTACCAGTAAAGAAATCGTAAGCCGCAAGGCGGCAAACTGCTCCGCGTTCACACAGATGCTGGCGGAACACGCCTCGAAAAGAGACACCATGGCACCATCAGGCACAATCGCCGCGAGCGGGGGACTCAAGGCCCCGGCTGCTGCGCGCGTCGATTGGGTCGATTACGCCAAGGGCATCTGCATCGTCATGGTCGTGATGATGCATTCGGTGCTGGGGGTCGAGCTTGCCGCCGGCGAGACCGGTTTCATGCATGTTTTGGTGGCCTTCGCGAAGCCATTCCGGATGCCGGATTTCTTCCTGATTTCGGGTCTGTTCCTGTCACTGGTGATCGACCGGGACTGGCGAACCTATCTCGACCGCAAGATGGTGCATTTCGCCTATTTCTATGTCGTCTGGGTGACAATCCAGTTCGGCTTCAAGGCCCCCGCATTCGCAGCGGAAACGAGCTGGCGCGACGCCGGATTGCTATATCTGGAATCCTTCGTCGAGCCGTTCGGCACGCTATGGTTCATCTACCTCCTGCCGATCTTCTTCGTCGTCACAAAACTGACACGGCGCATGCCGCAGCCCGCGATATGGCTCGTCGCGGCCGCGCTGGAGACGGCGCGCATTTCGACCGGCTGGACCGCGATCGACGAGTTCTGCGCGCGCTTCATCTATTTCTATTCGGGCTATCTGTTCGCGCCCTACGTGTTCGCGCTGTCGGACCGCGCGCGCAATCATCCCGCATGGGCGCTGACAGCGCTCGCGACATGGGTGCTGGTCAATGCCGGCCTCGTTGCGCTCGGCGCCAGCGAATGGAAAATCGTATCGCTCGTGCTCGGCTTCGCCGGCGCCTGCGCCATCATCACGATGGGCACGCTGCTCGCGCGCGTGCAATGGCTGAATGTCTTCCGCTTCTGCGGCGAGCATTCGATCGTGATCTATCTCGCCTTCTTCCTGCCGATGGCGGCGACACGGACGCTGCTCTTGCGCACGGGCATCATTCCCGACATCGGTGCGGTGTCGCTGATCGTGACCATCGCCGGCGTGATCGGCTCGCTCGCAATCTGGCAGATCGCACTGCGCCTTGGGGGCAACTTCCTGTTCGAGCGGCCCGATGCGTTCTGGATCGCGCCGAAGAAGACAAGCGCGGTGTTGCAGGCGGCGGAGTGATACTCTGCTGTCATCCCCGCGAAGGCGGGGATCCAGTATTCCAGAGGGCAGCAGTCGTATACGGAGAAGCCGCAGCGTACTGGATTCCCCGCCTTCGCGGGGAATGACAGCGGGGGATGCGGGAAATGACAGTGGGGATAGCGGCATCCGCAAGCCAAAAATCCACCTCCCAAGGCTGTCAAATCCCGCAAAAATTCATACATTGCGGCCATGCCCAAGAGCTCCCCAAAGACCACCGCCCAAGCTGACACCAAGGCTGCCGCGCCCAAGGCCGCCGAAACCAAGCCCGCTGCTGCGACAGCTGCTGCCAAGCCCGTTGCCGCGAAGGCGGCCGGCAAGGGCGATCATGTCTTCCTGGTCGACGGTTCCGGCTACATCTTCCGCGCCTACCATGCGCTGCCGCCGATGAACCGCAAGTCCGACGGCTTGCAGGTCAATGCCGTGCTCGGCTTCTGCAACATGCTGTGGAAGCTGTTGCGCGAGATGCCCGAGGACAACCGGCCGACCCATCTGGCGATCATTTTCGACAAGTCGGAAATCACCTTCCGCAACAAGATCTATCCTGAGTACAAGGCACACCGGCAGCCGGCCCCGGACGATCTGATCCCGCAATTTTCGCTGATCCGCGAGGCGGTGCGCGCCTTCGACCTGCCTTGCCTGGAACAGGTGGGCTTCGAGGCCGACGATTTGATTGCGACCTATGTACGGCAAGCCTGCGAGCGCGGCGCAAGCGCGACAATCGTGTCCTCCGACAAGGACCTGATGCAGCTCGTCACCGACTGCGTCACCATGTACGACACCATGAAGGACCGCCGCATTGGCATCCCCGAGGTGATCGAGAAGTTTGGCGTGCCGCCGGAGAAGGTGGTGGAAGTGCAGGCGCTGGCCGGCGATTCCACCGACAACGTTCCTGGCGTGCCCGGCATCGGCATCAAGACCGCGGCGCAGCTGATCGTCGAATATGGCGATCTCGAGCAATTGCTGTTCCGCGCCACCGAAATCAAGCAGCCGAAGCGGCGCGAGGCGCTGATCGAGAACGCCGAGAAGGCGCGCATCTCGCGGCAGCTCGTATTGCTCGACGACAAGGTCGACCTCGACGTCCCGTTGGACGATCTCGCCGTCCACGAGCCCGATGCGCGCAAGCTGATCGCGTTCCTGAAGGCGATGGAGTTTTCCACGCTGACGCGCCGCGTCGCCGAATTCTCGCAGATTGACCCGGCCAACGTCGATGCA
This sequence comes from Bradyrhizobium sp. 35, assembly GCF_023073215.1. NCBI lineage: Bacteria > Pseudomonadati > Pseudomonadota > Alphaproteobacteria > Hyphomicrobiales > Nitrobacteraceae > Bradyrhizobium > Bradyrhizobium sp. 35. Next base: position 66,157 of record NZ_JADPJC010000144.1, read on the forward strand.
GATCCCGGCTATTCCAGCGGCGCCAGCGTCTTCTCGCCGCTGCCGCCTTCGGACGTCGTGCCGGCCCCGGGACCCGGCGCGCCGGCGCAAGTTCCGGTGGGCCAGCGCAACCCTTCGGCGAGCAAGGAGGACAAGGCCGCGAGTCCGAAGGGCGCGCCGATTTCGCTCGCCGCCGCGCGGGAAGAGGCTTTGCGCAAGCTTCCGGTCGACCGCAGCAAGTACCAGGCCATCAAGACGCTCGCGGAATTGAACGCGTTCATCGCGCGCATTCACGATGCCGGCCATGTCGCGGTCGAGATCCGGGGAAACTCGATCGATCCGATGCAGGCCGACCTCTGCGGTATCGCGCTGGCGCTGGCGCCGAACGAGGCCTGCTACGTGCCGCTGGCGCACAAGCAGTCCGGCGGCGGCGCCGGCCTGTTCGACGCGGGCCTCGCGCCCGACCAGGTCAAGCACACTGATGCGATCGAAGCGTTGCGGCCGGTGCTGGAATCACCAGGCATTCTCAAGATCGGCTTCGAAGTCAAATTCACCGCGGTGATGCTGGCGCAGCACGGCATCACACTGCGCAACACCGATGATGCGCAGCTGATCTCCTACGTGCTCGATGCCGGCCGCGGCTCGCACGCGCTGGAGCAACTGTCCGAGCGCTGGTTCGGTCACGCGATGCTCAAAGACAACGAGCTGCTCGGCAGCGGCAAGGGCAAGATCACGTTCGACCAGGTGCCGATCGACAAGGCCGCGTCGCTGTCGGCGGAAGGCGCCGACGTGACCTTGCGCGTCTGGCGCGTGCTGAAGCCGCGCCTCATCGCCGAGCACATGACCACGGTCTACGAGACGCTGGAACGCCCGCTGGTCGCGGTGCTCGCACGCATGGAGCGGCGCGGCATCTCGATCGATCGTCAGGTGCTGTCGCGTCTCTCCGGCGACTTCGCCCAGACTGCGGCCCGTGTCGAAGCCGAGATCCAGCAGATCGCGGGCGAGCCGGTCAATGTCGGCAGCCCGAAGCAGATCGGCGACATCCTGTTCGGCAAGATGGGACTGTCGGGCGGCACCAAGACCAAGACCGGCGCGTGGTCGACCACCGCTCAGGTGCTCGACGAACTCGCCGAGCAGGGCCACGAGCTCCCGCGGAAGATCCTGGAGTGGCGCCAGGTCTCTAAGCTGAAATCGACCTACACCGACGCGCTGCCGACCTACGTCAATCCCCAGACCCACCGCGTCCACACGACCTACGCGCTGGCCGCGACCACGACGGGCCGACTGTCGTCGAACGAGCCGAATTTGCAGAACATTCCGGTGCGCACTGAGGACGGGCGCAAGATCCGGCGCGCCTTCATCGCAACGCCAGGGCACAAGCTGGTCTCCGCCGACTATTCACAGATCGAGCTGCGGCTGCTCGCCGAGATCGCCGACATTCCCGTGCTGCAGCAGGCGTTTCGCGACGGTCTGGACATTCACGCCATGACGGCATCGGAAATGTTCGGCGTGCCGATCAAGGGCATGCCGAGCGAAATCCGGCGCCGGGCCAAGGCGATCAATTTCGGCATCATCTACGGCATTTCGGCATTCGGCCTTGCCAACCAGCTCGGCATCGCGCGCGAAGAGGCCTCCGCCTACATCAAGAAATACTTCGAACGCTTCCCCGGCATCCGCGCCTACATGGACGAGACGCGCGACTTCTGCCGGAACCACGGCTACGTCACCACGCTGTTCGGACGGAAGATGTACTATCCCGACATCAAGGCTTCGAACGCCTCGGTGCGCGCCTTCAACGAGCGCGCCGCGATCAACGCCCGGCTCCAGGGCACCGCCGCCGACATCATCCGCCGCGCCATGACGCGGATGGAGGATGCCCTGGTCCTGAAGAAACTGTCTGCGCAGATGCTGCTGCAGGTGCATGACGAATTGATCTTCGAGGTACCGGACGCGGAGGTCGAGGCGACGCTCCCCGTCGTGCAGCACGTGATGCAGGACGCGCCGTTCCCGGCCGTGCTGCTCTCGGTGCCGCTGCATGTCGATGCACGCGCAGCGAACAATTGGGACGAGGCGCATTGATCGGACGGTACCGCCCCGGCGAAGGCACACGCACAAGCTGAATTGTCCTCCGAGCAATTGCGCGATGGCCCCACTGCGCCACGCATATTAGAACCGTGCCGTCTCCCGCACCGGTTCAGCCATGCCCCACGCCTCCGCCCTGCTCGGCTTCGCTCTCGTCTGCCTCGGCCTCGTGCTCACGCCCGGGCCGAACATGATCTACCTGATCTCGCGTTCGATCACGCAAGGGCCTGCGGCGGGCATCGTCTCGCTCGGCGGCGTGGCGCTCGGCTTCTTGTTCTACATGCTGTGCGCGGCATTCGGCATCACGGCGCTGCTGCTCGCCGTTCCCTTCGCCTATGACGCGCTGCGCTTTGCCGGCGCGGGTTATCTGTTGTGGCTGGCCTGGCAGGCAGTGAAGCCGGGCGGGCGCTCGCCGTTCCAGGTGAAGCAGCTTGCGATCGACAGCCCGCGCAAATTGTTCGCGATGGGGTTCGTCACCAATCTGCTCAACCCGAAGATCGCGATGCTTTACCTCGCGCTGCTGCCGCAGTTCATCGATCCCACCGCCGGCAGCGTGCTGGCGCAGTCAGTGGTGCTCGGCGCGATCCAGATCGCGATCAGTGTCAGCGTGAATGCGATGATCGCGCTCGCGGCCGGGTCGATCGCGCTGTTTCTCGCAAGCCGGCCAAGCTGGATGCTGGTCCAGCGTTGGCTGATGGGCACGGTGCTGGCCGGGCTTGCGGTGCGGATGGCGGTGGAAGCGCGGAAGGTGTGATTTTCCCCTCTCCCCGCTTGCGGGGAGAGGGAGAGAAAGATCAATCTAGCTTCGCCTCCATGCCCCGCTTCACCGCCGGGCGGGCCATCAGGGCCTCGTACCAGCGCTTGACGTTGGGAAAGTCGGCCAGGTCAACCTTGTGGCGAGGGTGACGCCAGGCCCAGCCCAGGATGGCAAAATCGGCGATCGAGAGCTCGCCGGCGACGAAATCGCTGGACTCCAGCCGGCGGTCGAGGACGCCGTAGAGCCGTCGCGTCTCGGCCATGTAGCGCTTGAGGCCGTAGGCGCGGTCCTGCTCGTTCTCGAGCGCGATGAAATGGTGCACCTGGCCCGGCATCGGCCCGAAACCGCCCATCTGCCACATCAACCATTCATAAACGGGAATGCGGCCCGAAAGCGATTTCGGCAGAAATTTGCCGGTCTTTTCGCCGAGATACAGCAGGATCGCACCCGACTCGAAGATGCTGACGGGCTTGCCGTCCGGGCCATCAGGATCGACGATCGCGGGGATCTTGTTGTTGGGTGAGAGCTTCAGGAACTCCGGCGCCATCTGTTCGCCCTTGCTGATATTCACCGGGATCCCCTTGTAGGGCAGCCCCATCTCCTCCAGCGCGACCGAGATCTTGCGGCCGTTCGGCGTGTTCCAGGTGTGCAGCTCGATGGTCATTTGTCGCGTGTCCTTGCCCAGCCTTCTTGCAGGTTTTCTTGCCCGAGATATCCGGCATCCACCTACCCCAGAACGTTGCACCCCCACAACCGGCCGCCCGGGATGGCCGATCCCTGTTGACGGGGGAAGCCCCCTCTGGAATGTCGAGGCCGTCGCGGATAAATTCCGCCACCTCCAAAAATGCTCCCGAGGGCCCGCCGTGTCTAAATCAGCCTCCCGCGCCCGCCTGTTCGAGATCATCCGCCGGCGCTCCTTCGGCCGCGGCGAGGTGACGCTCGCGTCGGGCCGCAAGAGCGACTTCTACTTCAACCTCAAGCCGACCATGCTCGACCCGGAGGGTGCGACCCTGCTCGCCGAGTTGACCTATGAGGCGCTGAAGGATGACCAGCTCGATTTCATCGGCGGGCTTGAGATGGGCGCGGTGCCGCTGGCCGGCGCGCTGGCGCAGATCTCCTGGATCAAGGGCCATCCCATCGCGGCCTTCTTCGTGCGCAAGAAGCCGAAGGAGCATGGCGCGAAGCTTGCGATCGAGGGGCTGCCCAGGGGCGAGACGCTGGAGGGCAAGCGCGTCGTGATCGTCGAGGATGTCACCACCACCGGCGGCTCGGCGATGAAGGCCGTGGAAGCGGTGCGCGAGACCGGCGCGGAAGTGGTGCTGGTGCTGACCATGGTCGACCGCGAGGAAGGCGCCGACGACACCTTTGGCGCGGCCGGGCTGCCGTTCCGCTCGCTGTACAAGGCGTCGGAGTTCTTGAAGGCTTGAGCGGCTAGACTTTTTCCGCCGTCGTGCCCGGGCTTGACCGGGCATCCACGTCTTTGCCGCACCAGAGATCCTGGATGGCCGGGACAAGCCCGGCCATGGACGAGGTCCACCCGTCCGGCGACACCGCTCCTCCCCCCTCAACCGCTCATTTACCATCCCGCCTTATGGTGAATCATGTGCTGAGACCTGATGGTCCCGGCCGGTTGGGTAGCGCCGGGTGGAGTAAGCGTTTGCGTACAGTCATGTCCCATGCGCGCCGGTGGCGTCGCGCGATGCTCGTAGCCGCCACATTGGCAGCACCGCTGGTTGCGGCTCCGGCCCCGGTTTCGGCCGAAGGCCTGTTCGACTTCTTCTTCGGCGGAATGCAGCAGCAGCAGCGGCCGCAGCGTGAGGTGCCGCAGCAGCCGAGCTCCTACGCCGATCCATTCACCGGCCAGCAGAACGGCGCAAGTCCGCCATACGTGCCGCCGACACGTTCGGCTGCGGCCGGCGGCTCGGGACCGGCGTTCTGCGTGCGCAGCTGCGACGGCAAATATTTTCCGCTGATGCGCGGTCTCACCTCGCCCGCGCAGATGTGTCAGGCGTTCTGTCCTGCAAGCGCCACCAAGATCTATTTCGGCTCCTCGATCGACGGCGCGGCGTCGCAGACCGGCGAGCGCTATGCCGATAGCGAGAACGCGTTCGCCTATCGCAAGGCGCTGCGCGCCGACTGCACCTGCAACGGCCGCGAGCCGGTCGGCCTTGCTCCGGTCGATCTGGCGCTGGACTCGTCGCTAAAGCCCGGCGACGTGATCGCCACCAGCGACGGTCTCGTCGCCTATACCGGGATCCGCGTCGGCAACGACCAGGCCGCGGACTTCACCCCGGTCGCCTCCTATCCCGGTCTCACCGCGCAGGTCCGCGCACGGCTCGGCGAGATGAAGGTGGCGCCGGTGCGCGCCGACACGGTGGCGGCGGATGCCCCTGCCGCGGAGATCGTGCGCGAGACGCTCCCCGACGTGACGGTGCCGAAAACGCAAAAGCCGGCGAAGCGGGCTGGGCTGGACTAGCTCAGGCTCGTCTGTAGCCAAGCCGTCATTGCGAGCGACTTGTCCGCCGAAGCTCGAAGAGCGAAGGCGGAAGCGAAGCAATCCAGTCTGGCTCCGTGGAGGCACTCTGGATTGCTTCGTCGCAAGAGGCTCCTCGCAATGACGGAGGATGGTGGGTCACCGTCCGATGATCACGCCGATCACGTTCGGCGCCGCCAGATATTTCTCCTCGATCGCCGCGCGCGCGGCGGCGCGGTTGTCTGCCGTGAGCAGGCCGCGCTTCTCGGCTAAAATCATCCAGCAAAAACCCCACCAGTCGGTGAGCATGCCTTGGTCGTCGACGAGATCATAACCCTGCTCGGCGGCGAAGATGCGCGCATGCGCTTCGTCAAGCGTGTCGAGGAACAGATGGTCCTGCGCCGAAAACAGATCGTCGCTGACGTCGTCGATGGTGTAGCCCCAGATCGACTGGCACACCGCGTTGAACTCGCGGTCGAACTGGTCGTCGTCGACCGCGTGGCGCCGCGCCGCCTGATGCAGCCGCGACAGCGAGCGCGCGAAATCGGCGATCCTGGTGAGGGCAAATTGATCGAAGGCAATGGTGGACATGTAGTCCTCGCGAAGTCTGGCAGACGCTAGATATGGTGTCGGCAACACGCCGAATCACAATGATATCAAAGACTTGCTAAAGTGTTCTTAATTTGTTCTGATGTTAGGCGCGATTGTTGGAGAGCGTCGTCCTGGCGAAAGCCAGGACCCATTACCCCGGTCAGTGTTGCTTTTGCGGGTTGGGCCATGAGCACGAGCAGCTACTTCGTCTACATTCTCGCAAGCCGCCATCACGACACGATCTATATCGGAATCACCAACGACGTCCGCGCGCGGCTTGAGCTACATCGTTCGGGTCGCGGCTCGAAGTTCGTGCACAAGTATAAAATCTTCCGCCTCGTTCATGTCGAAGCCTACGCAACACTGCAGGAGGCGATCGCGCGCGAGAAGCAGCTCAAGTTCTGGAAGCGGGACTGGAAGATCAAGCTGATCGAGGAAGAAATCCCGATTGGAATGATCGGTCAGGCCTCATCTGACAGGCGGGTAATGGGTCCTGGCTTCCGCCAGGACGACACCTTCTTCGTTGCACCAGCCCCTGCTCAATTCGCCGCTGACATCAACTTATCCCCGCACGCGCTTGCGTAAAATTTGCCGCCGCATTGGCGCTTGATGGCGGCGCAGCGGGCGGCGGAGGATGCGTTTTGCGGAAGCGTGACGGCGCAGCTCAGGCCGTCGGCGCTGCGGCCGATCTTGCCGGCGGCGAAGGCGGCGCTGGACGCGGTGATGCAGACGACGAGGAAGGTGGCGGCGGCGATTTCGATCAGCCGTCGCGTCACAGGTCTCATCAGAGAGTTCATCGGGCGCCTCCTCCACACTGATGGCTGAATTGGCCGCCATTCTAGCACCAAATCCACGTTTCCCCGTATGCGTCCGGGTTCCCAAATCGGCCCGTTCCTTGCATAATTTTACGCCAAACGCAGTGCACGGTCGCACCAGCAATGGTTCCGTACAGAGGCAAGATGCGTAGGGTCAGTAGTGTTCTCGCGACCAGGAAGTGACGACTTTGCAAGATTCATCGTTCCAGCCCAATTTCTCCGCCCCCAACCAGCCCATCGACGAACTCGCTCTGGCTGAGATCAAGGGCGCGATCCTGGCGAAGCTGCGCCTTGCCATCGGCAAGGATGCGGGCATGGCCACCAAGCACGACTGGTACCAGGCCGCGGCGCTGGCGCTGCGCGATCGCATCGTGCATCGCTGGCTCACGGCCGAGAAGCACAGCTACGATGCGGGGCGCAAGCGGGTCTATTATCTCTCGCTCGAATTCCTGATCGGCCGCCTCTTCAGCGACGCGCTGAACAATATGGGGCTATTGAAGATCTTCGAGGTCGCGCTCGGCGATCTCGGCGTTTCCTTGCCTGAGCTGCGCAAATGCGAGCCGGACGCGGCGCTCGGCAATGGCGGCTTGGGCCGTCTCGCCGCCTGCTTCATGGAAAGCATGGCGACGCTGTCGATCCCTGCGATCGGCTACGGCATCCGTTATGATTACGGCCTGTTCCGTCAGATCATCAATCAGGGCTGGCAGCAGGAATATCCGGACGAATGGCTCGGCTTCGGCAACCCTTGGGAATTGCAGCGGCCCGAAGTGATCTATGACATTCGCTTCGGCGGCGGTGTCGAGCATGTCGAAGACAAGGGCCGCGATCGCGCGATCTGGCATCCGTCCGAGACCGTGCAGGCGATGGCCTATGACACGCCGATCGTCGGCTGGCGCGGCCAGCACGTCAACGCGCTGCGGCTGTGGTCGGCACGCTCGCCCGATCCGTTGAAGCTCGATGCCTTCAACACCGGCGACTATGTCAGCGCCAGCGCCGAGCAGTCGCGCGCGGAAGCGATCTGTAAATTCCTCTACCCGAACGACGAGAGCCCGGCGGGCCGCGAGCTGCGCCTGCGCCAGGAATATTTCTTCGTCTCGGCTTCGCTGCAGGACCTGATCAAGCGGCACCTTGCGTCGGACGGCCAGCTTCGCAGCCTGTCGAGCAAGGTCGCGGTGCAGCTCAACGACACCCATCCGAGCCTGGCCGTCACCGAGCTGATGCGGATCCTGATCGACGACCACAATTTCCGCTGGGACGAGGCCTGGAAGATCACGGTCGCCACGCTGTCCTACACCAACCACACGCTGCTGCCTGAGGCGCTGGAGACCTGGCCGGTCGAGCTGTTCGAACGGCTGTTGCCGCGGCATCTCGAGATCATCTACCGCATCAACGTGCAGCATCTCGCGCTCGCAGAGGCGCGCGCCCCCGGCGACATCGACTTCCGCGCCTCGGTGTCGCTGATCGACGAGCGGAGCGGCCGGCGCGTGCGCATGGGCCAGCTCGCCTTCGTCGGCTCCCACCGCATCAACGGCGTCTCGGCGATGCATTCGGACCTGATGCGGGAGACCGTGTTCCACGACCTCAACCATCTCTACCCCGGCCGCATCACCAACAAGACCAACGGCATCACCTTCCGCCGCTGGCTGATGCTGGCGAACCCGAAACTGACCGATCTGTTGCGCGAGACCTGTGGCGACGCCGTGCTCGATGATCCGACGCAGCTCAGCCTGATCGAGGCCCGCGCCAGCGACGTCGAATTCCAGAAGAGGTTCCGCGCAGTCAAGCTTCACAACAAGACGGCGCTGGCGCGCCTGATCGGCGAGCGCCTCGGCATCAAGGTCGACCCGAACGCGCTGTTCGACGTGCAGATCAAGCGCATCCACGAATACAAGCGCCAGCTTCTCAATGTCATCGAGACGGTCGCGCTGTACCAGGCGATCAAGGACGACCCCAACGGCAACTGGGTGCCGCGGGTGAAGATCTTTGCGGGCAAGGCGGCGGCGAGCTACCGCTACGCCAAGCTGATCATCAAGCTGATCAACGACGTTGCGGAAGTCGTCAACAACGACCCCGCGATCGGCGGCAAGCTCAAGGTCGTCTTCCTGCCCGACTACAATGTCAGCCTCGCCGAGGTGATCATTCCCGCGGCCGACCTCTCCGAGCAGATCTCGACGGCCGGCATGGAAGCCTCCGGCACCGGCAACATGAAGCTGTCGCTCAATGGCGCCCTCACGATCGGCACGCTCGACGGCGCCAACATCGAGATCCGCGACCATGTCGGCGCGGAGAACATCGCGATCTTCGGCATGGAAGCCGGCGATGTCATGATCCGGCGCAAGCAGGGGCTGGACGCCTCCGACGTGATCCGCAATTCGCCGAAGCTCCAGCGCGCCATCAATGCGATCGGCGCCGGCGAATTCTCGCCCGGCGATCCCGGCCGCTTCGAATCGATCGCGCATGCGCTGCGCTATCTCGACCATTACATGGTCAGCGCCGACTTCGATTCTTATTACGAGGCGCAGCGCAGCGTCGATGCGCGCTGGCAGGTGGCGCCGGCCTGGACCCGCGCCTCGATCCTCAACGTCGCGCGCATGGCGTGGTTCTCCTCCGACCGCACCATTCGCGAATACGCCGAGGAGATCTGGAACGTGCCGGTCAACCCCACCACGCCGCTGCTGCCGACCTTGCGCGACGTCGCGGGCTGAATTTCCGCGACGTGAAATCGGTTACTCACGAGGTAATTGCACAAGCCGGCGGCGGACGTGATATGACGTCCGTCATTGAACGCCGGATCGAATAATGCACGCCAAGCTCCCGCACCCTTTCGACGACGCCACCCGCGTCACCGCCGGTGACTCCAGCTGGCAGGGACACACCAGCGACGATTACTGGGCCTTTGTCGGCCCGTTCGGCGGCGCCACCGCCGCGACTATCCTGCGTGCGCTGATCGAGCATCCGGAACGTGCCGGCGACCCGCTGGCGCTCACCGTGAATTACTGCGCGCCGATCGCGAAGGGGCCGTTCGATCTCGACGTGCGGCTGGTGAAGGCTAATCGCTCCAGCCAGCACTGGAGCGTCGAACTGTCGCAAGGCGGCGGCGAGGTCGCAACGCTCGCCACCGCCGTGTTCGCCGAACGCCGGCCGTCCTGGGAGCACAGGGTGGCGCAATATCCCGATGCAAAGCCGTTCGAAGAGACGATGCCGTTCCCGAAGATCGCGGCGTCCTGGGCCAACCAGTACGAATTCCGCTTCGTCGAGGGCGAGATGCGGATCGGCCCGCTCAAGCCCGAGCTCGCCAGCACTTACTCAAAGCTCTGGATCAGTGATCGCGAACCGCGCAAGCTCGACATGCCGTCGCTGATGTCGATGTCGGACGCCTTCTTCGGCCGCATCTTCCACGCGCGACGCGAGCTGGTTCCGTTCGGCACGGTGTCGCTGACGACGTATTTCCACACTGACAGCGAAGAGCTCGCCGCCGAGGACATCACGCGCGTGCTGGCGACGGCCGATTCAAAGATCATGCACAAGAGCTACGCCGACCAGAACGCCGAGCTGTGGTCGCCGAACGGAAGACTGCTCGCGACCACGACGCAGATCGCCTATTTCAAGGCGTAGCTGCTTCCGCGAGTTCGCCATCAATCCAGACTGTTTCCGCGGAGGGATTCTGGATTGCTTCGCTGCGCTCGCAATGACGGTGGAGAGACATCTTGAAAAGCAAAAGGGCGGCCTCGCGGCCGCCCTTTCGAATTTCAAACGACGCAAGCTTACTCCGCCGCGAGCTTCACGTCCGGTGCAGCGGCGCGGACCTCGGCGTCGACCTGGGCTTCGAACTTGGCAAAGTTCTTCTGGAACATGCCGACCAGCGCGCGGGCGGTCTTGTCGAACTCGTCCTTGTCCTTCCAGGTGTTGACCGGGTTGAGGATCTCGCTCGGCACGCCCGGCAGCGCGGTCGGGACCGCGAAGCCGAAATATTTATCGGTGCGGAATTCGACGTTGCGAAGCGAGCCGTCGAGGGCCGCGGTCAGCAGCGCGCGCGTCACCTTGATCGGCATGCGCGAGCCGGTACCGTACTTGCCGCCGGTCCATCCCGTGTTGACCAGCCAGCAGTCGACATTGTGCTGGGCGATCAGGTCGCGCAGCATGTTGCCGTAGACGGAGGGGTCGAGCGGCAGGAAGGGCGAGCCGAAGCAGGTCGAGAATTCCGGCTGCGGCTCATTGCCGAGACCGCGCTCGGTGCCAGCGACCTTGGCGGTGTAGCCCGACAGGAAGTGATACATCGCCTGCGCCGGCGAGAGCTTGGCGATCGGCGGCAGCACGCCGAAGGCGTCGGCGGCGAGCATCACCACGTTCTTCGGCTGCGGTGCGCGGCCGGTGCGCGAGGCGTTCGGGATGAACTCGAGCGGATAGGCCGAGCGCGTATTCTCGGTCTTGGAGCCGTCGTCGAAATCGACCACGCGGGTGTCTTCGTCCAACACGCAGTTCTCGAGCACCGCGCCGAAGCGGGTCGAGGCGGCATAGATCTCGGGCTCGGCTTCCTGCGACAGCTTGATGCACTTGGCGTAGCAGCCGCCTTCGAAGTTGAAGACGCCGTTCGGGCCCCAGCCGTGCTCGTCATCGCCGATCAGCGTGCGGTTCGGATCGGCTGACAGCGTGGTCTTGCCGGTGCCGGACAGGCCGAAGAAGATCGCCGCATCGCCCTTGGCGCCGACATTGGCCGAGCAATGCATCGGCATCACGCCGCGCTCGGGCAGATAGTAGTTCAGCGTGGTGAAGACCGACTTCTTCATCTCGCCGGCATAGTAAGACCCGCCGATCAGCACGATCTTGCGGGCGAAATCGATCGCGACGACATTCTCCGACTTGCAGCCATGGCGCTTCGGATCGGCGCGGAAGCTCGGCATGTCGATGATGGTGAGCTCGGGCACGAACGCCGAGAGCTCGATCGCCTCGGGACGGATCAGCAGCGTGCGGATGAACAGCGAGTGCCAGGCGAGCTCGGTGAAGACGCGGGTCTTGATGCGATAAGCCGGATCGGCGCCGCCATAGAGGTCCTGTGCGAACAGCGACTTGCCTTCGGCGTGCTTGAGGAAGTCCTGGTAGAGCGTCTCGAACTGCTCTGCGGTGATCGACTGGTTGCCGGCCCACCACATCTTCTTGTCGGTGGTGGCGTCACGCACCGTGAATTTGTCCTTGGGGCTGCGGCCGGTGAACTCGCCGGTGTCGGCGCAGAGCGCGCCATCGGCCGACAGCACCGCCTCGCCCGCGGAGAGCGCGTATTGATAGAGTTGCGGCGCACCGAGGTTCCAGTGAACCTGCTTGAGATTCTTTAAGCCGAATTTGTCGGCGCCGAAGGCACCGTTGCGCACGCCCGTCTCTTGCACGAAAAATCCTCCTAGAACCCACTCAGCGCGATCATGCTTGGCGCCGCCGCGGTCACCGTGATTACAGGCCGTTCGGCCTCGGTTGGAACGACCTAATACTGATGAACGCTGGCGTTGCCAAGCTGATCCCTTAGGATTTGGTTTATTCAAGGACCGCGCCAAACGTCGCGCATGTCAGCTCTGAGCAGGCGCATCAAAAAATCGACAATGATCGCGCAACCAAATGTGCGTTTCGGCGTTTCCTGAGGTTATTGCAACGCACAATGTCCAAGACAGCTGAAGGACAATCGCAGCCCGCCCTATCGTACCGCGCCTTCGCCGATGAGCGCGAAGGGCCCCCACATCGCTGGATAGGCGTTGCGCGGAGACGAGGTGTCGTCAACGTAGGTTAACATCGCGCGGCGCAAGGCTTCGGCACGCCCGATTTGTGGTTCGTTTTTGAGCAGCTCGAAAGTCATCGTGGTCAGGCGGGTGGCAGCTTCCGAATCCACGGCCCAATGCGAGACCAGGAGCGCGCGCGCACCGGCGTAGAAGAACGAGCGCGCCAGTCCCGACAGGGCCTCGGCGCCGGGCTTGTCGCCCGCGATGGTGTTGCAGGCCGACAGTACAACCCAATCCGCATTGAGCTTGAGCTGAGCGACTTCACTCGCGGTGAGTAGACCGTCGTCGAGTTCAGTGGGCTGATCGGGAATGGAGAGCGCGAGCGAGGGCTCACCCAGTCCCTTGATGTCGCCGGCAACGAGGCCGTGGGTGGCAAAGTAGATGATGCCGTATTGAGCAAGCGCTGCACGCTTGAGCGTCGTCTCGCTGGCGTCGCGGCCGAGATGAATGTCGGCCTCGGAAGCCCCGACATCCCTGGCCACCGCGTTCAACTCATCGGCGGTGTCGGGCAGTTGCGGCAGCGCCTGCGCAAGCCGCGCGCGATCGACGCCGGCACCGCGCCAGAAATCACTATAGGCGATGGTCGCGATGCTGCGCGCGGCGACCTTGCCGTTCGCGGCGCGCCGCTCGGCGGGCCCTTCCAGTGCAGGATTGAACACGGGATCGCCGAAGCCGGTCATCGGCTTCACGCTTTGATCCCGACGCGCGAAGGCCCGCAGCGATTTCAGACTGCCCACCGACGGCAGCACCGAGACGGCCTGGCGCCGCAGCAGCCAGGCGGCGCCGCGATAGCCTTCGAGCGTGTCCGGGATCGCAGCCTGCGGCTTCTCCGTGACGAGCAGATGAAACGGCAATGCGGTCAGCGCAGCCGACGGCACCACCAGCAGGCTGTGCTTGTGCTTTGTCAACGCCTCGACCGGACCGAGCAGCGCGACATGGAGCTCGTTGGCGAGCGCCAGATCGAACAATCCGGATTTGCCGGAGGCGTCGCGCGCTTTGCCGACGTCGAGTCCCTTGCGGAATGCCGTCACCTTCTGCGTCAGCGCATCCGCGCCGAGTGGGATGGCCTTCCAGTCGACGCCCTCGCGCGTGATCGCGATGACACAGCTCTGCTTGTCGACGACGGAATAGAGCACCATCGCCTCGTCGGCCGACAGCAGCAGCCGGATGTCCTTTGCCGTCAACGGCAGCGGATTGGAGAGTGACGCGTAGTCGGGAAACTCGACCGCGAGCGTCTTCTGCAAGCCCGCACGCTCGTTGGCAATCATTGCAATCCGCGCGCGGCTGCGCTGTTCGGTTGCGAGATCGCGCTGCGCGGATTGCTTCGACACTGCGGCAACGATCGCCTTGTCGAGTGCCTCTGACTCAGCCGCGAGATCCTGATCCCGGCGCACCAGCTCGGCGAGCCGGTCGCTGCCGGCGGCAAGCCGAACCGCGAGCTTGTTCACGGCGGATGCGGCGGAGGATTGCGTGCCGCGCTGGATCGCGGCGAGGGCCTCGTCGAGCGCCTTGTCGCCGGACAGCAGATCTTGTTGGCGCGCGGCGAACAGGACCGGCAAGACGATGCGCAACTGGGCGCGATCGCCCCGAAGAGTCCTTTCCGCGAAAGGCAATGCGTCCGCGGCGCGCCCGGCCACGTAGAGGAAATAAGCCAGATTGCCGGTCGAGGTCATGACCTCGGGATGATCGGGCCCGAGTGCATTTTCGCGGATGACCAGCGCGCGACGATAGAGCGGCTCGGCGTCACCGTAGCGCTGCTGGTGCTCGTAGAGGCCGGCGAGATTGTTCAGCGAGCGGGCGACGTCGGGATGATCCGGTCCCAGCACCTTATCCCGGATCGCGAGCGAGCGCTTGATCGGCGCTTCCGCGTCCGCATCGCGATTGAGATCGCGATAGACCTGGCCGAGATTGTTCAGGACGGTGGCCACCGCCGGATGCTCGGAGCCGCCAGCCTTCTGGTAGATCGCGAGCGCCCGCTGAAACAGCGGCTCGGCTTCGGCATAGTGCTGCTGCTTCACATAGAGCGTGGCGAGATTATTGAGTGACTGGCCGACATCGGGATGCTCGCGCGACAATCCCTTCTCGCGAACGGCGAGCGCGCGCTTGAACAGCGGCTCAGCCTCGGCGTAGCGGCTCTGCCGCTGGTAGAGCGCGGCGAGGTTGCTCAGTTCGGCTCCGATCAACGGGGTTTCGAGACCGAGCGACTTTTCCATCAGCATGATGGCGCGCTTGTAGAGCGGCTCCGCCAGATCGTCGTGGCCCTGACCGGCATGAACCTGGCCGAGGTTGTTCAGCGCGGCGGCGAGTTCGCGACCTGTGTCGCTCTTCTCCAGGTTCGCGACCATACCTTGCGCCAAAGGCAGTGCTTCCGAATATCTGCCGGCGCTCATGAGGGTGTTGATCCGCGCGCTCTCCGCGGCGAGACCTTTCTGGGCGACGCTAGGCGTGACAAGCGATGCGGTGATCGCGAGCGTCAAACCCGCAACCAGCGTCCGTCTATTCCATTCTGTCATGACGCTCTCGCCGCCGCCTTCTGACCGGTAACGAACTTGGGTCGCGGCGATGGGCAGCAGCGTTCAATGTGTTGCGCTCTGGTTCATCCTGGTGCGCGCTTCGCCGGCGAGGCGAACCAGCATCTTGCGCAGCGCCGTGCCATCAGCCACCCGCTCCGGAAAATCCAGCCGCAAGACGGTCTGGCCGTCCTGCATGTCGAGGCCCTCCGGGTCGCAGCCGGTGCAGCGCCAGTCGCCCGCGGCAGCACCGAGCAGTTTTGTTGCATAGAGGCCCATGGCCTCGCGGTGGTCGGCATTCATGTGCTCCACCGCGCCCTCCTCCGCCGTCAGCAAGTCCTCGGCCCCCGTGAGGTCGGTCAGGAATTGCTCCGGCTTGAGGTCGACGATCCGGCCGAAGCCGGCGACCAGATGGGTTCCCGTAGGCCGGATCCGAAAGAAAGAGAAATCTTTAAAGGAAACAAAGGCTCCCGCTGAGGGATGAGCATTGAGATACCGTCGCCGGAGCAGATCCTTGTCGGCATCGGCCGGCTCGGCATGGCCGGACAGCATGATCCGGGCACCTTCCAGCGGATCGCCCGCCGCCCGCTCGTCCAGCATCAAGGACACCCGGCTGTCGGCCAGGATGTTCCTGGTGTGCACGGCCAATCCTGAGATCAGCAGGATCGGAGAGCCATCCGGATGGCTCGCCAGATTGACCAGGGAACAATAAGGATCGCCGCTGCCGGCCATCAATGTCGCCAAGGCCCCCTGCCGTGACCGCCGCAGCAGCGATTTGGCGAGCTTTCCGGGGTCGAAGTCGGGGGTCGGTTGCATCGGCTTTCTCGGGTCAGGTGGTTGCATGGAGGGCCTTTTTTCGGGTAAACCGGGGCCCGGTTATGGGTCGAGATGCGGCGAATCTGCCGTGTTTCGTGGAACTTGGTCACACTTCAGCCTAGCTTGCATTGCTCGGTGACAAGGTTCGAATGCCAACATCGGCACCCATGTATGCGGCGCATCAGTGGATTGCTCGCCGTTTTCAAGCCACGACCCAAACGGAAAGCAGAAAGCAGAGGCTCATGCCCACAATCGCTTTGGTCGACGACGACCGCAACATTCTCACATCCGTCTCGATCGCGCTGGAGGCCGAAGGCTATCGCATCATGACCTATACCGACGGCGCCTCAGCGCTCGACGGTTTCCGCACCACCCAGCCCGATCTTGCCATCCTCGACATCAAGATGCCGCGCATGGACGGCATGGAGACGTTGCGCCGGCTGCGGCAGAAATCCGACCTGCCGGTGATCTTCCTGACCTCGAAGGACGAAGAGATCGACGAGCTGTTCGGCCTCAAGATGGGCGCCGACGACTTCATCCGCAAACCGTTCTCGCAGCGCCTGCTGGTCGAGCGCGTCAAGGCGGTGCTGCGCCGTTCGGCGCCGAAGGACCCGACCGTCACGCCGAAGGAGAACGACGCCAAGGCGCTCGACCGCGGCCTGCTGCGCATGGATCCTGAACGGCACACCTGCACCTGGAAAAACGAGCCGGTGACGCTGACCGTCACCGAATTCCTGATCCTGCAGGCGCTCGCGACCCGGCCCGGCGTGGTGAAGAGCCGCAACGCGCTGATGGACGCCGCCTATGACGACCAGGTCTATGTCGACGACCGCACCATCGACAGCCACATCAAGCGGCTGCGCAAGAAGTTCAAGGTGGTCGACAACGAGTTCGAGATGATCGAGACGCTCTACGGCGTCGGCTACCGCTTCAAGGAAGCCTGAGGCGCACGCGCCTCCACGAAAGACCGAGAGCATCGCCGGTTCTGATTCCATCGGGACCGGGATGGCTCTAGGATGCGGGGACCTTCGCACGAGCTGTCCTAACGCGGGCGTGAGCATTGCTTGACCGAACGCAGCCTGACGAGAACCAGAACGCCGAGGACGTCACCGCCCACGGCGCTCCGGATCAATTGGCTGAGGACAAGCTGGCCGTGCGGGGCTGGCGTCCACTGAACTGGTTGAAGCGCGCCGGGCAGTTCTTCTTCGCGCTGTCCTTCTCGAGCCTGACCCGCCGCATCGTCTCGCTCAACCTCGCCGGCCTGGTCGCGCTGGTGGCGAGCATCCTCTATCTGTCGCAATTCCGCGCCGGCCTGATCGACGCGCGCGCGCAGAGCCTGCTGGTGCAGGCGGAGATCATCGCCGGCGCGATCGCGGCGTCCGCGACGGTGCAGACCAACGCCATCACCATCGACCCCGACCGGTTGCTCGACCTCAAGCCGGGCGAGACCTATGGCGGCTCGGACGAGTATTCCCCGCTGGATTTTCCGATCAATCCGGAGCGCGTGGCACCGGTGCTGCGCACGCTGATCTCGCCGACCAAGACGCGCGCCCGCATCTACGACCCGAACGGCAGCCTGCTGGTCGATAGCCGCAGCCTCGATACCGTGGTGCGCTTCCCCCTGCCGTCAGTGTCCGCCGAGAAGCCTGGCATGGTCGAACGCGGCATGGTCGCGGTCCGTACTTGGCTCAATCGCGGCGACCTGCCGCTCTATCGCGAGCTCGGCCCCGAGAACGGCAATGGCTATGCGGAGGTCGGCGACGCGCTCCAGGGCCAGAAGCGCTCGATGGTGCGGGTCAATGCGCGCGGCGAGGTGATCGTCTCTGTCGCGGTCCCCGTGCTGCGCTCGCGCGCCATCCATGGCGCGCTGATGCTGTCGACGCAGGGCGACGACATCGACCAGATGGTCACCGCCGAGCGCCTCGCCATCCTCAAAGTGGGCGGCGTCGCCGCCGCGGTCATGATCATGCTGTCGCTGCTGCTCGCCAGCACGATCGCAGGTCCGGTCCGCCGGCTCGCCGATAGCGCCGAGCTGATCCGCCGCCGGATCAGGACCCGCGTCGAAATTCCCGACTTCACCCGTCGTCGCGACGAGATCGGCCATCTCTCCGGTGCGCTGCGCGACATGACCAGTGCACTCTACAGCCGCATCGAAGCGATCGAGATGTTCGCCGCCGACGTCGCGCACGAATTGAAGAACCCGTTGACCTCGTTGCGCTCCGCGGTCGAGACGTTGCCGCTGGCGCGCAACGAGAACAGCCGCGCGCGCCTGCTCGAGGTGATCGAGCATGACGTCAAGCGGCTCGACCGGCTGATCTCGGACATCTCCGACGCCAGCCGTCTCGATGCAGAACTGCAGCGCCAGGATGCGATTCCGGTCGACCTGCGCCGCCTGCTGACGACGCTCGTCTCCGTCGCCAATGAAACCAAGCTCGGCCATGACGTCGCGGTCGAAATGCGTTTCGAGGGCCGCAGCCCGACCGACAATTTCGCCGTGACCGGCCACGATTCGCGACTCGGACAAGTGGTCTCCAACCTGCTCTCGAACGCACAGTCCTTCTCCGAGCCCGGCAACAAGGTGCGCCTCACCTGCCGCCGCGTACGCGGAGAGATCGAGATCGTGGTCGACGACGACGGCCCCGGAATCCGCGACGACGCGCTGGAGCGCATCTTCGAGCGCTTCTACACCGACCGCCCTCATCAGGGCTTTGGCCAGAACTCCGGCCTTGGCCTGTCGATCTCCAAGCAGATCGTCGACGCACATGGCGGACGCATCTGGGCGGAGAACCGCCTCGGCCCGGCGGACGAGGACGGCGCGCCCAGTGTTGTCGGCGCGCGTTTCGTGGTGAGGCTGCCGGCGCTATGAGCGACGGTGGCCCCAGCGTTCACGCCTCGGCGGTCAAGGTTGGAGATCTGGCGGTGCTGATCCGCGGGCCCTCGGGCTCCGGCAAGTCGCGCCTTGCCTTCGATTTGATCATGGCAGGACGCAGCGGCGTGCTCGAAACGGCCGTTCTGGTCGGTGATGACCGTGTCCATCTGGCGACAGTCGGCCGCGAAATTGAGGTCCGCCCCGCCCCGGTTCTGGCCGGCCTGATCGAGATCCGGGGGCTGGGAATCCGCCGCTGCGACTTTGTGGAGCATGCGACCGTCGGCCTCGTGGTCGATCTGGACGCCGCGGATGCGGAGCGGCTGCCGCCGGCCCAATCCCTGAAAACAGCCATTTTAGGTGTCGAAATACCACGAATCCCAGTCGGCCGCGACTATTTGCCCCTTCCTCTGGTTGTCGCGGCCTTGACCACTACCAAGAGTTCATCTCCCGTTAACCCTTCAGGCGATTGTTTGAAGGGAAATGGTAACCATATGAACCCCACACTCGCGACCGAATAGACCGGCGCAGCTCCCCTTATCCATCCGTCTAGATTCAGGGAGATACGCAACATCCCCTCTTGCGCGGGGGCTCTGGATGGTCAAAGTGGCGCGTTCGTGCGGTGCACCAAAAGCGCCCGCGAGGAGTTTTCCGATGATTGGTCTAGTACTTGTGACCCACGGGCGCCTTGCCGACGAATTCAAGGCAGCGCTTGAACATGTCATGGGCCCACAAAAGCAAATCGAAGCGATCACGATCGGCGCCGAAGATGATTCCGATCTCTGTCGAAGCGACATTATCGAGGCGGTTAACCGCGTCGATTCCGGCGACGGCGTCGCGATCCTCACCGACATGTTCGGCGGCACGCCGTCCAATTTGGCAATATCCTGCATGAGCCGGCCGAAGGTCGAAGTGCTCGCGGGCATCAACCTTCCCATGCTGGTGAAGCTCGCCAAGGTGCGCGAGGAGCGTCCGCTCCCCGACGCGATCGCGATGGCCCAGGAAGCCGGCCGCAAATACGTCACCATCGCCAGCCGCGTCCTCGCCGGCAAATGAGCGACGAGGCGCCGCAAGCCGGGACGGGCGTGCCCGCGGGCGCGATCTCCAAGGACCTCCTGATCATCAACAAGCGCGGCCTGCACGCGCGGGCCTCCGCCAAGTTCGTTCAGGCCGTCGAGCGTTTCAGCGCGCAGGTCTGGGTGACGCGCGGCGGCGAAACCGTCGGCGGCACCTCGATCATGGGCCTGATGATGCTCGCCGCCGGTCCCGGCACCACCATCACGGTCGCCGCGTCCGGCGATGATGCCGAGGCCGCGCTCGCGGCGATCACCGAACTCGTTGAAAGCAAATTCAACGAGGAAGGGATTTAGGCGGATTCGCTTCGATCAATTCCCCGGCGGCGCGATGTAGATGTTCCAGCTCATCGACGGACCGGCTTTGCCGTGAGTGAAACGGCGCGTCGTCATTACGATGCGCTCGGCCTTCGGCGCAACTTCGGACACCCATTTTTCGAACGCCGGCAGGCGACCATCGGCCGGGTCGAACACGCCGATGAAGCCGTATCGCTTGACGTCATCGGGCGAAATCAATCCGGACCCCCAGGCCTCGAGCGGCGTGAACGCGGCCGGATGATCCGGGCTGTAGAACACCATCGGCTGGATCGATTCCATGGTGCCGGCGACGACCGCCCAGTGCGAGGCGAAGCGCGCGTGCCAGGCCTGCGTCAGCTCGCGCGCGAGATCCGAGCGCG
This sequence comes from Bradyrhizobium sp. 35, assembly GCF_023073215.1. NCBI lineage: Bacteria > Pseudomonadati > Pseudomonadota > Alphaproteobacteria > Hyphomicrobiales > Nitrobacteraceae > Bradyrhizobium > Bradyrhizobium sp. 35. Next base: position 86,558 of record NZ_JADPJC010000144.1, read on the forward strand.
CGCCGTAAGTCGCCGTATTGCCGGCATTGGCCGCCATCTCGCGGGCGGCGATCCAGGGCGAGGCAATGAGCGTGGCAACGCTGAGCACGAGCCAGATCGCGACAATGTTGAACAGCGCAGCGCTCTGCACCCGCAACGCCGGGATCGCGACCAGCGCCAAGGGCACCAGGAAGAACAGCGAGATGCCCCAATCGGTCTTCATGTAGATGCTGAAGGCCAGCGCGCCGAGCGCGGGGCCGACCGCGACGATGATCTGGATGAGCCAGACGTTGCGCGCCTGCGAAAGGTTCACGCTGGAATTCGCGCCGCGCGCCCAGTCCCGCGTGACGATGCGCAAGGGCGCACGCAGGAGCAGCCTGAACCAAGGTGGCACCAGCGCCATCGCCAGCGCGGCCAGCGCCACCGGCAATGCCAGCAGCGCGACATTATGCAGGGCATAGCCGGTCACGAGCTGATGCACCTGGCCGCTGTCCTCGAGGCTGTAGGTATCGCCGGCATAGGTCAGCGGCACGAAATGCGCGTCCGCCAGCCACACGATGTGCGGGATCATCGCCACCACCATCGTCGCGATCGCAACCCACGGTGCCGGCGACGACAGGAATCTCATTCGCTCCGGATGGATCAGCGCGGCAAGCCCGATGGCGCCGATCATGGTCAGCACCCAGTATTTGGTCATCAGCGCCAGCGCGCCGGCAAGGCCGAGCAACACTCCGGACTGCCAGCTCCGCTTCTCGAACGCATTGAGATAAGCGAGCACGAGGAGCGGCAAGGTGACGAGCTGGAGCAGGTCGGGATTGTACTTGAAACCCTTGAAATTGAAGATCGGGTAGAGCGCGACCATCACCACGACCAGGAACGCGCGCCGCGCATCCACGACGCGCAGCGCGATGAGCCAGCAGATCACCATACCGGTGCCGACGGTCGCCATCGCCAGCGCATAGGTCGCCCAGTCCGTCGGCGGGAACACTGTGAACCAGAGGCCGGCGACCCAGCCCGACAGCGGCGGGTGCTTGCCATAGCCCCAGAGGAATTTCTGCCCCCAGCCCCAGGCTTCCGCGACGTCCATGTGAACGTCCTGCGCTGCCTTGAGATTGATCAGGATGAAGGTCCAGAGCACCGCATGCAGGATGGCGAGCTGGATCACCAGCCAGAGGCGCGCCTCGGGGCGGGTCGCGCTGGCAACCAGCCAGGCGCGAAAGCGGGCATAGCTCACCCGGGTCTTCGCGCGCGCTCGGGCAGACGGGATCGAGGTCGTCGTCATGGGCCTGGACATCAGGCGTTGCGTAGCGCGTTTCGGGCCTTCGTGGAATCAGCTTGGCGTGAACAAAGGCCCTGAAATTACAGCAATATGGTTGCCGCACGGGGGTGTGAGTGGTATCCCGCGCCCATGACGACCGTCCCCATTTCCAACATCCGCAATTTCTCCATCGTCGCCCATATCGACCATGGCAAATCGACGCTGGCCGACCGCCTGATCCAGATGACCGGCGGCCTCACCGACCGGGAAATGGCGGGCAAGGAGCAGGTGCTCGATTCCATGGATATCGAGCGCGAGCGCGGCATCACCATCAAGGCGCAGACAGTGCGCCTCGCCTACCGCGCCAAGGACGGCAAGGATTACATCTTCAACCTGATGGACACGCCCGGCCATGTCGACTTCGCCTACGAAGTGTCGCGGTCGCTGGCGGCCTGCGAGGGTTCCCTGCTGGTGGTCGACGCCAGCCAGGGCGTGGAGGCACAGACGCTCGCCAACGTCTACCACGCGCTCGATGCGGGGCATGAGATCGTTCCGGTCCTGAACAAGGTCGACCTTCCCGCCGCAGAGCCGGAGAAGGTCAAGCAGCAGATCGAGGACGTCATCGGCATCGACGCCTCCGAGTCCGTGATGATCTCGGCCAAGACCGGCCTCGGCGTGCCCGATGTGCTGGAAGCGATCGTCACCCGCCTGCCGCCGCCGAAGGGTGATCGCGAAGCGACGCTGAAGGCGTTGCTCGTCGACAGCTGGTACGACGTCTATCTCGGCGTGGTGGTGCTGATCCGCGTCGTCGACGGCGTCATGAAGAAGGGCAGCCGGGTCCGCATGATGGGCACGGGCGCGGCCTATGACATCGAGCGCGTCGGCTTCTTTACCCCGAAGATGACGCAGGTCGACGAGCTCGGCCCCGGCGAGATCGGCTTCATCACCGCCGCGATCAAGGAAGTGGCCGACACCCGTGTCGGCGATACCATCACGGACGACAAGAAGCCGGTCACCGAGATGCTGGCGGGCTTCAAGCCGGCCATTCCCGTGGTGTTCTGCGGCCTGTTCCCCGCCGACGCCGACGACTTCGAGACCTTGCGCGCGGCGATGGGCAAGCTGCGCCTCAACGATGCCAGCTTCTCCTACGAGATGGAGACCTCGGCCGCACTCGGCTTCGGCTTCCGCTGCGGCTTCCTCGGGCTGTTGCACCTGGAGATCATCCAGGAGCGTCTGTCGCGCGAATTCGATCTCAACCTGATCGCGACCGCGCCGAGCGTGATCTACAAGATGAGCCTGACCGACGGACAGGAAATCTCGATTCACAATCCCGTCGACATGCCTGATGTGGTCAAGATCGCGGAGATCCAGGAGCCCTGGATCGAGGCCACGATCCTCACCCCCGACGAATATCTCGGCAGCGTGCTGAAGCTGTGCCAGGACCGCCGCGGCTCGCAGAAGGAGCTGACCTATGTCGGCTCCCGCGCCATGGTGAAATACGATCTGCCGCTCAACGAGGTCGTGTTCGACTTCTACGACCGCCTGAAGTCGGTCTCCAAGGGCTACGCCTCGTTCGACTATCATCTCACCGACTACAAGCCGGCCGATCTGGTCAAGATGCAGATCCTGGTCAACAACGAGCCGGTCGACGCACTCTCGATGCTGGTGCATCGCACCCGCGCCGAGGGGCGCGGCCGCGCCATGGTTGAGAAGATGAAGGATTTGATCCCGCCGCACATGTTCCAGATCCCGATCCAGGCGGCGATCGGCGGCAAGGTGATCGCGCGAGAGACGGTGCGCGCGCTGCGCAAGGACGTCACCGCAAAGTGCTACGGCGGCGACATCACGCGTAAGCGCAAACTTCTGGAGAAGCAGAAGGAAGGCAAGAAGAAGATGCGGCAGTTCGGCAAGGTCGACATCCCGCAGGAAGCCTTCATCGCCGCGTTGAAGGTGGACAGCTGAGGCGACGGCTTTAGGCCGCCGCGAGCGCGGCGAGACAGGTCCGGTCCGCGCTTTTCGGGACCGAAAACAAAAAAACGCGAAAACAACCCCATGCACAGTAGCGAGGGGCTTGTTCGGATTGAACTTTTGATTTTCAGAATTTCGTTTGACTCGTCGGGCAAAACAGGGGCATGATGGCATCATGCAGCACGTGGCAATGCCGTGCGCATGAGAGGCAGCATCGGCCTCCCGACGCTTTGGGAAGATGTGGGCTTCAGGCGAATTGCTTCTACGCCGGTGGAAGCATCACTCCCGTCAACTCGCCCAGCCTGTCCAGAAGCCGCTCCTGAAAATCGGGATCAACTGCTTCGTGCGCCGGCTCTTGTTGCCGGAGGTCATGCCAGTAACGACCGCTGACCAGGGCGGCGGGATCATCGCTCACAGCGAGCCAGGTCTGCGTCCGTTGTCCGGTGGCCACGCCGACCGGCGCTCCGGCACCGCCCATTTTGGTGCGCGCCCAGCCGGGATCGACGGCGTTGCTCAGCACCTGCGGCCAACGCCGCGCCAAGGCAAAGGCCAGTGCGACCATGTGCAGTTTGCTCTCCGCGTACGCCTTGGCCGGATCCCAGGTTCGCCTCGTCCAGTCGAGATCGCTCAACGATCCCTCTCCGCCGCGATGTAGTCCGCTGCTGAGATACACCAGCCGATCGGGGCGCTTCATCAGGGCGGTGAGCAAATAGGGCGCGAGCGTGTTGATTGCCAGGGTGGTGGCGTGGCCTTCGGGCGTCGGGCCGCGGCTGCGCTCGGTATAGACCCCGGCGTTGTGGATGACCGCGTCCATTCGTCCGATTGCGTTGACCTGATCTGCCACGTGTCTCGTCTGGGCGGCGCTCTTGAGATCGCCGATCACGACCCGTGCGGAATGCGATTCAAGCTCGGAGATTGCGGTCGCACGTTCCGCTGATCGTGCGTGCAGGACGACCTGGTGGCCCTGTTCGAGCAGAGACTGGGCAGCTGCGCGGCCCAGACCGTCCGTGCTGCCGGTGATGAAGACGATTGCCATTGCCGCTCCTGTTCGACCCCCGCTTCGGCGCCTGCGTCGAAACCTCAAGGAGAATGCAACATGTTCGACTGATCATGCCGTGGCGCAAGGAGCGCCGAACGAAGACATCACAACCGAACAATCTTCCGGGATGCGCATTAACATCCGATAAGTTGGGAATGACCGCATGTCGAATTTCGTCATGCTGCTGGTCGAGGACGACTCACTCCAGCGCGAAGTTCTGTCCGACCTTCTCAAGGACGAAGGGTTCGAAGTCGTCGAGTGCGCCACTGCGGAAGCCGCGGAGCTTATCGTGGCCTCGACGGGCACGGAGCTGCGGGCGCTCATCACCGATCACAACCTCGCAGGGAGAATGACCGGGCTTGAGCTCGCAGAATACGCTCGCAGTGCTCATCCGGGGCTCAACATCGTGCTGATGTCCGGGACGGTGATGGCGCCGCTGCCGCCCAACACGACCTTTTTGCGCAAGCCGTTTGCGCCCGCCCATTTGCTGGCGGCCGTGTAGAACCAGGATGCTCTCGAAGGTCATCCGCCCGAATTTTCTGCGCCGACGGTGTTCTCGCTCTCCGGCACCGTTAGCCGGACGGAATGACCCTGCCGCATGGCGAGCGATGCCGCGGCCACAGCCGCCTCGAAAGCGGCTTCCTTGGTCTGGTAAGTGTTCCGGATTTCGCCATCGTGGTCGACGTGCCAGGCACCGTCCCTGCCAACAATATCATAGGCTGCGAGGCCCATAGTCTATCCCTCCTTCATGCGTCCGGTGTTGCCTTGGACGCCTGGGTGCTGCTCACCGGGTCCGACGCCGGGAAACTGTCCTTCAAGCCCTTGTCCAGCTCGTCGTCCCTGGCCTTGTCGCGTCGGATGCCACGCTTGAGATCTTCCGCGTTCTTGTCCGGCGGTGCCGGATCGAATTTCTCGGTCATGCAAGTGTCCTTTCGCTACCTCAAACGCCTTGAGCTCCTGACCGTTCCTTCAGAGGAACCAACGCTGTCCGGTTTGGTGTTGAATGGAAAACCAGAGGGCGCCCGCAGCGCGGGTCTCTTTCATTCAGGTTGCGCCTCCAGCTATAATGCATCCTGAGATAGTATACGCATCGTTCCATCAGGAGAATGCAATGAAAGCGTCGGTTCTTGCGTTAGGGGGCTTGCTGATTTTGTCGATCACATCAGCGAACGCAGCACCCAAAGCCACTGTCGCCCCGACCACGGCGGCCAGTTCGGTCGCATGTTCCACCTCGGGTGGCGGCTTTGGGAGCTATCCGTCAGGCTGCCGAAACGGAGCTAACTTCAAGACCTACAATGAATGCAAGGAATCAGGCGTCAAGCGCGGCTGGAGACACGAAGACATGGCGTGGTACTGCAGCGGTCTGGGACTGCAATAGCGAGCGGTCTTTGTGCTTTTCACGCCGCGAACTGGAGTGGCCCATGGAATGCACAATCCGTCCTGCACTTGAAGATGACGCCGCTCATATCAGCGCGGTCATCGTGCGTGCACTGCGGGAAACCAACGCGAAGGATTATCCGAACGAGGTCATCGAAAGGATCGTGCGCGGCTTCAGTCCGGACGCTGTGCGGCAGCTCATTGGGCAACGCACCGTTTTTGTCGCTACCATCCGCAGCCGCATCGTCGGGACCGCGAGCCTCGACGGGTCCGTCGTCCGCACTGTCTTCGTCGCTCCACACGTTCAGGCCCGCGGCATCGGCAAGCTGCTGATGGCCGAGATCGAGCGTACCGCACGCGAGCGCAACATCCCTTCGCTGACCCTTTCTTCCTCAATCACCGCTGAAACCTTCTACGCCGGCCTTGGATTCAGGGCGGCGCGCGACAGCTATCATGGTGACGAACGCACGATCGTCATGGAGCGATTGCTCGATGGCAGTTCGTAAGATGGGCTTGGCGCTTGCGAAACCCATCGCCCCTCATTGATCCTCCCCGCCAAATCCGCCACGATAGTGCCTCTCGCACTCGCGATGGAATGGAGCAAGGAAAGGCAAATGTCCGAGCTTCCTAGAGCTGGCCTGACTGAGCCGCCGGCGTCGACCATGCAGATGCTCGCGCACGCGCCCATGAGCGACGTCATCGATGCCTTGGCCGGCAGACGGATCACCGCGAGAGCGCTGGCGGAATTCTATCTCGCGCGCATCGCGGCCTATGACCGCGACGGGCCTAAGCTCAACTCGGTCCGTGCACTCAATCCCGATGCGCTCGCCGGCACGAGGCCGTCGGCCCAGCGGCCGCTGGCGGGCGTCCCTATCCTACTCAAGGACAATATCGCGACCGGAGACGAACAGCCGACCACGGCGGGCTCGCTGGCGCTGGAGGGCGCGCGCGCCAGGGATGATGCCACCATCGTCAAGCTGCTGCGGAGCGCCGGCGCGGTGATCCTGGGCAAGGCGAACCTGACGGAGTTCGCCAACATGCTCGCGATCGACATGCCCTCGGGCTATTCATCGCTGGGCGGGCAGGTAAGAACCCCTACGCACCAGGGCTGATGGACGAGCACGGCATCCCGGTTCTGACCCCAGGGGGCTCAAGCTCGGGTTCGGCGGTCGCGGTGGCGGCCGGACTGTGCGCGGCCTCGATCGGTACCGAAACCTCGGGCTCGCTGCTGCACCCCGCCAGCCTGAACGGCCTCGTCACCGTGAAACCGAGCGTCGGGCTGATCAGCCGCGCCGGCATCCTGCCGCTTGCGCACAGCCAGGACACCGCCGGTCCGATGACGCGCACGGTGCGCGATGCCGCGATGTTGCTGAATGTGCTGGCTGCCAAGGACCCGCTCGACCCAGCGACGCAAGAGCAGCGGCGGCCGGCCGACTACACCGCCGGCCTCGTCGCCGACGCGATGAAGGGCGCGCGCATCGGCGTGCCGAGCGACCCCGCTGACCCGCTGAACGATTGCTATTACGGCAAGCTGCCGGCGAAGTCGGCCAAGCTGATGGCTGAGGTGATCAAGGTGCTGGAGGATCTCGGCGCCGTCATCGTGCGCGCCAGCATGCCCACACTTGGCTGGATCGGTGGGCCGGGCACGACCATGGCTGTGCTCAACCGCAATCCGCTCAGCGCCCACAAAGGCACGGTCGCAAGGCCGCCGGTCGTCTTTCTGTACGAGCTGAAGCACGATCTCAATCTCTACCTGAGGGATTGGGCGACCAACACTGACATCAAGACCATGGCCGACATCGTGGCCTTCAACGCAGCAAACGCCGACAATGCGCTGCGTTTCGGACAGGACCACTTCCTCGCCGCTGACTTGACCAGGGGCGATCTGAGCGAGCCCGAGTACAAGTCCGCACGTGCCATGGACCTGCTCTCCGCCAGGACGCGCGGCATGGACGCCTATATGAACCAGCACGAGCTCGACGCGGTGCTATTCCCCGGCGCCTATGGCGCCGCAATCGCCGCCAAGGCAGGTTATCCCAGCGTCATGGTGCCCGGCGGATTCGTCTCGGGGACAGACGACGGCAAAGACACGCCCGACTATCCGCTCGGCGTCACTTTCGCAGGGCGCGCCTGGAGCGAGCACAAGCTGCTGCGTCTGGCGTATGCCTTCGAGCAAGCAGCCAACGCACGCAGGCCGCCGTCGGGTCTGCCCGAGCTGTGATGTCGCCCGTGTCAGCGCGAGCTGGCGAGACCGACGCTAGGACCAGCTTGATCCTCCCCGCCGGATAGACCACGATTGCCTCCTTACCGCTCACACCAAGAATGGGCGAGGAAACGCGCATGAACGCAACTTCCGGATACCAAAGCCGGTATCGCTACCGCCGCGCGGCGAGCACGTTCGAAGGAGGGGTTTGCAACGCTGCGCGCCTCTCGCTGAGCGCATGATCGAACAGTTCGAGCACCAGGCCGAAGGCTGCCAGCTCCTCTTCCTCGATGGCGCCGTCATCGTAGCAGCCAAGTGTTTCGACGATGATGGCGTCGACCTCCTGCTGCATGGCCAATAGCTCGTGGTCGAATTCCGCGGTGCGCACCTTGGAAACCAGCGCCAGAATTCTGTTGCGATGGCCAGTGTTCTCGTCGCGTTCATCCCGATTCAGATATTGACGCAGCCAGGCGCCGGCCGAGCCAATGCCGGAGAGAAGCAGGAGCGCAAACCAGAAGTAGTCGCCATATCTGTCGAGGAAGGTGCGCTCGGTCCCGTCGATCACGGCCGCCGCTCCCCGATGAACCGGCAGCTCGGCTTCCTTCTCGGTGTCCGGCTTGGTGATTTGCGCAGCGCCAGGCACCTGCCTGGCAATCGCCTGCCGGAGGGCAAATTGCTGGCGGTAAAACGCTGACACTGTCGTTTCGGACAAGGCTTTCCGGGCGACGATCAAATGGCTGACACTGACGGTCTCCACCTTGTCATCGGGCCAGGCTGGATTCGCATTGAAAATGCTTGGCGGAATTTCCTCCGATTCATAACGCGGATGCTTCAGGGCGATGGCTTCCGATGCGTCGATCGCGAGAAATTTCGGCTCGCCACGCGCCCGGGCGGTCGCGGCGACGGCGTCGGCAGTTATCTTGCTGTCGAGCGGACCGACAGCCATGAAGGCGTCGAGGCTCGGGTCACGCGCCAGCTCCTCGAGCTGGCCAGTGCCGAATTGAGTGACCGTGACCTTGTCCGGCTCCACACCGGCGGCGCTCAGGATGACTCTCAGCAACGCGGCGTTCGCCGGGGTCGCGCCGATCACCCCCACCCTGCGCCCTGCGAGATCGGCGACCTCCTTGATTTTGGGCGCCGGCTTTCGCTTGGAGCCCTTGCCCGCCGGTCCCGAAGAAGACCACAGCACGACGAAGTTCTTGCGCAAGATGACGACTGTTTGCGCGTCGGCCGGCATTTCCAGATCGCCCCGACCGACCGCAAGGTCGGCCTTGCCGGCACCGAGCAGAGCGAGAGCTTCGGCCGCTCCGGCGGTCGCGATCGGAGACAACCTCACCGTCCTGCTTTCGTTGGCAAAGGCCTCGGTCATCGCCTCGATCACCTTGTGATCGTTGCTTCCCGGCGGTCCGACGGCAATCCGAAGCGTTATCGGCCGCAGCGCGTAATACAACGTGCCCGCAGCGGCACCGAAAACGAGAAATCCGATGGCTAAAATCAGCAATAGGGTCTTCGTCTGTCTCCGCCCTCTGCGGGCTGCGTCACTGCGTTTCATCGGAGCATCAGACGAGGACATTTGCCGCTGCCGGTTGGAGGCCAAAATCGCTGCCTGTTTCGGAACAGTATCATGCTCTTCTGGAAAACGATAATGTCGGAGCAGCCCCAAAAGTTTCTTGGCCCGGCGTGAGCCTTTCGAGCTTGCGCGATCATCTCTGATTCCGCACTTCACGTGGCGATGGCCGGATTGACGCCACACCAACTTGATCCCCCTCGCCAAATAGATCACCATCGTGCGATTGACCGCTCACGGTAGAATGGGCGAGGAAACGCGCATGAACGCAACTTCCGGATTTGGCCTCGTCGAGCGGGCACGGGCTATTGCGCCGCTGATCGCGCGCGAAGCCGACGAGATCGAGCGGACGCGGCGACTGACCGATCCCGTCGTCGGCGCGCTGATCGAGAACGGGCTCTATCGCGCGCTGCTGCCGCAGAACCTTTGTGGCGCCGAAGCGCCGCCGGAAGCCTTCATGCAGATGCTGGAGGAGATCGCGAAAGCGGATGCCTCCACCGCCTGGTGCCTCGGCCAATGCACGGTCTGCGCCATGATCGCGGCCTCGCTCGACCACGACACCGCGCAGGAGATCTTCAACACGGCGCCGGGCATCCTCGCCTGGGGCGCGATCGCGCATGAGGCGCGGGCGGTCGAAGGCGGCTATCGCGTCACGGCGCGCTGGGATTTTGCCTCCGGCTCGCGGCAGGCGAGCTGGCTCGGCGCGCATGTCCGCATCGTCGGAGCCGACGGCGCGCCGCGGAAAAATGCCGACGGCTCGGCGGAGGTGCGCACCATCCTGTTTCCGGTCGCGAGCGGCGTGCTGCACGACGTCTGGCAGGCGATCGGGCTCGCCGGCACCGGCACCGATTCCTACGAGGTCGCCGACCTGTTCATCCCCGAGCGCTTCACCGCGTTTCGTGACGTGCCGTCCGCGCTACGCGAGCAGGGTCCTCTTTACAGGATCGGCACCGGCTCGACGTTCAGCCTCGGCTTTGCCGCGGTGTCGCTCGGCGTGGCGCGCGCCACGCTGGATGCCGCGATCGCGCTGGCGCGCGGCAAGCATCAGTCGCTGGCGGCAAGCGCCATGCGCGACAACCAGGCGGTCCAGGGCCTGATCGGCCGCACCGAGGGCGACCTGCGGGCCGCGCGCGCCTATCTCTATGCGACGGCAAGTGCGATGTGGCGCGATCTCTGTACGACCGGCGAATTCAGCGCGGCACATCGGGGCTCGGTTCGCCTCGCCGCGACCTGGACCATCCACCAATCGGCCAAAGTGGTCGACACCGCCTATCACATGGCCGGCGCGACCGCCGTATTCCGCAGCAATCCGTTCGAGCGCCGCTTTCGCGACATGCACGCCATCGCTCAGCAGATCCAGGCGCGCGACACGCATTACGAGGATGTCGGTAAGATGATCCTTTCAGGGGACCGCTGACGTCGAGCAGTTACGAAAGTGCACGCACGCTGACCTATATTGAGTTGCCCTCCGGCGTCTTCGTCGCTGAACCTTCGTGAATTTTCTCCGACTAATTTCCATAGCTATAGGAACGACAGCTTTTCCGCTGTAACCGCGCCGACCACATGGAAGTGATGATTCCGAATTCTTCTTAGCGCGCTGGATTTGCGCAAGAGAGGTCCGTTATGGGCCGAACAGCTGGCAGGAAAGTCAGTTGCCATGCCATTCAGGGGCGTTCGCCGGGATGGCACCATGGTGGCATTCTCATTATCGCCATCCTCTGCATCGCATGCACTTTCCTGTTTGCGAGCGAGGCCGTGGCTCAATGCTCGGCGCGAGACGTCCTGCGGAATCACCTGAAGCTCAAGCAAGCGCCGTCTGGGCCGCAAATCCCAATCAAATCCGCCGTCGATGTCCCTGCGTGGAAGACGATCAGGATCGGGACGTTTGCAAACTTCTTCGCCCTCAGTAACGCTTTGGATGCGGCAGGTTGTGGCATCGGAAACTCGGCCGGCGAAATTCTCGCGCGGCCGACGTTTAACGTGAGCGCCACGACAACGAGCGTAGAGCTTTTCACGGTGTCGGCAGCCGAACTGGGCTTTCGGACCGACACTGCGTTGCTGGCAGACATCTACGCGCGCGCCAAACAATTGGGTTTCGGCCTGGCGGCTGCAGAAGTCGGACCACAACTGAGGCTTCAATATTTCGACCAGCCGATCGGTGAGTTTCTCATCATCGGAATGGAGCCAATCAGGACCTGGCAGGGCGCCCCCGTCATCTTGAATGTAGCCAATGGCGGCGCGGGACTTATCCTCATCGGCCAGGATGGCAGCGCCGACGCACAGATCCCCGCGGCATCCCGTTTTGTATTCGTGCGGTCCCATGAAACCGCTCCTGCCGAGGCCGTAACACTTGTCGGCCACTGAATTTCCGGGTTTGTGCATCTCGAGACGCAAGACAACAGGTCAGCACCTTAACCCTAGGCCACCAGCGCGGCGTCCTCGCCTACGCCGTCGATGCCGCGCTGCGCGGCGAGCAGGCTGATGATCTGCGCATTCGGCCGGGCCTTGCTGAACAGAAAGCCCTGGCCTTCGTCGCAGCCCTCAGTGCGGAGGCAGCTCAGCTCGGCTTCGGTCTCGACGCCTTCGGCGGTGATGGTGACGCCGAGGCCTTTGCCGAGGCTGACGATCGAGCGAATGATCGCCTGTGCCTCGCGATTGGCGCCGAGATCGCGCACGAAGGACTGGTCGATCTTGATCTTGTCGAACGGGAAGCTGCGCAGATAGCTCAGGCTGGAATAGCCGGTGCCGAAATCGTCCATTGAGATGCGCACGCCGAGCGCGCGCAGCGCGTGCAGCGTCGCCAGCACCTGGGCGCTTTTCTCCAGCAGCAGCGTCTCCGTGATCTCGAGTTCGAGCCGCCGCGGCGGCAGGCCGGAATGCTTCAGCGCATCCGTCACCACCGAAAGCAGATTGCCGCTGCGGAACTGGAGCGGCGACAGGTTGACGGCGACGCGGACGTCGTCCGGCCAGGTCGCGGCATCGTGACAGGCCCGGCGCAGCATCAGGCCGCCGAGCGGATTGATCAGCCCGGTTTCTTCCGCGACCGGAATGAACTCGGCCGGCGAGACCATGCCGCGCTCGGCATGCGGCCAGCGCACCAGCGCCTCGAAGCCGGTGATGCGGCCGCTCTGGAGGTCGATCAGCGGCTGATAGTACGGCCGCAGCACGTCGTTCTGAATGGCGTCGCGCAGCTCGACCTCGATCTTGCGGCGGGTCTGCGCTTTCGCATCGAGCGCCGCCTCGAAGAACGCGAACGATCCGCGCGCATCCAGCTTGGCGCGCGACAGCGCCATGTCGGCGCTCTTGAGCAGCTTTTCGGAATCGTCGCCGTCGCCCGGCGCCATCGCGATGCCGATGGAGGCACCGACCACCACGGAATGGCCGTCGAGCAGATAGGGATCGGCGATGGCTTCGAGCAGGCGCTTGGCCAGCAGCACCGCATCCTCGGGACGCGTCAGGCCGCTCTGCACGATGGCGAACTCGTCCGAGTTCAGCCGCGCCAGCGCGTCGTTCTCGCGCAAGGTCGAACGCAGCCGCTTGGCGACGCCACGCAGCAGCTTGTCGCCGACCGCGTGTCCCAGCGTGTCGTTGACCGCCTTGAAATTGTCGAGCCCCAGCATCAGCAGGGCGACCTTGTCGGTGCTGCGCCTCGTATGCAGCAGCATCTCGTCGACCTGCTGGCGCAGCAGATTGCGGTTTGGCAGACCGGTCAGCCCGTCATGCTGGGCCATGAAGGCGAGCCGCGCCTCGGCGCGCTTGCGCTCGGTGATGTCCATCAGCGCGAGCAGCACCGCGGGCCGCTCGGCATAGATCAGTTCGCGCGAATAGATCGCAAGGTCGATCAGGGCGCCGTCGGCCCTGACGTGCTTCCAGGTGCGTCCGGCCTGCTCCTCGCCGGCCGCATCGGCGGTCCAGGGCGGCTCACTGTCGAAAGCCTGAAGGGAACGGATCGTCAGCCGCTCGAACTCGGCGCGGCTGTAACCGTAATGGGCGACCGCGGCATCGTTGACGCCGAGGATGCGCTCATCGTCCAGCGCGCAGACGATCATTGGGACGGGATTGCCGTCGAACAGCAGGCGAAACGAGGCCTCGCGCTGCTTCAGCTCGGTGATGTCGACGCGCAGGCCGACGACGCCGCCGTCGTCGGTCAGCCGCTCGTCGATCAGGATGACGCGGCCGTCCGCCAGCTTCTGTTCGTGGCGCGCGCCGGGCTGATAGAGCCTTTGCAGCCGCTCGGCGATCCATTCTTCCTCATGGCCGGCAGCCTCGGGATAGTCGCCGCGGGCGACGCCGATGCGCAGCGTGTCCTCGAGGCGCGCGCCTTCCTCGAACAGATCGGCGGTCTTGCTGTAGATCTCCGCGTATTGCTTGTTCCAGAGGACGTAGCGGCCCTCGGCGTCGAGAAACACGATGCCTTGCGGCAGGATCTCGATGGCCTGGCGCAGGCGCTCATGGGATTTGCGCGCTTCCGCGATCGCGGCCTCAGCCTCGGCACGGCTGCGCAGAACTTCGTCGCGTTCGGACGGAAGATGAGGGGGGCGCGCAAAGCGCGGCTTGCGCGGGTGCAGGCCGCCGAGCACGCTGCCCATTCGCTTTTTCGGCTTTCGAAACCCCAAACTCAACTTCACTCGTCCCAGTCGCACCCAGCCCCGCAACTCTTGGGGCAAGTGTCTGAAAAAAAGGTAATCCTGGGTGGCATGGCGATGGGACGCACGGTCTGGCAGTCTCGACAAAACAGCCCTCATTGCCCGTTTGCAAGGCGCGGCCGTGCCGATGGGCGCTCCAAGCGCATCGCATTGTCGTCATCGGAGAACGAGATGGCGCAAAATTGCGCGCTGCCTTGAATCATTTCCGGGATCCCGCGCGCTTGCATGCAGAAGGGGGTGAGTACGCGTCCCACGCACGAATTTTGGTCAATGCATGAGAGGGTTATCGCATTGTTAAAAACCGGCCGGCCGACGCACCGGGAACTACGACTTCGAGACGATATTTCAGCGGAAGGACTGTTCCTTAACCCTGACGCTGTGTTGGGTTATAAGAATGTCAACATGAGTCCCCGCCGCCTCGCCCCTCTCCTGCTCGTCATGACGCTCCTGGCCGCCGGCGACGCGCTGGCCCAGGACAAGGGCAGCGTCAACCCAAAGCCGCTGCCGCCGCTCGCCAATCCAAACGATCCCACTATCGGCGCCAAGGAGCTGTTCGCGCGAAAGCTGCTGCCGTCGAAGGGACCGGCGCACGTCATCGGCTCCTATGTGAAGGGCTGCATCGGCGGCGCCGAGCAGATGCCGCTCAACGGCGACAATTGGCAGGTGATGCGGCTGTCGCGCAACCGCAGCTATGGTCACCCCGCGATGATCGCGCTGATCAAGCGGCTTGCGGCAAGAGCGCACAAGGACGCGGGATGGCCGGGCATCCTGGTCGGCGACATCGCCCAGCCGCGCGGCGGGCCGGCGCTGTCCGGCCATGCCAGCCACCAGATCGGCCTCGATGCCGACATCTGGCTGACGCCGATGCCTGACCATCGCTTATCGCGCGAGGAGCGCGAGGACATGTCGGCGGTGATGATGGTGCGCCCGGACCGGCTCGACATCGATCCGAAGGTGTTCACGCCGGGCCATGTGCTGGTGCTGCGCGACGCGGCGCAGGAGCCGGCGGTGCAGCGCATCTTCGTCAATGCCGCGATCAAGAAGGCGCTGTGCCGCGAGGCCAAGGGCGACCGTTCCTGGCTGTCGAAGATCCGGCCGTGGTGGGGCCACGACTATCACTTCCACATCCGCATGCACTGCCCGGCGGGCGCGAGCGACTGCGAGGGCCAGCCGTCGCAATCCGAGGACGAAGGCTGCAAGCCCTCCGATCTCGCCTATTGGTTCAGCGACGGCGTGCTGCACCCCAAACCCCCGCCGGAGCCCCCGAAGCCGAAACCGCCGATGACGCTGGCGCAGATGCCGGCGGCGTGCAAGGCCGTGCTGCACGCGGGCAATGCGAAGCCGTAAAACTCTCCGCCAGGATGACGAATTCCTGGTTGGCGCTATGCGAACCGTCGCCTTTGACCTGTTCCGCCACCCTGTTATGATGACCCAGCGATCGCTTGCCGGACCGTAAGTCCGTCGGGCCTGCCGGAACAGCGCTTCCGCCGGTCGCAAGCCTCATTCAACCCACGCCGTCTTGCGCGCGCCGCCTTGCGTGCCCTGAGCGCGCGCATGGAGCGCTGCCGATGTCCCGCCTTTCCGTGCTTTTTTCAGCTTTATTCCTTCTGGCCGCGGGCCTTTCGCCTGCTGGAGCCGAGGACAAGACCATCACCGTGTTCGCGGCCGCCTCGATGAAGAACGCGCTCGACGAGGTCGACGCCGCCTACACCGCCAGGACCGGCGTCAAATTCATCGTCAGCTATGCCGCAAGCTCCGTGCTCGCCAGGCAGATCGAGCAGGGCGCGCCGGCCGATGTATTCGTCTCCGCCGACACCGACTGGATGGATTACGCGATCTCCAAGAAGACTATCAACGAGCCGACCCGGGTCAATCTGCTCGGCAACAGCATCGTGCTGATTGCGCCGAAGGATTCCAGGCTCGACAACGTCCCCATCGGGCAGGGGTTCGACCTCGCAAAACTCGCCGGCGACGGCAGGATCGCGACCGGCGACGTCAAGTCCGTACCAGTCGGGAAATATGCCAAGGCGGCGCTGACGAGCCTGGGCGCCTGGCAGGCGGCGGAGCCGAAATTCGCGATGGCCGAGAGCGTGCGTGCCGCGCTGACGCTGGTCGCGCGTGGCGAGGCCAACCTCGGCATCGTCTATTCCACCGATGCCAAGGTCGAGCCCGGCGTGAAGATCGTCGGCACCTTCCCGGCGGATTCGCATCCGCCGATCATCTATCCCGTCGCTGCGACCGCGACGGCAAAGGGCGACACAAGCGACTATCTCGCCTTCCTGCGCTCGACCGCCGCCAAGACCATTCTCGAAAAATACGGTTTCAAGTTCCTGATCAGCCCCTCTACTTAATTTGCGATTTGATGCTCGACATCTCTCCCGCCGAATGGACCGCGATCCTGCTCTCGCTCAGGGTTGCCGTGATCGCGACGCTGGTGGCAACGCCGTTCGGCATTGCGCTGGCATGGCTGCTCGCGCGGCGTGATTTCTGGGGCAAGTCGGTGCTCGATGCGCTGGTGCATCTCCCGCTGGTGCTGCCGCCGGTCGTCACGGGTTATCTGCTGCTGCTCACTTTCGGCCGCCGCGGACTCGTCGGCGCTTTCCTGGCGGACCATCTCGGCATCGTATTCGCCTTCCGCTGGACCGGTGCCGCGCTTGCCTGCGGCCTGATGGCGTTTCCGCTGCTGGTGCGCCCGATGCGGTTGTCGATCGAGGCGATCGACCGCCGGCTCGAGCAGGCCTCCGAGACCCTCGGCGCCACTCCTTTCAAAGTGTTCTTCACGGTGACGCTGCCCTTGGCGCTGCCCGGCGTGCTCGCCGGCATGGTGCTTGGCTTTGCCAAGGCGATCGGCGAGTTCGGCGCGACCATCACCTTCGTCTCCAACATTCCCGGAGAGACCCAGACGATTTCGTCCGCGATCTATTCGCTGATCCAGACCCCGGACGGCGACGCCGCCGCGGGACGGCTCGTGATCGTCTCGATCGTGCTGGCGCTCGGCGCGCTGATCGCGGCCGAATGGTTCGCCCGCCGCGCCACCGCGCGCCTGCACGGGAATTGACCATGCTGCGCGTCGACATCGAAAAGCAGCTCGGCGAGTTCTCGCTGTCCGCGTCCTTCGCGAGCGAAGGCCGCGTCATCGGACTGTTCGGAGCGTCGGGCGCCGGCAAGACCTCGCTGGTCAACATGATCGCGGGGCTGCTGCGGCCCGACCGCGGCACCATCGTGATCGACGGCGAGACGGTCGACGACAGCGCGGCCGGCATTCATGTGCCGACCTGGCGCCGCCGCATCGGCTATGTGTTCCAGGATGCGCGGCTGTTTCCGCATCTCAACGTCGCGCAAAATCTCGACTATGGCAGGCGGATGAACCACCTCGCGCCCGATCCGGCGCAGCACAAGCGCGTCATCGAGCTGCTCGACATCGGCGCGCTGCAGGGTCGCCGCCCCGGAAAGCTCTCCGGCGGCGAGCGCCAGCGCGTCGCGCTCGGTCGCGCGCTGCTGTCGCGGCCGCGCCTGCTGCTGCTCGACGAGCCGCTCGGCGCGCTCGACGAGGGCCGCAAGCTGGAGATCCTGCCCTATCTGGTGCGGCTGCGCGATGAGGCCAACGTCCCCATGGTCTATGTCAGCCACGACGTCGCCGAGCTGCGCCAGCTCGCGACGCAGATCGTGATGCTGAAGCAGGGCCGCGTGACGTCGTTCGGCGGGGTGAAGGTGCTGACGTGAGGGGTCCGTTGAGCAGGCAACGGATGAGGCAAGCCGCCGGCCCACCCTCCGCCGTCGTCCTGGCGAAAGCCAGGACCCATACCGCGTGATCTATCAGCGGCAGGTGGTGTGCGTACCAGCGAAGAAAACGTAACTGCCGGTGTTCGCAAAACTACTCCCCGGGGTAATGGATCGTACCGCGAGCGGCGATCGCGCTGCATTGGATGGTGGCGGTGCCGGCCGAGTGATCCTCGCCGACACCGCTACCGAGACCCGCCACTACCAGCCGCGATCGACGTTGCGCACCTCACCCGTTCGCGCGTCCACATCGACCTCCATCCAGCGGCCGGCGCGATCACGGCCTTCGATCTGCCATTCGTCGCCGAGGAACTCGGTGTGCGAGACGGTCATGACGCCGATGTCGGTGGCGACGTCGAGCGCGACCTGCATCGAGATCTGATCGCCGGTGTCATAGGCCATCGCGGGCGCGGCCGATCCGAGCCCGATCGCGACGATGGCCGGCAAGATGAGCTTTCGCATGGATTACTCCTGTCGGATGCGTTTACGCCGCTAAGAACGAGCGGCATCGCGGAGCGTTCCGGGAGCAGCGGTCACGAAGACGCGCAAATCTTCGGCGGTTGCGGCGATTTGGGGGCGGTTCCAGCGTTGTCGCGATCGCTCTCCGCCGTCGTCCGGCGAAAGCCAGGACCCATTACCCCAGAGAGGAGAGTGGGTGGGCCAGATCGTCACCACCAGCCTTCGCAAAACAGCTGACGGTGGGTATGGGTCCTGGCGCCTGTGCGCAATTGCGCACTAGGCCAGGACGACGAAGAAGCAGACGTGCGCTTCATCAATGACCGCCAACGCGGATGTGGCGTTAAACCCCAGCCACCGAGCTCCACAGATCCGCCAGCTTGCGCCGCAGGACCTGCCTGCGCGTCAGCGGCGCGGGCGTTTCCTCGTCTTCCGGCAGGCGCAGGCCGACGACGTTGACTCGGCCACCGGAGATGGAGCGCGCCACGAGCACGATCGGATCCAGCACGAGCTCCGCGCCCTCTTTCGGCGCGCGGTCGAGATGGACGTCGAAATAATCAGCGAGCGTGTGCCCGCGCTCGTCCTCGCCGACCTCCACGCCGTAGATCTCCGCGAGCTCGGCGAGCGTGTGCTCGCCGGAGACCATGAAGTCGCCCAGCAGATGCGGGTCCGGCGCTGAGCTCGGCTGCATGTCGACGAAGAAGCGGTCAAGCGATTCGGCCTTTTCCGGCGGCGCCAGCAGATAGATGTAATCGCCGAGCGCGATCGGCTCGGCTTCCGCCGGCGTCAAAATGTTCTCCTTGCGGATCACCAGCGTCGGCTTCGACCAGGACGGGATCAGGCCGCGGCGAAAATACAGGCTCTTGGACCGCACCGGATAGCCGACGAGCTGCTGCTCGAGCTGGCCGGGCAAGTCCAATTCGACACGGCGCGGGCCGCGTTCGGCGCGCGGCAGCGCCACGTGCAGCTTGCGCGCGGCCGGCCCCAGGGTCCAGCCTTGCAGGAGGAGCGAGATGATGACGACGACGAAGGCGACGTCGAAATAGAGATAGGCCTTCGACAGCCCGACCAGCATCGGGATCGAGGCCAGGAAGATCGCGACCGCGCCGCGCAGGCCGGTCCAGGCGATGAAGATCTTTTCGCGCCAGTTGAAGCGGAACGGCGCCAGGCAGACGAACACGGCGATCGGCCGCGCCAGCAGCATCAGGACGAATGCGATCCCGACCGCCGGCAGCACGCTGCCGCCGAGCCGGCTCGGCGAGACCAGCAGGCCGAGCAGGACGAACATCACGATCTGCGCCAGCCAGGTCGCGGCGTCCAGGAAGGCCACCACCGAATTATGCGCGCGGGTCGGGCGGTTGCCGATGATGATCCCGGCGAGATAGACCGCGAGGAAGCCTGAGGCATGCATGATCTGCGAGCCGCCGAAGATGACGAGCGCGGCGGTGGTGACAAACGGCGCATGGAGGCCCTGCGGCAGCGCGACCTTATTGAGCGCGATGACGACCAGACGCCCGCCGATCACCCCGACGACGGCGCCCAGCACGGCCTCCTGGGCGAACTCCATCAGCACATGCGCGGCCGTGCCTGTTCCCAGCGAGATGTACTCGACCAGCATCAGGGTCAGGAAGATCGCGAAGGGATCGTTGGTGCCGGATTCCACCTCCAGCGTCGCGCCGACGCGCGGGCGCAGGCGCAGGCCCTGGGTATGCACCAGCAGGAACACTGCGGCCGCGTCAGTCGAGGCCACCACGGCGCCGACCAGCAGCGACTCCGTCCAGTTGAGGTCGAGCGCATATTTCGCGAACGGCGCCGTGATCAGCGAGGTCAGCAGCACGCCGACGGTCGCGAGCACCATGGAAGGCGCGAGCACGGTGCGGATGCTGGCAAAGCGGGTCCGCAAGCCGCCGTCGAACAGAATCAGGGCGAGCGCGACCGAGCCGACCAGATAGGTGGTTCGGACGTCGTCGAACTGCAGCTGTCCGGGACCGGAATCGCCCGCGAGCATGCCGATCGCGAGGAAGACGAGCAGAAGGGGCGCGCCGAAGCGCAGCGCAAGCAGGCTTGACAGGATCCCGGCCAACACCAGGACGGCACCGAGCAATATGGCGAGGCTGACACTGTCGAGGGAAGCCATCCACCTTCCGGGTACGAAATCGCTGGAATTGCATCCTTATCGTCGGCGGACTCCCACGCCAACCCATTTTCTCCCGCTCGCGGCAATCTGCCCGCATTTTGCGGCCTTAACGCACTTCACTTGGCGGTGTATCGGTGGTCCGGCCGCGCCCTTTGTGGGATTCTCCGGCGCGCTCGAATCAACGCCTCCCGCCCGCTCCCCGACGAGACCGATAGACATGGACCTCAAAGACTTCATGGAGTTCGTGCAGACCACCGCGCGCAGCGTCGGGGCGGAAATCTCCTCGCCCTGGTTCTACCTGCAATTCGGGCTCATTCTGGCCGCGGCCGGCATCGCCTATGCCGCGGAAGCCGCCGTTCGCAGCCGCGTCGACATGACCTCGCTGGCGATGCGCTGGCCGCTGCCGCTCCGGCACTTCGTCCGGGTGATGGTCTCCAGCGCCTCGACGGCGGTTTTCACCCTGCTCGTGATCGTCTCCCGCGTGGTCATGTACCACGCGACCTGGCCGAGCCGCAGCTATCTCCTGATGGTCGCCGCCAAGCTGGGGCTGGCCTGGCTCGCGATCCGGCTCTTGACCTCGGTGCTGCGCAACGCCTTCATCGTCAAGCTGGTGTCGATCACGGCCTGGTTCGTCGCGGCGCTCTCGATCCTCGGCCAGCTCGATGCGACGGTCGACCTGCTCGACTCTTTCGCCATCGTGCTCGGCGGCCTGCGGCTGACGCCGTTGCTCGTGATCAAGGCGGGTGCGCTGCTGCTCATCGCGCTCTGGCTCACCAACATCGCCAGCAATTTCGCCGAGAGCCGGATCAACTCGACCACAGATCTGACGCCATCGGTGCAGGTGCTGCTGGTCAAGATCATCCGCATCGGCCTGCTTGCGGTCGCGATCGTGATCGCGCTCGGCACGGTCGGCATCGATCTCTCGGCGCTCGCGGTGTTCTCCGGCGCGGTCGGCGTTGGCATCGGTATCGGCCTGCAGAAGATCGTCGCCAATTTCATCTCGGGGATCATCCTGCTCGCCGACAAATCGGTGAAGCCCGGTGATCTCGTCACCATCGGCGACAACACCGGGCGGATCAGCGCGATGAAGACGCGCTATATTTCCGTCGCCGCCGGCGATGGCCGCGAATTCCTGGTGCCGAACGAGGATCTGGTGACGCAGAAGGTCGTCAACTGGACCTACACCGACAAGAACACGCTGGTGAAGATCGCCTTCGGCACCAATTACGACGCCGACCCGCGGCTGGTCTGCAAGCTCGCCGCCGAGACCGCGGCCGCTCACCCGCGCGCGCAGAAGGGCAAGCCGCCGAATTCCATCCTGACCGAGTTCGCCGAAGCCGGGATGAAGTTCTCGCTCACCTTCTGGATTGCCGACCCCGACGGCATGGACAACGTCAAGAGCGACGTGATGCTGGCGCTGTGGGACGCCTTCAAGCGCGAAGGCATCCGGGTTCCCTACCCGGTTCGCGAAATCCGCGTCCGCGGCGGCGCCCTGCCGGTGGAAACCATCATGGAAGTCCCGAATTAGGCCCGCTTTCAGGCGCAAGGCAGGGCAGGCCTGACTTGCATGAAGGCGCGCAATCATTAAATTGGGCGCGAAATCAAGCCTTTCCGCCGATATCGAGCCCACCCCAGAAGATTGCGCCCGCATGAGCTACGTCGAAGCTACCGATACCTCGCTCCGCAAGACCGGGCAGATCAAGCTGCATGGACCAAGCGCCTTTGCCGGCATGCGCAAGGCGGGAGCGCTGGTGGCGAAGTGCCTCGACGAGCTCACCGACATCGTCGGGCCCGGCGTTCCGACCGACCGCATCGACCAGTTCGTCCGCGACTTCGCGTTCAGCAACAATGCCTATCCGGCGACGCTGATGTATCGCGGCTACCGCTATTCAACCTGCACCTCGCTCAACCACGTGGTCTGCCACGGCATGCCCGGCGACCGTCCGCTGAAAGAGGGCGACATCGTCAACATCGACGTCACCTTCATCGTCGACGGCTGGTACGGTGATTCCAGCCGGATGTATGCAGTCGGCCCGATCGCACGCAAGGCGGAGCGGCTGATCGAGGTGACCTATGAGGCCATGATGCGCGGCATCGCCGCGGTGAAGCCCGGCGCCACCACCGGCGACATCGGCCACGCCATCCAGAGTTTCGTCGAGCCGCAAGCCATGAGCGTGGTGCGCGATTTCTGCGGCCATGGCCTCGGGCGCATGTTCCACGACGAGCCGAACATCATCCATATCGGCCGGCCCGGCGAGGGCGTGCAGCTCAAGCCCGGCATGTTCTTCACAATCGAGCCGATGATCAATCTCGGCAAGCCGCATGTGAAGATCCTCTCCGACGGCTGGACCGCCGTGACTCGCGACCGCTCGCTATCGGCGCAGTTCGAGCATTCGGTAGGCGTCACCGCCACCGGCGTCGAGATTTTCACGCTGTCGGAGCGGCACGGCGAGAAGCAGATCGGGTGATCCCGGCGGCTGACGTTCGCATTCGCCGGCTGGCGTGAAACGGATTTGCCGCCGCAATTGACGGTTGCAAAAACGGTTATCCGCGGCAATGCTGGCGGCCGATGCCCGCCAAGACCGACCACGACAAGAGCAAGCCCGAAGAAGCGCCGCACTATCTCGGCCATCGCGAACGGCTGCGCGAGCGCTTCTACAGCGCGGGTGCGGACGCGCTCAGCGACTACGAGCTGCTGGAGATGGCACTGTTTTCGGCGCTGCCGCGGCGTGACACCAAGCCGCTGGCGAAGTCGCTGATCAAAATTTTTGGCTCGTTCGCCGAGGTCGTGCACGCGCCGGTGGCGCGCCTGCGCGAGGTAGACGGTGTCGGCGAGTCCGCGATCCACCAGCTCAAGCTGCTCGCGGCGGCGGCGCATCGCGTCGCCAAGGGCGGGGTCAACAGCCGCAACGCGCTGTCGTCCTGGAACGAAGTGATCGACTATTGCCGCACCAGCATGGCGTTCGCCGACAAAGAGCAGTTTCGCCTGCTGTTCCTCGACAAGCGCAACCAGCTCATCGCCGACGAGGTGCAGCAGACCGGCACCGTCGATCACACCCCGGTCTATCCGCGAGAGGTGATCAAGCGCGCGCTGGAATTGTCCGCGACCGCGCTGATCCTGGTGCACAACCACCCCTCAGGCGATCCCTCGCCCTCGCAGGCCGACATCCAGATGACCAAGGCGATCATCGACATCGCAAAACCGCTCGGCATCGCCGTGCACGACCACATCATCGTCGGCAAGAGCGGGCATGCGAGTTTGCGCGGGATGCGGCTGATCTAGTAGCAATATCGCGGATCGACCGGGACATAGGAGCCGTCCCGGCGCTGCGCGTAGCAGCCGCGCTGATAGGCGTAATAGCCGGAGCGGCGGCGTTCGCCCTCGGAGGCGATCGCAGCGCCCGTGCCGGCACCGACGACGGCGCCGATGGCGGCGCCGCGGCCTCCGCCGATGGCGCCACCCACGATCGCTCCACCGACGCCACCGAGGATGGCACCGCCAATGGCGTCCTGCGCCGCCGCCTCATGAGCCGGCATCGCGATCACGACCGCCAGACATGCCGCGATAGCGAAACTTCCAATGCGAAGACCTCGAAGCATGCTCGCCCTCCCCTGTGGTCAGACGAGTCATAGCGCCGCAGCCGGATTCGGACCAGAAAAATCACCATTTCGGGACCCGGCGCGTCACGCTATGGCGTCGGAGGCTCGGATCGAAGGCGGCTCAGACCATGGCGCATGCGCAGCACGGGCCGGCCGCTTCATCTCATGCATCGACCCAGCGCTGCACGGCCTCGGCGGTGTCGGCTGGCGTGGTGTTGAAGCAGATCGCGGCGTCGGGCGCCAGGCGGTGGACGAGGTTGAGCACCTTCTCGAACAGCAGCAGACGCTCCCGAGGCTCGCGCAGCCCCGCGCCGATCACGATGCAGTCGAAATTCTCCTCGCGCAACGCTACCGTGACGGCGGCTTCCGCCGCGGCATCGAGATCGATCAGGCAACTCGTGACCTCGTAACCGAGATCGCGCAGGCGCAGCAGCTGCGCATCGATATAGTTGCGCACGAGCTCCGGCGTGAGCTGCGGGAATGCGCTGTAGTCCGCGTTGCCGGGTTCGATGCCGATCGCGAGGACGCGCGTGGTCATGTTGGACTCCCTGGCCAGACTGCCTCGCGTCGCTAACGGGGCAGCGGCCCTGCCGGTTCCGTCGCGGACCGCCGCCCTGATCCCGGTCCTGCCGCTCATTTTCCCGGCGAGGTTGTAACCCACTTCACACGCGGCGCCCCGGCGGCCTGCCAGACTTGCAGGAGATCACGCTGGCCTCACGCCCTGATCACGGCACCTGGTTCATTTCGACTGACGCGCAGTTGCGAAAACTCATTCATTGCGGGAGCGGAAAATGATTTCATTCGAGAGTCTGAAAAGCGAATACGAGCGTAATTGGGCCAATCTCGAGATCCGGCCTTCGCGCCTCTCCGACGCGAACGCGATCGCGCGCAAAGCCATCAACGGCAAGGCGACCTATCAGCAGATCGAGCGGTTGACCGGCGTGCCCTGGTATTTCGCTGCCCTCTGCCACTACCGCGAATCCAATTTCGATTTCGACACCTATCTCGGCAACGGGGAAACGCTCCATCGCGCGACGACGCTCGTTCCGAAAGGACGCGGTCCGTTTGCCACGTTCGTGGACGGCGCCGTGGACGCCTTCAGAATCGAGAATTTTGTCGGCGCTCACGACTGGGGGATCGCGCGGATTCTGTTCCGGCTCGAAGCGTTCAACGGCTTCGGCTATCACGCCAAGGGCTGCAACTCGCCCTATCTCTATGGCGGTTCGACGCTGTATGGCCCGCCCGAGGCAAGGGCCGGAAAATTCGTCCGCGATCATGTGTTCGATTCGAACCACGTCGATTCCCAGCTCGGCACCGCGGTGATCCTGCATGCGATGATGTCGCTGGATTCCTCGATCACCCTCGACGGCAGCCCGCAATTCGCAAGCCGCGCCGAGCCGGAGGACGACGCGGCGTCGACGATCGTCCTCATGCAGCAGGCGCTCAACAAGCTCGGCGCCAATCCGCCGCTCGCGGAGGACGGCATCAGCGGGCCGAAGACCAGGGCCGCGGTCTCGCAGTTTCAGCAGCAGAACGGCCTGAGAGATACCGGACTTCTCGACGGCGCCACCGTCGGCGCCCTCACGCGCGCGGCGCAGTCGGGCCCCACCGGACCGACCGGCGATGTCTCCCGGATCATGAAGCGGCTGGAGGACCTCGCGCAATTGCTGCGGCCGCCGGTCGGCGGTGTGACGCCGGCAACGACGACATCGGGCAATACGCTGCCCGCCACCAATGATCCGATCAGCCTGTTCGAACGGCTCTTTTCCCTCGTCAACAAGTCAGCCCCCATGCCAGGACCAGTCACCCTCACCCCAACCAGCCCCGCTCCCGTCGACCAGTTGAAGCAGGTCGTCGACCTGCTCGGCACCTTGCTCAACCGGGACGGCAAGCCCGTCCTCGGCCAGGTCAATGGCGCGCTCGGCGAGACCATCGGCAAGATGCTCGACGGCAAGAAGACTGCGCTCGGCATCGGCGGCTCGCTGATCACGGCGCTGCTGTCGTCGGTGACGGCGAGCCCCAATGCGGGAGGCCTTGCCGGGCTGCTCGGGACGCTCGTGTCGGCGGTGCCGGGCCTCGGCCAGTTCGCGATGCCGATCTCGCTGGCGCTCACAGCCTGGGGCGTGCTCGGCAAGATGGAGAAGTGGGCCCAAGGCACAGCGCCGCCGCCCAAGCCGACGACGTAGCCTGCCACCATCCTTCGAGACGCCCGCCTATGGCGGGGCCCTCAGGACGAGATTGCGTTTCGCGGCGCTACTGCCGCAGCATGATCAGGGGATCGGCGGTATCGGGGACGCGCCGCCATTGCGCGTTGTCGTCGGCCTCGAACTGCCAGGCCTCGCCGGCCTTCGACAGCAGGATGATCTGGCCGCGGTCTAGCCGCCATTGCGTCGGGTTGAACTGCGCGATGGCCGCATCGCATTTCGGCTTGAGGAAGACCTGGAAATTGTCCGGCCCGGCTTCCGTGTTGGTCAGCGTTAGCCCGCAGACAGGCTGGCCGTTGCCGCGCACGATCGACCAGTCGCCGATCATCTGGTCCATCGACTTCGCCATCGAGCGGGCGGCGGCGAGGTCTTGCAGGATGTAGACGCCCTCGCCCTGCCGCAGGCCCTCGAAGATGCCGGCCTCGACCTCGGTGAAGTCGATCACGGCCTCACCGCTCGCATCCTGCAAGCGGACGATGTCGAGACCCCTGACGCTCCAGGCGACGATGTCCTTGGTGAAAGGCAGCGCGGCCTTGCAGGCCGGCTCCAGCTCGAGCTTGAAGCCCTGCGCCGCGGCGTCGGCCTTGAGCGTGACGACGCAGGTCTTGCTGCGCTCGGTGGTCGAGAGCTCCCACTGCCCGGGCATCTCCTTCTTCAGGGTCGTCGTATCCTGCGCCTGCGCGATGCCGATCGCGGCCAAGCAGGCCACGACGGCGAATGTAACGACGCGAAGAACTCCCATCAGCGTCCCTTGAACGGCGTTTCGGCAACCGGCGTCAACGGCGCCTTGCCTGAGAACCAGGACTTGAGATTGTCGACCACGAGCTGATCCATCGCGTTGCGCGTCACCACCGAGGCCGAGCCGATATGCGGCAGCAGCACCACATTCTGCATGGCCTTGAGCTCGTCCGGCACGTTCGGTTCGGCCGCGAACACGTCGAGGCCGGCCGCGAGGATGGTGCCGGACTTGAGCGCCTGGACCAGCGCCGGTTCGTCGATCACCGAGCCGCGCGCAACGTTGACCAGCACCCCGCGCGGGCCGAGCGCCTTCAGCACCTCGGCGTTGATCATCTTGTTGGTCGAGGCGCCACCGGGCACGATCACCATCAGCGTGTCCACCGCCTTCGCCATCTCGATCAGGTCGGGGTAGTGCTTGTAGGAGACGTCCTTGGACGGGTTGCGGGTGTGATAGACCACCGGCACCAGCGAGGCATCGAGCCGGCGCGCGATCGCCTGTCCGATCCGGCCCATGCCGACGATGCCGACCTTGCGGTCGCGCAGCGAGCCGACGCTGAGCGGATAGTTCTGGGTCTGCCAGAGACCGGAGCGCACATAACGGTCGGCCTTGATGAACTCGCGCACCGTGGAGATCAGAAGCCCCATCGCGACGTCGGCGACCTCCTCGGTCAGCACGTCGGGCGTATTGGTGACGATGATGTTATGCTCGGCGGCGTATTTGGCATCGACGTGGTCGTAGCCGACGCCGAAGCTCGCCACCATCTCGATCTTGGGCAATTGCGACAGCGAATCCCGGTCGGCGCGCACGGTGTGATAGGTCACCGCCACGCCGCGGATCTTTTCGCGGATCGCCGGCGTCAGCCGCTCGAGATCGCCCCGCGTCTCCGCCTTGTGCACGACGAAATGATCGGAAAACCCGTTCTCGAGGATCGGCCGGACCGGCCCATAAATCAGAAGGTCGATCTTTTCGGACGAAATCGAACCGGTGGTCATCAGTTGTCCTTTCCAAGCGCGCTCTCGTGCCAGCGCCGTAAGACGAGGTGGGAAACTAGCGCCAGCACCCCATAGATGACAATCCCGGCCAGCGACAACAGCAGCAGCGCTGCGAACATGCGGGGTATGTTCAAGCGGTAGCCGGATTCTGCGATCCTGTAGGCGAGCCCGGAGCCGGCGCCGGCCGTTCCCGCCGCGATCTCGGCCACGACCGCGCCGATCAGCGACAGGCCGCCGGCAATGCGCAGGCCGCCGAGAATATAAGGCAGCGCCGCCGGCAGCTTGAGATAGCGCAGGGTCTGCTGTGGCGAGGCGCCATAGAGCTGGAACAGGCCCGCGAGGTTGCGATCGACCGAATTGAGCCCGAGCGTGGTATTGGACAGCACCGGGAAGAAGGCGACGATGAAGGCGCAGACCACGACCGCGGTCTGCTGCTCCAGATAGATCAGCAGCAGCGGCGCGATCGCGATGACCGGCGTGACCTGAAGCACCACGGCATAGGGGAATAGCGATGCTTCCACCCATTTGGACTGGTTGAACAGCAGCGCCAGCGCGATGCCGCCGACGCTGGCCGCGACAAAACCTTCAAGCGTGGTCAGCAGCGTCGCGGCAAGCGATTGCGACAGCACCGCCCAATCCTTGATCAGTGTCGCGAATATGACCGAGGGCGCCGGCAGCACGTAAGGCGGGATGTCCTTGATCCGGACCACGAGCTCCCAGGCGAGCAGTCCCGCCGCGAACACGATGACCGGTAGCGCGAAGCGCACCGCGCGTTGCGCGCCGGACGGCTTCGCAGTGACGGAAGCTTGCGCGTTCATAGCGTCGACTGCCCTGCATAGGACGGCGCCAGCGCCGCCGACACTTTCCGGCAATAATCGGAATAGGCGACTGAAGTGCGAAACTCCTCGCCACGCGGCTCGACCGTCTCGACGCGGAAGTCGGCCTGGATGCGGCCCGGCCGCGCGGTCATGACCACCACGCGCTGCGACAGATAGACGGATTCGAACACCGAATGCGTGACGAAGATGACGGTCTTGCCGAGCCTGCGCCACAGCGCGAGCAAATCGTCGTTGAGGCGGAAGCGCGTGATTTCGTCGAGCGCCGCGAACGGCTCATCCATCAGGAGGATATCAGGGTCTGTGACGAGCGCGCGCGCCAGCGACACCCGCATCTTCATGCCGCCGGAGAGCTCGCGCGGAAAGGCGTCGGCAAAATCGGCAAGCCCGACGCTTGCGAGCGCCTCATCGGCGCGCGCGCGCGATTCCGCCTTCGGAACGCCTGAGAGCTTCAGCGGCAACCGCACATTCTCGCGCACGCTGGTCCAGGGCATCAGGGTCGGTTCCTGAAACACGAAGCCGATGCCATGACCTGGGTGAACATGACCTGGCTGCGGTGTGCCCTCACGACGCGCCAGCCGGACGATTCCTGACGACGGCGCGCTGAGTTCGGCGATCAGCCGCAGCGCCGTCGACTTGCCGCAACCTGACGGCCCCAGCAGCGAGATGAACTCGCCCTTGCGCACCGCAAGATCGAGCGGGCCGAGCGCCATCAGGCCGTTGTCATAGGCCTTCGTCACGCCGCGCAGGCTGACAGCCAGAGCCGTCAGGCCGGTCTCGACCCCCGCCGACGTTTGGACTGATGACATCGGCCCTGCGCTACGGCTTGCTCGGGCGCAGCTCGGCGCCGACGCCCTTGTTGACGAAGCGCAGCGTATAGGATTTGCGGAAATCGAGGTCCGCCTTCACCACGCCCGCCTTCACCATCTTGTTGAAGAAGGAGGTGTAGCGCTCGTCGCTCATCGCGCCGATGCCGTTCTTCAGCGAATCGCCGGAATCGACGATGCCGTATTCCTTCATCTTGGCGACGGAATAGGCGAGCAGCTCGTCCGTCATCTCCGGATTGAGCTTCTTGATCATGGCGTTGCCCGCTGAATTGTCGCGGTAGATGTAATTGTACCAGCCGACCATGGAGGCATCGACGAAGCGCTGCACCAGGTCGGGCTTCTTCTCGACGACGTCGCGGCGGCTCTCGATCAGGGTCGAATAGGTGTTGAAGCCGTAATCGGCGAGCAGCAACACGTTGGGCTTGAAGCCCGCGGCCTTCTCGACCGCGAAGGGCTCCGAGGTGACGTAACCCTGCATCGCGCTCTTGGGATTGGCGATGAAGGGCTGCGGATTGAAATTGTAGGGGCGAACGTTCTTCTCGCTGAAGCCGTATTCGGACTTCAGCCACTGGAAATAGCTGGTCATGCCCTCCTTGGAGACGAACAGCGTCAGCGGCTTGAGGTCCTCGATCTTGGCGACCTTGGCATCGGGCTGCGTCAGCATCACCTGCGGATCCTTCTGGAACACCGCGGCGATGGTGACGACCGGGACGTTGTTGGCGACTGCGTCGAACGACATCAGCGTGTTCGCGGCCATGAAGAAATCGATCTTGCCGGCGATCAGCAGCATCCGGTTGTTCTCGTTGGGCCCGCCGGGCACGATGGTGACGTCCAGCCCGTATTTCTTGTAAGTGCCATCGGCGACGGCCTGGAAAAAGCCGCCATGCTCGGCCTCGGCGACCCAATTGGTGCCGAACATGACCTTGTCCAGGGTTTCGGCGCGGGCCGGGACGACCGAGACGAAAGCGGCCATCAGGCCCGCCGTTAAGGCTCGCCGCAGATGAGAGGGGCTCATGATGGGACTCCGTCGATCGCTTCTAGCCGATGTCCAAGCAACGCGATAAAACCGCAAGACATTCGGGGACGCGAGCCGGCCTGGCCCGCGTCCCCTGATACCCTAAATTACGCGACAAATTCGGGCAAAGAAACCTTGATGACGCCTTCCCGCGATTGGACCGAGATTCGCTGGGCCGATGCCAGCCTCGCGGAGGTTTCGCGCTGGATCGCGGTGCTGCCGCTGGCCGCGACCGAGCAGCACGGCCCGCATCTGCCGCTCGAGACCGACGTGCTGATCGCGGACGCCTATCTCGCGCGCGTGCGCGAGCTCCTGCCCGAGCGCGCTCCGGCCACTTTCCTGCCCGTTGAACCGATCGGGATTTCCACCGAGCATATCGACTATCCGGGCACGCAGACGCTGCCGACTGACATCGCGTTGAAAAAATGGACCGCGATTGGCGAGGACGTCGCGCGCCGCGGAGTGAAGAAGCTCGTCATCGTCACCAGCCATGGCGGCAACAGCGCGGCCATGATGCTGGTCGCGCAGGATCTTCGCGCGCATCGGAAACTGTTCGTGGTGACGACGTCGTGGTCGCGGCTGTCGGGCGCGGACAAGCTGTTCCCGGCCGACGAAGTGCGCCACGGCATCCACGGCGGCGCCATTGAAACCTCGATCATGCTGGCGCGCTATCCCGATCGGGTGCGCATGGATGCGATCGCGAATTTTCCCGCGAGCAGCATCGCGATGGAGCAGCAATATCGCTGGCTGTCGACGCAGCGACCCGCGCCGTTCGCCTGGCAGGCGCAGGATCTCCACGCGAGCGGCGCCGCCGGCAACGCGACGCTAGCCGTGGCCGCGAAGGGCGAGCAGCTGATCGACCAGGGCGCCCGCGCTTTTTGCGAGCTGCTTGCCGAGGTTGATAACTTCGACGTGAACAGGCTCGCAAAAGGCCCGCTCGGCTAGCGCTCATCCTTCTGGAATCATTCAGGAAAGAGCCAGACTCGAGCTCCGCCTTTGCCGAGTTCGAACCGGACGCGCGGAGCCTCCGTCCAACTCGGTACGCGGGCCACAAGGGACCGCCTCAACCCGGATGGAGTTTCACATGTCGATTAAGACCAAGATTTTCGCAGTTGCCCTCACCGCGCTCACCCTGACCGGCAGCGTCGTGGCCACCACCTCGCAGGCGCAAGCCAAGCCGCTCGGCTGGGGCGTCGGTGTCGGCCTGGGCATCGCCACCGCCGCCGTCGTCGGCTCCGCGATCGCCGCCAGCAACGATTCCTATTACAACGGCTATCACCGCTGCGGCTGGGCCGCCCAGTACAACGCCTTTGGCCAGTACGTCGGCCGCGTGCGTACCTGCTTCTGATTTGAGTCCCTGAGGCCGATCTCACGTGGATCCCGCGTCCGACACGGGCGCCTCATCCACCCCGTGTCGTGCCCCCGACCCCGCCCGGATGTCCCCCCGGGCGGGGTCAACCGTTTTGGACCTTGGAATTTGTTGCAGTCCCGTCACATCGCGGTGCGAACCATCTCCTGCGACAATCCGCACTAGTTGCTACTGCGAATTAATCGCAATAAGGTTTCCAGAGACTCAGGGGCTTGGGAAGAAATCGCGCCGGATCGAGATCATCTCGACCGATCGCGGAGCACCTAATCCTGATGACAGGGTCGCCGCGAATCGGCAGGGATAGTGCGGCGAGTGGACACACTCGCTTTGGGGGCGTGCGTTTTGACGTTGAGGGGTCACCGTTACAGGTATTTGCGAACGGCCGCGGCGATTGCCACGGGCGTCTTGACTTTGCCCGCCAGCAGCCGCGCGGCTGATCTGCCGCTGAAGGCACCGGCGCTGAAGGCCGTCTATGACTGGACCGGCCTCTACATCGGTGCGCATGCCGGCTACAGCCTCGGCTCGTCGCGCTTCGCGCTGAACGACGGCACAGGCATTAGCGACAGCGGCGTCTTCAGCGGCATGATCGGCGGCGTGCAGGCCGGCTACAATTACCGGCTCAATTCCGGCTGGCTCCTCGGCGTCGAAGGCGATTTTTCGTTTCCGAACTACATCACTTCCAACTCGATCGTGTCCTTCCTGGCGACACCCGCCAACACCGTCACGCAGCAATGGGACTACACTGCGAGCCTGCGCGGCCGCGTCGGCTACACCAGCGGTCCCTGGCTGGTCTACGCCACCGGCGGCTTTGCATGGATGGGCGAGCGCTATTTCGACACGCCGGCCGCAGGCGAAGCAGTCCCGAAAATCCTGAACACGCGGCCCGGCTGGATCGCGGGTGCCGGCATCGAATACGGCTTTGCGCCGCATTGGAGCGCACGGCTCGAATATCTCTATAGCCGCTTCGACGGCGCCAATGTCGCCTTCTCCACAGGTGCCCAATACAATTCGTCGTCGCTCGACTTCCAAACGATCCGGCTCGGCCTCAACCGCAAGGTCGATTGGCCGGGCATGCCGGGCTACAATCCCAAGAGCTTGGGGATCGGCTCGCTAATCGACACCGAATCGGATCGCTGGGAGATCCACGGCCAGAGCACTTATCTGCCGCAAGGCTACCCGTCGTTCCCCGCCCTCTACACCGGGCCGAATTCGCTCTCGCCATCAAGGCAGGCCAAGGCGACCTGGAGCAACAGCCTGTTCCTGAACGCAAAGCTGTGGGACGGCGGCGAGGTCTACTACAATCCCGAACTGCTGCAGGGATTTGGATTGAACGACACGGTCGGCGCGGCCGGTTTCCCCAACGGCGAGGCGCAGAAGTCGAACTTCCCCTATCCGCACTACAACACATCGCGCCTGTTCGTGCGCCAGACATTCGGCTTTGGCGGCGAGCAGGAAGAGCTCGCGAGCGGCCAGTTGCAGCTCGGACAGAAGGTCGACGTATCCAGGCTCACGGTGCAGGCCGGCAAATTCCCCGTGATCGACGTGTTCGACGGCAACGCCTACGCCAAGGACACCCGCAAGGACTTCATGAACTGGTCGCTGTGGGCGCCAGGCGCCTTCGACTATTCAGCCGACAAGGTCGGCCTCACCTACGGCGTCACCGCCGAGCTGAACCAGAAGCAGTGGGCGCTGCGCGGCGGCTACTTCCTGATGGTCGCCGAGTCCAATTCGAATCATTTCGACACCAGGGTCGGCGAGCGCGGCCAGTACGTGCTCGAGCTCGAAACGCGCTTCTCGCTCCTTGGCCAACCCGGCAAGCTCAGGACCATCGGCTGGCTCGACAGCGCCAATATGGGCAGCTTCCGCGAGACGCTGGACAATCCCGCGCTCAACCTTGACATCGCGCAGACCCGACGCGGCCGTCTGAAGTATGGCTACGTGCTCAACCTCGAGCAGGCGATCACCGACGATGTCGGTCTGTTCAGCCGCTGGAGCTGGAACGACGGCAAGACCGAGACGCTGGCCTTCACCGACATTCACCGCAGCCTGTCGGCGGGATTGTCGATCAAGGGCACGAAATGGGGCCGGCCGGATGACGTGATCGGCGTCGGCGGCGCCATCAATGCCATCTCGCAGGATTATCGCGACTTCCTGGCCGCCGGCGGCCTCGGTGTTCTCATCGGCGACGGCGCGCTCAACTACCGCCGCGAGCGCATCCTCGAAACCTATTACGCCTACGCGCTGAACAAGAGTCTCACCCTCACCGCCGACTACCAGCTGATCGTCAACCCCGCCTACAACGCCGATCGCGGCCCGGTGTCGGTATTTTCCGGGCGGCTACACGGCGAGTTCTGAGCGCTTCCGGCTACGTGACTTACGCAGCCCGGATCGCGTCCAGGAACTTCCCGACCTCGACCTTGAGGCGGCCGCTCTCGCCGGACAGCGACTTCGCTGACGCGAGCACGGTGGAGGAGGCCGATCCGGTCTGGCTCGCGCCGCGCTGCACGTCGACGATGCTGGCGGAGACCTGTTGGGTGCCGCATGCCGCCTGCTGCACGTTGCGGGAAATCTCCCGCGTCGCCGCGCCTTGCTGCTCGACCGCGGAGGCGATCGCCGATGCGATCTCGGACATGCGGGTGATGGTGTCGCCGATCGACTTGATGGCGCCGACGGAATCCTGCGTCGCGCTCTGGATTCCCGTGATCTGCTGGCTGATCTCGCCGGTGGCCTTGGCGGTCTGCTCGGCGAGCGCCTTGACCTCGGAGGCGACCACGGCGAAGCCGCGCCCGGCCTCGCCGGCGCGCGCCGCCTCGATCGTTGCATTGAGCGCCAGAAGATTGGTCTGGCCCGCGATCTGGCTGATGAGCTCGACCACGTCGCCGATCCGGCCGGCCGCCTTGGCGAGTTCGCCGACATAGTCGTTGGTACGCGCAGCCTGCTGCACCGCTTCGCCGGCCACCCGCGCGGAGTCCTGGACCTGCCGGCTGATCTCGTCGACCGAGGACGCCATTTCCTCCGCGGCCGCGGCGACGGTCTGCACGTTGCTGGAGGCCTGCTCGGAGGCGGCCGCAACGGTCGCGGTGACCTTTTCCGATTGATCGGCGGTGCTCGTCAGCGTTCCCGCCGACACTTCCAGCTCCGACGATGCCGACGACACGGTGTTGATGACGTCGCCGATCAACGCTTCGAAATCGCGTGCGATCTGGTCCATGCGCTGGCTGCGCCGGAGCTTCGCCTCGGCTTCCACCGCGGCGGCCTCATCGGCGGCCTTCTTGGCGGAGAGCGAATCTTTGAAGTGCTGGAGCGAGCCCGCCACCTGGCTGATCTCGTCATTGCGGCCGGTCACGGGAATCTCGACCTCGTGCTGCCCGGCGGCAAGAGTTGCGATCACGTCCGCGAGCCGGCTGAGCGGCGTCACCACGCGCCTGCGCAACATCATCGTCACGCCACCGAGTGTCCCCAGCAGCGCCAGCACCGCCACGCCCGCGAGCGCGAGCATCGCCAGCGCGCCGTCGCGCGCGGCCGAGGCGCGCTCGGCAGCTTCCGCCAGCGCGGCATCGCGGACGCCGTAGAACATCTGGATGGCGGGGACGATGATGTTGGCCAGCTCTTCGGCATTGATGCCGTACTTGCCGTCGCCACGCGCCGCGAGCATCTCCTTGTCCACGGCAGCGGCTGCTTTCCCGAAATAGGAATCCGTCGCCGCCTTCAGCGCGGTGGCGATCCGGGGCGGGCTTCCGAGCTGGTCGATGCCGGCCTCGATGCGCTCGCGGTCGGCCTCGACACGTCCCTGCATCCGATCCATCAGCGACAATTCGGCCGCCGTGAGCGGTCGGCGAGCGCTCAGCGCCGGCGACAGCGTGGCGGCGCGGCTGCCGGCCGAGACGCGCAGATCCTGCGCCGTTCGCGCCAGGCTCAACAGCGCCGCAAGCGAGGAATCGGCATTGATGACCTTGGCTTCAAGCCGGTTCATGATCGGCTCGATATTGCCGATGACCTCGGCAACGCCTGGAAGGAAGCCCTTGATTACAGCGCCGTCGCGCGTCGCCAGGGGCACGCTCATCGCGCGATCTGCCGCCGTGATGATATCCTTGAGCCGCCGCGCAGTACGGTCCAGGTTTTCGATCATCGCTCCGGAATCATCCAGCACCATGATGGCGCGCCTTGCCCCCTCGAACGCGCCAT
This sequence comes from Bradyrhizobium sp. 35, assembly GCF_023073215.1. Taxonomy (NCBI): domain Bacteria; kingdom Pseudomonadati; phylum Pseudomonadota; class Alphaproteobacteria; order Hyphomicrobiales; family Nitrobacteraceae; genus Bradyrhizobium; species Bradyrhizobium sp. 35. The sequence goes on from NZ_JADPJC010000144.1 coordinate 122,735, forward strand.
CGACCGCTTTCGCCGCCTTTGCGGCGGCTTCGATCTGGACCTGCGTCGCAGAATTCTCCTGGAAGATCGGGGAAATGTAGGGAGCACGAAGGCCGGCAACGTGCTGACTGACCATCAGGGTCGCACCGAAGGCCTCGACCGTCTTGATCGCATCGGAGCGGTTCGTGAAGATGCGCGCCTGGGGTATCAGCACCTCGGCGCCAAGGATGACTGCAAACACCGTCACCGTCAGCATCGACAGCGCAAAGAGCTTCCCGATCCGCATTCTGATCCCCGAATACATTCCTGCAAATGCCGAGACCTAGCTGGTGGCCGCTAAGAGCCCGTTAAGCAACGGCATGCCCGTAGTTCCGCGGGGTATTGGGGAGTGCCTTCGGGGACGGGGTCGCCGAAGTTCCTTCGCGATGCCCGATGGGACAGAATCATCGGCATTTCTTCCTCGAATACCTATATCAAGACCTGTGCGGCCATCCGCGCCACACTCCCTTACCTCGGAACATCAATGCTCTCCGCCGAACTCGCCATCGTCGTCGTCCTGATCGTCATCAACGGCTTGCTGTCCATGTCCGAGTTGGCCGTGGTCTCGTCGCGCCCGGCCCGGCTGTCGATGCTCGCCGCCAAGGGCGTCCGCGGCGCCGAGCGGGCGCTGACGCTCGCGGCCGATCCCGGCAAATTCCTCTCGACGGTGCAGATCGGGATCACGCTGGTCGGCGTGCTCTCCGGCGCGTTCTCGGGCGCGACGCTCGGACAGCGGCTGACGCAATGGCTGCTCGAGCTCGGCCTGTCCGCAGGAATTGCCGACATCGTCGGAGTGGGGCTGGTCGTCACGCTCATCACCTACGCCACCCTGATCGTCGGCGAGCTGGTGCCGAAGCAGGTGGCGCTGCGCGACCCCGAGAGCATCGCGGTCAGGGTTGCACCCGCGATGCACGTGCTTGCGAAGGTCTCGCTGCCGCTGGTCTTCCTGCTCGATCTCTCCGGCAAGCTGATCCTCACGCTGCTCGGCCATGGCGGCAAGTCTGAAGAAAAAGTGTCAGAAGATGAGATCCATCATCTCGTCAGCGAAGCCGAAAACGCAGGCGTGCTCGAGTCAGGTGAAAAGGAGATGATCGCGGGCGTGATGCGGCTCGGCGACCGGCCGGTCGGCGCGATTATGACGCCGCGCACGGAGGTCAACGAGATCGACCTGAACGATACGCCGGAAAGCATTCAAGCGACCATCGCCAAGAGTCCGCATTCGCGCTTTCCGGTGTCCGACGGCGACCGCGACAAGCCGATTGGCGTGCTTCAAGCCAAGGACCTGCTGGTGGCCTTCATGAACGAGCGCACGCCGGATTTGCGCGTGCTGGTCCGCGAGGCGCCCGGCATTCCCGCCTCGGCCGATGCCCGCGACGTGCTGGCGATCCTGAAGGCTGCACCGGTGCATGTCGGCCTCGTCTACGACGAATACGGCGCCTTCGAAGGCATCGTGACGACGGCTGACATTCTGGAATCCATTGTCGGTGCCTTCCATTCCGAGGAAGGCCCGCCGGAACCGGCCTACGTCAAGCGCGCGGACGATTCGCTGCTGGTCTCAGGCTGGATGCCGGTCGACGAATTCGGCGAGCTGCTCGGCATCGAACTGCCGCCGCACCGCTACAACACCGTCGCCGGCCTCGTGCTGCAACAGTTCAACGTGCTGCCTGATGTCGGCGACGCCTTCGACTTTGGCGATTGGCACATCGAGGTGGTCGATCTCGACGGGCGGAGGATCGACAAGATTCTGGCGAGCCGGCGGAGCGAAGTAGAGACGGGGTGAGCCACTCTCGTCGTCCCGGAAGCGCAGCGAAGCGGAGCGCAGATCCGGGACCCATAGCCACAGGATTGAGCTTGGCGAAGACTGGTAGTTGCGCGGTGCTGCTGTCTGCGCATGATCGACAGATCACGCGGTATGGGTCCCGGATCTGCGCTGGCGCTTGTCCGGGACGACGGCGGAGTTTGTGGTTAGAGCTTGCGCCAAACTCTAGACCCTCACCCGAACCTCACCCCGATCCGCTTTTCCTTGCGCCAGATCACGGTGCAGGCGAGATGTTTTCCGTCGGCCCGCACAAGCAGGCTGAAATGGTCGGGGATGCCGACGGGACTGCTGACGTCGAGCGCGGCGCCGGTATCTGACAGGTTGCGGATAGTGCAGTCGATCGCGCCGCCGCCGCCGAACTCGATCGTTCCGGCCTTCAGCACGCGATGCCTTGCCTTGTCGCGCCGCTCGTCCATGGGAACAATCTACACCCAAAGTTGAATCAAACGTTAAACGCACCCCCCTCGCGATGCTTTTGCGCGCGCGGCCGCGGCCCTGCAAGTGGACCGGCGTCCTACAGCGCCGGCTGGAACGTCTCCGTCCGTGCCATCCGCCAGGCGTCCCGGAAGCGTGGGTCTTCGGTGCCTTCGAGCAGTTCGCCCGGACGCAGCGACGGATAAAGCTGCGCGAAGGATTTCACGTCCGTCGTCGAGGTGCGCTGGGAGAAGTGGATCGGGCGCAGCTGCTGCGGATGTTCGAGACCGGCCGCGGCGATCAGCTCGGTCAGCGAGTGCAGCGTCGCCAGGTGATAATTGTGCACGCGGTCGATCTTGAGCGGCACATAGAGTGCGCGCGCCCGCGTCGGGTCCTGCGTCGCGACGCCGGTCGGGCAGCGGTCGGTGTGGCAGCTCAGCGACTGGATGCAGCCGAGCGAGAACATGAAGCCGCGCGCCGAATTGCAGTAGTCCGCGCCGATCGCCATGGCGCGCGCCATGTCGAACGCGGTGGCTATCTTGCCGGAGGCGCCGATCTTGATGCGGTCGCGCGCGTTGATGCCGATCAGCGCGTTGTGGACGAAACTGACGCCCTCGCGCATCGGCATGCCCAGATGGTCCATGAACTCCAGCGGCGCGGCGCCGGTGCCACCCTCGTTGCCGTCGACAACGATGAAGTCGGGATAGATGCCGGTCTCGATCATCGCCTTGCAGATCGCCAGGAATTCCCACGGATGACCGATGCACAGCTTGAAGCCCGTCGGCTTGCCGCCGGAGAGCTTTCGCATCTCGCCGATGAACTTCATCATGCCGACAGGCGTCGAGAAGGCGCGATGCGAGGCCGGCGAGATGCAATCCTCGCCCATGGCGACCCCGCGGATCTTGGAAATCTCCTCCGAGACTTTCGCCGCCGGCAGCACGCCGCCATGACCGGGCTTGGCGCCCTGGCTGATCTTGAGCTCGACCATCTTGATCTGGTCCTGGGTCGCGACGCGCGCGAAGGCTTCGGGATCGAAGGCGCCGTCGAGATGACGACAGCCGAAATAGCCCGAACCGATCTCCCAGATGATGTCGCCGCCCATCTCCGCGTGATAGGGGCTGAAGCCGCCCTCGCCGGTGTCGTGCGCGAAGCCGCCCTTCTTGGCGCCGGCATTCAGCGCGCGCACGGCGTTCGGGCTGAGCGCGCCAAAACTCATGGCGGAAATGTTGAATACCGAAGCCGAATACGGCTTGGCGCAATCCGGGCCGCCGATACTGACGCGGAATTTCTCCTCGGCATGCGTCTTCGGCGAGACCGAGTGATGCATCCACTCATAACCCTGGCGGTAGACGTCCTCCTGGGTACCGAACGGACGCTTGTCGAGCTGCATCTTGGCGCGCTGATAGACCACCGCACGGATGTCGCGCGAGAACGGCATGCCGTCCTTCTCGCTCTCGAAGAAATACTGCCGCATCTCCGGGCGTATCTCTTCGAGCAAAAAACGGATATGGGCCGAGATCGGGTAGTTGCGCAGAACGGCGTGGCCCTTCTGCATGAGGTCGCGGACGCCAAGCGCCGTCAGCGCGCCGAAGATCAGGATCGGGATCAGCAGAATGTCGAAGATCTTGCCATCGGCAAATCCGATGCCGGTCAGCAGCGCAGTGACCACCGCGCAGATCGTCAGGACGATGAAGCGCGGAGAGAATGGCAGCAGCAGGGTTTCCATGATCCCCTCTTCCGCCAGCGGCAGCCGTTTGACCGACGGGTTGGGCGATTCCTGCGTTTTGTTCTCGTCGGCCACGATTCCCATCCTCTCGCCAGCATGAGGCGGTACGATACGCCCGCGCCTGTCATACGGATATGACGCGGCGGTTGTTTCACGCTAGCGAATTCGGCGGGGACAAATCAATCAGCCCGATGGGCGGGCTGCTGCGGTGCAGCAGGGCTCGGGAGGGACGGGCATTAACCGGTCAAGGCGCTTTACTCAGGCAAGCGTCCTGGCTTTTGCCAGGACGAGACCGAGAGGGCCTACCGCTCGACGAACGCCTTTTCGATCACGAAATGGCCGGGCTTGTTGCCCGAGCCCTCGACGAAGTCGCGGCCTTCGAACATCAGTTTCAGCTCTTCGAGCATCGCCGGGCTGCCGCACATCATGATGCGGTCGGTCGCGATGTCGAGCGGACCCTGGCCGATGTCGTTGAAGATCTGCTCGGAGCTGATGAGGTCGGTGATGCGGCCGCGATTCTTGAACGGCTCGCGGGTCACGGTCGGGTAGTAGATGAGCTTGTCCGCGAGCAACTCCCCGAACAGTTCGTCCTCGCGAAGACCGGCGACGAGCTTCTCGCCATAGGCGAGCTCGGAGACCTGGCGGCAGCCGTGCACCAGCACGATGCTGTCGAACTGGTCGTAAACCTCGGGATCCTTGATCAGGCTGGCGAAGGGCGCGAGGCCGGTGCCGGTCGAGAGCAGCAGCAGCCGCTTGCCGGGAATGAGATTGTCCGTGATCAGCGTGCCGGTCGCCTTGCGGCCGACCAGGATGGTGTCGCCTTCCTTGATCTTCTGGAGACGCGACGTCAGCGGGCCGTCCTGAACCTTGATCGAGAAGAACTCGAGCTCTTCCTCGTGATTAGCGCTCGCCATGCTGTAGGCGCGGAGCAGCGGGCGGCCCTCAACCTCGAGGCCGATCATCGCGAACTGGCCGTTCTGGAAGCGGAAGCCGGAATCGCGGGTTGCGCGAAAGCTGAACAGGGTGTCGGTCCAGTGCTGGACGGAAAGAACCTTCTCTCGGTAAAACGCGCTCATGATTTTCGATATTCCGAATAATTGCGGTTTTAGGGCAAAAGCGTTGCCCGGCCCCTGAAAGCGGAGCGGACACCATTGCCATGGCGGAGGATTTCGCGAGTGTGATCTACGCCATTGAGACCAATAATCAACCTCGTTCCGGATGCAATTGATGCCGGTCAAACCGGCATTTGCGGCGGAAATGGTCACATCATTAATGGATCTGCTGTCCAGCGCATTCGGAAGGCAATTTCTTTTCCCTCCCAGGCTCGAATACAGCACTTAATTTCCGTAGCGCTCGCGAGAATTTCATTAAGAATAGCTCTGATTTCACCCCCGTTTAGCGTCGTTTCCCCGATTTTTGCGGCTTTTGGCGCCAAGATCGACCGGAACTGGCGACTAGGACCGGCGACAGAGACAGATGGCGAGCGGCGAGCGGATCTTCGTGCAGGCGATCAAGCGCTATTGCGTAACCCATGGCATCGCGCTCGATGTCCGCGCCGATGGCTGGCTGCTCGCGATGCGCCGGGGCGAGCAGCGCCACTTCGCGTTCGGCTACGACATCGGCCTCAACAGCGCCATCGCGCACCGCCTGGCCAATGACAAATCGGCCACCGCCGAGGTGCTGGCGCTCGAGGGCGTGCCCTGCATTCCCCATCGCCTGTTCCTCAATCCGAAGTTGGGCGAGAAGGTTGTCGGCGTTGGCTGGCGAGAGGCAATGCTGGCGCTGCTTGGCGACAATCCGCAAGGCGTGGTGGTGAAGCCGAACGAGGGGACGTCGGGACGATCCGTCTTCAGGGTCACGACGGAAACAGAGCTCGATCATGCGGTTGGCGAAGCCTTTTCGATGAGCGCCGGACTCGTGATCTCACCCTATGCCGTGATCGAGGACGAAGTACGCGTGGTCCTGCTCGATGATGTGCCACTCGTCGTCTACAGCAAGCAGCGTGGCTCGGGTTGGCGGCACAATCTCGATGCGGGCGCGAAGCCCGTGCTGATGCAGGACGGCGATCTTCGCACAGCCTGCGCAAAGCTCGCCATCAACGCCGCCAAGGCCATCGGCATCACCTTCGCCTCGATCGACCTCGTGCACGTCGACGGCGTCTGGCGCGTGCTCGAGATCAATTCCGGCGTGATGATGGAGGCGCTGGCGAAGCTGCATCCGGAGCTGGTGCAGACGACGTACGATGCGGCGCTGGATCGGGTGTTTGGGGACAAACACTGAGCGACACGCGCGCTGGCGGCTTCAACCAATCGCCAACCGATACGCAGCCTTCGCATTCACGCCGAACGCCTTCTCCCGCACCTGCGGCCCGAGCTTCATCAGGCAGGCCCCCAGCGCGCCCGTGATCTCACCATAGCTCCCCGCGAGCAAACATACCGGCCAGTCCGAGCCGAACATCAGGCGATCCTCGCCGAAGCATGTCGCGGCGTGCGCGACGAACGGAAACAGCCGTTCCGCATTCCAGTCGCTCCACACCGCTTCCGTCGCCAGCCCCGAGACCTTGCACCAGACATTGCCGCAGGCCGCGAGTGCCGCGATGCCGTTGGACCATCCAGTGCTTCCGCCATCGGCGATCGGCGGCTTGGCTGCGTGGTCGAGCACGAAGCGCGCCTGCGGGAACGCTTGCGCGGTTGCGATCGCGGCCGGCAGCTCGCGGGTGCGGACCAGGAAATCGTAGGCGAGATCGTGCGCGAACACGGCCGTGAGGCCGCGCTGAACGTCCTCGCGCAACAACCAATCCGAGTCGGCCTCGTCATGGACCTGGTGGCGGATGCCGACCAGCTTGTCGCCGCCGGGCGAAGCACGCAACTGCTCCAGCGTATCGCCAAGTGCAGCGTCGGTCAGATCGGCCCAGCCGACGACGCCGATCACCGAGGGCGTCGCATGCGCGATCCGCAGGAATTCCTCGGTCTCAGCCAGCGCGGAGCGGCACTGCACCAGGATGCTCGCGTCGATGCCGTTCGCGCTCAAAAGCGGCGCGAGATCGGCCGGACCGAAGGCACGCCGGATCGGCGTGAGCTCGGGCGCGTCCATCCAGGGATAGTCGGCGCGCGCCGGATCCCAGAAATGCTGGTGAGCGTCGACGATCATGCCTTACGCTCCGGCCGGCAATGGCGCGCGGGCGTCGACGAGTTTTCGCCCACGCAGCTCCTGCCAGAACGCCGCCGGCACCGCCATCTCCGACATCGCGATGTTGTCGGCAATTTCCGCGGCGTTGCGCGCGCCCGTCACGGCGACCGTGACTGCCGGATGGGCCATGCAGAACTGCAGCGCGGCGGCTTTCAGCTCGGTGCCGTGCTTGCGGCAGAGCTCGTCGAGCGTGAGCGCGCGGGCGACGAGTGCCGCATCGGCATCCTGATAATTGAACTTCGCGCCCGTGTGCGGATTGGCCAGGATGCCGCTGTTGTAGATGCCGCCGAGCAGGATGCCGATATTCTTCGCCGCGCAGACCGGGAACAGCGCATCCAGCGCGCCCTGGTCGAGCAGCGTGTAGCGGCCGGCGAGCAGGAAGCAGTCGACCGGAACGGCCTCTGCAAACCGGACCAGCATGTCCGACTGGTTCATGCCGGCACCGATCGCCTTGACGGTACCGTCCCCGCGCAGGCGCTGGAGCGCGCGGAAGGCGCCGGCGACGGCGTCGTCATAGTGATCGTCGGGATCATGCACGAGCAGGACATCGACGCGGTCGAGCCCAAGCCGCGCCAGGCTTTCCTCCACCGACCGCATCACGCCGTCATAACTGAAATCGAACACCGGCCGCTCGCGCGACGTGCCCTTGTAATGCTCGTCCTCGGCGGCAGCGCCATCGGGCGCACGCAGTAGACGGCCGACCTTGGTCGAGATCGCGTAGGAGTCACGGGGTTGTTGCCGCAGGAATGCGCCAAGGCGTCGCTCCGCGAGGCCAAAGCCGTAGAGCGGCGCGGTGTCGAAGAAGCGGATTCCGAGCGACCAGGCGCTTGCGATGGTCGCTTCCGCATCGGCATCGCTGACGGGGGTGAACAATCCGCCGAGCGGGGCAGAACCGAGGCCGAATGAGGTGACATCGAGCGAGCCGAGCCGCGACCTTTTCATTCCCATTGCCTCAACAGTCCTCCCCAACAGCCAAAATCATCTCTCCCGCTTGCGAAAATCGCAAGCGGGAGAGGCACGCAGGAGCGTGGGGCTGGCGACGCTCCTACTTCAACATCTGCGCAACGTTGTCCTTGGTCACGAGATCGAGGCCGGTATAAACGATCTCCGGCACCTTCTCGCCCCTCTTGATGGCGAGCAGCGTGTCCATCGCCTTCTCGCCCATCTCGAACGGACGCTGGCCGACCAGCGCATTGGCGTAGCCATCGCGCAACAGCTCGAGCTGCATCTTCAGCGTATCGGCCACGACAAGCGTGAACTTGCCGGAATCGATATCCTTCTTGTACCCGGACGCGAAGGCCTTGAAGCCTTCGGGGGCGAACATCGGCCAGCCGCCGATGGGAACGATTGCGGCGAGGTCGGGCGTCGCGGTACGCATGTCAGTCATCTGCTGAACCGCCAGCGCGGGATCGTCGTTGCAGAACGTTGGAGAGCCCGCGACCTCGGTCCATTTCGAGCCCTTCAGCGCCTCGCGCACGCCGTCAACGCGTTCGGCGAGGTTCTTGGCGCCGGGACCACCCGAAACCATGGCGTATTTGCCGCCGTCGGGCCGCAGCTTCAGGAGCTCCTTGCCGAGGGCGACGCCGAACTCCTTGTTGTTGGTGCCGATATAGGCGATGCGCTTGGCGCGGGGCGCATCGGCGTCGAAGGTGATGACAGGGATGCCGGCCGCGGTCGCCGCGTCGATCGACTTGGTCATCGCCGCGACGTCGGCAACCGAGATGGCGAGGCCGTCGACCTTCTGGGTGACGAAGTCCTGGATGATCTGGGCCTGCGTCGCCGGCTCGTGCTCGACCGGCCCCTTGTAGATGCACTCGATATTGCCGAGCTCCTTGGCACGCTTCAGGCAGCCGTCGCGCGCGAAGTCGAAGAACGGATTGTTCATCGCCTTGGGCACGATCACGAACCGGTAGTTTGCGGCAAACGCCGGCGTAGCCATCATCGCCACCGCGATGCCGGCAAGTAGAAATTTCCTCATCGTCTCCTCCACCCTTCTTTGGCGCCTGTCCTCTCAAGATCGTCCGGGAAGTGGACAGGCGGCATTTTCGTTGCCGTCCCGGAACGACGTCGTTTCAGATCATCCGCGAGCGGATGCGGTCGACCAATACGGCCAGGATGATGATCACGCCCACCAGCGTCTGCTGCCAGTAGGAGCTGACCTGGGCGAGCACGAGGCCGTTGCGGATCACCTCGAGCAGCACGCAGCCGACGATGGCGCCGAGTGGACCACCGATGCCGCCGGCGAGATTGGCACCGCCGATGACGGCCGCAGCGATCACGTTGAGCTCGTAGGACGTCGCCATGTTGGCCGGCGCCGATCCGAGCCAGCCCGAGATGATGATGCCCTGGAGGCCTGCGGCGAGCGCGCAGATCACATAAACCTCGATCTTCACCCGCACGACCGGGATGCCGGTGAGTTCGGCCGCCTTCTCGTTACCGCCGAGCGCGAACACGTGACGGCCGAACGAGCTGTGGTGCAGCACCACGGCCATCGCCAGCGCGAGGACGATCAGATAAATGAATGGCACGGGCACGCCGAGCACGTCGCCGGAGGTGAGCGCGTAGAAATAACCGGCATCCGGCCCACCGGGAAAGCTGCCCCGTCCGTTGGAGACGACATAGCCGAGCCCGCGCACGATCGAGAGCATGCCGAGGGTGGTGACGAACGGCGACAGGCCGAGCACCGCGATACAGAAGCCGTTGACGAGGCCGGCGAGCAGCGCGACGCCGAGGCCGGCGAGGAGCGAGACCACCAGGATCAGGCCAGGGACATTGGCGAGCACGGTCTTGCCGTCGGCCGCCATGTGCACGAACAGGGATCCCGCCGGCGAGCCGGGCGCCGACAGCTCGGTCATCACCATCGAGGTGATCATGGCGGAGAAGCACATCATCGAGCCGACCGACAGATCGATGCCGCCGGTGATGATCACGAAGGTGACGCCGAGGGTAGCGATAGCGATGAAGGAGAAATTCTTCGCCACGTTCTGCATGTTGCCCTCGGTGAAGAAGTACGGGCTGGCGAAATGCATGACCACCAGCAGCACCGCCAGCGCGAGCAGGACATAGCCGGTCTGGGACGCGAAAATGCCGCGCTGCCACCATCTAATCTTGCCGATGTTCGAGAAGGTGATCGGAGATTCCATGGGCATGGCCATCACGCCGCCTCCTTCGCGCCGGTGATCAGGGCGGTGACTTCCTCGGGGGAGGTCTGGTGGATGGGCTTGTCGGCCCGCTTTTCGCCGCGGCGCATGACGATGACGCGATCGCACACCGCGAACACGTCGGGCATGCGGTGCGAGATCAGCATCACGGCAACGCCCTGCTCCTTCAGCCGGTGAATCAGGCCGAGCACCTGCTCGACCTGGCGGACCGAGATCGCGGCCGTCGGCTCGTCCATCATCACCAGCTTCGCGTTGGAGAGCCGCGTCCGCGCGATCGCAACCGCCTGGCGCTGGCCGCCCGACATCTGCTTGACGAGATCGTCGGGGCGCGTCTCCGAGCGCAGCTCGCCGAACAGCTCCAGCGCACGCGCCGCCATTGCCTTGTGGTCGAGCAACGCGAACGGCCCGATCCTGCGCTTCAGCTCGCGCCCGAGAAACACGTTGGCCGCTGCGGTGAGATTGTCGGCGAGCGCAAGGTCCTGATAGACCACCTCGATGCCGACGCCGCGGGCATCGACGGGCCGGTTGAAATGGACGGCGCTGCCGGCGAAGCGGATTTCGCCGTGGCTGGGGCGGAAATTGCCGGCGATGATCTTGACCAGCGTCGACTTGCCCGCGCCGTTGTCGCCCATCAGGCCGACGACTTCGCCGGGGAGGACCTGCATGTCGACATCATGCAGCGCGCGGATCGCGCCGAACTCCTTGCCGATGCCGGTCAGCTCGAGGACCGGTGTCGCTTGTGCATTTGTCATCAGCGGCCTTCCTCAGACGTAGCGGTTGACGAGGGATTCCAGATATTCCTGCCGGCCCGAGCGCGGCTGCGGGTCAAAGCCCGGGCCGTGCGCGCGGTCGGCAAGTTCGGCAAGCGAGCGCTGGCCGCCGAGAATGGCGCGGCCTTCAGGCCCGGCCCATCCCTCGTAGCGTTTCGCGAGCGGCCCAGTGAGCACGCCGGCTTCGAGCATGTCCGCAGCGGCGAGCAACGCCCGCGCGCAGGCATCCATCGAGCCGACATGGGCATGGATCAGATCGTCGGGATCGATCGACTGGCGGCGGATCTTGGCGTCGAAATTGAGCCCGCCGGAGCTGAAGCCACCGCGGCTCAGGAGCTCGTGGAACACCAGGGCAAGCTCGGGCACGTTCATCGCGAACTGGTCAGTGTCCCAGCCGAGCAGATCGTCGCCGCGGTTGATGTCGAGCGAGCCGAACACACCCAGCGCCTCCGCCAGCGCGACCTCGTGATGGAAGGAGTGGCCGGCGAGGATGGCGTGGTTCTGCTCGATGTTGAGCTTGACGTCCTTCAGCAGGTCGTAACGCGCGAGGAAGCCGTAGCAGGTGGCGACGTCGAAATCATATTGGTGCTTGGTCGGCTCCTTCGGCTTCGGCTCGATCAGGATCGGTCCCTTGAAGCCGATCTTGTGCTTGTGCTCGACCACCAGCGAGACGAAGCGGCCGAGCTGGTCGAGCTCGCGCTTGAGATCGGTGTTGAGCAGCGTCTCGTAGCCCTCGCGCCCGCCCCACAGCACGTAGTTCTGGCCGCCGAGCCTGTGCGTCACCTCCAGCGCGGCGCGGACCTGGCCGGCGGCATAGGTGAATATCTCCGGGTCTGGATTGGTGGCCGCGCCCGCCATGTAGCGGCGATGCGTGAACAAATTGGCGGTGCCCCAGAGCAGGCGCACCTTGCTTGCGGCCATCTTCGCTTCGAACAGATCGGCGATGGCATTGAGGTTGGCAACAGATTCGCCAAGCGAGTTGCCTTCCGGCGCCGCATCGACGTCGTGGAAGGTGAAGAAGGGCACGTCGAGCAGGCGAAACAGCTCGAAGGCGACGTCGGCCTTCGCGCGCGCCTGCGCCATCGCATCGGCGCCGTGATGCCAGGGCCGCAGGAACGTCTCGCCGCCAAAGGGATCGCCGCCGGGCCAGCACAACGAGTGCCAATAGCAGACCGCAAAGCGCAGATGGTCTTCCATCCTGCGGCCATGGACGAGGCGGTCCTTGTCGTACCAGCGGAAGGCAGGCGTGTTGCCGGCATCTCCGCCGGCGAAGGCGACAGGTACGCTTGTATCGAAGAATTTCACTGACGCAGTCACTCAGGCACACTCCTTCAACGCGGGATAAAGTTCGCGCCAGCGGCGATAGGCCTCGTCATAGGCCGCGCTGACCGATGCGCGAGGCGTAAAGCTCGCGAGCCGCCGCGGACGGGTGCAAACCGCAGCCGCGTCTTCGCCGGTGGCGGCGAGCCGTCCGAGCCTGGCGGCGCCGAGCGCCGCTCCGACCTCGCCCTCCTCGACGCGGTGGACGGGGATGCCGAGCACATCGGCGCAGATCTGCGCCCACAGCGGCGAGCGCGAGCCGCCGCCGACGAGATCAACCTCGGGAAGCGGCCCGCCCGCCGCGCTCAGTGCCGCCAGATTGTCGCGCGCAGCGAAGGCGACGCCTTCGAGGACGGCCTGAACGATCTGGGAGCGCCCGGTCGCACCGCGCAGGCCGACGAAGGCACCGCTGGCGGCGGCATCGTTGTGCGGCGTGCGCTCGCCGTCGAGATAAGGCAGGAATTTGACCGGACTCGGTCCATCGACGCGCTCGCCGAGCGGCGCCAGCAGCGCTGGCGCCGGCGTCTCCATCACGCCCGCGAGCCAGGCCAGCGAAGCCGCCGCCGACAGCATCACGCCCATCTGATGCCAGCGGCCGGGCAGCGCGTGACAGAACGCATGGACCGCCGCGGCCGGCGCCGGTGCAAACCGATCGGTGACGCGGAACACCACGCCGGATGTGCCAAGCGACAGAAACGCATCGCCCGGCGCGATGGCGCCGAGCCCGATCGCGCTCGCGGCATTATCGCCGGCGCCGCCGGCGACCACGACATCCCTAGTCATGCCCCAGCGTTGAGCGTAGTCCGGCGCGAGCGTCGCGCTGACGTCGCTGCCCTCGACCAGGCGTGGCATGTGATGGAGATCGAGCCCGGTGGCATGCAGCAGCAGGGGCGACCAGCGGCGCAGACCGACGTCGAGCCATAGCGTGCCGGCCGCGTCCGACATGTCCTCGACCATCTCGCCGGTCAGGCGATAGCGGACATAGGCCTTCGGCAGCAGCACCTTTGCGACGCGCGCGAAGATTTTCGGCTCGTGCCTGGCGACCCAGAGCAGCTTCGGCGCGGTGAAGCCGGGCATGGCCAGATTGCCGGCGATCGTATGCAACGACGGGCAGCGCCGCTCCAGCGCGACGCATTCGGCATGCGAGCGACCGTCGTTCCAGAGGATCGCGGGACGCAGCGGCGCTCCGTCCTCGTCCAGCAGCGTCGCGCCATGCATCTGGCCGGATAGTCCGATGCCGCGCACCCGCGCGACCTCGCGGGGATGGCGGGCGGCAAGATCGTCGACCGCGCCGACCGCCGCATCGACCCAGGCATCGGGATCCTGCTCGGACCACAGCAGCGCCGGATGCGAGAGCGCAAGCTCGCGCGCCGCCGTCGCGACAACAGCGCCGGCTTCGCTGACGAGCACCGCTTTCACACCCGATGTGCCGATGTCGATTCCGAGATACACGCCGTCCTCCCTTTCGCCTGTTGCGGTGCGCGAACTCAAAGTCGCCTTGCCCGCAACGGGTCGTTTTGAATTCCACCTGCCGCTAAGGCAGATTGTCCCGCATCACGATGTCGATCCTGATCTTCTCCTGTTCGCGCAAGATCGGCTCGCCACGGGCGAGCGCGAGCAGCACACGTACGGCGGCGCGCGCTTCATGTCCGGGGTTCTGCGAAATCGCGGCATGCATCACGCCCTGCAGCAGCAGCCGACGCGTCAACGCGGTGAGGTCGTGTCCGACGAACACCGCCTGCTTGTCGCGACTGGCATCGCTCAACGCCTTTTCATTCAACACGTTGGCGACGCCTTGCGTACCGGCGCCGACATTATAAAGACCCACGATGTCGGCATGCCGGCTCAACAGCCGCGTCAACACCTGCTCCGAACGCGCGTCCTCGTCGCGCCCTTCGAGCACCGGCAGCACGGTGAGGCCGGGGAATTCCGACGCCATCACCTGGTTGAAGCCAAAAATGCGCTCGGCATGATCGCGCAGGCCCTGCGAGCCCGCGACGATCGCGACCTTGCCGGACTTTTGTCCGACCAGCCGCCCGACCAGCGCGCCGGCAGTCCGCCCCGCAGCAATGTTGTCGATGCCGACATAATGGTGCCGGCGCGACGACGGCACGTCCGAGACCAGCGTCACGACCTTGGCGCCGGCATCGACGAGATCGTCGATCGCGGCGCGGACCCTGGGATGATCCAGCGCCACCACAGCGACACCGTCGTAATCATCCGAGAGCCCTTCCAGGGATGCCGCGAGCATGGACGGATCGAACACGTCGGTCGCGACGGTCTCGACGCCAAGGCGGCGGGACGACAACCAGCCCGACATCTCGCCGAGATAATCCTGGATCTGCTGCATGAACGGGTTCGGCCCCGACGGCATCACGAAGGCGAAACGGCGGGCGCGGCCGCGGGCGAGCTCGGCGGCGGCCACGTGCGGCTGGAACGAATTGCGCTCGATCGCCTCCTTGACGCGCCGGACCGTATCCGGCCGCACGCCCGGCCGATTGTGCAGGACGCGGTCCACCGTCGCGAGGCTGACGCCGGCCTGGCGGGCGATGTCCTTCAGCGTCAGCGCGGTCGTGGTGAGCGTCTCGGCCATGG
Source organism: Bradyrhizobium sp. 35 (assembly GCF_023073215.1). Lineage (NCBI taxonomy): Bacteria > Pseudomonadati > Pseudomonadota > Alphaproteobacteria > Hyphomicrobiales > Nitrobacteraceae > Bradyrhizobium > Bradyrhizobium sp. 35. The sequence continues at coordinate 137,747 of NZ_JADPJC010000144.1, forward strand.
CTGAAGGCTAGCAGAGGTGTTTTGAGGTACGCAACTCATTTTGAGAGGCGGCAGCATTTTCCCGCAGCTCAGCCCAGGAACAGCCTTTCCCGTCCGCCGTTGCCGCCCTGTGCATAACGATATCACCCATGATCCGGGCGAGGGATTGAGCCCGACGCTCGAGCGCAACATCCAGGCTCTGGTCGAGCGCCGCCGCCGGGAGCAGCGCGCTGCCAAGGGTCAGGAAAAGCTTGCCGATGCGATCACGGCGTTCACCGGCAGCATGGCGTTCGTCTATCTCCATGTCGCTGTGTTCGGCTTCTGGATCATCGCCAATCTGCATTGGCTGCCGGGAATCCCGGCCTGGGACGAGAGCTTCGTAGTGCTGGCGATGATTGCTTCGGTCGAGGCGATCTTCCTGTCGACATTCGTGCTGATCTCGCAGAACCGCATGAGTGCAGCAGCGGACAAGCGCGCCGATCTCGATCTCCAGATCAGCCTTCTCGCCGAGCACGAATTGACCAAGGTTGCCCGCCTCCTTACGCAGATCGCCGAGCGGCTCGATGTCCAGCCCGACTCGAAACGGGATCTGGAGGAGGCAAGCCGCGACATCGCTCCCGAGCGCGTGCTCGACAGGATCGAGGAGACGCGCTCCTGAGCTATCGGCTGGCCGACAGGTCGAGGGTCAGGAACAGGCTGTTGGGATCCTCGACATAGCCCTCGAACGGGCCGCAGAGGACAAAGCCATGCGCCCGGTAGAGCGCGAGCGCCGGCTTGAAATAGTCCCACGAGCCGGTCTCGAGGCTGAGCCGCGCCATGCCGCGCGCGCGGGCTTCTGTGACGATGTGGCGGAGCATCTCACCGCCAAAGCCGCGCCGCCGCGTGGTCTGGAGCGTGTGCATCGACTTCACCTCGCCGTGCTCGGCTGACAGCGTCTTCAGCGCACCGACGGCGACCAGCGTCTCGCCGTCCCAGCCGGTCCAGAACGCGATGTCGGGCGCGCGCAGTCCGGAGAGATCGAGCGCATGGGCGCTGCCCGGCGCGGTCTGCGCCCGCGCCGCCGTGACGTGATGATCGAGCAGCGCGATGACGCGCGGATCAAAGGTGTCGCCGGTGCGGATCTGCATCGTCACGGTCTCACATCTTGCCGTAGGACGCGCCGCGGCGCGTGATGATGACGTAGCGCGCGTCCTGTCTGGTCTCGTTCTCGAAGATCACCGCGCGCATCACATCGAAGTCGAGACAGTCGCCTTCGCGCAGGCGAACCGCCTTGGCGTCGATGTGCACGGCGATCGCGCCCTCCAGCATCAGGAGCTGCTGGGTGAAGGCATTGCGGCCCCAAGGGCTGTATGGCACCCGCGCACCGGCCGGCAAATCGACGACGATGATCTCGATGCCGCTCGCCGCGTCCGTGGGCGACGCGTGACGGCGGCGATAGCCGCTGTCGGGATCGCGCCAGTGCGGCTGGTCGGCGAGCCGCACCAGCCGCTCCGGCGGCTTTTCGGCCAGCGCGACGACGTCGCTGAGCGACACGTCGAGCGCGGCGCAGAGTTTTCCCAGCAGCGCAGCCGTCGCGCTGCTCTGCGCCCGCTCCACCCGCCCGATCATCGCCCGGCTGACGCCGGAGCGGCCTGCGAGCTCATTCAGCGTCATGCCGGCCTGCGTCCGCAGCGTCTTCAAGCGACGACCGATCGCGCGATCGAGTTTCTGCTGGTCCATTTTCTTTACAGGTCCTGGTCTCTGATCCGAACATTGCCGACACGAGGACCGCACCCATCAGGGCCGCGAGAAGCTTAAGCTGGGCGATGCGTGCGTGCCGGAAGCGAGGGGCCAATATATTAGAAACTTTGCGGAGCCTATAGGGCCGACTAGGATAGACCCAACGACGATGACCGGGAGGCGGCGACATGGGCGAACCGACGCAGCGGACGATCAAGGCCAACGGCATCAGCCTCAACGTCGCCGAGCAGGGCAAGGGGCCGATGGTGCTGCTCTGCCACGGCTTTCCGGAAGGTTGGTACTCCTGGCGTCACCAACTCGAGGCGCTGGGGGCAGCCGGTTTCCACGCGGTCGCCCCTGACATGCGCGGCTACGGCAAGAGCGACCGGCCCGAAGCGATCGACCAGTACACGATCCTCCACATGGTCGGCGACCTCGTCGGCGTGCTCGACGCTTTCGAGGCGAAGGACGCCGTCATCGTCGGGCACGACTGGGGCGCGACGATCGCCTGGCACACGGCGCGCCTGCGGCCCGACCGCTTCCGCGCCGCCGCCATTCTTAGCGTGCCCTATCGACCACGCAGTCCGGTGCGGCCGACGAGCGTAATGCCACAGACGGCGGATGCGCAGTTCTATCAACTGTATTTCCAGGAGCCGGGTGTCGCCGAAGCAGAATTCGAAAGGGATACGCGCGCAACGCTCGGCGCGATGCTCTATGGCGGTTCCGGCGAAGGCGCGGCGGTGATCCGCGCCAATGCCGAGCGTCAAGGGCGGACCGCCGGTGTCGGCATGGTCTCTCGCAAGGACGGCATGCTGCCGAAGGTGCAGGTGCCGCTGCCGTCGTGGCTGAGCAGCGCGGACCTCGACTATTACGGCGCCGAATTTGCCCATAGTGGGTTTCGCGGACCGCTCAACTACTATCGCAACATCGATCGCAACTGGGAGCTGAAGGGCGCCTTCGAGGGCGTCAAGGTGGTCGTGCCCTCGCTCTTCATCGCCGGCGACTACGACATGGTCATGGCCTTCCCTGGCGCCGCCGAGCACGTTGCCAACATGAAGCAATGGGTGCCGCAATTACGCGAGATCAAGATGCTACCGGGGTGCGGACACTGGACGCAGCAGGAACGGCCGGCGGAGGTGAACGCGGCGATCGTGGAATTTCTGCGGAGCCTGCCGAACTAAAGGATGGAGCGGGCGAAGGGAATCGAACCCTCGTATGCAGCTTGGGAAGCTGCCGTTCTACCATTGAACTACGCCCGCGGATGCGCAGCTTGCGCCCGCTCTGATTAGCCGAGACGGCGCATCTCGCCAAGCGCTTTGGCGCAGCCCGCCCGCCCCTTCTTAAGTTTCCGGTACGATTTTGGGTGCGGCGGATTGTGGCGGTGTTATGGTCGCGGTCTGGGGAGAGCGTACGTTGCGTGGGGGCGTGTGTATGGTGGGGCATGGCTACGCGATATTCGACACGACCATAGGGCGCTGCGGCATCATCTGGAGCAGCACCGGGGTCGTCGCCGTGCAGTTGCCGGAGGCGCGGGAGATCGACACCCGCCGCCGGATTTTCCAGATCCATCCCGAGGCACGCGAGCAGCGGCCTTCCGCGAACGCCGAGTTCGCGATCGAGGGCATCGTGAGCTTGCTGCAGGGCAGCGATGCTGATTTTTCCGAGGTCAGCCTGGACGCGAGCGGGGTGCCCGGCTTCAACCGGCGGGTCTACGAGGCGGCCTGCGCCATCCCGCGCGGGGAGACGCGCACCTATCACGAGATCGCCAAGGCGCTGGGCGCCTCCGGCGCCGCGCATTCGGTGGCACAGGCGATCGCGAAAAATCCCTACATGCTGATCGTGCCCTGCCACCGGGTGCTGGAGGCCGGCAATTACACCGACCGGCTCTCGCCCTATGGCGGCGTAATCTCCAAGCGGCGGCTGCTGTCGCTGGAGGGCACCCATCCGATCGCCAGCAAGACGCTGTTCGACGTCCTGCTGCCCGTTGCCCCACCGAGACCCTCCACCTAGATAGGGAGGATGGATGCAACAACGCTGCTGACCACCCCCTCGATGACCGTCTCCGAGTTTCGCTGCGACGCGGGACCGGACGACAGCCCGTTTGCGGAGTGCCGCACCGGCCATTCCATCGCCTATGTCCGCGCCGGCAGCTTTGGCTGTCATTGCCGCGCCGGCTTCTTCGAGCTGGTGGCGGGCTCGATGCTGGTCGGCGCGCCAGGCGAGGAATACACCTGCACACATGAGCACGTCGCCGGCGACGTCTGCCTGTCCTTTTTCCTCAGCGAGGATCTGGTCGACGCGCTCGGCGGCCGGAGCGACGTCTGGCAGGTCGGCGCGACGCCACCGTTGCCCGAGCTGATGGTGCTGGGCGAGCTCGCCCAGACGGCGGCAGATGGCAACAGCGACCTCGGTCTCGACGAGGTCGGGCAGATCCTCACCGGTCGTTTCGTCGATGTCGTGTCGGGCAAGGCGCGCAAGCCGACGACACCGACGGCGCGTGATCGCCGCCGCGCCGTGGAAGCCGCGCTCTGGATCGACGCCAACTCGCATGCCGAGGTCGACCTCGAACAGGCGGCACGGCAGGCAGGCCTCAGCCCCTTCCACTTCCTGCGGCTGTTCTCCGCCGTGCTCGGCGTCACTCCGCATCAATATCTGGTGCGCTCGCGGCTGCGGCATGCGGCGCGGCTGCTGACTGACGACGACATCGCAGTCACCGACATCGCCTACGACGTCGGCTTCGGCGATCTCTCCAACTTCGTCCGCACCTTCCACCGCGCCGCTGGTGTATCGCCGACCAAGTTCCGCCAGGCTTCGAAGGGAGAGCGCAAGATTCTCCAAGAGCAGCTTGCCCTCAACTGACTAGGTTCGTCTCCGGCGCGCGCCGATTGTGGCGCGCTTTGGCAATGGAGACGACCATGTACGACCATATCGGATTGCGCGTTGCCGACCTCGACGCCGCCACGCGCTTCTACACCGCGGTGCTGGCGCCGCTCGGTTATGTCGTGTGCTCGAGTGGCGATGGTTATGCCGGCTTCGGGCCGAAGGGCGAGCCGGCGCTGTGGCTGCACCTGAACAAGGGGCGCAAAGCCGATGGCGTGCACATCGCGTTTCGCGCGGGGGATCATGACGCGGTCAAGGCATTCCACAGCGAGGGCTTGAAGAGCGGTGGCCGCGACAATGGCGGCGCCGGCCCGCGCAAGGATTACAGCCCGACTTACTACGCGTCGTTTTTGATCGATCCCGATGGCAACAATGTTGAGGCGGTCTGTGTGTGAACGCGGCAGCCCTCACCACACACACACGCTGTCATCCCCCGGCTTGACCGGGGTATCCAGTACGCCGCAGCTCCTCGATTCAATCACAGCGGCCTCTGGAATACTGGATCGCCCGATGGAGTCGGGCGATGACAGCTGGGATGACGGCGCTATCGCTCGCTTCTCTACATCAAGGAACTCAACCAGGATTGCATCATGGCCTCCATCCACAACGACATTCCCCTCAACGCCCCAGCGCGCGACGTCTGGGATGCCGTGCGCGATTTCGGCGCGCTGCATCGGCGGTTGGCGCCGGGCTTCGTCACGGCCTGCACGCTCGACGGCGACACGCGCATCGTCACCTTCGCCAACGGATCGGTGGCGCGCGAGGTGCTGGTCGATTGCGACGATGCGCGGCAGCGGCTGGTCTACGCGATCAACAACGAGCGGCTGAAGCATTACAGCGCCTCGGTGCAGGTGATCGCCGAGGGCGAGGCGAGATGCCGCCTGGTCTGGATCATCGACATGCTGCCGAACGAGCTCGCGCCCTATGTGCAGGGACAGACCAAGGACGCCGTCGCCGCCATACACCGCGCGTTTCCGGCCGCAGCTGCGTGATCTTTCTCACAGAGCCCAGCCCTCGTCCGCAATAACGATGGCGCCGTGCGTCCGGTTGGCTCCGCTCTCCCGGCGGCGCCACGCACGCGAGGAGCAGGCCATGAGAGGTGCGGACAAGGTGATCTGCCAGGCGGCCGCCGTGCTGCTGATGTTTTCGATTTCGAGCGCGCCGGCAAAGGCGCAGTTCTTCGGCGGCGGCGGTGCCGGCGGCGAGGACATAATGACCCAGATGGCGCCGATGCTCGAGATGATGAAGGCCAAGATGGGCAAGCGCCGCTTCGGCATGATGATGCAGACCATGGGCCCGATGATGAGCCGCATGATGGAGAATGGCGGTGGTGGTCTTGGCATGATGGGCGGCGGTGGCATTGGCGGCCTCGGCGCCGGCAACCTCGGCGGCGGTTTCGGCGCGCCCAATTACGGCGGCTACGCGCCGATGGGTGGAGGCGGCACCATGCCGGCCGGAATGGGCGGCATCGGCGGCGGCGATATCATGGGCATGCTCGGCGGCGCCGGTGGCGGCGACATGATGGCGATGATTCCGCAACTGATGCGGCTTGCCAATGTCGGCGGTGGTGGCGGCCATCGCCGCCACAGGCACCGCTAGTCCGCGGCGGCCGACAGAGCCGGCCTGATCGCAGGTTTGGTTTGGCGCGGTCCCCAGCGTGTCAGCACCACGCTGGAGCACGAGAGCAGGCCGAGCACGACCATCGAGCTCGCCGCCAGCCAGAAGAAGCTTTGCGCGGTGGCATCATGCGTCGACAGCCACCAGCCGACAGCCGAGATGTAGATCAGCCGCGCGGTCTGCGCCAGCACCGGGCCGATCACCTTCGCAGCGCCCTGCGACGAGAAATACATCGTCGAGGCGAGGCCGATGAAGGCGTAGAACGGCGCCACTGTCGACAAATATTGGTGGCTGGTGGCGCGCACGGTCGCGCTGTCCGTGAAGATGTTCACCCAGAGATCGGGGAAGGCCGCGACCAGGCACGCCGGTGCACCGACGGCGACGAAGGCGCTCGCCGCTGCGATCCAGGCGATGCGCCGGGCGCGGGCGATGCGGCCGGCGCCGACCGCCATGCCGATCATCGGCACCGAGGCGATGCCGAACGAGAACGCGATCGAGGTCAGCAGGAATTCCAGCCGCGCACCGATGCCGTAGCCGGCCAGGATCGCGGTGCCGAATTTCGCAAGCATGTGAGTGAAGATCGAGATCGTCAGCACCGATTGCAGCGGCGAGAAGCAGGCGATGGCGCCCACTTTGAGGATGTCGAAAAACATCGCCCATTGGATGCGAAGTCCGCGCAGCTTCGGCGTCACGCGGGCGCGGCCGGAGAACAGGTACCAGCCCATCACGCCGATATTCATGCAATAGGCAATCAGCGCGCCGGCGGCGACCCCGCGCATGCCGAATTGCGGCACCGGACCGAGGCCGAGGCCAAGCGTGCCACCGAGCACGATCTGCCAGGCCGCGGAATTGAGGATCAACAGCGACGGCAGCTTCATGTTGCCGGTGCCGCGCAGGACGCCGGCCATGGTGTTGAGCAGCCAGGGCAGCACGGCGCCGCCGAAAAACACCTGGGTGTAGGCGATCGCATGCGTCAGCACGTCGCCGCGGCCGCCGAGCATCTCAAGCACCTTGGGCCCGAAGATCAGCATGCCCAGCATGAAGACGAGGCCGAAGCTGATGCCGATCAGCAGCGCGTGCGCGGCGAGCGTCCCGGCACGCTCGCGATCGCCCGCGCCGAGCGCGCGCGCGATGGCGGAGGCCACCGCGCCGCCCATCGCACCGCCTGACATGGTCATGGTCAGGATCACTGTCGGAAACACCAGCGCCATCGCGGCCAGCGCTTCCACGCCGAGCCGTCCGATATAGGAGGTCTCCGCAATCACGGTGCAGGTGCCGGCTGAGAGCGCGACCACGTTGGGCCAGGCCAGCCCGAGCAGCGTGCGCAGGATCGGCCCGTCCATCAGCGCGCTCCTCACGGGGCGCGGAGGCGGCGGCAGCGGACGCTCTTGTTCATCGACCGGGATTTCGGCGATGTCTGACATGTCCTCTCCGGGCAAAGCGCCATTTCCGGCGCAGCAATGCTTGGGTGTGCCAATGAATTGGTTCGCGCAGGGCGCAACAAGAGGCTTGTTAGCACGACGCGCAGCGATTCCTCCTGCGCTAGGTGCAGGCGTGCCCTGCGGCAGCGCGGTGACGCCGTCGTCTACCCAATCGTCCAGAGCAATGGCGGACGACCGCTCGGTGTCGGGGACAGGTGCACGCCGATGTGCCGGCCGCACCCGGCCGCAAGCCCCTCGAACAACCCCGCCAGCACCTTGGCGCAAGCGGAGTGGTTATCGGCGCCGTCTTCCATCAACCTCCAGCTCTGCTGACGGATTTCGAACGTGCCCTCGGATTGCGTCGTCTCAGCCGCATCGTCCTGCGCGACAAACAGCGCGTTGAGGAACGTCGCGAATTCGCTCGCACCGCCGCGGCCCATCGACAGCGCCGCAGCGACCTCATCGAAATATTGCATCCCGATCAGCTTGCCCGTGAGGTGCAGGAGATAGCCCGCATCCTCCGGACCGAACAGCTGCACCATCACGGGCGCGGCGGTGCGCACATATTCCATCGCATAGTTGCGATAGGCTTTTTCCAGTCTCGGCCTTGGCCAGCTTGCGACCGGCAACGCCGGAGCCGCGGCTGCATCGAACAGCGGGGCTTCGAGGTGCCGCGCGAACACGAGGCGCTGGTCGAGCTCGAGGGGCTGGTCATATTGATAATAGTAGCCTTCGAGCCCGTCCTGGCCGTCGACGCTCTGCTTGGTGCAGACGAACCCCAATCTGGTATCGCCGAGCGCCACGCCGTTGTTGGCGTGCCAGCCGCGCAGCATCGCGCGCGAGACTTCGCCCGGCACGCCGCAGATGGCAGTGCCTTTCCAGATCCAGCGCGGCGGCGGATAGCGGATCCAGGCTTTGCGGTCGCTCTCATACATGTATTCGACGTGCACGCCGCCGATCCAGTTCGAGAGATAGTGATATTGCGCGGCTGCCACGGCGGGCGGCAGATGGCTCAGCCCGAGCTTCTCCAGCCCCGGCAGGAAGCGCTCCTGCTGCTGGCGGCGGAACACGCGAAAGACGAACTCCGCAGCATCTGCCGTGCCGCGACGCGTGACCACGGTGAGGATCAGACCGGTGAAGTAGGCGTGATAGAGATCGGCAACCGCGCGCCAGCGTTTCCATTGAGCTTCCTGCGCGGGGTCTGGTGCGGTCATGTTCGCTCCCGATCGTTGTTCTGATCGAGTGTGTCACTGCATCCGGTGACGGACAAGCTGAGCCGCACGCAGGGAGCCCTGCACGCCGGCGCGCCAATTCCGCATCACGAATTTTGCGCAGGCTTAGTTTGCGAGGCTTTGGCGGCACGCTCGCGCTCGACGCGCTCGGTGACGTCGCGTGCCATCGCCACCGATCCCTGCACCACTCCAGCGGCGTCCCGCACCAGCGCAAAGGTCATCTCGATGTAGAGCTTGCGTCCGTCCTTGTGCAGCGCGCGGGTCAGTGTCGGCTTGCCCGCAAGCTTCATCGCGCCGCTGGCAAGCGCGGCCTCAAAACCTTTCCAGTGCGCGGCGCGCAGATGTTCGGGAATGATCAGGTCGAGATTCTGGCCCAGCGCTTCGTCCGCCGAGAAGCCGAACAGTGCGGACGATGCGCGGTTCCAGCGCATGATCGTGCCGGAGCGATCCGAATAGATCAGCGCGTCGGCGACGTCGTCGAGGATTCTTGCGTCGAGTTCGGATTGATCTGTCATTTCGCCACCTCGGACGTAGCCCGGATTCACTTCCCATCTTGACACAGATTCGGTGTCATCGCCCGACTTGATCGGGCGATCCAGTATTCCAGAGGCGGATGTGATCGAACCAATAGGCTACGGCGTACTGGATGCCCCGGTCAAGCCGAGGCATGACAGCGGAAGGTGAGGCTATCCCTACACCCGGAAATGCTTGCTCAGCTTCAGGCCCTGCGCCTGGTAGTTCGAGCCGATGCGCTGGCCGTACATCGCGTCGGGGCGGGCCAGCATCTTCTCGTAGACGAGGCGGCCGACGATCTGGCCGTGCTCGAGGATGAACGGCACCTCGCGCGAGCGCACTTCGAGCACGGCGCGCGAGCCTAGCCCGCCGGCGCCGGCATAGCCGAAGCCGGGATCGAAGAATCCGGCATAATGCACGCGGAACTCGCCGACCAGCGGATCGAACGGCACCATCTCCGCGGCGTAATCGGGCGGCACCTGCACCGCCTCTTTCGACGCGAGGATATAGAACTCGCCGGGATCGAGGATCAGGCTGCCGTCGGGACGGGCCGAGATCGGCTCCCAGAAGTCCTCGACGGAATAGCCGGCGCGGCGATCGACGTCGATGACGCCGGTGTGGCGCTTGGCGCGGTAGCCGACGAAGCCGCCGCTCTTCTCGCCGGAGAGATCAACAGAGACGGCGACGCCGCCGGTGAGGTCGGCATCGTCGATATCGACGAGACGCTCGGTCGCGTGCAGCGCCTCGAGGTCGTCGATGTTGAGGATGGCATCGCCGGTGCGGAAGCGCACCTGGCTCAGGCGCGAGCCCTCGCTGACCAGCACCGGAAACGTCTTCGGGCTGATCTCGGCATAGAGCGGGCCGTGATAGCCGGCACCGATCATGTCGAAGCGGCGGGTGCCGTCGGCGATCACGCGGGTGAAGACGTCGAGCCGGCCGGTCGAGCTCTTCGGGTTGGCGGCCGCGACGATTTCCGGCGGCAGCGCGAGGCTTTCAAGCAGCGGCACGATGTAGACGCAGTTGGTCTCCAGCACCGCGCCGTCGGCGAGGCTGAACTCGTGCAGCTTCAACTCGTCGATGCGCTCGGCGACCGTGGCGCCGGGACCGGGCAGGAAGCTGGCGCGAACGCGATAGGCGATATCGCCAAGACGCAAATCGAGGCTCGCCGGCTGGATCTGGCTTTCGACGAAGTCGTAAGCGGGCAGGATGAGACCGCCCTCCGCCATCGCCGCGATCATGCGGTCGGGCAGGATACCATTGGCGTCGGCGGCGACCGTGAACGTCAACCCGGGGTCCTCATCAGGGATCAAACACATCCCGACATGCGGGAAATATGAGCGTTTTACGGCTATCCGATGGACGTCTTGACGGAAAGGGCATTGCGGAATATGAGCATGACTTATCCCGTGGTGATTTGAGCCGGCCGGCTTGCAGCCACGTTAAATAAGTCGCTAAACAGGCCGGGGACCTCTGTGATCCCGGCCCGTGGAGATATTCCAGGCCGGTTTTTTTGTGACCATTCTCGATGGTCACTTCAGGAGGTCCTATGTCGAAGTCCCCGGCGCCAACCGCCCACTACCGTCCCGAAACTCGCCTGGTTCATTCCGGCACCTTACGCTCGCAATATGGCGAGACGTCGGAGTCGCTGTTCCTGACCCAGGGCTACGTCTACAACAGCGCTGAGGAGTGCGAGGCGCGGTTCAAGGGCGAGGACCCCGGCTTCATCTATTCACGCTACTCCAATCCGACCATCTCGATGTTCGAGCGCCGCATGATCGAGCTCGAAGGCGCCGAAGCGGCACGTTCGGCCGCGACCGGCATGGCCGCGGTGACGACCGCGATCCTGGCGCCGCTCAAGGCCGGCGATCACGTCGTGGCCTCGCGCGCGCTGTTCGGCTCGTGTCTCTACGTCGTGCAGGATTTACTGCCGCGCTACGGCATCGAGACCACGCTGGTCGACGGCCTCGATCTCGACCAGTGGCAGCGCGCCATGAAGCCGAACACCAAGACGTTCTTCCTGGAGAGCCCGACCAATCCGACGCTCGACGTGCTCGACATTCCCGGCATTGCCGAGATCGCGCATAGTGGCGGCGCGCGGCTCGTCGTCGACAACGTGTTCGCCACCCCGATCTGGCAGAGCCCGCTCGCGCTCGGCGCCGACGTCGTGGTCTATTCCGCGACCAAGCACATCGACGGCCAGGGCCGCTGTCTCGGCGGCATCATCCTGTCCTCGGAAGCGTTCATCGCCGAGCACATCCACAATTTCATGCGCCAGACCGGCCCGTCGATCTCGCCGTTCAACGCCTGGGTCCTGCTCAAGGGGCTGGAGACGCTCGCCGTGCGCGTGCGCGCGCAGACCGAGACGGCGGCGCGCATCGCGGACGTGCTGGCGAGCCATCCGAAGATTTCGCGGCTGGTGTTTCCCGGCCGCGCCGATCATCCGCAGGCTGCATTGGTGAAGAAGCAGATGCGCGGCGGCTCGACGCTGGTCGGCCTCGAGGTCAAGGGCGGCAAGCAGGCGGCGTTCCGCGTGCTCAACGAGCTCAAGCTCGCCAAGATCTCGAACAATCTCGGCGACGCCAAGAGCCTCGTCACCCATCCCGCGACCACGACGCATCAGCGTTTGAAGCCGGAGGACCGCGCCGCGCTCGGCATCAGCGAAGGATTCATCCGCTTCTCGGCAGGCCTCGAGCACGCGGACGATCTGATCGAGGATCTGACCGCGGCGCTGGAGAAGGCGTGAGTTATTGTCGTCCCGGCCTAGTGCGCAATTGCGCATGGGGGCCGGGACGACAAGTCACATTGGCCGGTACGTCCGCACGTCCGCGGGCACGTTCACGCCGAGCTTGATCTGGCCGACGGAGCGAATGATGTCGTCGCCGAGGAGCTGGGCGAAGCAGGCATAGCCCCAATCGTTCATGTGCAGTCCGTCGGCGATCACGAAACTCTCGACCGGAAGCGATTGCTTCTCGTGCCAGTCGCGCATCACCTCGAAGCGCGGGAAGATGCCGACGTGACGGAGCTCGGCGACCTTGCCGAGCAGCTTCACCATCTTGCCGGCGCTCTCGGCGCGCTGGTTGACGGCGGGCGAATATTGCGGATCGACCAGCACGATGTCGGTGCCGCCGGTGGCCTGGATGCGAGCGATGCCGTCCTCGACCAGTTTGGCGGTCTCGCCAGGATCGAGATTGCGCAGCACGGCATTGGTGCCGACCTGCCAGATCACCAGATCCGGATGCACGTCGATCACCTCTTTCTGGAGACGCTTCATCATCTCGGGCGCATCCTCGCCGCCGACGCCGGCATTGATGACGGTGATGTCGGCGGTCGGATAGTGCCGGTGCAGCTGCGCGGCAAGGCGATTGGGATAGTTGAACTCCGGCGAGCTCGCGCCGAATCCCGCGGTCGACGACGAGCCGAACGCGACGATGACGACGGGCTGGCCGGCGACGAGCTTGCCCGCGACATGCGGCAGCGAGCCCATCGCCTTCGAGCCGCCCTTCGGCGACAGGCAGGGCACGCGGCTAAAGATGTCGCCGGCGGATTTCGCGACCTGCTTCACCTTGTCGATGGCGCGCGCCGTGATGCCGCGCTGGTCGGGGGACGTCGCTGCGACGGTGGTCTGGGACGGTGAAGCGGGAGCCGGATCAGCCGACTGCTGCGGGGCCGGTGTTGCCTGCGCGGCCTGCGTCTGCGCGTGGGACTGCGAGGCCGGACTCAGCAACAGCAGCACCGCTGCTGCGGGCACAGCCAGCCATGCCGTCAGGCAAAAAGGGCGGAGAGAACTCATTAACGCTAGACCTCAATTTTGCTGCTGGGCCGGCTCCAGATGGGCAGCGTCGATCAGGAACTGTGCCAACGCCCGGCCAAGGCAATCATGGACCTGCTTCGCCAACTCGGGCCCGCGCGACGGGCTGAATAGGTCGAACTGGCCCTGATCATTCCACTGCCGCATGATCGCGAACCGATCGAACAGCGGAATATCGTGCTCCTGCGCCACCACCCGCATATTGTCGAGGTATGGCGGCACCGAGATCATGGTTTCGGTACGCGGACTGTACTGCAAATTCATCAAGACGACGTCAGCCCCTGCCTTTTGCAACGCAACAACCCCTTCGGTCACCGCGCCACGAAAATCATCGGGATCGATGGCTCGGATAGCATCGACAGTCCCGGTCTGCCAGATGACCAAAGTAGGCGTTTTTGCTTCCATCAGCTTAACGAAGCTGGCAGCCGCCTCCTCGGCCGTTTTCTTGCTCTGTATTTCTACGGAGACGTGCACAGTCTCGGACGGCGGCAGCTTGTCCTTCAGGATGGCCTGCATCCGCGCCGGATAAGAGGCGTCCTCGGAAGCCGGAATCGTGGTCGAGCGACTGCCGATGACCAGGATTTCGAGCGGCTTGCCGGCCTTCACGGCATCGGCGACCTTGGGAAGCTGGCTTTCGCTGGTGAGCAGATAGGACGGCACTTCACAGGCTGCGGGCGCGGCTGAAGCAGCCGGCGCAGCATCGTCCGCGCGCGCCGGAGGCGCGGCGAGACCACCGCACAGCAGGATCAGGCTCAGGAAAACCTTCGCCTTCATCAGCCCCCTCCCGCCATATCGGCGCTGCCGACGGCGCTTTTGGTTTTCGAACCGCTCTTGTCAGCCACCCGCTTGTACCACGAAATCAGCCAGGCCATGGCCCACATGATCAGGATTCCGGAGAGACTTATTAGCGCATGCATGACCGGGCCGCCCGAGACTTCGGCCAGGATGAAATGGCCGGCAAAGGCGAGGAAGACGCCGAGACAGAATATCTCCAGGGAATGCGAGCCGCACAGGATCAGCGGCCGCAGCCAGGGCGATTTCAGGCCCGGCCAGTCCCGGGGCAGGACGCGCACGGTGAGCGCGGCCAGCGCCAGGAAATGCGTGAAGCGCAGCACGTCAAGGTCGGCCTTGTCGATCGGATACATCCACTGCTCGAGCCGCTTCGGCATGAAGTGGGAGAGCTGCGGCACATACCAGGTCAGCGTCACGTAGAATGCCGCAACCAGATAGGCGATCGCGATCCACATCGTCACCCGCGAAGCCAGAATGTGCGACATGCGTCGCGCACCCCCGAGCGCGCACCATGCCCCGAACACGAACAGCAATTGCCAGGCGAAGGGATTGAAGGCCCAGAAGCCGTTCGGATAGGCCGACAGATAGAGGTCGTATTCCCAGGTCACCGCGTAGAGCGCGACCGAGAGGCCGAGCGTCACGTCGGGGCGCCACTTCATCAGCCACAGGATCAAGGGCAGCGCCAGCATCAGCACGATGTAGAGCGGCAGCACGTCCATGTTGACCGGACGGAAGCGCAGCAGCAGCGCCTGCACGATCGTGACGTCGGGCTGCTTGAGGAAATCCATGATGCCCATCTCTTCGGTGTAGAGCGGGTTCTCGAACCTGGTCGCGACGTAGGAGATTTCGGCAAGGAAGATCGTGAACAGGAAGACGTGGGCGACATAGATCTGCCAGACGCGCCGCAGGATGCGCGCGGTGGCGACGACGATGCCGGACTCCAGCATCGCCCGACCGTAGACGAAGGCGGCGGTATAGCCGGAGATGAAGATGAAGATCTCGGTGGCGTCGCTGAAGCCGTAATTGCGGATCGTGAACCAGGTCAGAAGGCTCGGCGGCAAATGGTCGATGAAGATCAGCCACAGCGCAAGGCCGCGGAATAGGTCCAGCCGGAGCTCGCGCTCGCCGATGGCTGGCAGCGAAATGGCCGGCGCGGCCGCGCGCCGCTTCGCTCCCGCGGACTTGACCTCCACAGGTTTAGCGGTTCCCGCGATCGTCGATCCCGTCACTTGGTCGGCAATGGTCATCGGGGGCCTAAAAACCCTTCCGCAAATCGCGACGTGGCAAGGAGTGTACCGGTCCGGCCGTCATCTCGCAAAGCGACCGGATCACAAGCAAGTACATTTGCAAGCCCATTTGGACGTGTACTTCCCTGCGAATTCTGGCGGGACGATGTCGCCAAGGCGTCTCCGGCGTTTGGTTCCCGGGCGGTTTTCGGTATGATGGCAATCATGTACCGCGCCGTGACCCGCCAGATCGAAGTGACCGTCGAGCCGAACTTTGTTCCGGAGCAGTCGTCGGCTGACCGCTCCCGTTATTTCTGGGCCTATACCGTCGTCATCACCAATTCCGGCGACGAGACCGTGCAGCTCAAGACGCGGCACTGGATCATCACCGACGCCACGGGCCGGCAGCAGGAGGTGAAGGGCGAGGGCGTCGTCGGCGAGCAGCCGACGCTCGCGCCCGGCGAACGCTTCGAATACACCTCCGGCGTCCCGCTCACGACCGCCTCGGGCTTCATGACCGGCCGCTACCAGATGGTCAGCGCGACTGGCGAGCGCTTCGAAATTGACGTGCCGACGTTCTCGCTGGACAGCCCGGACAACAAGCGGGTGTTGAACTAGGGCAGGAGATGGTGGGCGCGCTCCGCTTTGGCCGACCCTATCGCACCTGCAGGCTAACGCCTTACGCGTCTTCCACGCCTGCTTCATCCGGCGTGAACTCGTACACCGAGCTGCAGAACTCGCAGGTCACGACGACCTTGTCGTCCTTGACCATCGCGGCACGGTCGTCAGACGAAAAGCTCTTTAGCATCGATGCCACCGCATCGCGCGAGCAGGAGCATTGCGCCTTCAAGGGCAGCGGATTGAACACGCGCACGCCGCGCTCGTGGAACAGGCGGTAGAGCAGCCGCTCCCCGGACAGCTCCGGATCGATCAGCTCAACGTCTTCGACGGTCTCGATCAGCGAGCGTGCCTCGACCCAGGCATCGTCTTCAGCGACGGCGTGCACTTCGACGCCTTCGGGCGCATCGCCGGGATGCAGATCGGCCTGCCGCGCACGCTCGGGCGCCTTCGGCAGGAACTGCATCAGCATGCCGCCAGCACGCCAGCGATGCTTGCCGCCGTCGTTCGAACGCCATTCCTCGCCGACAGCGAGACGCACGCGTGTCGGGATCTGCTCGGAGCGCAGGAAATATTCGTGAGCGGCGTCTTCGAGGCTGCCGCCGTCGAGCGCGACCAGGCCCTGGTAGCGGCTCATGTCGGGGCCTTGGTCGATGGTCATGGCGAGATGGCCGTGGCCCAGCAGCGCGCCGGAATGCGTGCCAGTATCTTTGGCCTCGCCGAGTCGCGCGGCGTCGTAGCGCGCATAGGCGCGCAGGCGATCCGGCGCCTGATAGTCCACGACCAGGAACGACACCGGACCGTCGGTCTGGGCCTGGAGAATGAAGCGGCCCTCGAACTTCAGCGAGGAGCCAAGCAGCGTGGTCAGCACGATGGCCTCGCCGAGCAGCTTGCCGACCGGCGCGGGATAATCGTGCTTGGTCAGGATTTCGTCGAGCGCCGGACCAAGCCGCACCAGCCGACCGCGCACATCGAGCGCGTCGACCTCGTAAGGCAGCACGGCGTCATCGATCGGAACCGCGGATGGCGCGCGAACCGGGCCTTCAGGCCCGGTTTTCATATCAGGGGATTGGGAAACCATGGCGCTTTATCTGGGGTCGGAAGGCGGAATTGGAAGGGGTGAGGGCTGCATCCAGAATGCAGCACGGATCGTACGCAAGCACGGCAAATTCGGTGTCGTCCTGGCGAAGGCCAGGACGACGATGAAGACCTACTTCGCCGGCACGGCGGATACCGGCCCGGATTACTTCACCGCGTCGAAGCACCAGGCCAGAATGCCCTTTTGCGCGTGCAGGCGGTTTTCGGCCTCGTCGAACACGACGGATTGTGGACCGTCGATCACCTCGTCGGTGACCTCCTCGCCGCGATGGGCGGGCAGGCAGTGCATGAATAGCGCATCCGGCTTGGCAAGCGACATCAGCTGCGCATTGACCTGATAGGGCTTGAGCACGTTGTGGCGGTGCTTGCCTTCCTTGTCGCCCATCGACACCCAGGTGTCGGTCACGACACAATCGGCGCCGCGCACGGCGGCTTCGGCATCCGTGCCGAGCATGATCGGCGCGCCGGTCGCCTTGATGAAGTCGCGCATCGCCTTTTTCGGCGCGAGTTCCGGAGGCGTCGCGACATTGAGCTGGAACTTGAAGCGCTCGGCGGCGTGCGCCCAGGAGGCGAGCACGTTGTTGTCGTCGCCGGTCCAGGCCACGGTCTTGCCCTCGATCGGGCCGCGATGTTCCTCGTAGGTCATGAGGTCCGCCATCACCTGGCAGGGATGCGAGCGGCGCGTCAGGCCGTTGATGACGGGCACGGTGGCGTTCGCTGCAAGCTCCAGCAGGGCATCGTGATTGAGGATGCGGATCATGATGGCGTCGACATAGCGCGACAGCACGCGCGCGGTGTCGGCGATGGTCTCGCCGCGGCCGAGCTGCATTTCGGCGCCGGTGAGCATGATGGGCTCGCCGCCGAGCTGGCGCATGGCGACGTCGAAAGACACCCGCGTCCGCGTCGAGGGGCGCTCGAAGATCATCGCCAGGGTCTTGCCTTCGAGCGGCCTGACCGGCTGATGCGCCTTCTGCTTCGCCTTCATCGCGGAGGACGCAGCGAGCATGCGCTTGAGCTCCGACAGCGGCAGCTCGTTGATATCGAGGAAGTGCTTCGGTGTTTTATCGGGCGACTTGCTCATCAGCTTGCCGCCCGCTTGTTGCCGGACAACGCGGTGCAGGCGCGCTCGAGCCGCCCGACGCTGTCCTCGATCTCGGCTTCGGTGACGATCAAAGGCGGCAGGAAACGCACGACATTGTCGCCGGCACCGACGGTGAGCAGCTTTTGGTCGCGCAAGGCTGCAACGAGATCGCCGGAGGGCACCACGGCCTTGATGCCGATCAGGAGGCCCTCGCCGCGCACTTCGCTGACGACATCGCCGTGACGGTCGATCACGGAGGCGAGCTTCTGCTTGAGCAGCAGCGACATCCTCTGCACGTGGTCGAAGAAGCCGGGCTTGAGCATGACGTCGAGCACGGCGTTCGCAGCCGCGATCGCGAGCGGATTGCCCCCGAAGGTCGAGCCGTGCGAGCCCGGCGTCATGCCGGACGCCGCTTCGGCGGTCGCAAGGCAGGCGCCGATCGGGAAGCCGCCGCCGAGCGCCTTGGCCAGCGACATCACGTCGGGTTCGACGCCAAGGCGGCGGTACGCGAACAGATCGCCGGTGCGGCCCATGCCGGTCTGCACCTCGTCGAAGGCGAGCAACAGACCCTTCTCGTCGCAGAGCTGGCGCAACGCCCTCAGGAAGGCGGGCGTTGCCGAACGCACACCGCCCTCGCCCTGGATCGGCTCGATCAGGATGCCGGCGGTCTGCGGACCGATTGCCTTTTTCACGGCATCGAGATCGCCATGCGCAACCTGGTCGAAGCCCTCCATCGGAGGGCCGAAACCTTCGAGATATTTTGCCGATCCCGTTGCGGCCAGCGTCGCCAGCGTGCGGCCATGGAAGGCGCCTTCGAAGGTGATCATGCGATAGCGGTCGGGATGACCCTTTGCGGCGTGATAACGGCGCACGACCTTGATCACGCATTCCAGCGCTTCGGCGCCGGAATTGCAGAAGAACACGAAATCCGCGAAACTTTCATTGCACAGGCGCGCGGCGAGCTTTTCGCCGTCCGGGCTCTGGAACAGATTCGACA
This sequence comes from Bradyrhizobium sp. 35, assembly GCF_023073215.1. Classification (NCBI taxonomy): domain Bacteria; kingdom Pseudomonadati; phylum Pseudomonadota; class Alphaproteobacteria; order Hyphomicrobiales; family Nitrobacteraceae; genus Bradyrhizobium; species Bradyrhizobium sp. 35. The sequence goes on from NZ_JADPJC010000144.1 coordinate 156,728, forward strand.
TGTGCCAGAGCTTGGTGGCCTGCTCCTGCAACGCCGCGACCAGCGCCGGATGGGCATGGCCGAGCGCATTCACCGCCACCCCGGAGGTGAAATCGAGATAGCGCTCGCCATTGGTCGCGATCAGCCAGCAGCCTTCGCCACGCTCGAAACCAAGGTCGGACCTGGCGAAAACGGGGAGCAAATGCGGCGCTGCGCTGTTAGTCATGATGGTCACTTGAATGTTGCGGACGGAGTGAGCGTGCATTGCGCAACGCACCATCGACCGGCCCGGAAAACGAAACGTGCCGCCTCTTGAGGGCGGCACGTGCGACTATCTTAGGCCTGGTGAAACGGGTGTCAATGCCGCCCGGAAAGCCTCGCGAAACGCTGAATCCGTAGTCTTGCGGTGCCGATTTTGCGGGATTTGGCCACGGAACATGTGGAAGCGAGTCGGCGGACTCTTGCGCGGGAGTCACGCCATATTGTAGCGTTTGGATTGTCAGATACGACATCTCGTGCAGTGGTTCTGATCTTTAAGTCCTTATGTACCGGCGTAAACGTTCGGGCGTTCAAGACGCGCCCGGCGAGCCTTAAGGGATTCTGGCGGCACGGGTTTTTGAAGGCTTAGGCATTCGCTGCGAGGCCCCAGGATGGCTGGCGCGCAGCGAGGGAAAGGGTGCAATGACGGTTTTGACCTGGTCCGATGATCGCGTCGAGCAGCTGAAAAAGCTCTGGGAGGCCGGACTTTCGGCCAGCCAGATCGCGGCGGAGCTCGGCAATGTGACCCGCAATGCCGTGATCGGCAAAGTGCACAGGCTCGGCCTTTCGGGCCGCGCCAAGAGCCCATCATCGGCAGCGCCGCGGCCGCGCAAGGCGCGCCCCGCGCAGCACATGATGCGGGTGAGCCGCCCGATCTCGCGCGGCAACACCGCGCTGGCGCAGGCCTTCGAGGTCGAGGCTGAGCCGGATCCGGTCACCTACGACAACGTGGTGCCGATGAGCCAGCGGCTGTCGCTGCTGGAATTGAACGAGGCGACCTGCCACTGGCCGGTCGGCGATCCCTCGACCCCGGACTTCTTCTTCTGCGGTGGAAGGGCGCTGTCCGGACTGCCCTATTGCGCCCAGCACTCGCGCGTTGCGTACCAGCCCGCGTCGGATCGGCGCCGCGCACCGGTAAAGCCGGGTCCCCGTTAGTCGTCACGCGAAGACAGTTCAACAATTTCAGTGTCGTCCCGGCCTAGTGCGCAATTGCGCACGGGGGGCCGGGACCCATACTCCGAGCACGCAATAATCGTGCGGAAGGGGTCACTCCGAGTCTTCGCCAAACCACGTTCGGTGGTTATGGGTCCCGGATCAGCGCTCGCTTCGCTCGCTTGTCCGGGACGACGGCTGAGAATGCAGGGACAGCTCGCCAACAAACAAGCCTGCAACCCTACACCTGCTCCGCCTTCGCGAAGCGATCATCCAGCGCGTAGCCGGCGCCGCGGACGGTGCGGATCGGGTCCTGCTCGCGGCCGAGATTGAGCAGCTTGCGCAGGCGGCCGATATGCACGTCGACGGTGCGCTCGTCGATATAGATGTCGCGGCCCCAGACGCTGTCGAGCAGCTGCTCGCGCGAGAACACCCGTCCCGGATGCTCCAGGAAGAACTCCAGCAGGCGATATTCGGTCGGACCGAGATCGATCGGCCGGCCCGAGCGCGCCACGCGGCGCTTGTCACGGTCGAGCTCGATGTCGCCAAAAGCAAGGACGGTGGCGAGGCGCTCCGGGCTCGCGCGCCGCAGCAGGCCTTTCACGCGCGCCAGCAGCTCCGGCACCGAGAACGGCTTGACGATGTAATCGTCGGCGCCGGTCGCAAGACCCCGCACCCGCTCGCTCTCCTCGCCGCGCGCGGTGAGCATGATGATCGGGAGCTGCTTGGTCTCGGGACGGGTGCGAAGCCGCCGGCACAATTCGATGCCTGACAGGCCCGGCAGCATCCAGTCGAGCACGATCAGATCGGGGATGTGCTCCTTGAGGCGGGTGTCGGCGTCGTCGCCGCGCATCACCGTCTCGACGTCATAGCCGTCGCCTTCGAGGTTGTAGCGGAGAAGCTCGGTCAGGGCTTCCTCGTCCTCAACCACCATAATGCGTGCGCCCATCGGGTCGTCGCTCCTTAAGTCTTCAGGTGTTCGGTACCGTGTTGGCAAAGGTCGTCATGTCGCCCTTCGGCCGCTTGTCGGTGATCGCCTGGCCCTCGATCATGTAGAACACGGTCTCGGCGATATTGGTGGCGTGGTCGCCGATCCGCTCGATGTTCTTGGCGCAGAACATCAGATGGATGCAGAACGAGATATTGCGCGGATCCTCCATCATGTAGGTGAGGAGTTCGCGGAACAGCGAGGTGCAGATGGCGTCGACTTCCTCGTCGCCCTTCCACACCGCCATCGCCGCCGGCAAATCATGCGCGGCATAGGCGTCCAGCACCGACTTGACCTGCTGCTGCACGAGGTCGGTCATGTGCTCGAGGCCGCGGAACAGCTTGAGCGGATGGAAGTCCGTCTCCAGCGCCGCGACGCGCTTGCCCATGTTCTTGGCGAGGTCGCCGATGCGCTCGAGATCGGTCGCGACGCGCATGGCGCCGACGATCTCGCGCAGATCGACCGCCATCGGCTGGCGGCGGGCGATGGTGAGCACCGCACGCTCCTCGATGCGCTTCTGCAGCGCGTCGAGCTCGGTGTCGATGGCGACGACGCGCTGGCCGAGCGGGACGTCGCGGCGGATCAGCGCGTCGACGGACTCGACGATCATGCGCTCGGCGATGCCGCCCATCTCGGCGACCAGGCGAGTGAGTTCCTGGAGGTCGGTGTCGAAAGCCTTTGCGGTATGTTCAGAACCCATGTCGCGTCTCCTAGCCGAACCGGCCGGTGATGTAATCCTGCGTGCGCCGATCTGACGGCGACGTGAAGATCTTGCTGGTGTCGTCGAACTCTATCAGCTCGCCGAGATACATGAAGGCGGTCTTGTCGGAGACGCGCGCCGCCTGTTGCATGTTGTGGGTGACGATAGCGATCGTGTAATCCTCGGACAGCTCCTGGATCAGCTCCTCGACCTTGGCGGTCGAGATCGGGTCGAGCGCCGAACAGGGTTCGTCGAACAGGATCACCTCGGGCCGCACCGCGACGGTGCGGGCGATGCAGAGGCGCTGCTGCTGGCCGCCGGAGAGCGACAGGCCGGAGGCGTTGAGCTTGTCCTTGACCTCGTTCCACAGCGCGCCGCCGCGCAGCGCCTTCTCGACGCGGCCGTCCATCTCGGACTTCGAGATCTTCTCATAGAGACGGATGCCGAACGCGATGTTCTCGTAGATCGTCATCGGGAACGGCGTCGGCTTCTGGAACACCATGCCGACGCGGGCGCGCAGCAAATTGAGGTCCAGCCTGGGGTCGAGAATGTTGGTCTGATCGAGCATGAGCTGACCGGTGGCGCGCTGGCCGGGATAGAGGTCGTACATCCGGTTGAAGATGCGCAGCAGGGTCGACTTGCCGCAGCCCGACGGACCGATGAACGCCGTAACGCGGTTGGCGCCGAGCGTCAGGTTGATGTTCTTCAGCGCATGGTGCTCGCCGTAATAGAAGTCCAGGTTACGCACGGTCACCTTGGGGGGCGCCTCGGGCAGCACCGCCGCGTGCGGCAGTCCACCGGACGCGCTCATCGACACGGAAAGATCACTCATTTTGCGGTCCTCTCGGCGCCAAGGATGCGCGCGAAAATATTAAGGGCAAGAACGGTCAGGGTGATGAGCAGCGCCCCGCTCCAGGCCAACTGCTTCCAATAGGCATAGGGGCTCTGCACGAAGTTGTTGATGGTCACAGGCAGGTTCGCCATCGTCTTGTTCAGGCCGAGGCTGAAGAACTGGTTCGATAGCGCGGTGAACAGCAGCGGCGCGGTTTCACCGGCGACGCGAGCGGTCGCGAGCAGCACGCCGGTGATGAGACCCGATCGGGCAGCACGATAAGCGATCCGCTGGATCACCAGCGAACGCGGCAGGCCGAGCGCCGAGGCCGCCTCGCGCAACGCGTTCGGCACCAGCAGCAGCATGTCCTCGGTCGTGCGCAGCACCACCGGGATCACGATGACCGCGAGGGCGAGCGAGCCTGCGATCGCCGAGAAGCCGCGCATCGGCACCACCACGGCGCCGTAGATGAACAGGCCGATGATGATCGAGGGCGCCGAGAGCAGGATGTCGTTGATGAAGCGGATCACCGAGGTCAGCCGGTCATTGCGGCCGTATTCGGCGAGATAGGTGCCGGCGAACATACCGAGCGGCGCGCCGATGCCGACGCCGATCACGGTCATGATCAGCGAGCCGACGATGGCGTTGAGCAGACCGCCCTCGTTCGATCCCGGTGGCGGCGTGTTCTCGGTGAACAGCTGGACATTGAGTCCCGCCAGCCCGTTGTAGAGCAGCGTGATCAGGATCAGCGCGAGCCAGGTGACGCCGAAGGCGGTTGCGGCGATGCAGAGCCCGCGGACGACGATGTCCTTGCGGCGTCGGCGTGAATAGATCGGATTCATGGCGCTAATTCCCCGCCTTCTTTTCCAGCCGCATCAGCATCAGCCGCGCCGCTGCGAGCACGAAGAAGGTCAGAACGAACAGCAGGAGGCCGAGCAGGATCAGGCCGGATTGGTGCAGGCCGTCGCTCTCGGCGAACTCGGATGCGATCGCCGCCGAGATCGTGGTGCCCGGCGCAAAGATCGATGACGAGATCCGGAACGAGTTGCCGATGATGAAGGTCACCGCCATGGTCTCGCCGAGCGCGCGGCCCAGCGCCAGCATGATGCCGCCGATGACGCCGACCCGGGTGTAGGGGATCACCACGCTGCGGACGACTTCCCATGTGGTGCAGCCGACGCCGTAGGCGGCTTCCTTCAGGACCGGAGGCACCGTCTTGAACACGTCGACCGAGATCGAGGTGATGAAGGGCAGCACCATGATGGCAAGGATCAGCGCGGCATTGAACAGGCTGAGATAGGACGGGGGACCTGCGAAGATCGCGCCCAGCACGGGAACGCCGTCGAAGATCTTGATCATGAAGGGCTGGAACGTGTTGGCCAGGAACGGACCCAACACGAAGAAGCCCCACATGCCGTAGATGATCGAGGGAATACCGGCGAGCAGCTCGATTGCCATGCCGATCGGGCGGCGCAGCCATTGCGGGCAGAGCTCGGTGAGGAAGATCGCAATGCCGAGACCCACGGGAATGGCGATCAGCATCGCGATGAAGGAGGTGACGAGCGTGCCGTACATCGGCCCGAGCGCGCCGAGCACCGGCGGATCTGCGGAGGGCGCCCAGCGCTGCGTCCACAGGAAGGAGACGCCGTATTCTTTCATCGCCGGGAAAGCGCCGACGATCAGCGAAATGATGATGCCGCCGAGGATCAGAAGCACCGAGATCGCGGAGAGCCGCGTAATCCAGTAGAAGGTAACGTCGCCGAGCTTGAACGCGCTCAAGGCCTTGGCGCGGTCATACGGTCCGGCGTCGTCGATTACATCGCTCTGAACGGCCATCTCTGCCACGCCGATCCCCTGTACCAAATAGTATACGTTTTTTGTTGGTCCGTGCCCCGGATGCAGCGCAGCGCATCCGGGGCACGAGCGTCGCGAACCTAGCTCTTGATGTCGGCAGCCCAGGTCTTCTCGATCAGCTGAACGACCGGATCCGGCATCGGGATGTAGTCGAGCTCTTCAGCCGCCTTGCCGCCGCTCTTGAAGGCCCAGCGGAAGAACTTGATGGCTTCCTGCGAGGCCGCCTTGTCGGTGGCGTCCTTGTGCATGAGGATGAAGGTCGCCGCCGTGATCGGCCAGGATTTCTCGCCGGGCTGGTCGGTCAGGATGACGTAGTAGCCGGGAGCCTTGGCCCAGTCGGCGTTGGAGGCGGCCGCCTGGAAGGCTTCGACGGTGGGCTGCACAGGCTTGCCGGCCTTGTTGATGAGACCGGTGTAGGTCAGCTTGTTCTGCTTGGCATAGGCGTACTCGACATAGCCAATCGAGTTCTTGGTCTGGCTGATGTTGCCGGACACGCCTTCATTGCCCTTGGCGCCGACGCCGACCGGCCACTCGACCGCGGTACCCTCACCGACCTTGCTCTTCCAATCCGCGCTGGCCTTGGCGAGGTAGTTGGTGAAGTTGAAGGTGGTGCCCGAACCGTCCGAACGGCGGACCACGGTGATGGCCTCCGAGGGCAGCTTCACGTTCGGGTTGAGCTTCTTGATCGCGGCGTCGTCCCATTTGGTGATCTTGCCGAGATAGATGCTGGCCAGCGTCTCGCCGTCGAACACCAGTTCACCGGGCTTCACGCCCTCGATGTTGACGACGGGCACGATGGCACCCATCACCATCGGCCACTGGACGAGGCCGTCCTTCTCGAGCTGCTCGGCCTTGAGCGGCGCATCGCTGGCGCCGAAGGTCACGGTCTTGGCCTGGATCTGCTTAATGCCGCCGCCGGAGCCGATCGACTGGTAGTTCAGACCGTTGCCGGTCTCCTTCTTGTAGGCGTCGGCCCATTTGGAATAGATCGGGAACGGGAACGTCGCGCCGGCTCCGGTGATGTCGGCAGCAAAGGCCGCCGTCGTCGATGCGGCGACAATGCCAGCAGCGACGAGTGTTTTGAGGAAATTCATGCTGGTCTCCATACAGGGGAGCGAAGCGCCATCCGCGCCCGATCGCGCTCCCCGTGCCGCCCCTTTAGGAGCGGACAGCTGAGCTTTTACGAAGGTTTGGTGACAGTCGGATGACAGTGTTAAGCAGCTGAAATCGCTGGAATTTAGCTCAGAGCCGCAGGCTTGCCCTGGGGAAAACAGGCGGTGAAAGTGGCGCCCTGTTTGGGCACGCTTTCGATCAAAAGCCGGCCGCGATGACGGTTAAGCATATGTTTCACCAGCGACAATCCCAGGCCGGTGCCGCCCTGCGAGCGGCTGTCGCCGACATCGACCCGGTAGAAGCGCTCGGTCAGCCGCGGCAGGTGCTCCGGCGCGATGCCGGGGCCGAAATCCCGGACCAGCACCCGGATTTCCTGAGTTCCATCAGGGGCCGCGCCTGATATCAGCGACACGATAATGCGTCCACCGGAGGCGCCGTATTTGAGCGCGTTCTCGATCAAATTCTCGAACAGGCGGAGCAACTCCTCGCGGTCCCCCGCGATCAGCACCGGGGTCTCGGGCAGCTGGGTCTCGACCTCGACCTGGCGTTCCCGCGCCAGCGGCTCGAGCCCATCGGCGACCTGCAAGATGATCGGCAGCAGGTCGACCAGGGTGTCGGGCCGCACATGGGCCGACAGCTCCACCCGCGACAGCGACAAGAGATCGTCGATCAGGCGCGCCATCCGGGTGGCTTGGTTGTGCATGATGCCGAGGAAGCGCTCGCGCGCCTTGGGATCGTCCTTGGCCTGGCCCTGGAGCGTGTCGATGAAGCCGGACAGCGCGGCCAGCGGCGTGCGCAGCTCGTGGCTGGCATTGGCGACGAAATCGGCCCGCATTTCCTCGACCCGGCGCAGCGGCGTCTGGTCGTGAAAGGTCATCAGCATGCATTTGTCGGCGCCGCCAAAGGTGGTCGGCACCGGCACCGGCGTGATGGTCAGCTCCATCCAGCGATCGACCGGGACATGGTCGAGATAGGTCGCGCGCCGCGGCTCGGTGGTCGCGATCGACTCGCGCAGCGCCGTGATGATCTCGGGCGAGCGCAGCGCGAACTGGGCGAGCTCATTCCGGCGCAGTGCCGGCGCGAGCTGGGCGGCTGCGGCGTTGAGATGGATGACGCGGCCGGCGCGGTCGAGCAGCACCGCGGGATCGGGCATGCCGGCGACCACTGCGGCGACCGCCGCGCTCTCGACCGGGTTGACGCGGCGGGTCTCTTCGCGCGAGGCGGCGGTATCGTGCAGGCGCCACGGGATCAGCGCTGCGGCCGCGATGCAGAGGAACACCGCAATCGCATGCAGCGCCGATAATTCCCCCAGCGAGACCACCACGGATAGCGCGAGCGCCGCGGCGAGCAGGATGACGGTCGAGTGCCGCAGCCGGTCGGACCAGGGCGGGGAGGAGGGAGAAGTTGGGGCGTCGATCGCCATCGGGGCGGGCTTCTCCAAAAGGCCTTGCGCCGGTCAGGCGCCGCTGTCGCTGCGCTTTCTCACGTAAGCGGCTTCAGGCGCGGGGCCGGGGTCGAGCTTGAGCGCAGCCTGCTGCAGGCGCTTCGATCGTGCGCCGATGATAACTTCGCGAAACGTCAGCAAGATTACAGATATGACAAAAGGGGACAGATAATAGAGGACGCGGAACAGCAGCATCCCGCCCAGCAGCTCCTCGCGGTCCATCTGCCAGAGCCCGACCAGCATCGCCGCGTCGAACACGCCAAGGCCTCCGGGCGAATGGCTGGCAAAGCCGAGCAGCGTGGCCGAGACGAAGATCACCGCGACCACCACGAAACCGAGATTGGGCTCGTCAGGGACCAGCACGTACATCGCGAGCGCGCAGAAGCCGAGATCGATGATGCCGATCGCGATCTGGAGCAGCGTCAGCGGGCCGCCCGGCAGCATCACGGTCCAGGGCCCGCGGCCGACCATGCGCGGCTGGGTCCAGACCCAGACCACGTAAGCGACCAGTCCGACGATGATCATCATCGCCAGCATCCGGTTCAGCCAGGGCGGAAGCATGTCGATCGAGGCCGCGGCTTCCGGATGATAGGAGATGCCGAGGCCCAGCACCGCGGCATTGCCGAGCCAGAAGGTCAGGCCGGCGAGGAAGCAGATCTTTGCGACGTCGATCGCGTTCAGGCCATAGGCGGAATAGATGCGGTAGCGCACCGCGCCGCCGGTGAAGACGCTGGCGCCGACATTGTGGCCGATCGAATAGCTGGTGAAGGCAGCGAGCGCGTTAATCCGATAGGGCACGTGGGGATGGCCGATCGCGCGCACGGCGAACAGGTCGTAGAAGGTCAGCGTGAAATAGCCCGCAGCGACGAACAGCGCCGCCATCGCGATCTGGCTCGGCTCGGTGCTCTTGATCGCTTCGAGGACTTCGTTGACATCGATGCCGCGCAGCATGTGGTAGAGCACATAGCAAGCGATGCCGATGACCGCGACGCTGATCACAACTCCAAGCTTATGCAGGATTTGCTTCTGGCGCAGAAACGACATCGCCCTGCGTATGGCTTCCAGCATCTAAACCTCGAACAACGCTTCAGCGGCCAGGGTGGCCGGCGAACAGGCGGACGACACGCAGGCACCCGACGAATCCTCGCCGGCGGCTCCGGCATCGCGCATGCCCCCTGCCCCTCCACTAGCGCGTTTTGGGGCGGAGTGGAATTCGACAATTCGAACAAAAAGTCGTGGCTTCAAGGTTTTAGGCAGGTTGCGGGCTCCTGATGCACGGTTTGGCGCTTTCGGCGGCAAGCCTGACGCGAATCTCCATGGCCATCCTGGCGCAGACGCCATGAAGTTTTGATGATTTCGGCCGTACAATGTTCCGTCACGGCTTAAGTCGAAATCAATCTATGGGCGGGATTTCGCTGTTGAAAGAGGGTCGCGCCGCGCGCGGCCGCTGCGGCGCGCACGATTACGTGGCCGACGGCTCGCGCTCGATCATCCGGTTGCACTGCGACATCACAGACGTCATTGCGGCCGCCCGCCAGCGGCCGCGATGAGCACGTCGTTCGGAGGTAGCGTTCTGCTCAGGCCGCAAGCTGCGGGCGCACTGCCTCGATGCCCGCGATCCAGCCGGCGACGGAGCGCCCGATCGCCTCGGGGTGATCCTCCTGGAGGAAATGCAGGCCGGCGCCGAGACGAACCAGCGCGCAGTGCTTCAGGGAGGCTGCAAACCGTTCGGCAAATTCCGGTGAGACCAGAGCTCCGGGCTCGCCGGTGAACAGGAGCTTTGGATAGAACGACGCGGCCAGCGCTGCATGCGCGGACTGCAGAGCCTGATAAACGTCAGCGGGCTCGCCTGCGATCGGCAGTTCGCGCGAAAGTGCAAGAACGGGCCGGCGGCTCTCTGGTGTTGGAAACGGCGCGCGATAGGGCGCCATCTCGTCATCGCTGAGCTTGCGGACCATGCCGCCGGGTAGCACGCGCTCGACGAAGGCATTCGCCTCGAGGATCATCGCCTCGCCCTCGCCCGGCGTCCTGAATTTACGGAAGGCCGCCCGCGCCGCCTCGGCATGCTCCTGCTCTGCGGCAACCTCGGTGTCGTGGAAGTCCTGCCAGGTCGGCATCGGACGAATGAATTCCATGAAGGCAAGGCCGCGCACGAAATCCGGCCGGCGCGCCGCAAGATGAAATGCGAGCGCCGTGCCCCAATCCTGCGCGACCAGATAGGCCGACGTAATGCCGCGCTGTTCGATGAAGGCATCGAGATAGCGGACGTGGTCGAAGAAGCGATAGGCGATGTTGGGCTTGCCGGACTGACCGAAGCCGATGTTGTCGGGCGCGAGGCAATGCGCGACCGGTGACACCAGGGGCATGATGTTGCGCCAGATGTGCGAGGACGTCGGATTGCCGTGCAGGAAGAGCGCGACCGGCGCGTTCTGCGCGCCTGCCTCACGATAGGCCATGCCGCTTCCGAGGACGGACGCTTTGCGAAGCTTGATGTCGATCTGCTTGGTCATGTCAGCTCCTTGAACACGGTTTGGAATGCGATGCTCTTGAAACGTTCGAGCGCTTTGGGATTGCGGTCGACCTTCATGCGCAGGATCGCGCCCTGCCAGGACGCGAGCAGGAAGTCTGCGAGCTCCTCGGGCTCGAAATCGGATGCGATCTCGCCGCTGGTTTGGGCATCCCTGATGCAGGCGGCGAACGGCATGCGCCATTCAGCAAAGATGGCCGCAAGGCGCGCGCGCAGCATCTCGCTGCTGCCGGTCGCCTCCAGACTGAGATCGCCGATCAGACAGCCGCGGCCGTAGCCGTCCGCTTCGAGCCGGCCAATGATGATGTCCAGGTAGCGCTTCAGCCGAGCCCGCGGGGTCAGCGAGGTGTCGTCGAGCGCCTCGGCGACCAGCCCCCTTGTGATCTCGAAGTAGCGGTCGAGCACCTCGGAGGCGAACGCTTCCTTGGAGCGGAAATGATTGGTGAAGGACCCCTGCGGCGCGCCCGCAGCAGTGGTGACGTCGCGCACGCTGGTGCCGTGATAGCCGGTCCGAAACATGACCTTCAGGCCGGCGTCGAGAATGGCGTCTTTGAGCGAGGGCTTGGGCATAGCGTTATAATACGTACGTACGTATTATTGTCAAGCGCGCTTTGTCGCCCTGGAAATCTGATGGCAGCGCAAGTTGATGAGCGCGATAGCGGGCGCGCGTTTGCCTCTCAGCTCAGCCGCTCAGGCCGGTGGCATGCTGCGCGCGACCACACGGTCGCGCAGCCAGGCGCCGATGCCGCCGCCGACGAGGTAGCAGGCGAACATGACCAGGCCGAGGTCGAGCCAGTAGCCGAAGCGACCGGGGACCACATGCGCGAACGAGGCCGCGACCAGGCCGGCAACAAGCACGGCGAGCCAGCGCGCGGTCACCTTCGAGGTGCCGTTGCCGCGTTGGACCACCGAGATCCAGCCCATGCAGAAGCCGAGCAGCAGCGAGCCGATCAGCCAGCCCAGATGGAACGAGACGAGATAGGGCATCGTCACCTCACCAGAAATTCGATGCGGCGGTTCTGCGCCTTGGCGTCTTTGCTGTCATTGCCGGCGACGGGCTGCGTGCTGCCGTAGCCGACCGCGGTGAACCGGTTGCCAGGCAAGCCGGCCTTGACCAGGTAGTCGATCACCGCCTTCGCGCGCTTCTCCGACAGTGCCTGGTTGAAGGAATCCTCGCCGTCGGCATCGGTATGCCCGGCGACCTCGATATTGGTGGTGGGACATCGCAATGCCGTCTCGATCAGATGATCAAGAATGCCGGCGGAATCCGGATCGATCTCGGCGCGCTTCGCCCCGAAGCGAATCTTGGCCTTGGCCAAGAGCTCGGAGAACAATTGCTGGCACACGGTGCCGTCGACCGGCCCGGCCGCGGGTTTCACCGTGATTTCCGGCTTGTACTGCCAGTTTTTCGGAAAATCCTTGCCGAGGCCTGCGCGGATGTCGTTGGCGGCACCTTCATAGAGCGCATCGCCCGACAGCTTCACCTCGCGGTCGGACACGACGAGCGTGCCGGTCGACAGTCGCGACAGCGCGCCGAGCGCTGCGACCACGGCGGGGCTGAAGGAGCCGGGCGCGCCGACGCTGGCCTTGAGATTGTCGACAACCTTTTCGTTGAAGAATTTCCGCGACGCGCTGGTGGCGATGGCCGCGTGGACATTGTTGTCGGGAACATAGCCGGTCAGCGTCACCGTCGCGGCCACCGGATCCTTGTAAGCCTGGAACACGTAAGGCGGCGCCTTGACATCGTTGGCGGCGATCGAAAAGCCCTCGGGCAGGTTTTTAAGGGCCGCTGCGACCGCTTCGCGGCCGCCGAGATCGCGCGCCATCCCTGACAGAGTGACTTTGGTGTCTGTGATCGTGATCTTGCCGTCCTTGAGCTTGCCGATCTGGTCGAGCAGCAGCATCGCAGCCGCCTCGAACCGCGGCGGTGCGCCGCGGGCCAAACCCATCTGATCGGCCACCTCGGTGCCGCCGACCTCCTTGCGGGCCGCCTCGGTCAGGCGGCCCTTCATCGACGGCAGGGGCGCGGAGCCTGACAGCGTCACCCGCACCACGTCGCGCTCGGCGTTCCAGACGAAGGGCTTTGCCTCGGGCACGAGGCGGGTCCGGTCGTCGACCAGGCGCACGCCGGGGACGGTCTCGACCGCCACAACAGCGTCGCGGCGCCCCTCCTCAGAAAACGCGTCCGCAGCCAGGCTGACGTCGCGGCCATCCACCGCGATCCGGGTCTTGTCCAGAACGGTATCCTTTAGCGCCGCCGAGCTGCGGGCGGAAAGGTCCGCCTCGACCGGCAAAGTGTTATTCCAGGCCGCAAATCCCCACATGACGGCCAAGGGGATCAGCCCCGGCCACCATTTGCTGGCCCACCTGAAAAGCTTGTGCATTCGACGACCCGAACTCTGGAACCGGAGACAAAACAAACCCTTGGCAGGCTGTCAAACCGGAAATGACGCCCTTCCGAAGGCCGGGCCTGGACAATTGGAATAACTTTTTCTTCAAGGGTTCTTCCGTAAGTTGAAAGCGGAATGCCAAAGTCCGCCAGCGGGTCATGAAACAACTCCGTAACAACGTCATCCGCGCCGGGCTGGAAGCACTCTATTTCAGCGGCGCCCACCACCTGTTGCGTCCGCTTTTGTCGGGCGTCGGCGCCATATTCATGCTGCATCACGTGCGGCCGGCCCGCGGCGCGGCGTTCCAGCCGAACCGGCATCTCGAAGTCACCCCCGAATTCCTGCGTGCCACACTGCGCCACCTGCGCGCGCGCGAGATCGACATCGTCAGCATGGACGACCTGCACGAGCGGCTGGTGCGGCGCCGGTTCGACCGCCGCTTCGCCGCCTTCACGCTCGACGATGGCTATCGCGACAATCTCGATTTTGCGCTGCCGGTTCTGCGCGAATTTGACGCGCCCTTGGCGGTCTATGTCGCCAGCGATTTCGCGGAGGGGACGGGCCGGCTGTGGTGGGAGGCGCTGGAGGCCGTGATCGCCAAGACCGAGCAGATTGAGGTGACGATCGGCAATGCCGCGCTGCGGCTCGATGCGACGACGCCAGCCGCCAAGCAGGTGGCGTTCGATCGCCTGCACGACTGGTTGCGCGCACTGCCCGGCGAGCACGATCTCAAGCGCGAGATCGAGGCGCTCTGCACGAAGTACGGCGTCGACATGGCCGCGCTGTGCCGCAGCCTCTGCCTGTCCTGGGACGAGGTGAAGACATTTGCCGCCGATCCCCTGGTCACGATCGGCGCGCATTCCGTCAGCCATTGCAATCTCGCCAAGCAAAGCGAAGCGATCGCCACGCAGGAGATGGCCGTGAGCCGCGCGCGGATCGAGCAGGCGCTCGGCCGCAACGTTCAACATCTGGCCTATCCCTATGGCGATCGCGAGGCGGCGGGCGAGCGTGAATTCGTGCTCGCTGCATCCGCCGGCTTCAAGACCGCGGTGACGACGCGGCCCGGCATGCTGTTCGCCGAAGACGCCGGCCGCATGACGGCGCTGCCACGGGTCTCGCTCAACGGCAATTACCAGGACACGCGGATTCTGCCGGTGCTGACCTCGGGCGCCGCGACCGCGATGTGGAACGGCTTCCGCAGGATCGCGGCGGCTTAATCTCTCCGTCTTGGCTGCCCGAACTCGGACGTCGCATGGCGAAAGCCAGGACGACGATGCGGCACTTTCCTTGACTCCCCTCCCTACCCCGCTCAAAACGTCGCCAAACACCAAGGGAGGCACCATGTTCAACGATCTGTTCTCGCTCAAAGGCCGCGTCGCGCTGGTGACCGGTGGTTCGCGCGGCATCGGCAAGATGATCGCGGCGGGATTTCTCAGCGCGGGAGCCGCGAAGGTCTACATCACCGCGCGCAAGGCAGGACCTTGCGAGGCCACCGCGAGAGAGCTGTCAGGCCGATATGACGGTGAGTGCATCGCGCTGCCGATCGACATCTCGACCGTCGACGGCTGCGACAGGCTCGCTCGCGAAATCATCAAGCTGGAGCCGAAGCTCAACATCCTCGTCAACAATGCAGGGGCTGCCTGGGGCGCGGAGTTCGACGAATTCCCCGAAAGCGGCTGGGACAAGGTGATGGACCTCAACGTCAAGTCGCTGTTCTTCCTGACCAAGGCGCTGGCCAAGCCGCTGCGCGCGGCGGCTTCGCATGAGCGGCCCGCCAAGGTCATCAACATCGCCTCGGTTGACGGCATTTTCGTCAATCCCGGCGAGACCTACTCCTATGCCGCGAGCAAGGCCGCGGTGATCCATTTGACGCGGCGCATGGCGACGAAACTGATCAAGGACAACGTCAACGTCACCGCGATCGCGCCCGGCGCGTTCAAGTCCGACATGAACCGGGCTGCGCGCGACCATTCGGACGAGGTCGCCAAGCGCATTCCGGCGCGGCGGATCGGAACCGACGAGGACATGGCCGGCGTGGCGATCTATCTCGCCTCGCGCGCGGGTGACTACGTGGTCGGCAACACCATCGCGGTGGATGGCGGCGTGGTGTACGCGAACGCGGGGCTGGAGATCGCGGGGTAGGCGGGGGCGCGTCAGCACGACGCCCTCACCTCACACTCCGGTGTAGTCCCGGCCTTCGCCGGGACGACAGGTGAGTATGTAGCGCGGCCGTCGCGCCTCGCTGGCGGCCCTTACGACTCGATCCTCACATATTCGAAATCGCCGGGCTTGTTGTCGATGCCGACTTTCGGCGGTGAGATCCAGGAGGCGAACTGGCCGGTCTCGGTGACGGGCTGCATCAGCGAGGTGATGAAGTCGCCGTCCGCGGTCGAGGGCAGCCATTCGTCCTTGCGCTTCGCCCAGGTGGCATCGTCGATCAAAATGCCGTCGGGCGTCGCGTGGATGCCCTTGAACTCGCCGATATGGCGGTGGAAGGCGACGTTGGGCAGCTTGAGCTGAAACTGGTAGCCCGCGGTCGAGATCACCTTGTTCCAGCGCAGCATGCCCTTGACGCAATCCTGGCTGTAATCGTCGCGCAGGCGCATGTTGAGCGCGGTCAGCGCCGGCTCGTCGACGAGCTTGATCTCACCGTCGATGAACTTCAGCACCGGATAGGTGGCGTTCTTGAGCTGATGATCGTCGTCGATCTGGGTCTCGTGATAGCGACCCTTGATGCCGGTGTTGAAGGCGTTCGCCGCGTTGGTCGAGACTTCCGAGCCAAACAGATCGAGCGACAGCGTATAGTGCAGGTTCAGCTTCTTCTGAATGGTCGGCAGGTCGATCACGCCGAGCGCGCGGACCTTCGCGATGTCGGTGGGATCGGTGATGCCGGCTTCGCGCATCGCATCGCAGGTGCGCTGCACGACGCGGGTGATGCCGGTCTCGCCGACGAACATGTGGTGCGCTTCTTCCGTCAGCATGAAGCGGCAGGTGCGCGACAGGGGATCGAAGCCGGACTGCGCAAGCGAGTGCAGCTGCATCTTGCCGTCGCGGTCGGTGAAGTAGGTGAACATGAAGAAGGACAGCCAGTCCGGCGTCGCCTCGTTGAAGGCGCCCAGCATGCGCGGCGAGTCGGCGTCGCCCGAGCGGCGGCGCAACAAATCGTCGGCCTCTTCACGTCCGTCGCGACCAAAGTACTTTTGCAGCAGGTACACCATCGCCCAGAGGTGACGGCCTTCCTCGACATTGACCTGGAACAGATTGCGCATGTCGTACAGCGAGGGCGCGGTCTTGCCGAGATGGCGCTGCTGCTCGACGGAGGCGGGCTCGGTGTCGCCCTGGATCACGATCAGACGGCGCAGCATGGCGCGATACTCGCCCGGGACTTCCTGCCAGGCCGGCTCGCCAAAATGCTCGCCGAACGGCACGACGCGGTTCTCTTCCTGGGGAGCAAGGAGAATGCCCCAGCGATACTCGGGCATCCGCACATAGTCGAACTTGGCCCAGCCGCGCGGATCGACCGAATAGGCGGTGCGCAAGTACACCAGCGATTCCTGGAAGCCTTCCGGCCCCATGTCTTTCCACCAGTCCATGTAGCCGGGATGCCAGCCTTCCAGCGCCTTGAGCACCTGGCGGTCTTCGGCCAAATTGACGTTGTTCGGAATCTTGGTCGAGTAGTCGACGTTCATGATGTTCATGGAAGACCTCCCGTGTGGGACTAGTTCATTAAATCGCGGGCATCGAATTGTGGGATCGCGAATAGCGAGGCGAATGACGTCTCTATTCGCTATTCGCCACTCTCCATTCGCGCTCTACACTCGCGTCATATCGAATTTCGGCTTCTGGCCGCTGCCGTAGCGGCGCAGCGCGCCTTCCTCGCCGACCGCGTTGGGGCGCTGGAAGATCCAGTTCTGCCACGCGGTGAGGCGCGAGAAGATCTTCGATTCCATCGTCTCGGGGCCGACGAAGCGCAGGTTGGCTTCCATGCCGGTGAGGCTGTCGGGCGAGAAGCTGGCGCGCTCCTCCAGGAACACGCGGACCTCGTCGTCCCAGTCGATGTCGTCGAGTGCGAAGGTGACGAGACCGAGCTCTTCGGCCTGCTCGGCGTCCAGCGCGGTGCCCGTCGTGGCTTCCGCGCGTTCCACATCGGACGGATCGGCCTGGAAGCGCGACTGAAGCCGCGTCAGGCCATGGCTCATCGGATACGGGCCAAAATTCATCGCTGACAGTTCGATCGACGGCGGCGGGCGGTTGTCGCCCTGGCGCGTGCCGATCAGCATGTAGGAACGGTCGGCGGCGAAGACGAGCTCGGCGAGCGTGCCGGCGAAGCAGGAGCCGGGCTCGACCAGCGTCACCAGCGTGCGCGAGGTGACGTCGATGCGCTTCAAGACACGCTTCCAGTAGTGCCTGATTTCGTTGACCAGCCAGTGCGCCTTGTTGGCTTCGAGGAAGGCGTCGCAGGCGAGCACATGGGCGCGGTCGCCGTGACTCTTGAACACCAGCATCGCGATCTCGAGCTCGTTGATACGCAGATGCAGGATGGCGTCGTCGAGTTCGCGCGCGACCTGGAGCGGCCAGAACGCGACACCCTGCGCCATCATCCCGTCGATATCGGCGGGCGGCGCGGCTTCAGGCGCCTTGATCGAGATCGTGGCGATGCGGGCGGCGCGGTCGACGTCGACGGTGACAAAGCCGTAGCGGATGCTCGTCTCATCGATGATGCGCTTGAGCGGCGTCAGCGCGATGCCCTTGCCGCTGCCCTTGCGCTTCGAGGCCTGGGCGAATTCCCTGGCGCGCTCGGCAACCTTGCCTTCGAGCTTGCTGTTCGGCGCGATCTCGTCGACCAGGCGCCATTGCACGGCGCGCTTGCCCTTCACGCCTTCTTCGATGGTGCAGAAGAAATCGGCGTGATCGCGGCGCACCTTGCGCTTGTCGACCACACGCGTGAGGCCGCCGGTGCCCGGCAGCACCGCCAGCAGCGGCACTTCGGGCAAGGCGACGGCGGACGCGCCGTCATCGGCAAGCATGATGTAGTCGGTGGCGAGCGCGAGCTCATAGCCGCCGCCGGCGGCCGAGCCGTTCACGACGGTGATAAAGCGCTGGCCGGAATTCTCCGACGAGTCTTCCATGCCGTTGCGGGTCTCGTTGGTGAACTTGCAGAAATTGACCTTGTGGGCATGCGTCGAGCCGGCGAGCATGCGGATGTTGGCGCCGGCGCAGAACACGCGGTTCTTGGCCGAGCGCATCACCACGACCTTCACCTCGGGGTGCTCGAAGCGCAGGCGCTGGACCGCGTCGGCAAGCTCGATGTCGACGCCGAGATCGTAGGAATTGAGCTTGAGCAGATAGCCCTCGAACAGGCCGCCATTCTCGTCGACGTCCATGGTCAGGGTGGCGACGTCACCGTCAACCGCGAGCTTCCAGTGCCGGTAGCGGGACGGCTCGGTCTGGAAATCGATGAATGTCGCGCCGCCTGCGAGGCGCCGATCTTCCTCGGCCATGGGCCACCCTTGAGTTCGTCTTGGTTTACCGTTAGATGCACAATAATGCATATTGTTGGGCGCGTCTAGACTTTAACGGCCCATACATGCATTTTGTTGCATGTCCTCTCCTAGGGCCGCTGCTGCAAATTGCTCAATCGCGTGAAGCGTCGCTCCCGGAGCTTCGCGATGCGGAGAATGCGCCGCGCCTGACATGACTTTCAAATCGACCGGGCAATAGCATTCGTGCTGCGCGATCTCGGCCTGACGCAGCGTCCCGTATTGGTCGTCCACGCCTTGAAGGATCAGGACGGGAACGCGGATATAAGCGAGATATTCCGAGATATCCCAGTCGCGGAATTTGGGATCGAGCCAGGCGGCGTTCCAGCCGTAGAAGGCGTTGTCGACGTCCGTGTGCCAGCGCGCGAGCTTTGCCTTCAGGTCGGTGGTCTCAAATGCCGTCTTGATGTCCGCAATCGACTTCACCGAGATGTCCTCGACGATGAAATGCGGCGCGATCAGTACGAGGCCGTTCAGGCGATGATCCTGATGCGCGCCGGCATAGATCGTCGCGATCGACGCGCCGTCGGAATGGCCGAGCAGCAGGCCACGCCTGAAGCCGATCGCGTCGAGGATCTTCGGCAGCACGTCGAGTGCCTCGCGCTGCATGTAGTCGAGCGGCCGCGGCAGCGCGACCTTGCTCGACTGGCCGTAGCCCGCGCGCGAATAGACGAAGATGCCGGCGGAGGTCGCCTCTCGCAGCTTCTCGGGGAAGTCACCCCAGAGCCCGACCGAGCCGAGGCCTTCATGCAGCATGACGATGGTCGGTGCATCGGCGGATTGCGGCGCCAGCCATTTGTATTCGAGGCTGGCGTCGCCGATGCTGAGGAAGCCGGTGGGGGCGAGGTTGGTCATGCTCTGTCGCTCTTCTCTCTCCGTCGTCAAGCCCGGCCATGACGACCTGTTGTCAATTCGCCCCGTCCCGCAGCTTGAACCGCTGGATCTTCCCCGTCGCCGTCTTCGGCAAGGAATCCACCACGTCGATCCAGCGCGGATATTTCCACGGGCCGATCTTCTGCTTGACGTGATCCTTAAGCATCTCCTGCAGGCCCGCCGTCGTCGCGCCGGGGCGCAGCACGACGAAGGCCTTGGGCTTCAGCAGACCTTCCGGATCGGCTTCGGGCACGACGGCAGCTTCCAGCACGGCGGGATGCGTGATCAGCGCGCTCTCGACCTCGAAGGGCGAGACCCAGATGCCAGAGACCTTGAACATGTCGTCGGCGCGGCCGCAGAAGGTATAGCGGCCCTCGGAATCCCTGACATATTTGTCGCCGGTGCGGGTCCACGGCCCCTCGAACGTGCGGCGGCTCTTGTGGCGCTGGTTCCAGTACCCCTCGCCGGCGGAGGGCGCATCGACCAGGAGCTCGCCGACCTCGCCGTCGGCGACATCCTGTCCGGCCTCGTTGACAAGCCGCACCGCATAGCCGGGCACCGGTTTGCCGGAGGAGCCGTATTTGATGTCGCCGGGCGCGTTCGACAGGAAGATGTGCAACAGCTCGGTCGAGCCGACGCCGTCGAGAATATCGACGCCGAAGCGCGCCCTCCAGCTGTTGCCGACGGACTCCGGGAGCGCCTCGCCGGCCGAGGTGCAGATGCGGAGCGACTTGCCGCCGCGCCCGCTCTTCATCGCTTCGTCGTTGAGCATCGCCGCGAACAGGGTCGGCACGCCGTAGAAGATCGAGGGATTGTAGCGGTTCATCAGGTCGAACATGCGTGCGGGCGTCGGCCGTTCGCTGTTGAGCACCACGCTGGCGCCGACCGACATCGGAAAGGTCAACGCATTGCCGAGGCCATATGCGAAGAACAGCTTTGCCGCGGAAAGACAAACGTCGTTCTCGCGAATGCCGAGCACCTGCTTCGCATAAGTGTCCGCGGTCGCCTGCATGTTCGAATGGATGTGCCGCACGCCCTTGGGCATGCCGGTCGAACCTGAGGAATACAGCCAGAATGCCGGTTCGTCGGAATGGGTGGCGGCGGTGGTGAACTGATCGCTCTCGTCCGCAATCTCCTCGGCGAGCTGCTTGTGGCCGTTCTGTTTGGCGCCGGAGACCACGACATGCTCCAGATCCGGCATGCGGCCGACGACGTCCTTGATGACGGGATAGAGCGCTTCCGAGACGAACAGCACGCGCGCGCGGCAATCGGCGAGGATGTAGGCGTATTGATCTGATGTCAGCAGCGTGTTGAGCGGCACCGGCACGATGCCGGCGCGGATCGCGCCCAGAAACACGATCGGGAAGTCGACCGTATCCAGCATGATCATGGCCACGCGCTCTTCGCGGCGGCCCCCGAGCCGGCGCAGCATGTTGGCGGCGCGCCGCGTTTCGCGCTGGAGCTCGCCATAGGTGAGGCGTGAGACGGTGTCGTCGAAGGCGAGCTTGTTGCCGCGTCCCTCCTCGACGTTCCGGTCGAGCAGCCAGGTCACCGCGTTATAGGATCCCTCGCTCACGGACTTCTCCCCTGAATTTAGAATTATAATTCATAGAAAGACACCGCCTCGGCTTGCTGTCAATGCCAGCAGGCACTATGTTTCATTAATACGCGCCGCAGGACCTCTTTAAAAGAAGACATCCGCTCAAGCAGGCCCATGATCCGCAGTCCATGACCGACAGTCCCGACGCCGAATCCCGATTTCTCGAACAGCTCGGCCAGCGCGTGCGCACCATGCGCGCGCTGCGCGGCATGTCGCGCAAGGTGCTCGCTAAGGTATCAGGAATATCGGAGCGCTACATCGCGCAGCTCGAAAGCGGCAAGGGCAACGTCTCCATCGTGCTGCTGCGCCGCGTCTCCGACGCGATGGGCGCGCATCTCGAAGACCTGCTTCCCTCGGCCGATCCGACCCCGGACTGGCAGATGTTTCGCGATCTCCTGCGCAAGGCGACGCCGGCGCAGGTCGCACAAGCAAAAGATCTGCTCGCAGGCGGCAGCGCCTCCGCGCCGCGGCGCGCGCCGTTCTGCGGCATCGCGCTAATCGGCCTGCGCGGCGCCGGCAAATCGACGCTTGGGCGGATGCTGGCGAAGAAGGTCGGCTGGAGCTTTGTCGAGCTCAACAAGGAGATCGAGCAGCAGAACGGGCTGTCGGTCGCCGAGATCATCGCGCTCTACGGCCAGGAAGGCTTTCGCCGCATGGAGCAGGCGGCGCTGCAGCAGCTGCTCGCGCGCAACGAGCTGATGGTGCTGGCGACCGGCGGCGGCATCGTCTCCGAACCTCTGACCTTCGACCAGATCCTGTCGTCGTTCTACACGATCTGGCTGAAGGCCGAGCCCGAGGAGCACATGGCCCGCGTCCGCCGCCAGGGCGATTTGCGCCCGATGGCCGACGACCGCTCCGCGATGGCGGAGCTGCGCAACATCCTCTTGAGCCGCGAGCCGCTATATGCGCGCGCGACGGCGGTGGTCGACACGGCGGGGCTGTCCGTCGATGCCGCCGCGGCGCGCCTGGTTGATGCGGTCCGGCCGGTGCTGCAGAACGAAGCGCGCAGCTTCGGGCTGCGCAGCGTCGCGCTGTAGGTCCGAACTCCCATGACCGAGAGCGACGTCGCAATCGCCATGTTCGAGCGGATCGGCGGCAGCGCCACGATCGATCGACTGGTCGATCGCTTCTACGACCGGATGGATACGCTGCCGGAGGCGAAGATCATCCGCGCGATGCATGCGGACGACCTCGGCCTGATCAGGGATGTGCTGAAGCGCTATCTCACCGAATGGACCGGCGGCCCGAAACTCTATTCGGTCGAGAAGGGCCACCCGCGGCTGCGCCAGCGCCACATCGGCTTTGCCATCGGCGATGCCGAGCGCGACGCGTGGATGCTCTGCATGCGCGGTGCGCTGGAGGAGACGGTTGTGGACGCCGCAGCGCGGCAGGACCTCGACAAGGCGTTGTCCGGCCTCGCCGACTGGATGCGCAACCGCTAGTGATTTTTGCACGGGCGCGTAGCCCGGATGAGCGAAGCGACATCCGGGTCTTCACGATGACTTTCCCGGGTATCGCTTCGCTCACCCGGGCTACAAGAGTTGCGACCGCAACGCCTCCGCGCCCTCACGCAACAGCGGCAAAAATCGCTCGATCAATTCCTGCGCCGGCACGCGATCGACGTGCGCGCCCATGTTAATGGCGGCGACGATCACGCCGTCGTAGCGGCGGACGGGGACCGAGATCGAGCGGAAATGCGGCTCGGCCTCGCGGTCCACCAGCGAATAGCCCTGCGCGCGATCGGCGACGGTGCGCGCGAGCAGCACCTTGGGATCGGTTACCGTCTGCGGCGTCAGCGCTTCGCGCTTCGTCGCCGTCAGGCGCGCAGCAAGCTCGGCATCGTCGAGTTGACCGAGCATGGCGCGGCCGACCGAAGTGCAGAAGGCCGGAAGCCGGTAGCCGATTTCCAATCCGCCCGAGAACATCCGCGCCGGACTGCTGCGCGCGATGAACACGACCTCATCGCCGTCGAGCACCGCGAGCGAGGAGATTTCGTTGGCCGCTGTCGCGACGCGGTCGAGCACCGGTTGCAGGACCGTGACGAGTTGGCTCGACCGCAGATACGACGCGGCGAGTGTCAGCACATGTGGCGTCAGCGAGAACAGCTTCCCGTCGCCACTGACGAAGCCGCCGCGCTGGAGCGTGAACAGCATGCGCCGCGCGGTGGCGCGGGGAAGCTCAGCGGCACGGGCGAGATCGCTCAGCGTCATCGGGCCGGCCGTGATGCCGAAGCATTGCAGCAGGCGCAGCCCGCGATCGAGGCTCTCGACGAAATCCGTCGCGCGTTCGTCGCTCTCGCTTCGCTTCAGCTTGGGCATGGTGTCGGGTCATTCGTGCAAAATAGTGCTTGCTGCCGCGTCAAGGCATGCCATAATTCGCCCATTCGTTCAATAGGCGAACAAACGCCATTCCATAAAGGATGCACTCGCCATGATGAGCCAGGAGCAGAACGACCTGATCACCCGCACCGGTGCGAAGGACCCCTGCGGGAAGCTGATGCGAAGCTACTGGCAGCCGGCGGCGCTGGTGGACGAGCTCGACGGCGATCGACCGATCCGTCCCGTCAGATTGCTCGGCGAAAGCCTGGTGCTGTTCCGCGACGAGACGGGGCGTTACGGCCTGATCGATCGCCACTGTGCGCATCGCGGCGCCGATCTCGCCTTCGGACGGCTCGAGCATGGCGGCCTGCGTTGCGCCTTCCATGGCTGGCTGTTCGACGCCACCGGGCAATGCATCGAGACGCCGGCGGAGCCGAAGGACTCAAAGCTCTGCCAGAACATCCGTCAGCGCTCTTACCCTGTGGTGGAGAAGAGCGGCATCCTCTGGGCTTATCTCGGCGAGGGCGAGCCGCCGGCATTTCCCGAGCTCGACTGCTTCGTCGCGCCCGGCACGCACACCTTCGCGTTCAAAGGCCACATGGCCTGCAACTGGCTCCAGGCGCTCGAAGTCGGCATCGACCCCGCGCACGCCTCCTATCTGCATCGCTTTTTCGAGGACGAGGACACCTCGACGGCCTACGGCAAGCAGTTCCGCGGCACATCGGCAGGCAGCGACTTGCCGATGACGAAGATTTTGCGCGAATACGACCGCCCGATCATCAATGTCGAGCACACCGAATACGGCCTGCGGCTGATCGCGCTGCGCGAGATCGACGAGGAGCGCACCCATGTGCGCGTCACCAACCAGCTCTTTCCGCACGGCTTCGTCATCCCCATGAGCACGGAGATGACGATCACACAGTGGCACGTGCCGGTCGACGACGAGAACTGCTACTGGTACGCGATCTTCACCAGTTATTCGAACCCCGTGGACAAGCAGAAGATGCGCGACCAGCGGCTCGAGCTCTATGAGCTGCCGGATTACAAATCGCGCAAGAACGGGACGAACGATTACGGCTTCGATCCGCACGAGCAGCAGACGGCGACCTATACCGGCATGGGCACCGACATCAACGTCCACGACCAGTGGGCGGTGGAATCGATGGGCGCGATCCAGGACCGCACCCGGGAGCACCTCGGCACGAGCGACAAGGCGATCGTGCAGTACCGGCGCCTGCTGCGGCAGGAGATCGAGAAGGTCGCAGGCGGCGAGAAGCCGATGCTGCATCTCGACGAGGCCACCGCACGTTCGATCCAGGGTCCGGCGACCATGGACGGCATCGGGCCGACCCGAGGCTGGGAGATCTACTGGATGGAAGTCGACGTCAAGCGCCGCCGCAGCGCGCCGTGGACGGCGCCGGTGCCGAAGGAGATCGCGGACAACGTGCATCGCCTGACGGCGGCGGAGTGATAATGCAGTTCGCCGCTAGCGAGGCGAGACGGCGGCTCCACATTCTCCGCTGTCATGCTCCGCGAAAGCGGGGCATCCAGTACGTCGCGGCCTCTCGTGAACACACGGACGTCTCTGGAATACTGGATCGTCCGCCTTCGCGGACGATGACAGTGTGCGCTATACTCTCGCCGAGCAAGAAGGAACTGCCAAAGTGACTTTCGTCGCGCGTCATGCGCTGTGGTCGGATGAGCAGAAGGACGCCGCATTGCGCGTGCGGCGCATCGTCGACGAGAAGAATCTCGAGGTCATCCGCCTCGCCTTCCCGGACCAGCACGGCATTTTGCGCGGCAAGACCATCGTCGCCTCCGAGGCGATCGCCTCGCTGGAGAGCGGCTGCTCCATCACCACCACCATGCTCGCCAAGGACACCTCGCACCGCACGGTGTTTCCGGTGTTCACGTCAGGCGGCGGCTTCGGCATGAAGGAGATGGAGGGCGCGGCCGACGTGCTGATGGTCGCCGATCCCACGACGTTTCGCGTTTTGCCATGGGCGCCAACCACGGGCTGGGTTCTCTGCGACCTCTATTTCAACGACGGCCGTCCCGTGCCGTTCGCGACGCGCGGGCTCTATCGCAAGGTGCTCGACGAGCTCGCAAGTCGCGGCCATGATTTCGTGGCAGGCCTCGAGGTCGAATTCCACATCTTCAAGCTCGACGATCCGCATATGCGCCCGGAGGATGCCGGCCAGCCCGGCACACCGCCTTCGGTGAGCCTGCTCAGCCACGGCTATCAATACCTCACCGAGCAGCGCTTCGACCAGATGGAGCCGGTGCTGGAGATCTTGCGGCGTGACATCGTCGCGCTCGGTCTGCCCTTGCGCTCGGTCGAGGTGGAGTTCGGGCCGAGCCAGTGCGAATTCACCTTCGCCCCGAAGAAAGGCATTGAGCCCGCGGACAACATGGTGCTGTTTCGCTCTGCCGTGAAGCAGATCGCGCACCGCCACGGCTATCACGCCACGTTCATGTGCCGGCCGAAGCTGCCGAACCTGTTCGCGAGCGGCTGGCATCTGCACCAATCGGTGGTCTCGCGCGCGAGCGGCGAGAACCAGTTCATGGCCAAAGACGGCGGCGAGCCGCTCAGCGCGTTCGCCCGCGCCTGGCTTGCGGGCCTGCTCGACCACGCCCGCGCGTCGACCGTGTTCACCACCCCGACCATCAATGGCTACAAGCGCTACCGCTCCTATTCGCTGGCGCCGGACCGCGCGATCTGGGGCCGCGACAATCGCGGCGTGATGATCCGCGTGCTCGGCGACGCCGGCGACGCCGCCACGCGCCTGGAAAACCGCATCGGCGAGCCCGCCGCCAATCCCTATCTCTACATGGCCTCGCAGATCCTCTCCGGCCTCGACGGGGTCGACCGCAAGCTCGATCCCGGCCCGTCGGCCGACACGCCTTACGAAACCAAGGCGCCGCTGTTGCCGAAATCGCTGCGCGACGCGGTCAGCGCGCTGAAGGACGATCCGTTCTTCCGCGAAAAGCTCGGGCCTGAGTTCGTCGATTATTACACCCACATCAAGAATGCCGAGATCGACCGCTTCCTGTCCGAGGTGACCGACTGGGAGCACCGCGAATATTTCGAGGTGTTTTGAGCCAGACACGCCCTCACCTCCCCGTGAGGCGACTTCGTCCGCTCAGTTCCGACGACATTTCACCGCTCCCGACGAAGCCATTTTCCAAGGCCCACGAAAACCGCCGGAAAGACGGGCGATGTAGATTTGCTCCGTGATCAACAAAGGAGTTCGGTCATGTGGGGTCATCTGTTCAGTTTGATCTATCGCCTGTCCTGCCGCGCCACTCTGATTGAGATCGGGGCGGGTCGCTCGTCGCGATAGAGGCCCAGCGGATTTAGGTAAGAGCGATTGACTAGCGAACGGAGGGTGTCATGCGAAAGCTGATCCTGATCGCGGCAATGTCGCTGCTGGCAAGCCAGGCCTATGCCGGCGGACCACGGAGCCTTAGCCTTGCGGCGACAAATGCGAGCCAGCAGACCGCCGAGCCGGGAACGACAGCAGCCACGCCGCCACAAGCTCCGGCGGCAGCACCCACGAATGTCCAGACGGCGACCACGGCCGCAGCTTCAACGTCTCCGGCAGCGACTGCGACGACAACCGCGATCGCTCCGGCCGCAACTCAGTCCAGTGCCGCGCCGATTGCCAGCACAAGAGAAATGACCAAGCCGAAACGTCGCCAGCCATCCACCGAGGCCCGCGTGATTCGCGAACTGCATCGGCACGGGATTTACTGGTGATTGCCAATGTCGTCCTGGCGAAAGCCAGGACCCATTACCCCAGGGAAAAGTTGTCGCACGCGGCTGCTAACCGCCAATCTTCGCCAAACTGAATTCGGTGGCTATGGGTCCTGGCTTTCGCCAGGACGATAACGTATGAGCGGCGCCCAGCATCGCGCCCTCACCCTCAAATCCCTAGATATTTGTGCTGCAGATCCGGCTCAGCCAACAGCTCGTCCGAGGTGCCGCTCCATACCGTCTTGCCGCGCTCGATGATGGTGTGGCGGTCGCAGATGCGGGCGAGGTGGTCGACGTTCTTGTCGACGACCAGGATCGACTGTCCCCGGCTCTTGAGCAGCGACAGGCAGCTCCAGATCTCTTCGCGGATCAGAGGCGCCAGGCCTTCGGTCGCTTCATCCAGGATGAGCAGCTTCGGGTTGGTCATCAGCGCGCGGCCGATGGCGAGCATCTGCTGCTCGCCGCCGGAGAGCTGGTTGCCCATATTGGAAGCGCGCTCGGCCAGGCGAGGAAACATCACGTAGATCGCCGCCAGCGTCCAGGGATTGCTGCTGCCGAAACGATCGGCCGCTGCCGCGACAAGGTTTTCGCGCACGGTGAGGTTCGGGAAGATCTGCCGCCCCTCGGGGACGAGGCCGACACCGAGTTGCGCGATCCTGTAGGACGGCTGCGTCCGCACTTCCGAGCCCGCAAAGCGGATGCTGCCGGCGCACGCCGGCGTCAGGCCCATGATGGATCGGATGGTCGTGGTTTTGCCCATGCCGTTGCGACCCATCAGCGAGACCATCTCGCCTGATTTGACCGACAGGGACAAGCCGAACAGCACCTGGGACAGGCCGTAGCAGGTCTCGATGCCGTCGACCTCGAGCAGCGTGTCATCCATGGTGCGTCACCACATGGGCCTCGCCGAGATAGGCGCGCTTGACGTCCTCGTTCGCCCGAATCGCGGCCGGATCGCCGGAGGCGATGACGCGGCCATAGACCAGCACGGAGATGCGGTCGGCGAGCGCAAACACCGCCGGCATGTCGTGTTCGACCAGGACGATCGAGACCTCCTTGCGCAGCTCCTGGAGCAGCTGCACCATGCGCTGGGATTCGGTGACGCCGAGTCCCGCCATCGGCTCGTCGAGCAGCAAAAGTTTCGGCTTGCTTGCCAGCGCAACCGCCAGCTCGATCTGGCGACGCTCGCCATGGCTGAGCCTGGACACCAGGACATCGGCACGATGGACGAGACCGACGCGATCGAGCGCGGCATGCGCGGCATCGCGCAGGCCCTTCTCCTTGCGTGCATCGGCGAAGAAGCGGAACGAGGTGCCGGCATGCGCTTGCGCCGCGAGCGCGACATTGTCGGCGGCGGTGAAATCGAGCAGCAGCGAGGTGATCTGGAAAGAACGTGCCAGGCCCAGCGCGCAGCGGCGATAGGCCGGCAGATAGGTGATGTCGCGCCCCGCCAGCGAGACGCTGCCGGAATGCGGCTCCAGATGCCCTGTGAGCTGGCTGATCAGCGTGGTCTTGCCGGCGCCGTTCGGGCCGATGATGGCGTGCAGCTCGCCTGCCGCAACGTCGAGCGAGACGTTGTCCGTCGCAATGATGCCGCCGAAGCGGCGCACCAGCCTGTCGACGCGGAGCAGCGGCTCAGCCACGATTGAGCCTCCCGAGCAGGCCCATGATGCCGCCGCGGCCGAACAGCACGATCAGCAGCAGCAGCGGACCCATGATCAGCGCCCAGTATTCGGTGAGCTGCGACAAGAACTCTTCCAGCAACAAATACACCACCGCGCCGATGACCGGACCGAACAGCGTGCCCATGCCCCCGAGGATCACCATCACCATGAGGTCGCCGGAACGGGTCCAGTACATCGCGGCCGGGCTGACGAAATCGGTGTTGTTGGCGAGCAGCGCGCCGGCGAGGCCGCACATCATGCCCGAGATGACGAAGCAGACCAGCTGGTAGCGTTTCGAGGGAAAGCCGATCGCCTGCATGCGCTGCTCGTTGGAGCGCAGGCCCTGCAGGACGAGGCCAAAGCGCGAATTGACGATGCGCCAGATCAGGAAGACCACGCCGAACAGGCAGGCGAGGCAGAGATAATAGAATTGCGTGCGGTTCGACAGATTAATCAGCCCGGAGAAGTCGCTGCGCTTGTAGACGGTGAGGCCGTCATCGCCGCCATAACGCGCCAGCCCCGAGGCGACGTAATAGGCCATCTGCGCGAACGCCAGCGTGATCATGATGAAATAGACGCCGCGGGTGCGCAAAGACAGCGCGCCGATCACCAACGCATAAAGCGCGGAGGCCGCAAGCGCGACCGGAAACTGGATGAAGCCCGAGCCCACGCCTTCCTGCGCCAGCATGCCGACCGCATAGCCGCCGATGCCGAGATAGGCGGCGTGGCCAAAACTCATCATGCCGCCAAAACCCATGATGAGGTTGAGGCTCGCGGCCGCCAGGGCCAGGATGACGATGCGGGTGAGCAGCGTCAGGATGAAGATGTTGCCGGATGCTTGCGAATAGAGCGGCAGCAGCACGAGACCCGTCAGCAGCAGGACCGTGACGACCTTGCTCACAGTGAAAGCCTTCATCGGCGGTTGGCCGGAAACAGCCCCTCCGGACGCACCACCAGCACGATAGCCATCAGCAGATAGATCAGCATGGAGGACAGCGCGGGCGCGGCGGTGGAGGCCGCGGCGCCGCTCAGCACCTGCCGCAGCAGATTGGGCAGGAAGGCGCGGCCGAGGGTGTCGATCATGCCGACGAAGATCGCGGCCAGGAACGCGCCGCGGATCGAACCGATACCGC
The DNA here is from genome assembly GCF_023073215.1 of Bradyrhizobium sp. 35. Taxonomy (NCBI): domain Bacteria; kingdom Pseudomonadati; phylum Pseudomonadota; class Alphaproteobacteria; order Hyphomicrobiales; family Nitrobacteraceae; genus Bradyrhizobium; species Bradyrhizobium sp. 35. The sequence goes on from NZ_JADPJC010000144.1 coordinate 186,631, forward strand.
CGATCACGATGATGACGAAGGCGAGGATCAGAATGTTCTCGCCCATGCCGATCTGCACGGTGAGGATCGGCGCCTGCATCAAGCCGGCAAGGCCCGCGAGCGCGGCACCGAGACCGAACACCAGGGTGTAGAGCAGCTTGATGTTGATGCCGAGCGCACCGATCATCTCGCGATTGGAGGCGCCGGCCCGGATCAGCATGCCGATGCGGGTGCGCATCACGCCGAGATAGAGCAGCAGCGCAACCAGCAGCGCCACGACGATGATGGCGAGGCGATAAGCGGGATAGTGAATGCCCGGCAGGATCGGCACCGGCACGGTGAGCCAGGCCGGCAGCGGCAGCGCAAGGCCGGCCGGCCCCCAGATCAGCCGCACGGCCTCGTTGAAGAACAGGATCAGGCCGAAGGTCGCGAGCACGTGGTCAAGATGGTCTCGTCCGTAGAGATGCCGCAGCGCGGTCATCTCGAGCACGATGCCGAGCACGAGCGTCGCGCCGAGCGCCAATAGCGCACCGAGCAGGAAGCTGCCGGTCCAGGCTGCGAAGGTCGCGGCGAAATAGGCGCCCATCATGTACAGCGAGCCGTGCGCGAGGTTGACGAGATCCATGATCCCGAACACCAGCGTCAGGCCGGCGGCGAGCAGGAACAGCAGCAGGCCAAACTGCAATCCGTTCAAGAACTGTTCGACGACGAGCAGCATCAAAACTCTTTCAGGCGCACGCAGGTTCGCGCCGATGTTCGAACACGGTCGCCATCAGTGAAAGAGCTCCCCCTGCCTGGACAAGGCGGAAAAATGGGTAATGGCAGTATCGTTCCGAGGCAAGAGCGATTCGACACCCAACATGCACTTTGTTGCATGCCGATGCATCCGATCGGTCCTGGCCCTGCAATCGGTCTTGCAAGAAGACTGCCGCGCAGGATGGGTCAACCTGCCGCACCCAAACGGATCACCCTCCCTCCGTTGCGGGAGAGAGGGTGTGAATTCGTCGCAACGTGTGGATGGAGACGCCTAGTGCGACGTCATCTGCCGGCGAAGGTCATCCGGCTCGGCAAGCACGCTGTTGGCCGTCGAGGCCTCCAGCGCCGCCATCCGGAACAGATAGGCGAGCGTCGCCAATCCGGTGTCTTCCGCCATCTGCGCGAGTTCGAGCGCCATGTCGGACATGTAGCCCAGATTTTCGTCCTTGATCTGCGCCATGATCTGGCTGTCCCGCATCATGTTCGACATCTCAGGCGCTCTTTCGTTGCGCGGCAGCGAGGCCGCAGAGGTTGGCAAGGGCGATGCAATTGATACGCGGACCGTCCTGTTGGACGATGGAAGGCACGCCGATGCGATCATGCAGGGCATCGAGCGTCTCGCGGAGAATGTCGATCGTCGCCGCCATGGTCCATGCGTTCTCCACCAGTGCCGGCAGACCGAGCGGGGTCACGACGAAGCCGGCCTCATGAAAGCGCGGCAACCACCAGGTTTCCATGATCGCGCTGACCTGCGCGATCCCCTGACCGAGGCAGAACTCCTGCACGGCCGCCATCAGTTGCAGGTTGAGCGCGCCGTCGCGGCGATCGCGCACGACGAAGTAGCGCGACCATTCCCAGACCAGAGGATCCACCGGGTAGCCGCGCACCGCTGCCAGATGGGGAAAGACCTCGCTCATCATCGAAGGCTTGGTGGTCGGGTAGAGCCGGTGACCGCCGATGACGCGGCGTCCCTCCAGCGCAAGCAGATAAACGGTGTCCTCGTCGTCATAGGAATCGATTTCGCGGCAATCCGGCCTGCGCAGCGTCTCCCAGCGCCGCTCTTCGACGAAGATGTCGTGCCGCAGCCGAAAATGCTGATCGAGTACATCTTCGTAAAGGTGGCGATTTACTGCAGAAATGGCGTGAATCATGAAAACCCCCATTCATCCTCAATGGAGGGCACCCTCTGCGAAAAGAGGATGGTTCGGTATTGGGAAATTTCCCAGTACGTCGCTTAGGGATTGATGATCTTGTTGCGAATCGCCAGTGCTACCGCATGCGTACGGTTGACGGCTCCGAGCTTGCGCCCGGCGGTTGCAAGATGCTCTTCGGCGGTGCGCTGCGTGATGTGCAGGATCTCGCCGATTTCCCAGGCCGATTTGCCCTGCGAGGCCCAGGCGATCACCTCGCGCTCGCGCGGGGTGAGGCGTGCCGAGGGATACGGCGCTGGATCGAGCAGACGGCGAATGTGGTCGAAGCCATACATCGCCATCAGGTGCAGTGCCGGCTTGCTGCGGGGATTGAGGTCGAGATGGACGCCCCCGAGCGACACCGCGGCCTCGTAGCCGGTGAGTCCGTGGATCGGCACAATGAAGCCGCGCGTCATGCGAAAATCGGTGGCGCGGTTCATCACCTCGGCCGCGTTCGGCTCGAGCTCCGCATCATAGGGTGCTTCCGACCATTCGAACGGGTTGACTGACTGGCGGCACAACCGCACCACCGGGTCGAAACGGTCGTAGTTATTTTCGGTGTAGAGACCAAACCAGCCCGCGGGCCAGCGCTTGGCGAGCACCATCTGTGCAAACTGTTGGTCGGGATTGGGCAACCCCGTCACGATGATAGTTTCAAAACCGAAGCGACCAAAGGCCGATTCGAGCGCATTCATGGCGTCGGGCACCTTGCGATAGGCCCCAAGCCCCTCGATGAAGTCGAGCGCTTCCCGGCCATAATCCACGGCGGACATCGGTGCGTTTCCTGACCCTCGCTGTGCGATATAGCACGTCTTGGGGCACTGCCTCAATTCACGGATTCCGTAGTTTCCCGGTATCCCATTGACCCCGAAGGCTTAATCTACTTGTGGAAGAAGGGACGTCAAGATACACCTACAATGTCTGAAGCGGGGAAACCACGATGGAAGACGAGGACATCGCCCTCAACAGCGTGCTCGGCCTGGAACTCAACCGCGTATTTTTCGCCGTCCGCGAAACGGCAAACAAGCAGAAGATCATCGAGTTCGCACGCGGGGTGCTGCAAAGCGAGCGCAGCAAGCCGGCAGAGAGCGCCACGCCGGACGGACCGGCGAGCTAGCACGCAATTGCTGTGAGCGCACGAACGGTCCGTTCGGCGCCATGCCTTCCTCTGATCTGAACCGAACAACCGAACGCGAATGTTTCCTTCCTTCTCCCCTTGTGGGAGAAGTGGCATAGGCGGCCTTCGGCCGCCGTTCTTAAAACAAAACGCCGACGCTTCGCATCGGCTATGGCGCCGGATGAGGGGTTGTTTCCACGCGTTCAAATGCGCGAGGCTCGTGCGGGGAGAGAACCCCTCACCCGCCTCGCGCTATCGCGGCGATCCGCCCTCTCCCACAAGGGAAGAGGGAAAGGCAGCGCCGACCACGATTACCTTCGGATGCCCAGGACATGATGACGCTGCGCCAGGTTGAAGTGATCCGTGCCGTGATGGTGACGGGCACGATCGGCGGCGCGGCGAAGCTGCTGAACGTTTCGGCGCCGGGCATCAGCCGCCTGGTGAAATATACCGAGCGCTCGCTCGGCATCCGCTTCTTCCAGCGCCAGAACGGCCGCTATTTCCCGACGCCGGAAGCCGAGAACATCTTCGAGCAGATCAACGGCGTCTACAAGAAGGTCGACGACCTCTCCGAGATCATCTCCAAGATCGGGCGCGGCGGATTGTCGGAATTGCGCATCGGCTCGGTGCCGAGCATTTCGCAAGTCATGGTGCCGCGCGCGATCGAGCGGGTCCGGCGGCGCTATCCGGATTTGGGCATCGACATCAACATCCTCAAGCTCGAGGAAGCCATCGACTATCTCATGCTCGGCCGCGGCGAGTGCGTGGCGATGAGCTATCGCCTGGAGCATTCCGGGCTCGACTTCATGCCGCTCGCCTCGGGCGAGCTCTATTGCATCGTGCCGCCGGGCCACGAGCTCGCCGGCCGCAAGCAGGTCTCCGCCGCCGAGATCACGCGCTATCCGCTGATCGGCATCGATCCCAATGATCCCTACGGGCGGATCATGGCCGAGATCTTCGCGCGCCACCGCCTCGAGTACAACATCACCATCCGCGCCCGCTTCGGCACCACGGTCTGCGCGCTGGTGAAGGCGGGGCTCGGCATCGCCATCATCGACCAGTTCACGGTGGCCCATGGGGGCTATCCCGGCATCGAGCTGATCAAGATCACCGAGCCGACGCGATTCGACACCTATATCGCGGTGAAGCGCGGCGCGCCGCTGTCGCTTCATGTCGAGTATTTCATCGAGTCCCTGCGCGCGGAGATGCGCGCGGTCGAGCCGTCGCGGGGCAAAGGCAGGGCCGCGCCGCCACGGGCGCGGAAGAGATAACATTATGTTAGGTTTGCAGCACAAAAGGGTAATTGTGTTAGGCCGAGGAAAGGCTATCGTTCCTGGGGGAAGCCCCTTGGAATTGGGCGGATCTCCCCGCTAAAGGCCGGGATCAAACGCTCCCAACGAGACGATAGCGAACCATGTCAAAGCGCGGACCCGCCGCACCCAAAAAGCTCCTGACCGGCCTGATCGGCGCACCCATCGCGCATTCTGCCTCCCCTGCCATGCATGAGCGCGCCGCGGAGGGGCTTGGGCTGCGCGGCCATTACCAGCTCATCGAGGTCGCCGGCGCCGACGCGGGCGGGCTCCGCATGATGCTCGAGGGCGTGCGGCGGCTCGGCTTTGCCGGCGTCAACGTCACTTTTCCCTACAAGGAGGCGGTGGTCCCGCTGCTCGATGAACTGGCACCGGGTGCCGCCGCCATGGGGGCGGTCAACACCGTCGTCGTCAGGAACGGCCGGCTGATCGGCCACAACACCGACACGACGGGCTTTGCGCGCGCCGTCGCGCCGCTGCTGGCGGCCTCTGGAAACGCAGTCGCCGTGATCGGCACCGGCGGCGTCGGCAAGGCGATCGCGTTTGCCCTGGCGAGCCTTGACGTGACCGACATCCGTATCTTCGACAGCGAGCCGGCACGCGCCGAAAAACTCGCCGCGCTGCTCGACAAACAGGGTGGCGCCAGGGTCGCCGCAAGCGTCGAGGCCGCGCTCGACGGCGCAACGGGCCTCGTCAACGGCACGCCGGTCGGCATGCTGCCGAACCGGGAAACGCCGGTCGCGCCGACGCTGCTACGTCAAAACCTGTGGGTCGCCGACGCCGTCTATTCGCCGCTGATCACGCCGCTGCTGGCGGCTGCCCAAGCCAAGGGCGCGCGGATCATGACCGGACGGGAGCTTGCGATCTACCAGGCCGCCGACGCTTTCGAACTGTTCACTGGCCTTGCCCCATCCACCGAGATCATGGGAGAGGCATTCGACGAGGTGATGGCGGCACGAAGCTCGGCCTATCACGCAGCGTAACCGAAACGGCCGGACACAAGGCCGCGGACACCATCACGAAACAGGAGGAGAAACCATGAAATCGACTTTGCTGGCGGGCGCCCTGCTTGCCTTCGCGACTGCAACCAGCGTGCACGCCCAGGCGATCAAGCTCGCCGACGTCGCCGAGCTTTCCGGGGGCGGCGCCACCGTCGGCACCAACTGGAAGAACGGCATCGACCTCGCGATCGAGGAGATCAACGCCAAGGGCGGCGTGCTCGGCCGCAAGCTCGAAGTCACTCATGCGGATTCGCAATCCAACCCGGGCGTCGCGCGCGCGCAGGTGCAGAAGGCGCTCGACGCCGAGCCCTATGTGCTGCTCGGACCCGGCTATTCCGGCTCGGTGAAGGTGACCGCGCCGCTGGCGGCCGAAGCCGGCATCGCGCAGATCATGGGTGGCGAAGCCGCCGAGCTGACGCAAGGCGGAAACAAATTCCTGTTCCGCACCTCGTTCGGCCAGCAATCCTCGATGCCGAAGGTCGCCAAATACATTCACGACGACATGAAGGCGAAGTCGGTCGCCGTGGTCTGGGTCAACAATGACTTTGGCCGCGGCGGCCGCGATGTCGTCGTCAAGGAGCTCGACCGTCTCGGCTCCAAGGTCGTCGCCGATCTCTCCACCGAGGCGGGCCAGGCCGATTTCGCCGCCGACGTCGGCAAGATCAAGGCCGCCAATCCCGACGCCGTATTCGTCTATTTGAACGAGGAAGAGAGCGCACGCATCCTCAAGGAGCTGAAGCGCCAGGGCGTCACCGCACCGCTGATGGGCGAGACCACGCTGATCGGCCAGAAGGTGATCGAGCTTGCGGGCGATGCCGCCAACGGCGCGCGCGGCCATGTCGGTCTCACCACCGACGCGCCGGTCGACCTGATCAAGGCGTTTCGCGACAAGTTCGCGAAGAAGTACAATTACGTGCCCGACCATAACGGGCTGAAAGGCTATCTCGCGGTCTACATGGTGAAGGCCACCACCGACAAGATGGGCAAGGTCGATTCCAAGGCGTTCGCCGACACCCTGCATGGCCTGACCATCAAGGCCGCCGACGAGCCGGGCATCTTGATGGACGTCACCTTCAGCGAGACCGGCGACATCGACCGCCAGAGCTTTCTGGTCGAGGTGGTCGAAGGCAAGCAAGTCGTGAAGCAGGTGCTGCCGAAGGTGAAGTGAGGTCTTGCCCTTCTGCCTCGCCCCGCCCTTCGCGGGGAGAGGGAGAAGGACGAGCGAGGAGAGCGGGGAGACAGAGCGCGAGCGCCGAGAGGGGAAAATGTCCAATCTGTTCGATCTTCTGGTCGCTGGACTTGCCACCGGCGCGATCTATGCGCTGGTCGCGGTCGGCTTCACGCTGCTGTGGCAGACCTCGCAGACCATCAATTTCGCACAAGGCGAGTTCGTGATGCTGCCGGCGTTCCTGATGCTGGCGGCGATGCATGCCGGCGCGCCGTTCTGGCTCGCGATCATCCTCGGCATCCTGCTTTCGATGCTCCTGCTCGGCCTCGCCTTCAAGATGCTGCTGGTGGATCCGATGTTGCGCCATGGCGTGCTGCCGCTCGCGATCGCGACCATGGCGCTCGCGATCGGTCTCAAGGAGGCCGTAAAGCAGTTCTTCAGCGCCGAAGCCTCACCCTTCCCCTCGATCGTGCCGACCGGCGACGTCTCCATCCTTGGCCATGCCGTCTCGCTGCAAAGCATCGGCGTCCTCGTCCTCGCCATCCTTGCCGTCTTCGGCTTGACTGCGCTTCTCAACCGCACCTCGCTCGGCCACCAGATGCAGGCGGCGGCGCAGAACCCGACGGTGGCGCGCATCATCGGCGTCCCGGTCGAGCGCATGATTCTCCTGACTTTCCTGATCAACGCGTTCCTGGTCGCTCTCGCCTCGCTGTTGATCACGCCGATCTACCTCGCGAAATTCACGTCGGGCGAGGTACTGGGCCAGGCCGCCTTCATCGCCGCGATCGTCGGCGGGTTCAACCAGGTGCGCGGCGCGATCGCAGGCGGCCTCCTGATCGGCGTGCTCGACAATCTCGCGGCCGCCTATGTTTCAACGCAGTACCGCGCCGCCGTGCCTATGATCTTCCTGATCGCCGTCATCCTGTTCCGACCGCAGGGCTTGCTCGGCCGTGCCGAGGAGCGCACCGTATGAGCGGCTTCGCCAAACCTCTCAAGATCGCGTTCGGCCTCATCGTGGTCGCTGCGCTGATCGTTGTCCCCATGAACTTCAACCGCTATGGCCTGTTCATCCTGAGCCAGTGGGCGGTGATGGCCATCGCCGCAATGGGCCTCAACCTCACACTCGGTTATGCCGGCCAGGTCTCGCTGGCGCAGGGCGCCTTCGTCGGCATCGGCGCTTACGCCGCGGCGATCATGACCACGCATGGCTGGCCGCTGCCGGCGGCGATCGTCGTCGCGATCGGCTTGAGCTTCGCGGTCGGCTGGGTGCTCGGCTATCCCGCGCTGCGGGTGCAGCATCACTACCTCGCCTTCGTCACGCTCGCCTTCTCCACGCTGGCCTTCCTGGTATTTCGCAACGAGAGCTGGCTCACCGGCGGCATCTACGGCATCTCCAATATTCCGCGTCCGCACATTTTCGGCATCGCGACCAACAAGCCGCTGCCGTTCTACTATGTCTGTCTCGGCTCGCTCGCTATCGTGTCGCTCGCGGTGTGGTGGCTGATCCGCTCGCCGTGGGGCCGCGCCTTCATGGCGCTGCGCGAAAACCCGCTGCGGGCGCAGTCGCTGGGCGTCGACACGCGGCGCTATACGCTGATGGCGTTCGCGATCGGCTCGGCGCTCGGCGGCGTCGCGGGGGCGCTCTATGCGCCGCTGACGCAATATATCGATCCCGTGCCGTTCAACCTGTCGCTCTCGCTCGACCTCCTGATGATGGTGATCGTCGGCGGCGCCGGATTCTTCCTGGGTCCGTTCCTCGGCGCGATGATCGCGGTGCTGTTGCCGGAGTGGCTGCGCTTCACCGAGGGCTATTATCTGATGCTCTACGCGATCGCGGTGATGGGGCTGCTGATCTGGTCGCCGACCGGCATTTTGGGAATCCTCGACCGCTATCTCGCCGAACGCCGCACCAAGGCGGCCTCCGCCCAGCGCGCCGTCGCAAAGTCCCGGCTGGAGACAGTGCAATGAGCGCGGTCCTCGAAGTCACCGACATCAAGAAGAATTTTGGCGGCATCAGCGCCGTCGGCGGCGTCTCTTTCGACGTCCGCGAGGGCGAGATCCTCGGCCTGATCGGCCCGAACGGCTGCGGCAAGTCGACCCTGTTCAACTGCATTCTCGGCCAGCTCACGCCGAGCGGCGGCGAGGTCAAGCTCGACGGCAAGGTCGTCACGGGCTTGCGACCCGCCGAGCTCAACAAGCTCGGGGTCAGCCGCACCTTCCAGCTCCTGCAGGTGTTCCCCAAACTCTCGGTGCGCGAGAACCTGATCCTCGCAGGCCAGGAGCACCAAGGCAGCATGGCCTCGCGCCTGGTCGGCCGCTCCGATGCCGGACTGACGGAGGCCGCCAACCAGATGATCGGCTTTTTCAAGCTCGATCATCTCGCCGACGAGCCGGCCGGCGGGCTCTCCTACGGCCAGCAAAAACTGCTCGACGCCGCCATGGCCTTCATGGGCGGACCGCGCCTGGTGCTGCTCGACGAGCCAGCCGGCGGCGTCAACCCGTCGATGTTGACGGATCTGAAGGAGCGGCTGGTGGCGATCAACCGCGAGAAGAACGCCACCTTCGTCGTGATCGAGCACAACATGGAATTCGTGATGTCGCTGTGTTCCCGCGTGATGGTGATGGCGGAGGGCAAGGTGCTGGCGATGGGACGACCGGACGAGGTGCGAAAGAACCCCGCCGTGATCGAAGCCTATCTCGGACATTGAGGAACCAGCCATGAGCGATCCGATCCTCTCGGTTCACAATCTCGTCGGCGGCTACGGCAAGATGACGATCCTGAACGGCACCACTTTCGCCGTGCCGCAGGCCACCATCACCACCATCATCGGCCCGAACGGCGCCGGCAAGTCCACCGTGTTCAAGGCGATCTTCGGCCTGCTCAAGCTGCGTGAGGGCAAGATCAACTTCGCCGGCCGCGACGTCACCCATTTGAGCCAGCGCGCGCTGCTCAATGCCGGCATCTGCTACGTGCCGCAGGGCCGCAACATCTTTCCCGAGCTGTCGGTGCGCCACAATATCGAGCTCGGAGGCGTTTCGGCGGGCAAGGGCATCGACCTGCAGAGCCGGATCGAGGCCGCGCTCGACCTGTTCCCGGCGCTGCGGCGGAAATCGACGCAGCAGGCCTCCACGCTATCCGGCGGCGAGCAGAAACAGCTCGAAATCGCCCGCTCGCTGCTGCTCGAACCGAAGCTCGTTCTGATCGACGAGCCCTCAATCGGCCTGTCGCCACTGATGGTGCAGCAGACTTTCGACATCCTGAAGAGCTTGCGCGACCGCGGTGTCACCATTCTGATGATCGAGCAGAACGCCCGCTCGGCGCTGGAGATTTCCGACATCGGGATCGTGCTCGAGCTCGGCCAGACCCGCATGGTCGACAAGGCGGAGCGCATCTTGAACGACCCGCGGATCGGCCAGCTCTTCCTCGGCGGCGCCATGGAGGAGAGCGCAGCATGAGCGCGCCAAGGCGCATCGCCGTTGCCGGCGCCGGCCTGATCGGCCGCCGCCATATCGAATTGATCAACGCTTCACCAGACTGCGTGCTGGCGGGCATCGCCGACCCTTCGCCTGCCGCAAAAGAGTTCGCGCAGACGCGCACCACACCCTGGCATTCGGATCACCGCACGTTGCTGGCGCAGGAAAAGCCTGATGGCCTGATCATCGCCTCACCGAACGCGCTGCACTTCCAGATGGTGCTCGACTGTGCCCAAGCCGGCGTGCCCGCGCTGATCGAGAAGCCGGTGACCGATACGGTCGCGGCCGCGCAGCGCCTGTGCGCGGCGATCAGGCGGACCGGCGTGCCGATGCTAGTCGGCCATCACCGCCGGCACAATCCGATCATCAAGGCCGCACGCGAGACGGTGGCGACCGGCAAACTCGGCCAACTCACGGCTGTGGTCGGACTGTGGCTCCTGAAGAAGCCCGACGATTACTTTGATGTGGCGTGGCGGCGCGAGCATGGGGGCGGCCCGCTGCTCATCAACCTGATCCACGACATCGACAATCTCCGATTCATCTGCGGCGAGATCACCGAGGTGCAGGCGTTGACGTCGAACAAGGTTCGCGGTTTCGCCGTCGAGGACACCGCCGCGTTGCTGCTGCGCTTCGCCAACGGCGCACTGGGAACGGCGACCGTGTCGGACGCAACGCCGGCGCCATGGAGCTGGGAGCTGACCTCGGGCGAGAACACTGCGTACCCGAAGCGGGATCAGCCCTGTTACATCCTCTCCGGCACCGCGGGCTCGCTGTCCGTGCCGAATATGGAGCTTTGGTCCTACGCGCGAGAGCCCGGCTGGCACGCGCCGCTGTCGCGCGAGACCATCACGCCGCCGGCATTCGATCCATTGGCCGAGCAGCTCCGGCATTTCCTCGCCGTGATCGCGGGCCATGAACAACCACTGATCGCGGTCGAAGACGCAATGGGCACACTTGCGGTCGTCGAAGCCGTCAGCGAAGCGGCACGCACGGGCCAGAAGATATCGCCGGGCCAAATCATGGAGCAGGCAGCATGACCAAACGCTCGATCGCAACGGTCTCACTCTCCGGCGCTCTCGACGAAAAGCTCCGCGCCATCGCATCCGCCGGATTCGACGCGGTCGAGATTTTCGAGAACGATCTGCTGTCGTTCGGCGCAGGTCCGCGCGACATCGCAAAGCTCTGCGGGGACCTCAATCTCGAGATCTGTGCGTTTCAGCCGTTCCGCGATTTCGAAGGCATGCCGGAGCCGCAGCGTTCGCGAAACTTTGCCCGCGCCGAACGCAAGTTCGACCTGATGCAGGAGCTCGGCACCGATCTGCTGCTGATCTGCTCCAACGTGTCGCCGGCCGCGCTCGGCGGCATCGACCGCGCCGCGGATGATTTTCGCGAGCTTGGCGAGCGCGCGGCCAAACGGTCTTTGCGCGTCGGCTACGAGGCATTGGCCTGGGGACGCCACGTCAACGATTACCGCGATGCCTGGGAGATCGTGCGGCGCGCCGATCACCCCGCGATCGGTGTCATCCTCGACAGCTTTCACGCACTGGCTCCCGGCTTTCCGGTCCGCGCGATGCCCTCGATCCCCGGCGACAAGATCTTCCTGGTCCAGCTTGCAGATGCGCCGAAGCTCGAGCTCGACATCTTGTCGTGGAGCCGGCACTTCCGCTCCTTCCCCGGCCAGGGCGACCTGCCGGTCGGCGAGTTCATGGCGGCGATCGCGGCGACCGGCTATGCCGGGCCGCTGTCGCTGGAGATCTTCAACGACCAATTCCGTGCCGGCTCGGCCGTGCAGACCGCGGTCGACGGCCTGCGTTCGCTGATCCTGCTGGAGGACCAGCTTGCACCGGATTGGCCAAAGCTCATCGGCGAACCCTTGGCGCCCAAGCCCAAAAGTCGCGGCACGGGATTCATCGAGTTTGCCGTCAACGAGACCAAGGCCGGCGAACTCGCCCGCCTGCTCGCGCAGCTCGGTTTCCGCAAGACCGGCAAGCATCGCAGCAAGGCGGTGGAGCGCTGGTCGCAAGGCAAGGTCGAGCTCGTCGTCAACTCCGAGACCGACGGCTTTGCGCATTCGCACTACGTGACGCATGGCCCCGGCGTCTGCGCCATCGCGCTCGATATCGACAATGCCGGCCTCGTTATGCAGCGCGCCGAAACACTGAAAGCGCGCACCTTCTATCAGCCGGTCGGGCCGGGCGAGCTCGAGATTCCCGCGATCCACGGCGTCGGCGGCAGCCTGCTTTACTTCCTGGACCAGGCCGGCAAGAACTGGGACACGGATTTCGAACAGGTACCGAGCGACGCTCGCGCGGACGCCCTGCTGGCCGTCGATCACATCGCGCAGTCGATGCCCTATGACGAGATGCTGTCGTGGCTGCTGTTCTACACCGGCATCCTCGACCTCAAGCGGCTGCCGCAGATGGAGATCGCCGATCCCAGGGGCCTCGTGCAAAGCCAGGCCGTCATCAACGGCGACCAGAGCCTGCGCTTCGTGCTCAACGGCTCATCCGCCAACCGCACGCTGCCGGCCCGCTTCATCTCGGAGTTTTTCGGCTCGGGCGTGCAGCACGTCGCATTTACGTGCCGGGATATCTTTGCGGCAGTCGCGGAGATGCGCAAGCGCGGCGCGGATTTCCTGGATATCCCGGATAATTACTACGACGACGTCGAAGCCAAATACGACCTCGCACCCGAGCTGATGAGGCAGCTGCGCGCCAACCACATTCTCTACGACCGCGAGGGCGACGGAGAGTTTTTCCAGGTCTACACCCACATCTTCGACGAGCGGTTTTTCTTCGAGATCGTGGAGCGGCGGGATTATCAGGGCTTCGGCGCGGCCAATGCCGGGATCAGGCTTGCCGCGCAAGCGCGCGAGGTGCGGCCCGCGAGCATGCCGCGCGTGTAGCTTACTTTCCCTCTCTCCTTGTGGGAGAGGGTGGCTTGCCGCAAAGCGGCGAGACGGGTGAGGGGTTCTCTCCGCGAGACCTTACTTTTGAATACGCGGAAACAAACCCCTCATCCGGCGCTTCGCGCCACCTTCTCCCACAAGGGGAGAAGGGGTATCGTGCTTGTGGCTACTTCATCGCGCATTTGTCGTGGAAGCGATCCTGGTCGTTCTCGACGATGGTCGCGACCGTCTTCAGCGAGAGCTGGCCTTCGCCGTCCTTGACCACGTCCTGGAGGTAGAAGTTCTGCACCGGGATGTGGTTCTTGCCGTACTTGAACGGGCCGCGCAGCGACTTGAAGTTGGCCTTCTCCATCTCGGCCTTCATCGCGTCCTTCTTGCTGGTGTCGCCCTTCACCGCGACCACGGCGCTGTTGATGAGCTGGGCCGCGTCGTAGGCTTGCGCGCCGTAATAGGTCGGACGCAGCCCGGGGTACTTCTTGCGATAGTCGGCGACGAAGCGCTTGTTCTGCTCGTTGGGCAGATCATTCACCCATTCCTGCGCACCGGGCACCCCGAGCGCGTTCTCCTTTTGCAGCGGCAGCGACAGCTCGTCGACGGTGAAAGCCGTGTAGAGCGGCATCGTGCTCTTCAGCCCGGCCTGCGCATATTGGTTGAGGAACTGCACGCCGGCTGCACCGGGATAGAACACGAAGATCGACTCGGCACCCGAGGCCCGCGCCTTGGAGAGCTCGGCGGAGAAGTCGAGCTGGCTCGGCCAGACCGTGTATTCCTCGCCCTTGACCTCGCCCTTGAACGTGCTCTTCACGCCCGCCAGCATGTCCTTGCCGGCGGCGTAGTTCGGGCCGATCAGGAACACGCTCTTGACGCCCTTCTGGTTCATGTAGAGGCCCATGGCGGCCGGCGTCTGGTCGTTCTGCCAGGAGGTCGAGAACACGTAAGGCGAGCAGAGCTCGCCCGCGAGCTGCGACGGACCGGCATTGGCCGAGATCAGGAAGGTCTGCGAGTCCACGGCGGTCTTGAGCGAGGCCAGCAGCACGTTCGACCAGATGTAGCCGACGATGAAGTCGACCTTGTCGGACTGCACCAGCTTCTCGGTCTTCTGCTTGCCGACGTCGGGCTTCTGCCCGTCGTCCTCGTAAATCACCTCGACCGGCTTGCCGTCCATCTTGCGGCCGATGTGATCCAGCGCGAGCTCGAACGAATTGCGCATGTCGTTGCCGATCACGGCGGTCGGGCCGCTGAAGGTCGAAACGAAGCCGATCTTGATGGTGTCGCCGGCGGATGCCGGGCCTGCCAGCACCAGCGCCGCTGCGCCCGCCAGCCAGAATGCCGTCCTCATAACCACTCCCCTCCATATTATTATGCCCGGAAGCAGGGTGATTGCCGCCCCGGGGTCATCTCTATTGAACGCAAAATCTGTCGCGCCGCCAATGGTTCAGCGCCCGCCCTGCACCATATTTCGCCCCGAACGGCGATAGCAAGAAATATAATTCTACTTACTTCGGCTAAGGCTGCGGCGCTTTCTCGCGGGCGCGATACATCCGGCCTATGCCTCGATTGACGACGGCTATTGGACCGCGGCGCCTGATCAGCGTTTAGATGAGGATAGAGCCGCGAGATTCGGAGGGGCGCATCATGACCACGACACCGCACCGCGTCGTCATCGTCGGAGCCGGTTTCGGCGGGCTGGAGGCGACCCACCGGCTCGCCGGCAGCCCGGTCGAGATCACGCTGATCGACCGCCGCAACCATCATTTGTTCCAGCCGCTGCTCTATCAGGTCGCCACCGCCTCGCTCGCCACCAGCGAGATCGCCTGGCCGGTCCGGCACCTGATGCGCGACCGGCGCGATGTGACGACGCTGTTTGCGACGGTCAGCGGCGTCGATGCCGACAGGCGCTGCGTGCTGATCGACGACGGCAGCGAGGTGCCTTACGACACGCTGGTGCTCGCCACCGGCGCGCGTCACGCCTATTTCGGCCACGACGAATGGGAGCAATGGGCGCCGGGTCTTAAAACACTGGAGGACGCGACCACGCTGCGCCGTCATATCCTGGTGGCGTTCGAGCGCGCCGAGCGTGAGACCGATCCGGCCAAACGCGCGGCACGATTGACTTTCGTCATCGTCGGCGCCGGCCCCACCGGCGTCGAACTCGCCGGCACCATCGCCGAGATGGCGCACCACACCTTGCCAGCCGACTTCCGCAACATCGACACCAACAAGGCGCGCGTGGTGCTGATCGAGGCGGGTCCGCGGGTGCTGGCAGGCTTTCCAGATGATCTCTCGGCCTATGCCCAGGCCTCGCTGGAGAAGATCGGCGTCGAGGTCGTGCTCGGCCAAGCCGTCACTGAGATCAACCGCGAGGGCGTGGTGTTCGGCGGCAAGCTGCTCGAAGCCAAGACACGAATCTGGGCCGCCGGCGTGCGCGCCTCGCCCGCGGCGGAATGGCTGGGCGCACCGGCCGATCGCGCCGGGCGCGTCCAAGTGGAGGCCGATCTTACGATCCCCGGTCATCCCGAGATCTTTGCAATTGGCGACACCGTTTTGATCAACGCCTGGGACGGCAAGCCTGTGCCCGGCATCGCGCCGGCCGCCAAGCAGCAGGGCCGT
Organism: Bradyrhizobium sp. 35; assembly: GCF_023073215.1. Lineage (NCBI taxonomy): Bacteria > Pseudomonadati > Pseudomonadota > Alphaproteobacteria > Hyphomicrobiales > Nitrobacteraceae > Bradyrhizobium > Bradyrhizobium sp. 35. The sequence continues at coordinate 202,144 of NZ_JADPJC010000144.1, forward strand.
CACGTGGCCGAGACCATCAAGGCCCGGCTGCGCCAGGAGCCGACAGGCCCGTTCCGCTACAAGCACTCCGGCAGCCTCGCGCAGATCGGCAAGCGGCTCGCGGTGATCGACTTCGGCCGCATCAAGCTGCGCGGCACCATCGCGTGGTGGATCTGGGGCATCGCCCATATCTACTTCCTGATCGGCTTGCGCCATCGCCTCAGCGTCGCCCTGAGCTGGCTCTGGATCTACGCCCGCGACCAGCGCGCTGCGCGGCTGATCACGCAGGGATCGAGCAAGGTGGTGTAGGGCTTCTTCTTCCTCTCCTCGTTCTTACGGCGAGAGGGTTGGGGTGAGGGGCCTCTCCGCGAACGAGATATTGGTGAGACCTGTACCCCCTCACCCGGATCGCAAGAGCGATCCGACCTCTCCCCGCGAGCGGGGAGAGGTTAAGTGAGGCGCGATCGCCGCCCCTACTTCACCAGCTCGCACCCACCTTCCGCGAGCGGTCGAAACGCCTGCTCCGCAGAGATCGTCGAAACCAGCTTGTAATAGTCATACGGATATTTCGACTCCTCCGGCTTCTTCACCTCGAACAGATACATCGGATGCACGACGCGGCCGTCCTGGCGGATCGTGGTGTCGCCGAACAGCTTGTCCTTGCCCTTGAACTTTTTCATCTCGGGCACGGCATCCTTGGCATTGTCGCTGCCCGTGACGGCGACCGCGTTGAGATAAGCGAGCGTGGAGGCATAGACCCCGGCCTGGTTGCCGCTCGGCATCTTGCCGTTCATGCCGGGCCGCGCCGCGAAGCGCTTGGCGAAGGCGCGGGTGTCGTCGTTCATGTCCCAGTAGAAGGCCTCCATGAGCTGGAGCCCTTGCGCGACCTTGATGCCCATGCCGTGGACGTCGTTGATGAAGAGCAGGAAGGCGACGAGTTTTTGTCCGCCCTGCTGTATCCCGAACTCGGCCGCCTGCTTCACCGCGTTGATGGTGTCGCCGCCGGCATTGGCGAGCCCGATCACTTGGGCCTTCGAGCCCTGCGCCTGCAACAGGAAGGACGCGAAGTCGGACGTGCCGAGCGGATGCTTGGAGGAGCCCAACATCTTGCCGCCATGCGCCTCGATGTATTTCTGGGCTTCCGCCTCGATGCCCTTGCCGAGTGCGTAGTCAACCGTGAGGAAATACCAGTCCTTGCCGCCGCGCGACATCATCGCGGCCGCCGTGGTGTTGCCGGTCGCCCAGGCGTCGTTGACCCATTGGATGGTGTTGGGCGAGCAGGCCTTGCCGGTGAGATCGGAGCTCGCGGTGGACGACGCGAGGAACGTCATGCGGCTATCGCGCAGCAGCGTGTTGATGGAGAGGCCAACGGCCGAGTTCGGCACGTCGACGATGGCGTCGACGCCCTCGACATCGAGCCATTTGCGCGCGATTGCATTGCCGACGTCGGCCTTGTTCTGGTGATCGGCATAGACGATCTCGACCTTGATGCCCTTGCCGCCGCCGTTGAAATCCTCAGCGGCCATGCGCGCGGCCTCGACCGAGCCCATGCCGTTGGTGTCCTGGAAAATGCCGGAGATGTCGTTGAGCACGCCGACGCGCACGACATTGTCCGAGATCTCGGCATTTGCCGCGCCGCCAATCAGGCTCGCGGCCAGCGCAAGCGTCCACTTCAAGTTCTTCATTGTTCCCTCCCCTGTCGTATTTGTTGTTTGCGATGACGACAGCGTCAGGCTGGCGTGATGCGCACAGGCAGGCTGTCGAGCCCGCGCAGCGTGTTGTTGAAGCGGCGCTGCGGCTCGCCCATGATCTCGATCTTTGCGATCCGGCGGGCCAGCGCCGCGAGCATTGTCTCGCCTTCGAGCCGCGCGACCAGCTGGCCGACGCACATGTGAATACCTGAGCCATAGCCAACATGGCCGGACGTGCGGCGGGTTATGTCGTAGCTGTCGGGCTTGTCCCAGCGCCCCGGATCGCGATTGGCAGCCGCCAGGAACATCAACACCTTCTCGCCCTCACCGATGGTCGCGCCTGACAGTTCGACTTCGCGCGTGGTCGTGCGGAAGAAGGTCTGCACCGGGCTTTCAAAACGAACGGCCTCCTCGAAAGCGTTGCGCGCCAGCGTAAAATCGTTGCGCAGGCGCTGCCACTGCTCAGGGAAGCGCGCGAGACAGTAGACCGCTGCACCGATGCCGTTGACGGTGGTGTCGAGGCCCGCTGACAGAAGCGAACGCACCAACAGCGGCGCTTCGGTCGCGGTGATGGCACCCTCGCCGACATGGGCGTGGATGCAGGCGCCGATGCCGCCGGGCGTGAGGCTGTCCCGCTGGCACTGCTCGGTGACGTAGGCCTGGTGAGGCGCCGAGCGCGCGATCGCCTCGTTGCGCAACTGGTTCGGCGGGCCGAAGGCGTTGAACACCAGGCTCGCATAGGGAATGAGATTCTCGCGTCCCTCAGGCTTAAGCCCGAGCGCATCTGGGAAGATCGACAGCGGATAGGCCTCGGCAAGGTCCGTGATGGCATCGAAGTTGCGCTTCTCCAGCAGCGCGTCCACACGCTCTTCCGCTGCCGCGGCAAAGCGGTCGCGCAGCCCCTTCATCACCGTCGGCGACAGCACCTTTGAGAGCACGGCGCGGGTGCGGGTGTGCTCGGGAGGATCGGCCTCGAGGATCAGGCTGGGCGGCCGCCACGGCGTCTCCTTCGCGAAATCGGCGAGGCCGACGCCACGACTGGAGCAGAACGTTGCGGGATCGTTCAGCACGGCATGAACTTCGGCATAGCGCGCCACGCCATAGACGTTCCACTTGTCGAGATAGACGACAGGTCCCGCCTCCCGCAGCAGCTCATGCGTGGGATAGGGATCGGCGAAAAAATCCATCGCGAACGGATCGACGTCGAGATGCGGGACGGCCGACGAACCGCTAATTTCCTGGGAGCTGGAAGTGCTCATGGAAGTCCTCCCTCATTTTGATCTTGTGAAAGGGCCGCGCTTACCTTTAGGTCTCCAGACACGCCGCGAGACAGAATCCCGACATGCCGCCGCCTTCGACCAGAGCCCGCCAGAAACCTGCGCCCGCCGAGACGGGACCGACGCTCGATCTTGACCGCTACGTCCCCGCGTTCATCACCTTCATCGCCAACAAGCTCTCGAACAGCGCCACCGCGTTCTATCAGCGAGAGTTCGGCGTCAACGTCACGGAATGGCGGATCATGTCGCTGCTCGCGATCGAGCCCGGCATTCCCGCCTCGCGCATCTGCCACGTCATCGGTTTCGACAAGGGCCCGGTGAGTCGGACGCTGGCCGGCCTGGAAAAGCGGGGGTTGATCTCGATCCGTACCGATCCCAATGACGGGCGCACCCATTCGATCTCGCTGACGGCGAAGGGCCGCGCCATCCATGACAAGGTGATCGTCGCTGCATTCGAGCGCGAACGGCGCCTGTTGTCCTGCCTGGACAAGGACGAGCGCGAGGTGCTGATCGACCTGTTGCGCCGCCTGCATGAAAATCTCGGCGCGGTGACCGGCAGCACCGAGACCTGACGGGCCACACAGCGGGCGCTGAGCCCTGTCATTTCCAGGCATGCGCCAACATTCGCCGGCGGCACCCTCTCTGCCGAGCATAGCTTCCTCCGATCCGACGCGGCGGTTCCTCCCGCCGTCATCCGTGTCTGGAACGGTTCGCATAAATTAGTTGCTTGGGCAACAAAAGAATCGTGCAGCATAATGCGGCAGGGCGGCTGGCGTAGTTGGGTTTGCCGAGCTCTCTTGTCCCGGACGCGCTGCAGCGTGAAACGCTGCTGCGCAGAGCCGGGATCCAGAGATGCCAATCACGAAGAATGGCCCCGGCTCTGCAGCGCATCACTGCGTGCTGCGCTGCGTCCGGGGCACAGGCCCAAGCGCTACAGACCGATCCACTCGCCCGGCGCATCGTCATCCAACCGCGCCACCGCATCGGCACGGCGCGTCAGCACCGCGCGCTGGTTGATGTAGCCCTTGTCGGTGATCTCGCCGCCGTCGACCGACGGCGGCTCGGCGAGCAGCAACGCGCGCGTGGCGTGGCCGGAGGAGTTGGCGCCGTGTTGCTTCAGTTTCGCCAGCCCCCGCGCGATCGCGGCTCTGATCTTCTCATGCGCGAGCACGTCGTTCACGCCTGCGGTCTCGGGCAGGCCGGCATGCGCGCGGCACGCAGCGATGTTCGGAAACACCAGGAAGCGCACCTCGTCGCCGCCATGGCCGGTGACGACGATGTCCTGCGCGAGCGGCGCCAGCGCGGCGATGCCGGCGAGGCGCAGTGTGCCGACACTGACCCAGGTGCCGGAATTGAGCTTGAAATCCTCCGCGACGCGGCCGTCAAAGAATAGGCCGCGTTCGGGCCGGTTCGCGTCGGCGAACTTCACGGCATCACCGATGAGATAAAAGCCCTCGTCGTCAAAAGCCTGCCTGGTCAGCTCCGGCGCCTTCCAATAGCCCGGCGTGACGTTGGGGCCGCGCACGCGCACCTCCAGCTTGTCGCCGGAGGTAACGAGCTTCAGTTCGGTGCCGGGAATGGGCACGCCGATATTGCCCGAGCGCTCCGCGAGGAAATGGCAGTCGGTGGCCAGCGGCGACGTCTCGGTCGAGCCCCAGGCCGAGACCATCGGCATCGCGCGGCCAACAGTCTTGACGGAGAGTTCTTCCAGCGCATCCCAGAGATTCTGCGGCAGCGCCGCACCGGCGTAGAACGCGAATTTCACCTCGCTGAAGAAGCGGCGACACAGCTCCTCGTCGCCGCGCAGCGCCGCGATCAACATGTCGAAGCCGCGCGGCACGTTGAAATAGACCGTCGGCATCACGCTTCTGAGGTTGGCGAGCGACATCGCAAACAGACCGGGCGCCGGCTTGCCGCCGTCGATATAGAGCGAGCCGCCATTGCGCAGCACGAGATTGAAATTGTGGTTCGCGCCAAACGTGTGGCTCCAGGGCAGCCAGTCGAGAATGACCAGATCGTCGCGCGCCCGTTCGAGAAAAGTCCAGGTCTGCGCCTTGGCCTGCTGGCTGGACGTCAGCATGCGCTGGGTGTTGATCACGGCTTTCGGCGTGCCGGTCGAGCCCGAAGTGAACAGGAGTTTTGCGATCGTATCGGGCGTCACCGCGGCGAAGGCCTTTGCGACGTCGGGGCTCTCGGGCGTTGCCGCGATAGTGCGAAAGGCCAGCGCATCGGCATCGTCGGCATTGCCGCTGATAATCTGCGCGCTATGCAGCGGCTTGATCGCGGCCAGCGCCGCCGCAAACGGCCTCGTCGCGGAGACATAGATCGCGGCGGGCTCAAGCAACGCGATCATGCTCTTGAGCTTGTCGAAGTCCTTTGACATCAGGGAATAGGCCGGCGAGATCGCCGCCGAGGGCACGCCGACATGCTGCGCCGCCAGTGCCAGCAGCGCATGATCGATGCTGTTGTCGGAGAGGATCGCGAGCGGGCGCTCCGCGCCGAGACCGTGCGCCAGAATCCAGGACGCCGCCGCGCGCACCTGGCGCAGCGCCTGCGCATAGGTAACGGTGCTCCATGGCGCTTCGGCACTGCTGCGCTCGGCGAGGAAAATCGCGTCGGGCCTCTGCCGCGCCCATTGCTCCAGCCAGTCGCCGACGCAGCGCGCGCCATCGCGCAGAGGCTCGGGCGAGCGCAGCACGATGCTGCCGTCGGCGCGATGCTCGGCAACGGTTCTGGGTGTCGCAAACAGGCTCGAAGCATCACCGCGTGGGGCGGCTGTCATGGTTTCCTCCTCGCCCGGAAGCCGGGACCGGTCGCAGCCTCGTCGCGGACCGCGTTGGCCAGCATGTTGGCCACGACAATTGTTGGGGCGCAAGCTGGGGCCAGGTGGGACGGCCCGCCGCCGTTCAAAGGGCTGGTCGCCGCGCATCCGCGGCATGGATTGCTGGCTGCACCTGATCTAGCTGCCTATTATTTGCGCAAATGCTCGTAACAGGGCGCTGACACGAAGGTCCGCCGGAGCTCGAAATATCCCACAAGCCACTGATCTCTCGGTAATATCCGCAGCACTTGTCCTGCCCGGATTCTGTACACAATGGCACATCGCTTGCTTCGATCGGGGTGAAGAGACGTAGCCGGAGATTTGTCGCCATGAAGGCTGAAATGGGGGCTGAGCAGCCTGAAACGGTCGCCGCGATCGTGGCCGCGCATCGCGCGGGCACGCTCACACCGGCGCAGACGGTCGCGCGCACCTATCAGCGCATCCGCGACCACAACGACCCCGCCGTCTTCATCAGCCTGCGCGACGAAAAGGACGCGATCACGGAGGCCGAGAAGCTCGCCACCAAGGACGCCGCCAGCCTGCCGCTCTATGGCGTGCCGGTCGTGGTGAAGGACAATATCGACGCGCTGGGATTTCCGACCACCGCGGCGTGCCCGGCCTTCTCGTATACCCCGACACATGATTCGACCGCGGTGCAGCGGCTGCGCGCCGCCGGCGCGATCATCATCGGCAAGACCAATCTCGACCAGTTCGCGACCGGCCTTGTCGGCGTGCGCTCGCCCCACGGCATCCCCAGAAACGCGATCCGCGAGGACCTCATTCCCGGCGGCTCGAGCTCGGGATCGGCCACCGCCGTCGGCGCCGGGCTGGTGCCACTGTCGCTCGGCACCGACACCGCCGGCTCAGGCCGCGTGCCGGCGATGCTCAACAACATCGTCGGTCTCAAGCCGAGCCTCGGCATGATTTCGACCGCTGGCCTGGTGCCGGCCTGCCGGACGCTCGACTGCATCTCGGTATTCGCTTTGACGGTCGACGACGCCGCGCTGGCGCTCTCCGTGATGGCAGGTCCCGATCAGGCAGATCCGTTCTCGCGCGACCGGCCGCTTGGCGCGATCACCCCGCTCCCGGCAAACCTGCGCCTGGGCGTGCCGCGCAGCGGACAGCTGATCTTCTTCGGCGACAAGAAGGCGGAAGCGGCTTACGCCGAGGCGCTGAAGCGCTGGACCGCGCTTGGGGCAACGCTCGTCGAATTCGACCTCGAGCCGTTCTATGAGACGGCCCGACTGCTCTACGAGGGACCGTGGGTGGCCGAGCGCTATCTCGTGATCCGCGACCTGCTCGCCTCGGCACCGGAGGCGATCCATCCCGTGACGCGCGAGATCACCGCGGCCGGTGCGCGGTTGACGGCGACGGACACCTTCTCCGCGCTCTATCGTCTGCAGGGCCTGCGCAAGATCGCCGAACGCACCTTCACCAATATCGACGCGCTGGTGCTGCCGACGGCGCCGACGGCCTATACGACCGCGCAGGTGCGGGCCAATCCGGTCGAGCTCAACAGCCGGCTCGGCACCTATACCAATTTTGTCAATCTGCTCGATCTCTGTGGTCTCGCGCTGCCGGCGGCGATGCGCGCCGACGGCATCCCGTTCGGCATCACAATTCTTGCACCCACCGGGCACGATGCGCTGCTCGCCAGCATCGGCCGCGTGTTCCATGCCGATACCAAACTGACGCTTGGCGCAAAGGGCGTCGTGCAAGCCGCGCTGGCGCCGCTTGCCGCAAGCGGCGTCGACGAGATTCCCATCGCCGTGGTCGGCGCGCATCTGTCCGGCATGGCGCTGAACGGCGAACTGAAAGCGCTGAACGGCCAGCTGATCGAGGCAACCAGGACCGCGGCGGACTACAAGCTCTACGCATTGAAGACCACGCCGCCAAAGCCGGGCATGCTGCGCGTCGAGGCCGGCAAGGGCGCGTCGATCGAGCTGGAAATCTGGTCGCTGTCGTCGTCCGCCTTCGGCAAGTTCGTCAACGCGATTCCCGCGCCGATGGCGATCGGCACGGTGCGGCTGGCCGATGGCCGCAGCGTGAAGGGATTTCTCGTCGAGCCCGAGGTGCTGGGCGAGGCTCGCGACATCACCGCGTATGGCGGCTGGCGGAAGTATATGGCGGAAGCTACGACAGCGTAGGTCTCGTAGGTGGGCAAAGCGAAACGTGCCCACCATCACCGTCAGCTTGGGGAGATGGTGGGCACGGCGCTTTGCGCCTTTGCCCACCCTACGCAACCGTGCGCGCGCCCCTAAACCGACACCGCGTAGATCTCGTACTCCCCGCGCACCAGCTCGATATGCGCGCGCATCGCGGCGGCGGCGCCCTGCTTGTCGCCGCGCATGATGGCGACGACAACGCGGTCGTGCTCGGCTTGCGACTTGGCGAGACGGCCGAGATTGCGGAACTGGGCGCGGCGAAACGGCTGTACGCGCACGCGCGTCGCCAGCGTGATCTCGGCGATGTAGCCGTTCTGCGATCCCGCATAGATCGCGTTGTGGAAGCGCTCGTTGACCTCGTGGAAGCGCTCGGGATTGCCGGCGTAGCTCAACACCCGCAGTTCTTCGTGGATGGCTTCCAGGCCGTGACGCTCAGTGGCGGACATGCGCTCGGCGGCAAGACCCGCACACAGCGCCTCAAGCTCCGCCATGGCCTCGAACATGCCCGTCAGCCGTTCGAACGAGGGCTGCGCCACCACCGCGCCGCGATGAGCGCGCGCTTCGACGAGGCCGCTTGCCACGAGCTGACGCAGGGCTTCCCGCACCGGCGTGCGCGAAACGCTGAAGCGGCGCGCGATGTCGGTCTCGTCAAGCGGCGCACCGGGTGGCAGAGCTCCGCGCACGATCTCGTCGGCGAGCTGCAGGCGCAGCTCCTCGGCGCGCGTGACCTTGTGCGCTGACGGCGCCCCCCGGTCGACACGCGGCACCGCCGGTTCGGCCGGCAGCGCTCCGGGCGGAAGATCGTCAAGCGTCATACGGTCAGGTCTCTTTCGACTCGTCGATGATGCTGACATGGGCGGCGACGACGCGCCAGCCCTCCGGGAATTTTACCCAGGTCTGCATCTGCCGGCCGACCTTGCCCGGCATCGTGTCGCGATAGAACAGGGTGGAGGCAACCGCGGTGTCGCGGCCATAGCTGGTGATCACGGTTTTCGCGGTGCGGCGATTGAGGCCGACCGCCGAGCGGCCGGCGCGAAAGCCGGAGATTGCTTCATAGCCGTAGAGGTTCTCGCCGATGCCATAGCGCAGCGTGCGGGGATCGTTGCGGAAGAGCTCGCCGAGCACGGCGACGTCGTTGGTGATCAGGGCCTGCTCATAGCGCTCGAACGCAGCTTTGACGTCTGCGATCACCTCGGGGAGATCGATCTCCATCTCAAAATCCTCTTGGGCTGGGCGCGGCGGCAACACCCATCTTCTCCAACGCGAACGCGACGCGCAGCGCGATGTCCTCGCGCCATGGCGCGGCGATGATCTGCACGCCGATCGGCAGCGGATCGAGCGGCACCGGCACGGCGACCACAGGCAGGCCGATGAACGAGATCGGCTGGGTGTGGATGCCGATATTGGCGCGCACCGGCATCTCGACGCCGCCAAGATTGAAATTGACCTGGCCGAGCTTCGGCGCGGTGCATGGCGTCGCCGGTGCGATCAGCACGTCGACGGATTTGAAAATCTCGGCGAGTTGCGCGCGATACCAGCGGCGGAATTTTTGCGCGCGGTCGACCAGCGGCGCCGGCACCATGGCGCCCGCAATCAGCCGGTCGCGCACGGCGGGATCGAAATCGTTCGGCCGCTTGCGCAGCCGATCGAGATGCAGCGAGGCGCCCTCGGTGGTGGTGATGACATAGGCCGCCGCGCGGGCGCGCGCAGCTTCGGGCACGTCCACCACGCGCGTTGCGCCCAGCGCCTTGGCGACGCGGCTGACGGCTTCGACAGCTTCCGGAAACAAATTGGTCTGGAAGTACCCGCCGGCGATCGCGATGCGCAGGTCGGACACCGGATTGGCAAGCAGCGGTGTCGTCGGCTCCAGACCACGTGTGGTGGTGCAGGCGGCATCGTCGGCATCCGGTCCCTGCATGGCGTCATAGGCCAGCGCGAGATCGGTGGCGGAGCGCGCGAACGGGCCGAGATGATCGAGGCTCGCGACGAACGGGAAAGAGCGCGCACGCGAGAGCCGGCCATAGGTCGGCTTCAGGCCGAAGATGCCGCAGAACGAGGACGGCACGCGGATCGAACCGTTGGTGTCGGAACCGAGCGCGATCGGCACCAGCGCGCCACCAACGGCGCTGCCCGAGCCGCCGGAGGAGCCGCCGCTCATCCGCGTCGTATCGTGCGGATTGCGCGAGGGACCGTCATGGACGTTCTCGCCGGTGAAGTCATAGGCGTATTCACCCATGTTGAGCGCACCGACCAGCACGGCGCCGGCCGCTTCCATGCGCTCGATCAGCGTGGCATCGCGCGTGGCGGGTGCGCGATCGCGGTTGATCTTCGAGCCTGCGCGCGTGGCGAGGCCTGCGACGTCGAACAAGTTCTTCACCGCGAACGGCACGCCGGCCAATGGGCCGACGGACTTGCCGGCGGCGATATCGGCATCGATTGCGCGCGCTTTGGCGCGGGCGCGATCGGCGGTGATGTCGGTAAACGCATTGAGGATGGTGTCGTGCTGCTTGATGCGCGCAAGCGCGGCTTCGGTCGCATCGAGCGCGGACATCTTGCGGCCCGCAACCGCGCTCGCGATCTCGGAGGCCGTCATCTCTGGCTTGGTCGTCATGGCGGCGTCAGACCGTGAACACGGGCGCCGGCTCGGTCTCGTCCGGCAGCGCGAATTCGTCGACGAGGCGGCCGAGCCGCAGCGAGACCTCGAGATTGGCGCGGATGGACGCCCTCCATGCTTCCTCGACGGGCAACGCCAACGCTTTGGTGACAGCGTCGATATAATCGTCCAACGGTTCGGCCATCACGCTCCCAAACAAGCTCTCAGTGTGCGCTCTGTCTGCAGCGGCGGATGCGGGATCGCCGTCAGCAGCTCCTTGGTGTAGTCGTCCTGCGGATCGCTCAAGACCCGCTCGGAAGATCCTTCCTCGACGATTCGACCCGACCGCATGACAATGACACGATCGCACAACAAGCGCACTACGTTCAAATCATGCGAGACGAACAGATAACTCATACCTAGTCGGGCCTTGAGGTCCTGGAGCAGATTGAGGACCACGGCCTGGACCGAAACGTCGAGCGCGGCGGTCGGCTCGTCCAGGATCACGAGTTTCGGGTGCAGGGCGATGGCGCGGGCGATGCCGACGCGGGCTTTCTGGCCGCCCGACAATTGGTGCGGGAAGCGATCCAGCAGATTGTGCGGCAGGCCCACCATGGTGGCGAGCTCCTCGCAGCGGGCGCGGAGCGCGTCGCGCCCCCTGACGTCGCCGAGCTGCATGATGGGATCGGCGATGGCACGCACGGCGGTGAAGCGCGGGCTGAGGCTGTCGGTCGGATCCTGGAACACCATCTGGATGCGGCTGCGCTGCGGCAGCCGGGCAAAGCCGGCGGGCGCGATGCCGCCGATGTCCTCGCCGTCGAACTGGATCAGCCCCGAGGTCTGATCCAGCAGCCGCATCACCATCATCGACGTGGTCGATTTGCCGCAGCCGGACTCGCCGACCAGGCCGACGCTCTCGCCGTGACCGATCGAGAAGCTGATGCCGTCGACGGCGCGGAACACGTCCGGCTCGACCGGCGGCTTGCGGCCGAACAATTTGCCGAGCGTGGCGGTGGCGCCCTGGCGGGGATATTCCTTGACCAGCTTGTCGATGAGGAGAAGGGGCTGCCCGCTCTTCCTGGCCTCGTCCTGCGAAGCCTGATGGATGGCCCGGTCAGGCCCGGCCACGACGGCTGAGCCTTCCTCCTCCGGCAACAGATCCCGCAGGCTCACGCCGAGCCGCGGCGTCGCGCGCATCAGCTTCTTGGTGTAGGGGTGCTGCGGGTTGGCGAAGATGTCGGCGGCCTTGGCGGTCTCGACCACCCTGCCCTTTTCCATCACGACGACGCGGTCGCAATAAGCAGCGGCGAGGCCGAGATCGTGCGTGATCAGGATGGTGGACATTGCCTTGCGCTTGGTCAATTCCACGATCAGATCCATCACCGCCTTCTGCGTGGTGACGTCCAATCCGGTCGTCGGCTCGTCCGCGATCAGTAGCTGCGGATTGCAGGCGAGCGCGAGCGCGATGACGACACGCTGGCACATGCCGCCTGACAATTCGAACGGATAGGCGTGATAGCGCTCGCGCGGGCGGGCGATCTTGACCTGCTCCAGCGCCTCGATCGCCTTCTCGCCGCGGTCCGAAACCATGGCCTGCTGGACATGGGTGCGCAGCACGTCCTCGATCTGGTCGCCGACCTTCCGGATCGGGTTGAGCGCGGCGCGCGGATTCTGGAAGATCATCGAGACTTCGCGACCGCGCAGATCGCGCATCTGGTCTTCGGTCGCGGCCTTGACGTCGATGCCCGAGAACATCACCGAGCCTTCGGCGATCCGCCCCGCACGGTCGAGAATGCGCATCACCGCATACGACGTCACCGATTTGCCGGAGCCGGACTCGCCGACGATCGCAAGCGTCTCGCCCTTGGCGACGGAAATGTTGACGTGCTGCACCGCCTTGACGATGCCGCGGCGGGTGGTGAATTCGACGGTAAGGTCCTGGACGTCGAGCAGCGGCGGGGCGGTCATGGGCACCTCCCAACTAAAAATGGCGAAAACAACCCCATGCACAGTAGAATGAGGTTGATTTCATTGGGGAATTTCGAGCGAAAAAGTACGCCTAACCCAGCCATCACGTCCTCCGCTGGGGGTCGACGATGTCGCGCAGGCCGTCGCCGAGGAGGTTGAAGCAGAACACGGCGATCATCAAAGCGAGGCCCGGGAATAGCGCGATCCACCATTCGCCTGACACCATGAAGCCGGCGCCTTCGGCGACCATGATGCCCCATTCGGCCGTCGGCGGACGGACGCCGAGGCCGATGAAGGAGAGACCGGCGGCATTGAGGATGGCGTAGCCCATGGTCAGCGACATCTGCACGATCATGATCGGCATGATGTTCGGCAGGATATGCACGAGCAGAATGCGGAATTCGCCGTTACCGGACAGACGCGCGGCCTGCACGAAGCCGGCGTTACGGCGGACATTGGCTTCGGCGCGCGCAACGCGGGCGTAGAGCGGGAAGTTCACGATGGCGGTGGCCAGGATGATGTTCTGCACGGTGTTCCCCAGCGCGGCGACGATGCCCATGGCCAGCACGAACAGCGGGAACGCCATGATGGTGTCGGCGACGCGGCCGACGATGCGATCGGTCCAGCCGCCGAAATAGCCGGCCGCGATGCCGGCGAGCCCGCCCATCAGGAACACCAGGGCGACGGAGGCGACCGCGATGAACGTATCGAGCCGCGTCGCCACCACGACCCGGCTGAAGATGTCACGGCCCAATTGATCGGTGCCGAACCAGTGCGCGGCCGACGGTGGCTTCAGCGACGCCACGGTGTCGGACGCCAGCGGGTCATACGGCACCACATAGGGGCCGAAGATCGCGGCAAGGAGGATCACGATCAGCAGCGCGAATGCAAAGCCGGTGACCTTGTTCTCGCCGAGCACGTAGCGGGTCTGGTCGAGGAGCGCGACGAGACCCGACGTGCGCGCGGGGCCGACGGGTTCAACAGCAGGCGCAACGGTGCTCATGATTAGCCCTCCAACCGCACGCGCGGGTCGATCACGCCATAGAGAATGTCGATCACGAGATTGAGCAGCACGTACATCACCGCCATGGTCAGCACGAACCCCTGCACCGGCGCGAAGTCCGACGAGATCAGCGCTTCGACGGCGTAAGAGCCGATGCCTGGCCAGGCGAACACTTTCTCCACCAGCACGTTGGCGCCGAGCAGGAACGAGAACACCATGCTCAGCGTGGTGATGACGGGGAGCATCGCGTTGCGGAAGGCGTAGGTGACGATGACGGTCGCCGGCGACAGGCCGCTGGCACGCGCGGTGCGCACGAATTCGGAGGACAGCACCGCCAGCATCGAGGCGCGCGTCATGCGCGCGATCGGCGCCAGCGAGAAGATCGCAAGCGTCGTCGCCGGCAGGATGAGCTGGCTGCATGCCGAACGGAACGCCTCGAAGTCGCGCGCGATCAGGGTGTCGATCAGATAGAAGCCGGTCACTGTCGGCGGCGCGCTGTAGAACACATCGAGCCGGCCGAGCGGCGCGGGCGACCAGCCGAGCCGGAAATAGAACACATAGACCAGCACCAGACCTGTGAAGAACACCGGCAGCGAGACGCCGGCCGTCGTCGTCACACGGCAGAGATGGTCGACCCATGAGCCCGGCCGCGTCGCCGCCAGCACGCCGAGCGGAATCGCGATCACGACCGAGACGATGAGGCCGAGCAGCGTCAGCTCGGCGGAGGCCGGCAGGCGGTTGCGGATCTCGGCTGCGACCGGCTGGCCGGTCGTGAGCGAGTTGCCGAAATCGCCATGGGCGAGATCGTTGGTGTAGCGAAAGAACTGCTCGATCAGCGGCTTGTCGAGGCCGAGTTTTTTCCGGATCTGCTCGACGGCTTCTTTCGTTGCGGCGGGGCCGGCGAAATACGCCGCGGGATCACCGGGCAATGCGCGGGTCAGCAGGAAGGTGACGATGACGACCCCGATCAGCGAAGGAATCGCGAACATCAGGCGCTTGCCGATCATGGTCAGCATGGCGACTTCCTCTTGCGCGTTGAATGAACCCGACACGCGGCCACTCGCTCCGCTGCGTTCCCTCCCCCCTTGTGGGGGAGGGCTAGGGAGGGGGGTGGCTCCGGGAGAGATCGGAGTTTGTGGCTACCCCTCTCCCCACCCCTCCCCCACAAGGGGGGAGGGAGCCTGAAAAGCGTGCTCACCTCACTGCGAAGGACAGCGCCCGCCATCCCCTTACCCCTTCGCCATCGCGCGATAATCCAGCCTCCGGTGGAACCAGTATTGGTAGCCGCTGATGTTCTTCTGCATCGCGACGTTGACGAACGGCTGGTACAGCGGGATGCGCGGGATGTCGCTGTAGGCGAGGTCGACGAAGCCCTTCACGTCGGTGTCGTAGGTCGCGGTGTCGCCGGTCGCGGCGGCCGCGCGTGCGCCGTCGATCAGCTTGTCCATCTCCGCCGACTTGTAGCTCATGGTGTTGAAGACGGAATTATTGCCGTGATAGCACCAGTAGAAGAAGTATTCGGGGTAATCGAGCCAGCCCGAGAATACGTTGGTGAAGAGCGGCATTTCCTTCTTGTTCAATTCGGTGCGCCAGTTGGCGCCGGGCACCTTGTTGATGGTGGTCTTGATGCCGATCTGGGCCAGGCTCTCCTGCACCAGCACGCAGAGCGGCTCGTTGACGCCGGCGAAGTTGAGGTCGAACGAGATCGTGGTCTCGAAGCCGTTCGGGTAGCCGGCCTCGGCCAGCAGCGCCTTCGCCTTGTCCATGTCGGTGTTGTATTTGTGCGGCTGCGGCCAGGCGACTTCGGTTGGCTTGTCCTTGGGCGCGCCGAACATCGGGTTAGCCAGCCCGAACATCACCGCGTCCATGATCTTCTGATAGGGAATCGCGCAGGCGACCGCCTGACGTACCTTGGGATTGTCGAACGGCGGCTTGGTCACGTTCATGCCGATATACTGGATGCCGTTGGAGAACGGCAGCGACACCACGTTGAGCTTGCCGCTCGCCTTCATCTCCTGGAAATCCTTGAACGGCAGCTCATAGGAGATGTCGGCGTCGCCGCGCTCCAGCAGCGCGCGGCGATTGCCGGCCTGCGGCACCATGCGCCAGATCACGCGCTTGATCTTCGGCAGCGGGCCGCCGACCCAATCGTCGTTGCGCTCCATCACCACTTCGGTGCCGGCGGTCCACTTCGTCACCTTGTAGGCGCCGGAGCCCGCGGTCTGCTGCTTGGTGAATTCGAGTCCCCAGGGATCCTTCTCGCTGGCGTTCTTCTTCACCAGCTCGGAATTGATGATGCAGGGCACGATCACCGCGAGATCGGGGATCGTCAGCTTGTCCTTCTTCAGGAAGTCGACACGTACCGTGTAGTCGTCGATCACGACGAACTGCTCGGGTTTCGTGAGCGAGCCCGCGCTCATCTGGAAGGTGGGGAATCCGCCGACGCTGACGGCTCGGTCGAGCGACCACTTCACGTCCTTGGCGGTCACAGGCGCGCCGTCGTGGAATTTGGCGTTCTTCTTCAGCTTGAAGGTGACCGACCTGTCGTCGATCTTGAAGTCCTCGGCGAGTTCGCCCTTGAACTTGTCGCGGTCGTAATAGGGCACGCCGCCGGGGCCGGTCTTCATCTCGTGGCTGAGCAGGCGGTCGTAGCAATTCCAGGACACCTCATAGCCGGGCACGTTGGTGCCGACGCCGTGGATATCGAGATTGTTGGGGCCGCCTTCCGAGACGATCAGCAGCGTCTCCGAGCGCGCATCGGCCTTGGCCGACGAGATCACGGACGGCATGGCCGGAAGCGCCGCGCCTGCGGCCAATCCGGAAACGGACTTGAGGAAATCGCGGCGCTTCATGGAATGGCTCCAACACAAAAGTTTTCTGGTTGGAACTGGATTCGCAAGGTTCGTGCCAAGGCTTAAGCAAGGATTAAACCAGCTAAGCCTATGAAATGTTTATAGGAAAAGGCTGCTATCCGGGCCGTCGATCAGAAGCCAAGCCGTCGGACATTGCATACAAACAGGTATATTTGCCTAAAAAATATGCTTCGAGAATACCAGCCTATTGCGTGAGCGCGTCTCGCCCCTAGGTGGCGCGGCTATCGATCGCGGCCCGTCACCCCGGCCAGATCAGTTCCTGAAGTTCGACCAGATCATCCGCCTGCTCCTGCCAGCCCTCGATGCAGATGTGGCTGTTGAGGTCGCTGGCGCGATGCAGCAGCATCAGGGCCATCAGCCGTCGCTTGAGCGCGAAGTCGAGCTTCGCATAGCCAAAGCCTTCGAGCAGGTTGCGCACCCTGCCCGGCCGGCCCGCTGCCATGAAGGCGCTAGGGCCGAGCAGATCGTAGTCCCGCCATCCCGCCAGCACGTCGCCGAAGTCGAACAGGCCGGCGAGAGACCATTGATCGTCGTGGCGGGCGAGCAGGAAGTTCTCCGGAATGTATTCGCCGATCAGGATCACCGGCGACGCATCCATCGGAATGAGCGCGGCCGCATCACGCAGGAGATCGTCGAGGCCGGCGAGGAATTTCGGCGCCAGGCCGAGACGCGTGTGCCGCGCCTTGCAGCCCTGCATCTGGGCCCGCATGAAGTCGTCCCAGCGCGGCTGGATCTGCGCGAGTGAGCCGAGCGGCGCGCGCTGCACGGCGGCGATGGTCTCGCCGATCTGTCGCAGCACGCGCTCCTTCTGCGCTTCCGGCAACGACGGCCAGACCTCCGAGCC
This sequence comes from Bradyrhizobium sp. 35, assembly GCF_023073215.1. NCBI lineage: Bacteria > Pseudomonadati > Pseudomonadota > Alphaproteobacteria > Hyphomicrobiales > Nitrobacteraceae > Bradyrhizobium > Bradyrhizobium sp. 35. The sequence goes on from NZ_JADPJC010000144.1 coordinate 219,358, forward strand.
GAGCGTGCCGGCAAGGCGCGTGATGATCAGATAAGGCCAGCCGTCGCGCTCGCCTTCCGCGACGATCTCGGGAATTGGCAAGTCAATGCGACCGGCAAGCTGGGCCAGCGAGCCGTGCTCGGAGACGAACTGCGCGCGGAGCAGCGGCGGGAAGATTTTCAGGATCAGGCGATCGCCGAGCCCGACCACGAGATTGGTGCCGGTGGCAAACACGTGCGGCGCGCTGGCATCGAGATCGTGGCTGCGGGCGATGTCGAGTGCGATCGGCAGCCATCGCGGAGGGTCGGCGCGAAAGGCGCGAAAGCTTGCCGCGTCGGCGAGGTGGGGGAGTGGCATCGACATCGTAACCTAACGGCTGTTGAGCTCGTCATGCCCGGGCTTGTCCCGGGCATCCACGTTCTTCGTGCTGCGGCCAAGGCGTGGATGGCCGGGACAAGCCCGGCCATGACGCTGTGGAACGGCCTTGCGCCTTAACGCCGAGCTACCATCCCTCCCCCTACCTATCCGGGCTGGCGCGCTCGAACTGGCGCAGGATCTTGTTGCCGCGTTCGACCGCAGCATCGAGCGCGGCTTGCGCGCTCTTGCGGCCGGCAAAGGCCTGCTCCAGCTCGTCCTCGATCGCGCCGCGGATCAGCACGAAGGAGCCGAGCCGGATGCCCTTTGAATTCTCCGTCGGCGGATGCAGCGTGATCTCTTCGAACGACATCGCCGAGCCCGGATTGCGCTCGTAAAAACCTTGCGCGCGCGTCAGCTCGAAGGCGGCGCGGGTGACAGGCAGATAGCCGGTGTTCTGGTGCCAGGCGGCCTGCACGCCGGGCTGCGACAGATAGGCGAAGAATCGTGCCACGCCTTTGTATTCCTCGCGCGGACGGTCGCGCAGCACCCACAGCGTGGCGCCACCGATGATCGAATTCTGCGGCGCACCCTTCACGTCGGGCCAATACGGCATCATGCCGTAGCCAATCTCGAACTTCGAATTCGCCTTGATGTCGGCGCGCGTCGCCGAGGAGCCGATGAAGATGCCGCATTCGCCGTTCTGGAAGCGCGGCTCGGCCGACTGGCCGCGGCCGCTATAGTCGAACACTTTCGTTTTCTGCCACTCGCTGAGCTCGGAGACGTGACGCACGAGAGACGGATTGTTGATGGTCAGCTCGGCATCCAACGCGGCAAAGCCGTTCGCCCGCGTTGCCAGCGGCAGATTGTGGAAGGCTGAAAAATTCTCGACATGGATCCAGGACGGCCAGGAGGTGGTGAAGCCGCACACCGCGCCGCGATCGCGCAGGCGTTTTGCAGCAGCGCCAAGCTCCGGCCAGGTCTTCGGCGGCGCCTCCGGATCGAGCCCTGCGTCGCGGAACATGGTCTTGTTGTAATAAAGAATCGGCGTCGACGAATTGAAAGGGAAGGACAAGAGATTGCCGGCCGCATCGGTGTAGTAGCCGGAGACCGCGGGAAGGTAGTCATTGAGCGAGAACGGCTCCTTCATGTCCCGCATCAGGCTGAACACGGGATAGATCGCGCCCTTGGCCGCGGTCATGGTGGCGGTGGCGACCTCGTTGACCTGGACGATCGCGGGCTGGCTGCGCGAGCGGAAGGCGAAGATCGCGGCCGTCACCGTCTCGGTGTAACTGCCCTTGTAAGTTGGCACCACGCGATAATCCGGCTGCGAGGCGTTGAAGTCGGAGGCGAGCTTTTCCAGTTGCCGGCCGAGTTCGCCGGACATGGCGTGCCACCACGCGATGTCGGTCGCGGCACGCACCGGCGCGGCCAAGGAGAGCGCCGCAAAGGCGGCGACGACCTGCAAAAGGCGCGATGCTGAAGTCACGATGGCTCTTTCCATGCCGCACCGACGAAAGCGGCTGCCCCTGCTTAAGGCGCGGCATTTGCGGTTTCAACCGGGAATGAGCCCCGGCCGCGCCGCACAATCACGTCGAGGCGCCCGGCGGGATGGCCTTCCCACGACCATCTGCTAGATTGCATTGAACCTTTTCCTCCCGCCATAGACTCCACCACTGAGGGGTTGAGTGTGCCAGTGTTGAACCGTGCCGAACGCACGCGGACCGGGGTGGTTTTCGTCGCGCTTTTGATCGCCCTCTGCGCGACGGGAGCTGCTGCGCGTGAGTTCCGCGCCGCCGACACCCAGACCGAGGATTATCCGACCGTGCAGGCGCTGCGCTACATGGGCGCCCTGATCGCCGAGCGCAGCGGCGGTCGGCACGAGGTCAAGGTCTTCCACTCCCGCCAACTCGGCGAGGAGAAGGAGACCATCGAGCAGACCCGGGTCGGTGCGATCGATCTCAACCGGACCAATGTGGCGCTGATCGGCAATTTCGTTCCGGCGATGAACGTGCTGGCGATGCCGTTCCTGTTCCGGTCCATCGAGCACATGCAGAAGGTGCTGGACGGGCCGATCGGCAGCGAGATCCTCGGCAGCTTCGAGCCCTACGGCTTCGTTGGCCTCGCCTTCTACGATTCCGGCGCGCGATCGATCTACAACGGCGCCCGCCCGGTCAGAAACGTCGCGGACCTCAAGGGATTGCGGATCCGGGTGCAGCAGTCGGAGTTGATGAGCCAGATGATCCGCGCGCTCGGCGCGGAGCCGGTCGAGATGCCCTATGGGCAGGTGCTTGCCGGGCTTGCCAACCACCTGATCGACGGCGCCGAGAACAACTGGCCATCCTACGTGACGACGGACCATTACAAACATGCCGGCTATCTCGCCCTCACCGAGCACACCATGAGCCCCGAAGTGCTGGTGATTTCGCTGAAGGCCTGGAAAAGCCTGTCGGCCGACGAGCAAACCATCTTCAGGGAAGCCGCACAGCGCTCCAGCCGCTTCATGCGCGAGAAATGGCGCGACCTGGAGGAGCAGTCGCAGCGCAAGGCGGAAGCAGCGGGCGTCACCATCGTCAGGGATATCGACCGCAAGCCGTTCGAAGACGCGATGGTCGCGATCTACGCCAAGGCCGGGCAGGATCCGGCCGCGGCCGCGCTGATCGAACGCATTCGCAAGGTGGAGTGAGGCCTCTTGCCCGGGCTTGGACACAGCGAGCATGCAGACAGGTCGCCCGGCCCGATGGGGCGGCTGCGCGCGCGGCTGGTCGGCGTGCTCCGGGCGGTGCCGATCCGTTGGCGCATCCTGTCGATCGCGGCGCTGAACTCCGCCGTGGTCATCGTGCTGGTCGGGCTGATCTGGAACGGCTCGCAGGTGCTCGGCTCGGCCTGGGACGACGTGCGCCAGGTGCGCGAATCCGACCGGATTCTGGCGCTGCTCGAAAGCGAGACCGGGCGGCTGCACAATCTGATCCACCGCTACATCAACCAGCCGAGCCCCGACCTGTTCGCCGAGATCCTGCTGCTGCGCGAGGCGGTGCTGGGGACGCTGACCAATCGCGCCGCCAAGGACCCGATGCTGTCGGGCTCGGTCGAGGAGCTGGAGCGCACCACCGACCGCTTCCTCAACGGCTTCGGCGAGCTGCGCGGCGTGCAGGCCACCATCGCGAAGACCTACGAGGATCAGGTGCAGGGACCGGCCAGGGACATGGCCGGCCTTTACTCCATCATCGAAGGCGCCACCGGCCATCGCGACGCGCTGATCTGGCCTTCGCTGGGCAAGTCGCGCGAGGCCTTCACCGCGATGCTGGTCGCGGCCAATTCCTACTATCTGTCGCTGTCATCGGGTGCGGCCGACGACGCCCGCCGCAACACCGAGACCATCGAGAAGACCATCCCCGTGATGATCGATCTCGCCGACAACGACCTCCAGCGCATGGCGCTGCGACGACTCGCCGCCCGGACCGCCGCGCTGCGCGAGGGTTTTGCAAAGCTCTCCGAGCAGCTCACGAACCGTACCGAGCTGCTGCGCAACACCATCGACGCCAACCAGGCCGAGGCGATCGGCGCCATCGACGATCTCTCCACCAAGATGCGCCAGCGCGAGCAAAAGGCGCAGGAGACGTTCGACCGCACGCTGGCGGACATTTCCCGTCGCGTTCTCTCCATCGCCGTGATCTTCCTCGGCATCATCCTCACCGCCGGCGTGCTGATCGCGCTGTCGATCCGGCTGCCGCTGCAGCAGATCATGGCGGCGATGCGCGCGATCACGCTCGGCGACCTCGGCCGCGAGGTGCAGGGCACGCGCGCGCGCGACGAGGTCGGAGCCATGGCGCGCGCGGTGGAAGTGTTCCGCGAGAACGCCATCGCGAAGCGCCAGACCGAGGACGAGCTGCGCGCGTCCAAGGAGAAGGCCGAAAGCGCGCTGCTCGAGCTCAACGCCGCGCAGCAGAATCTGATCGATGCCGAGAGGCTCGCAGCCCTCGGCGGCCTCGTCGCCGGCGTCGCGCACGAGGTCAACAACCCGATCGGCATCAGCCTCACCGTTGCGTCGAGCTTTGCCCGGCGCACCGAAATCTTCGAGGCCCAGCTCAAGGGCGACGGCGGCCTGCGCCGCTCGCAGCTGGAAGAATTCGTGCAGTCCTCGCGCGACGCCTCGCAGCAGCTCGTCGCCAATCTCCAGCGCGCCGGCGAGCTGATCCAGTCGTTCAAGCAGGTCGCGGTCGACCGCTCCCATGCCGAGCGGCGACAGTTCTCACTGAGCGAAGCCACCGAGCAGATCATCGCGAGCCTGCGGCCGGTGTTGAAGCGGTCGCCGATCACGCTCCATGTCGACATGCCCGAGGGGCTGCTGCTCGACGGCTATCCCGGCTCCTACGGCCAGATCCTGACCAATTTGTTCCTCAACGCCGCCAACCACGCCTTTGCCGACGGCCGCGCCGGCACGATCACGATCTCGGCGCGGCCGCGCGGGGCCGACGACGTCGAGATCATCTTCACCGATGACGGGGCCGGCATGACCTCCGACGTGCAGCGCCAGGCCTTTGACCCATTCTTTACCACCAGGCGCAATGAAGGTGGCACGGGACTCGGCCTCCATATCGTCTACAACCTCGTCACCCAGCAGCTCGGCGGTCGCATGATGCTGGAATCCAAGCTGGGACAAGGCACTACTTTTCGCATTATCATGCCCCGGGTCGCCAAGGGCGGCGGGCAAAGCACAGAGACTGACGGGACTTCTCAATGGCCGAACAGGACGATGTCCTCCACCTGATCGACGACACCGGTACCGCATCGGAGGATGTTGACGCCCGGAAATGGAAGATCGCCGTCATCGACGACGATCCGGCCGTGCATGACGGTACGCGTTTTGCGCTCTCGGACTATTCCCTCAACGGCCAGGGCCTGGAGATCCTCTCCGCCCATTCCGCGGCCGAAGGTCGCAAGCTGATGGCCGCGCACAACGACATCGCCGCCGTGCTGCTCGACGTCATCATGGAGACGGACGTCGCCGGCCTCGAGCTGGTCGAGTACATCCGCAACGAGCTCAAGAACGAGACCGTGCGCATCATCCTGCGCACCGGACAGCCCGGTCAAGCGCCTGAACGGCGCGTGATCGTGCAGTACGACATCAACGACTACAAAGCGAAGACCGAGCTCACCGCCGACAAGCTGTTCACCTCGCTGACCGCGGCGCTGCGCTCCTACCAGCAGCTCGAGCGCATGCTGCAGACAAGGCGCGGGCTCGAGATCATCATCGACGCGGCTTCGACGCTGTACGATTTCAAGTCGATGCAGCGGCTCGCCGAGGGCGTACTGACCCAGCTTGCCTCGCTGCTCAACGTCGATTGCGCCGGTATCCTGGTTTTGCGCGACAATGGCGGCATCGACCCCGAGCTCTCGGTGCTCGCCGGCAGCGGCTGCTACAGCCGCTTCATCGGCACCACCTCGTCGAAGGCGCTCGACCCCGATCTGCGCGCGATGGTGGAAGCCGCGTTCCAGGGCCGCAAGAACGAATTCGCCGACCACCGCAGCGTGATCTATTTGCGCACCGGAAGCGGCCGCGAGGTCGTGGTGCTGCTGCAGGCCGAGCGCGAGCTGTCCGAGACCGACCGCTCGCTGGTAGAGATCTTCTCCAGCCGGCTCTCGATCGCCTTCGACAACGTCATCCTCTACCAGCAGCTCCAGGCCGCCAACACCCAGCTGGAAGACCGCGTCGCCCAGCGCACCCGCGCGCTGATGCAGGCCAACCGCCGCCTCTCGGCGCAATGGCTGCGGCTGCAACGCGCCAACGGCTTCAAGAACGAAATCCTCGGTACCGTTGCCCACGATCTGAAGAATCCGCTCGGCGTCATCCTCGGCCGCACCGAGATGCTGAAGGAGTTGATCTCGACCGGCGCGTCGTCAGGCGGCGTCGTGGCCCAGGTCGATCACATCCGCGATGCGACCAAGCGCCTGACCACGATGGTCGATCATCTGATCTCGGATGCGATGGCCGATGCCTTCGACATCACCATCCGCCGCGAGCCCGTCGACGTCGCGGCCCTGGTCAAGGAGGTCGCCGAGGCCAACCAGCCGCTCGCCGTCAACAAGCAGCAGGCGATCAGCGTCACCGCGCCCGTCAACGTCGTCACCATGTGCGACACCGACCGCATTCGCGAGGCAATCGACAATCTGATCAGCAACGCCATCAAATACTCACCGATCGGCGGCAAGATCGGCGTCGTCGTCAGCCATGAGGGCGGCGACACCATCGTCCGCGTCAGCGACGAGGGCGCCGGCCTGTCGCCGGAGGATCTCGGCCGCCTGTTCGGCCGGTTCCAGCGGCTGTCGGCAAAACCGACCGCCGGCGAGAGCTCGACCGGGCTTGGGTTGTCCATCGTCAAGCGTATTATCGACATGCACGGCGGCGAGGTGACCGCCGAGAGCGAGGGCCCCGGCAAGGGCTCGACCTTCACCATCACCCTCCCCGCGACCGAAATTTCGTGATCTCAGGACCATGACCCAAAGCCAGCACATCATGATCGTCGACGACGAGGCCCCGGCCCGGGAGATGGTCGGCGATTACCTCAAGATGCACGGCTTCACCGTGACGCTGTGCGACGGCGGTAAGTCGTTGCGCACGGCGATCGACGGCAGCATGCCCGACCTCGTCGTGCTCGACCTCAACATGCCGGAGGAAGACGGGCTCTCGATCATCCGCGACCTCAAGAGCCGCATCAACGTGCCGGTGATCATGCTGACGGCGACGGCAAGCCCGATCGACCGCGTCGTCGGCCTCGAGCTCGGCGCCGACGATTACGTGGCCAAGCCGTGCGAGCTGCGTGAGCTGATGGCACGCATCCGCTCGGTGCTGCGCCGGAGCGCGCCGGCGAAAGCCGTGGCGGACGCGGCGGCTGCGAAATCGGACAAGGAGCAATTGGTACGGTTCGGGACCAAGTGGCTCGATCTCGAAGCGCAGGCCTTGCGCGACGACGAGGGCAACGAGCACCCGCTGACCGCATCCGAGTTCGGGCTCTTGAAAGTGTTCGCGGCCAATCCGAAGCGCGTGCTGTCGCGCGAGCGCCTGCTGGAATTGGCCAATGCCCGCGACGCCGAAGCCTTCGACCGCGCCGTCGACCTGCGCATCATGCGCATCCGCCGCAAGATCGAGCCCGATCCGGCAAAACCCGCCGTGATCCGCACCATCCGCGGCGGCGGCTATTTGTTCTCGCCGGCGGGTGAGAAGGCGTAGGGGCTCCATTGTCGTCCTGGCGAACGCCAGGACCCATTACCCCAGGCAGAGATTGTGGCGCGAGCTGGCAACCACACGTCTCCGCAAAACGTCTCCCTGGGGTAATGGGTCCTGCATCGGCGCTCGCTTTGCTCGCTTGTCCAGGACGACACGGGGAGTGCGAACGCAAAAGCCCGAAATACGTTCCCGGCGCCTCCGCTGGCGGCCTAATCCCCACCCCCGTATTTTCCGTACCTTGAAATTCCACGCTTTTTTGCCCCGAATGTTTCGTCGCGGCTAATTCGACGAAACAATTTGTCGGCGCACGAAACCATTTTCCGCTTTTCGTGCAGACGTCCCGAAACGTTGGCTCATTAACACTTTGGTCCAAGGAAACGCCGCTCGGTTGCGGCGCTACGGGGAGCCAAGTCAATGCCGAACGTCATCGCCATCAACGCCCAAGCCAGCCAGAGCATCATTGCCGCTCAGGCGACCTCGGACGACATGCTTCTCGAAAGCATTGCCGACGGCAACCGGACGTCCATGCACATCCTTTATTGCCGGCACAATGTGCGCGTCTACCGCTTCATCCTGCGGATCGTGCGCGACGCGACTACGGCGGAAGACCTGGTGAGCCAGGTGTTTCTGGACGTGTGGCGGACCGCCGGCCAATTCCAGGGCCGCTCGCAGGTTTCGACCTGGCTGCTCTCGATCGCCCGCTTCAAGGCGCTGACTGCGATGCGCCAGCGCCGCTTCGAGGACATCGACCAGGAAGACGTGCGCCAGATCGCCGATGGTTGCGACACGCCGGAGACCTCGCTCGACCGCAGCGACACCAGCGCCATCCTGCGCGCCTGCGTCCAGAAGCTGTCGCCCGCGCATCGCGAGATCATCACGCTGGTCTACTACCACGAGAAGTCGGTGGAGGAGGTCGGCCAGATCATCGGCATCCCGCAGAGCACGGTGAAGACCCGGATGTTCTACGCCCGCAAGCAACTGGCCGAATTGCTTAAGGGCTGTGGCGTCGAGCGCTTCGCCGCCTGAAATTCAGATATTTCAATGGGATAGGCCATTGGCTTTGGCCCTATCTCGGACACGGAAGTGTTACCGCCGACGAAACAATTGAAACAAAGCACAACATCAGGCGGAAAAACTTCCCTCCTATAAAGCTCACATACGGTTTCGTTAAACCTCCCAAGACCTCCAACGACCCGGACGGGATGCCCCCCTCCGGGTCGTTTTGTGTTTGGAGCAGACAGCTGCGGCAGCAGCACTCCCGTCACGAAGGCGTGACGCGGCGTAACGACTGCCTCGCTCATCCCGAACTGCCCTCGTGACCCTCTCCACGAGTGCCCCATGCTCGAACTTCTCTTCGCTGCCCTCGCCGGCATCCTCACCATCGCCGCGCCGTGCACGCTGCCGATGCTGCCGATCCTGCTCGGCGCCTCAATCGGCCGCAGCTCGCATCTTCGTCCGGCGATGATCGCGCTCGGCTTCGTCATCTCGTTCTCCGCGACCGCGCTGCTGCTCGGCGCCATCACGCGGCTGTTTAATTTCGATCCGAACGTGCTGCGCGAAGCGGCCTCGATCCTGCTGCTCGGCTTCGGCCTGTTGATGCTGTGGCCGGCACCGTTCGAATGGCTGTCGATCCGGCTCAACGGCTGGCTCGATCTCGGCAACTCCAGCGCCACGCAGCGCGAGGGCGCACTCGGCGGGCTCGTGCTCGGCACCACGCTCGGCCTGGTCTGGACGCCCTGTGCCGGCCCGGTGCTCGGCTCGATCCTGACGCTGGTCGCAACGACTGAGAAGGCGACCTGGGCCGGCACGCTGCTGATCGCCTACGCCATCGGCGCGGCGATTCCCATGCTGGCGATCGCCTATGGCGGGCAGGCCGCGACCACGCGCGTGCGCAGTCTCGCGCGCATTTCGCCACGGCTGCAGCAGGGCTTTGGCGTCGTCGTGATCGGCTTCGCGCTCGCCGCCTACTTCCAATACGACACGCTGATCGTGGCGTGGCTCACCGGCTTCTATCCCACCGGCCAGATCGGCCTGTGATCATCCCTCAGCTTCACCGGAGGATCTTTCCATGACTTTCAAACTGCTCGCCGTCTCCGCCGCACTGATCGGCATCGCCGTAACAGGCGCCGTCATCCCCGGCATCTGCGACGAGGCCGCGCGCGCTGTCCCTGTCGTCACCGCCGCCGCCAGCCAGGACACCGCGCCCGACTTCGCCGGCATCAACAACTGGTTCAACTCGAAGCCGCTTAATATCGCCGATCTCCGCGGCAAGGTCGTGCTGGTGGACTTCTGGACCTATGGCTGCGTCAACTGCGTCAACACGCTGCCGCACGTCACCGATCTCTATGCCAAGTACAAGGACAAGGGCCTCGTCGTGGTCGGCGTGCACACGCCGGAGTTCCCGTTCGAGCGCTCGGCCTCCAATGTGCAGGCGGCGCTGAAGCGCCACGGCATCACCTATCCGGTGGCGCAGGACAATGATTCCAGGACCTGGAACGCTTACCGCAACCGATATTGGCCGGCGCAGTACATCATCGACCAGAACGGCAAGATCGTATTCCAGCACGAGGGCGAAGGCCGTTATGACGAGATCGACCGCACCGTGGCAAAGCTGCTGAACGCCAATAGCTGACGCCCGGCACGGGTCGCGCCCTTGTTGCTTGACTCCACGGACCCGTCCGTGGAGTTTCGCGGGCCACGTAATCAGCCGCCCGCGATGGACGACGCCACCAACAGCACCGACATTCGCCTTCGCGAGGGCGCCTCGATTGCGCAGCGGCTGGTCATGTCCGGCTTTGCGGCTGCCGTTGCGCTGTGCTTCACGCCGGGCCTGTTCACACACGATCCCCTGGAGGTGATCATCTCCGTGGTCGCGCTGCTCGTTGGAGCAGCGTTCGTCGCTATCATCATGCTGGCGCCGGCGGTGGTGTGGATCATCACGCCGGACGAGATCTTGATCGGCGAGCAGCGCCCGTTCGGAAAACTGCGGACGCGGATCGTCGCCAAGGACGACATCAAGGGATTGCAGGTTCCCGGCAGCAAGAGGGCGAAAGCCCGCTTTCAGCTGGCCTTCACGCTGGCCTCCGGAGAACGCCTGACCTCGCCGCCGATCTCCGACGTCACCCATGTGCACGACACGGTGGCGCGGATCGCCGCGCAATTCGACGTCCCCGACGTCGAGTCTCCGGTCAATCCGCTCGATGCCAGCAATCCCGAGATGCGTCTCGGCGACCCCCTCGAGCCGTTCTCGAAGAGAGACATCAGGATCGTCGCACTGATCGTCGTCGCATTGTGCGCCGTTCCCTACGCCTACAGGCTCTGGCGTGGCCTGTCGCCCGGGTCGGTCGACATCGTGCTGCTGCCCGTCGGCGCGCTCGCCGCTTTTGGCGTTTCCCGTTATGCCAACCTTGTGACCGGCGCGTTCTGGATCATCCGCCAGGGCGATATCCGGATCGAACGCCTGTGGGGCGACGGCACGTTGCGCGCCGACCACATCGAAGGGCGCGACGTCAAGACGATCACGGTCGAGCGCCGCGGCCGCTCCGAGGACGAGCACTGCATCGTCGTGATCCGATTGCAGTCAGGACAACGGTTTCGCAGCCCTCGCATCGGTTCGAGGCCTGAGGCCCGGGCCGTGGGGACGGAGATCGTCCGGCGGCTCGGGATCGCGGCTGAGAATAACCAGATCTGACAGGCCGCGCGCGGTGAGGATGCTGCGACCACTGCTTTTCGCGCCATCCCCCGTTTGTGGCATTGCGCGCGGTCCGTCAAAAAACCAAAGCATTCTCGTGACATATGGTCTAAGGGTGCCTTGAACTTGCCATGAAGATGGCCCTGAGATTTGATGGTTCCAGATGATTTGGCTTTGGCCGCGGGGAGAGCTTGAAATGACGGATTTTCGTCGCCTGACCGGGGTGTTTGTGGCTGCGATCGGCCTGATCCTGTCCGCGCCCCACGCCTACGCCCAGCAGCCCGACCGCGGCGACGAGCCGGGCCTGGTCGCCGACGATGCCTATGAGCTCGATCCGGAATGGCAGAAGCAGGTCGTCTACTTCCGCACCACCGAAGCGCCCGGCACCCTCATCATCTCGACCGCCGAACGGCATCTCTATCTGGTGCAGCCTGGCGGTCGTGCGATCCGCTACGGCATCGGCGTCGGCCGCGACGGTTTTCAGTGGCAGGGTCTGGTGAACATCACCAACAAGAAGGAGTGGCCGGACTGGACGCCGCCGCCGGAGATGATCCAGCGCCAGCCTTATCTGCCGCGCTTCATGGCCGGCGGCCCCGGTAATCCGCTCGGTGCGCGCGCCATGTATCTGGGCACCACGGTCTACCGCATCCACGGCACCAACCGGCCCGACACGATCGGCACCAAGGTCTCCTCCGGCTGCTTCCGGCTCGTCAACCGCGACGTCGCCGATCTCTACGATCGCGTCCCTGTCGGCACCAAGGTCGTCATCCGGCAGAAGCCCGAACTCTGATCTCCTCGCATTAGCGAATATTCCTTTTCCCGATTTTTCGAGAGAGCAACATGATGCGCACTTTTCGTGGCGGCCTGCTGATCGGGCTCGCAGTCGCCGTGCTGGTCGCCGTCCTGGCCATCATCTATGAATTCTACGACACCCGCACGTTGAAGCGCACCGTCCGCCGCGGCGAAGTGCTGTGCGGCGTCAACAAGGGCCTGCCGGGCTTCTCGATCCCCGACGACAAGGGCAACTGGACCGGCTTCGACGTCGATTTCTGCCGCGCGGTGGCTTCCGCGATCTTCAACGACCCGAGCAAGGCGAAATTCGTCGCGCTCGATGCCAACGAGCGCTTCAAGGAATTGCAGAGCCGGAAAGTGGACATCCTCTCGCGCAACTCGACCTGGAGCATGGCGCGCGAGCTCGACTACGATCTCTATTTCCCCGCGGTCGCCTATTACGACGGCGCAGGCTTCATGCTGCCGCGCGCGCGCAACAAGGAGACCGCGCTGGACCTGACCGGGAGCAAGGTCTGCGTCCAGACCGGGACCACCACGGCGCTCAACGTCGCGGATTACTTCCGTGCCAACAACATGAAGTATGAAGAGGTGAAGTTCGACAAGCTGGACGACGTCGTGAAAGCCTACGACACCGGCAAATGCGACACGCTCTCCGCCGACGTCTCCCAGCTCTACGCGCTGCGGCTGAACCTGTCGAAGCCCGGCGACAGCATGATCCTGCCGGACATGATCTCCAAGGAGCCGCTCGCCCCCGTCGTGCGCCAGCGCGACGACGACTGGATGATGATCGTGAAGTGGACGCTGTACGCGATGATCAACGCCGAGGAGCTCGGCGTCTCCTCGGAGAACATCGACGAGGCCCTGAAGTCGAAGAAGCCGGAAGTGATGCGGCTGGTCGGCACCGAGGGCAATTACGGCGAGCAGCTCGGCCTGACCAAGGATTGGGTGGTCCGCATCATCCGCCACGTCGGCAATTACGGCGAGATGTACGAGCGCAACATCGGCGAGAAGTCGAAGCTGAAGATCCCGCGCGGCATGAACCAGCTGTGGAATGCGGGCGGCGTGCAGTACGCGCCGCCGGTGCGGTAAGAGGTCTTTGTCGTCCCGGCCTAGTGCGCAATTGCGCACGGGGGGCCGGGACCCGTAACCACCATCGGAAATTGTAGCGGCAGCTAGCAACTCCGAGTCTTTCTCAAACTGCTCCCTGGGGTTATGGGTCCCGGCCTTCGCCGGGACGACACCTCTATTCGAGGCGCAGCTGTGCCCATTGGTACCCTCGCCTCAATACCCCCGCGCCCTTGCCAGCTGCTCGGTGTGGTAATTGGCGTCGCCGAACAATTCCTCGCACACGCGCGCGCGCTTCATAAAGAAGCCGATGTCGAACTGGTCGGTCATGCCCATGCCGCCATGCATCTGCACGCCTTCCTGCACCGCGCGCGTGGCGGTGGTGCCGGCGCGGGCTTTCGCCACTGCGACGGCTGACGCCGCCTTGGCGACGTCCGTATCGAGCGCTTGCAGCGCCTTCATCACGGCGGCGCGGGTGATCTCGATATCGACATAGAGTTCGGCGGCGCGGTGCTGCAGCGCCTGGAATTCGCCGATCAGCTTGCCGAACTGCTTGCGGCTCTTCAGGTACTCGACGGTACGGTTGAACACCTCTTCGCTCAGACCCACCATTTCGGAGGCCACTGCGCCCCGCCCGATATCGAGCACGCCGTGGAGCAAGCCGGCTCCCTGGTCGACTTCGCCGAGCACGCTGTCGGCATCGACCTCGACATTGGCAAGCTCGATCCGCGCCGCATTGTGCGCGTCGACCATGATGGTGCGCTCGATCGCAACGCCCTTGGCCTTGGGGTTGACCAGGAACAGCGTCAGCCCCTCGCGCTCGCCGGCTGAGCCGGCCGTACGCGCAGCGACGATGAGGAGATCGGCAACGTGACCGTCGACCACCAGCGCCTTGGCGCCGGAGAGTTTGAAGCCGTTGCCGGCGCGCACGGCCTGGAGGCTGGTCTGAAGCGGGCGGTGTTTTGCGCCCTCGTCGATCGCGAGCGTCGCGAGCAGGGAGCCGTTGGAAATCTTCGGCAGATACTCCGACTTCTGCGCGGCATTGCCGCCACGGTTCAGTGCCGAGGCCGCGACCACGCTGGTTGCGAGGAAGGGCGAGGGCATCAGCGTGCGGCCGATCTCCTCCATCACCACCCCGGCCTCGACATAGCCGAGGCCGCTGCCGCCGAACTCTTCCGGCACCAGCAAGCCGGCAAAACCCATCTCGGCGAAGGAATGCCAAAACTCCCTGGAGAAGCCGATGGGGTCTTTGCTATCGCGCAGATGCCGCAAATGCGACACCGGCGCCTTGTCGCTGATCAGCCCGCGCGCGCTGTCGCGGAGCATCGATTGTTCTTCGGTGAGGACGAGGGCCATGTGCAATGTCTCTAACGTCTGGCGGAATGCATGTCTGTTGTTGTCATTCCGGGGCACGCGAAGCGTGAACCCGGAATTTCGAGGTTCTCAGGTGCGCAACCGCGCACCTTAGTTCGGTCCTGCGGACCGCCCCGGAACGACGCTGGGGTTACGCCCCCGGCAAATCGAGGATGCGCTTGGCGACGATGCCGAGCATGACCTCGGTGGTGCCGCCCTCGATCGAGTTGGCCTTGGTCCGCAGCCAGGCGCGCGGACGCGCTCCTTGTTTCGAACGCTCGCTCTCCCATTCCAGCGCATCGACGCCGCCGGCCGACATCAGGATCTCGTAACGGCGCTTGTTGAGCTCGGTCCCGTAATATTTCATCGCCGACGAGAACGCCGGATGGGCCTGACCGGCCTTGGCGAGATCGACCGCGCGCTCGGCGCAGGCGCCAAGGGCCGCTTCGTCGACGTCGAAGCTGGCGATGCGGCCACGCAGCATGGAATCGTCGAGCCGTCCCTGCGCATCGGTGCCGACGGAATCGGCCGCAATCTGGCCCAGCGGACGGCCGACGCCGCGCTCGCCCATGCCTGATATCATCGCGCGCTCATGCTGGAGCAGATATTTTGCGACGTCCCAGCCGCGATTGACGGTGCCGACCACATGCGATTTCGGCACGCGGACATTGTCGAAGAAAGTCTCGCAGAACGGCGAGTAGCCGGAGATCAGGAGGATCGGTTTGGTCGTCACGCCCTTCGAGGTCATGTCGAACAGGATGAAGCTGATGCCGTCATGCTTCTTCGCGGCGGCATCGGTGCGAACGAGGCAGAAGATCCAGTCGGCGTAGTTGGCATAGGAGGTCCAGATCTTCGACCCCGTAATGATGAAATCATCGCCGTCGCTCTCGGCGCGGGTCTGCAGCGAGGCGAGATCGGAGCCGGCGTTCGGCTCGGAATAGCCCTGACACCAGCGGATCAGGCCCGCGGCGATCTTTGGCAGATGCTCCTTCTTCTGGGCATCGTTGCCGTATTTCAGCAGCGCCGGCCCGAGCATCCAGATCCCGAAGCTCGACAGCGGGGGCCGCGCGCCGATCCTGGCCATCTCCGCGCGCAGCACCTTGTGCTCCGCGGCGCTTAAGCCCCCACCGCCATATTCCTTCGGCCAGTCCGGTACGGTCCAGCCCTTGTCGCGCATGCGTTCGAACCAGATGCGTTGCGGCTCGGACGAAAATTTTGCGTTACGTCCACCCCAGAACACGTCGGCGTCGGACGTCGCGGGCTTGCGCATTTCCGGCGGGCAATTGGCTTCCAACCAGGCGCGCGTTTCGCTGCGGAATGTTTCGAGATCGGCGGTCTCAGTCTCGCTGGCCCTGGAGTCAGTCATAGGTCGTTTCCATCAATCTATGTCGGTTTGTTGGGCGCGACTCTGGGCCAAGCTCCCGCGGAATTCAACCACTTCCGTGTCACGCATCCGCTATAGTCGCCGCCACGGCGAGCTTGAAAACAAAGAGGAAACAACAATGCGCCTGAAGCTTCTTTCGCCTGGCGAAATGAACGAGAGCCAGCGGCAGACCTATGACGAGTCGATTGCCGGCAAGCGCGGCAGGCCGCCGGCACCGATGATGGCCTGGCTCAACAGCCCCGACATGGCCCGTCACGCCACGCGGCTCGGCGAGGTCCTGCGTTACGATACGATATTTCCCGCGAAACTTTCGGAGATCGCGATCCTGGTGACGGCGCGGCACTGGACCGCCCATTACGAATGGTACGCGCACAAGCGGCTGGCGCTTGCGGGCGGCATGGACCCTGACATCATCGACGCGATCCGCGACCGCCGCACGCCCGTCTTCGACGATCCCAGGGCTAAGATGATCTACGACGTCGCAAAATCGCTGCATGAGGGCCACGGCGTCGAGAAGGGCCTCTATGACGAGGCGGTGAAGCTGCTCGGCGAGCGCGGCGCGGTCGAGGTGATTGGTCTCTGCGGCTATTACACGCTGGTGTCGATGACGCTGAACACGTTTGAGTTCGAGCTGCCGGAGGGCGAGGTGCGGGAGCTGTCGTAAGTTGCCTATCCGGAAACGCTGGGTTTCGGGATCGGCCGGTAGCACTGTCCCGAGGCCGGACTTATGTGGAGTTCATCAACGGAGCAGCCGCATGTCGCAAAACCAAGCCGTCGCCGCCGGCACCAGGATCGGCCACGTCCATCTCAAAGTCGCCGATCTCGATCGCGCGCTGGGCTTCTATTGCGGCGTGCTCGGTTTCGAGCTGATGCAGCGCATGGGCTCGGGCGCGGCCTTCATCTCGGCCGGCGGCTATCACCACCACATCGGGCTCAACACCTGGGAGAGCAAGGGCGGCTCGCCGCCGCCGCCTGATGCGACCGGGCTCTATCACACCGCGATCCTCTATCCGACGCGGCCGGCGCTGGCGGATGCGTTGCACCGCGTGCTCTCGGCCGGCATTGCGCTCGACGGCGCCAGCGACCACGGCGTCAGCGAGGCGCTGTATTTGCGCGATCCGGACCAGAACGGTGTGGAGCTGTATTGGGACAAGCCGCGGGAGCAATGGCCATTCGGGCCGGACGGCAAGCTTTCGATGTTCACGAAGCGGCTGGATGTGGAGGAGCTGCTGAAGCAGCGGGAGGCCTAGTCCGCACCTCGCCACTGCACGAGCCTCAGGACCCATCCGGCCACATAGAGCCCGACGCCGAACACGGCATGCGTGAGTAGCGTGTTGAGACGCGCCACGTTGGGACGTGGCGCGTGATGGGCTGCAATGCCGAGGCCCATGCCCGGCTGCATGATCAGGAAAGGTGCCGCCACGCTGCCGATTCCGACGATCAATGCGGGGCCGACACGCGGGGAATGCAGCCAATCGAGCCCCCAGATCGCCAGCAAGACGGCCG
Source organism: Bradyrhizobium sp. 35 (assembly GCF_023073215.1). Taxonomy (NCBI): domain Bacteria; kingdom Pseudomonadati; phylum Pseudomonadota; class Alphaproteobacteria; order Hyphomicrobiales; family Nitrobacteraceae; genus Bradyrhizobium; species Bradyrhizobium sp. 35. Next base: position 236,710 of record NZ_JADPJC010000144.1, read on the forward strand.
CGAACGCAATGCCGATCAGGTAGTGCGCGGCCCACCCAATCAGGCGCTCGCGTGGAGCCGGATCGGGTGCCGCGATCTTAAGATGCCGATACTGTCCGCGCGCGAGCAGGATGAGCCAGCGACCTAGGAGTCCATAGTCTAGCGATGGGATTCCAAGAACATGCGCGCGGAGAACTGCCCAACCATCGATCACGGCCGTTGCACCGGATCCGATCAAGGCGGCGCCGACCAGAAATTCAATCATTTCACCCATTCGAGACCTCGCCTGCCGCGTCGGTTGAAGCCCGCGCCTGGATCATCCAGCATGCGGCGGTAAAACGGATCGCATCTGCCTCCACGTAGGGGGCGAAGGCGGGCCGCACCGCATCCACGACCCTTTCGCGCAATCCCCTGTCGGCGTCCTGCAGGATCGTTCCGACGGGTCCCAGCCAACCGACATAGCGAGCGAGTTCGCTGGCAGGAAAGCGGCATGGAATATCCACCGGCCGGATGTCGATCTCGGTCCAGCCGCTCTCCAGCAGGATGGTCCTGACCCGATCTTTGTCAGCGAAGGCGAACTGCCCCGGACCGCCGGATGGACGGGCAGGCATATTCGGCAGAAGGGGCGCGGCGGCTCGTTCGGCCGCCGTCATGAACGGATTCTCCGCTGCGCCCCGCCATGCAACGACGGCGAGCCCGGCGCCTTCGGCGGCAGCGCGCCTCAGATTTGCGAAGGCCGCAACGAGGTCTTCGAAGAACATCACGCCGAGACGTGAAATGATCGTATCGAAGCTCGCCGGGTCGAATTTATGGTGCTGCGCATCGGCGCAGATAAAGCTGGCCGAGGTGCCTTCGCGCTCGGCGCGGGCCAGCGCCGCCCCGATCATCGGCGCGGAGATGTCGATGCCGACCACACGGCTGCCTTGCCCGAGCTTTCGAGCGACCGCAACGGTCAGACCACCAGTGCCGCAGCCGACGTCCAGAACGCGACGATTGGAGCCGGCAGGAACGGCCTCGCACAGCGGCCTCTCGAATTGCTTGAACATCTCATCCAGGATGTCCTGGGTCTCGACCCAGGCGCGTCCGGCGGGACCATTCCAAAGCCTCATCTGCTCAATCGCCTTCTGCATAGCGTCCATGATGGTTTCCCCTTTCGTCTTGCCTTGGCGGCGTTGGACGCGGCATACTGCCAGTTCAAGTGAACTTGAGGTCAAGAGGCGTGATGACGATCGATATCGCCGAAGTCGCACGGCGCTCCGGTGTTCCGGCGTCGACGCTGCGATTCTATGAGGAAAAGCGGTTGATTGCCCCGATCGGCAGGCGCGGCCTGCGCCGGCTGTTCGATCTGGAGATCCTGGATCGCCTGGCGCTGATCGCGCTGGGGCGCGCGGCGGGCTTCTCGCTCGATGAAGTTGCCCGGATGTTCGCACCCGACGGAAGGCCGCGTATCGACCGGCGGAAGCTTGCCGCCAAAGCCGACGAGTTGGACCGAACGATCCGCAAGCTTATCGCGATGCGCGACGGCCTGCGCCATGCCGCGGCCTGTCCGGCGCCAAGTCACATGGAATGCCTGCATTTTCGCCGCCTCATGCGGGTCGCGGCATTGGGAAAGGCGAGGTCGCCCAAGCGGGCACCGCGCGCGCCGCGATCAGACTGAAGCGGTCGATCGCCTTGTGTGCCCCCGCACCATGATCAACGCCGCGGCCACCAGCTCCAGCGCAATACACAGATAGAACGGCAGCTCATAGCCACCGGAGAAATCGCGCAGAAAACCGACCACGCCGGGGCCGAACGCATAGGTCACCTGGTTGATCGCAGTGTTGAGGCTGATCAGCACGCCGAACGAGGCGGAATCGAATTCCTGCTGCACGATCAGCGACGGCAGCGTGATGAGATTGCCGACCGAGAAGCCGAATAACGCGCAGGCGGCGATCAGCACGTAATCATTGTGCAAATTGATGACGACGAGAAGCGCCACGGCCTGGCTCAGAAACGACAGCGCCGAGGCGAGCCGCTGGTTGAGTCGGTCGATCACCAGCGAGAACAGCACCCGGCCGATCACCGCCATCGCGGTCAGCACCGCAACCGCGACGGCCGCGCGCTCGCGCCCGATCACGGGATCGAGGAACGAGATCAGGTGGACGATGAAGCCGACCTGCGCGAACAGCACCAAAGCAAAGGCAATGGTCACGGTGAGGAAGCCGACATCGCGCAACGCCTGGCTACGAATCTGCGCCGACGATTGCGGCTTCGTTTTCGTCGCGGCGCGCCGGCCATGGAGATCGGGCGGGCGGCCGACGACAATCAGGATCACCGGCACGAGCAGTACCAGCATGGCGCCGGCGACGATAAACATAGCGCTGGCGAAGCCGACATGGCCGATCAAGCTCACCAGCAGCGGCACGCCGACGATGCCGCCGAAGCTTGCGCCGTTCAGCGCGAGGCTGATCGCCATGCCGCGCTTCTGGTCGAACCACAGGCTGATCGTGTTGGTGATCATGGCCAGGCTCGTGCCGGCCCAGCCGAAGGCGAGCACGGCGTTCGCGAGATAAAGCTGCCACGGTTCGCGCACCGCGCCGATCGCGACCGCCGCGGCCGACATCGCCAGCGTCCCTGCGATCAGGCCGAGGCGCGGGCCGTACTTGTTGACGGCTTCGCCGACGAAGACGACGAGCAGCGCGCCGAACAGATAGAAGAACGTCGTGGCCGACGAGATCAGCGAGGCCGACCAGCCGTGCGCACGCTGGAGCTCGGCGACATAGACGCTCTGGCCGTAGAAGCCGAGCCCCCAGCCGAAGGTCGCGAGCAGGAAGCAGACCGCAACGATGCGCCAGCCTTCGTAGCGGAGAGAGGATTCGTCGACGGATCCGTCGTGTCGAGGGTTATCGAGCATGCCGCTTACTCCGTCATGCCCGGACTTGTTCCGGGCATCCACGTTCTTCGATCCGCGCGCTCAAGACGTGGATGGCCGGGACAAGCCCGGCCATGACGACATCTAGTAACCTTCACCAGAAAATCACTTCGACCTGGATCGAACTATCAACGCTGCTGACAGCCTCCCGCCATCTCAGATCGCATCCGGGAACTCGCCCATGGCCGCGTCGAGCCGCGCTTTGCGGCGACGGGTCCAGGACGCCAGCGAGAGCACGGCGAGACCGAGCAGCACCGGCGGAAACACCACCATGTTCACCGCGGACCAGCCGTAACTGGCGAGCAGTTGGCCGGACGAGAACGAGCCGATCGCCATCATGCCGAACACCAGGAAATCGTTGAAGGCCTGCACCTTGTTGCGCTCCTGCGGCCGGTGCGTCTCCAGCACCAGCGCCGAGGCGCCGATGAAGGAGAAGTTCCAGCCGACACCGAGCACGATCAGCGTGGCCCAGAAATGCATCGCGGTGATGCCGGACAGGCCGATGCCGGCCGCGCCGGCCTCCAGCAGCAGGCCGGCGGCAACGATCTTGCGCGCGCCGAAGCGGGCGATCAGCGCGCCCGTGAAGAAGCTCGGCCCGTACATGGCGACGATGTGCCATTGAATGCCGAAATTGGAATCTGAAACGCTCAAGCCGCACAGCTTCATGGCAAGCGGCGCCGAGGTCATCACCAGGTTCATCATGGGGTAGGAGATGACGCCGCACAGCGCCGCTGCGATGAAGCGTGGCTGGGTCACGATCTCGAGCAGCGGCCGCCCGCCATGAAGATCGGCCGGCGCCGGTTTCGGCATGTCGACCCCGGCGACGATGCCCATCGCGATGAGCGCGACAGCCGCCTGGACCAAGAAGCTGAAGGCGAAGAGATAAGGCTGCCAGACATCCATGGTCCATTGCACGAGCTGCGGACCGAGCACGCCGGCGAACACGCCGCCCGCCATTACCCAGGACACCGCCTTGGGTCGGTACGCCGCGCTGGCGCCGTCGGCGGCAGCGAAGCGATAGGACTGCGCCACCGCGCCGTAGAGGCCGCCAAGAAAAGTCGCCAGACAGAACAACGGAAACGAAGCGTGCAGGATCGCGAAGCAGCCGAGCAGGCCGGTGAGCGTACCCAGGCCCGTGCCGATGATGAAGGCCCAGCGGCGGCCGAAGCGACTCGATATCGCGCCGGTCGGCAGCGTGCCGGCCGCAAGCCCCAGCACGTACATCGACAGCGGTACCGTCGCGAGCGACATGTCGGGTGCAAGCGTCGCACCGACGATGGAGCCGGTGGCGAAGATCACCGCCGAATTGGCGCCGGTCAGCGCCTGCGCGGCAGCAAGGCGCACCACATTGGCGCGCACGCGGGCGTCGGCGGCGACCTCATTGGCTGCAGTCACATCCAGCATCGGCATTTCCGCCCCAACGGGCTTTTAAGTGCTTTCAAGGGCTCGCTTGATTCCCGGCACTATGGCGGGACGCGGGAGGGCGGGCAACCGGCGCAAACGGGCGCAGGCCATGTCTCTGACGCAATCGGGCCGATGATAATGGGCCGCGCACTTGACGGCTTGCGCTCGATCAAATCCTATCCGCCGCGACCTTCCGGAGTTTCGTTCATGTCCGTCGACGACAGGCCTACGCTCAGCGCTCCTGACGACGATCCCTGGCTCTGGCTGGAGGAGATCGAAGGCAAGCAGGCGCTCGATTTCGTCACGCGGCAGAACAGCCTGACACTCGACGCGTTCGGCGGAGCGGCCTTCGCGCGCGATCGCGACATCCTCGCGGCGATCTACGATCGTCCCGACAACATTCCCTATGTCAGCCGCCGCGGCACCAAACTGCACAATCTCTGGAAGGACGCCACCAACCCGCGCGGCCTGTGGCGGAAGACTTCCCTCGCGGAGTTTCGCAAACCGCATCCGACGTGGGAAATCATGCTGGATGTCGACCAGCTCGCGGCACGCGAAGGCGAGGACTGGCTGCTGAGCGGCATCACCACGCAGCCGGGAAGCGCGCGCGCCATTTTGGGGCTGTCGCGCGGTGGCAGCGATGCCGTCACCTTGCGGGAATTCGACCTCGACACCAAGAGTTTCGTTGCGGACGGATTTGCGCTGTCGGAAGCCAAGGGCGGCGCCGATTGGCTCGATGCCGACACGCTGCTGCTGTCGAGCGCCCATGGCGAAGGCATGGCGACGAGCTCGGGATATTCCCGGACGGTTCGACTGTGGCGGCGCGGCCAGCCTGTCGATCAGGCGCAGGTGATCATCGAGACCACGGCCGATCATATGGCGATCTCCGGCATCGTCGACGACACCGCTGCGGCCCCGCGCAGCTGGATCGTCGACCAGATCGACTTCTTCAATCATGCGCTCTGGCTGCGCGACGCAGACGGTGCGACGACGAAGCTCGATCTGCCGACCGGCATCTGGTTGCAGGCGCATGGCGACTGGTTCGCGATGAAGCTGCGCGAAGCCTGGTCGATCGAGGGCAAGACCTATGCCGCCGACACCGTGCTCGGCATGTCGCTCTCGGCGTTCCTCGCCGGCAGCCGCGATTTCGCGGTGCTGTTCGAGCCGGAACCTCGCCGCGCCCTGCAAGGCCTGTTCTGGACCGGAGGCAAGCTGGTGCTGTCGATCCTCGACGAGCTCCAGCCGCAATTCGAGATCTGCACGCCGTCGGCCACAGGCTGGAGCCGCGCGTCGCTCGGCGGCCTGCCGCAGATCGGCGTCGTCGACATCTGGCCGCTGGATCGCCATCCCTCCGAGAGCAATGGCGACCTGCTTGCCAATGTGCAGGATCCGCTGACGCCGCCGTCGTTGCTGCTGATCGAGCGCGGCGTCGCGAGCCCGACCGTGTTGAAGCAGGCGCCGAAAACATTCAACGCCGACGGCCTCGTGGTGACCCAGCACGAAGCGATCTCGACCGACGGCGAACGCATCCCCTATGTACAGACCGGCCCCGCCGGCGAGACCGGCGATGCACCGGTCTATATGAGCGCCTATGGCGGCTTCGCCCATTCGGTGAAGCCGTATTACAACCCGTCGCTCGGCAAGCTGTGGCTGGAGCGTGGCGGCACCACGGTGCAGGCGAATTTGCGCGGCGGCGGCGAATTCGGCACGCGCTGGCACGATGCCGGCCGGCTCGCCGGCAAGAAACTGTCGCACGACGATTTCGCCGCCGTTGCCGCCGATCTCGTCCGCCGCGGTGTGACGACGGCAAAGCGCATCGCCGCGCAGGGCGGATCGAACGGCGGCATCCTCATCACCAACATGCTGGTGCGATACCCCGAACGTTTCGGCGCGCTGTTCTGCACCATCCCGCTGATCGATATGCGCCGCTACACGAAGCTGCTCGCCGGCGCGAGCTGGATCGCGGAATATGGCGATCCCGACAAGCCCGAGGAGTGGGACTGGCTCAAGTCCTACTCCGCCTATCACAACGTCAAGGCCGGCCAGCCGTATCCGCCGATCCTGATCGCCACCACGCGACGCGACGACCGTGTCCATCCCGGGCATGCGCGCAAGATGGCGGCAAAGCTCCAGGCCATGGGCTACGAGGCCTGGTTCTACGAGCCTGAAGCCGGTGGCCACGGCTACGGCAAGGACAACAAGGAGCGCGCCGGGTTCGAGGTGATTGGCTTTCGGTTCTTAAAGGACAAGATCGGGTGGAAGGACGAGGGCTAGCGTTTGCGGCGCTGACATCTCCGCACGGTCATGGCCGGGCTTGACCGGGCCATCCACGCCTTAGCTGGTGCACGAAGAACGTGGATGCCCGGGACAAGCCCGGGCATGACGACCTCCTATCGCGCGAATACCAAGGTCAGATTGTTCGCGGGCATGTCCATCGTATCGACAAGGCGAAGACCAACGCCGCGGGCAAGCGCCTCGACATCGGCGATGTCACGCACGCCCCAGTCGGGATTGCCTTCACGCAGGGAGGTGTCGAACACCGCATTGCTGAGCGCGATGTGCTTGCCGCCGCGCTTGAACGGGCCGTAGAGGAACAGCTTGCCGTCGGCCCGCAAATAGCGGCCGGCGCCGGCGAACAGACCCTCGGCGACGCTCCATGGCGCGATGTGGATGACATTGGCGCAGAACAATGCGGCAAGACTCGACGGCCCCTGCCCGCTTTTCATCTCCGGGCACCAGTCCGGATCGGTGAGATCGATCCGCAGCGGCGAGCGGATGTTTTTGAGACCTGAATGAACGCGCCAGGCCTCGATGCTCTTGAGGTGGCGCTGGTTGAGATCGCTGGGCCACCAGATCAGGCCGGGCGTGTGACGGGCGAAGTAGACCACGTGCTGGCCGGTTCCGCTGCCGAGCTCGACCACGTTGCCGGTGCAGCCGGCGAGATGCCGTTCCAGTGCCGCCCAGAGCGGCTCGTGATTGCGATGAAATGCCGGCGCATCGAGCCGCCCATCCGACTCGACCCGACCGCCATCCCTGCCGAATTCGACGACATATTCAGCCAAGTGAGGTCCCCTTGAAAAAACGAGAACGCGATGAAAACAGGTTGAGCGCCCAAACGCTCAGGAAACAGCCGGCCCGCGCCACGGTCCCTAACTCTCGGACCAAGCCGGCTGAACAAATAATCTCTTTAGTTGCAATCGGGAAGATATTAACTCCATTTTGTCGCGTGGATAGTCTTGATTGTCAGGCGGCGCCCTTTGTGCTTTGGAACGCTTCTATTTCGTAATCGAGACCATCGCATAACGCCTCGGAATAACGCCTTGACCGCCTTTTCCCGGACGCCCGTTCTGTTCATCTTGCTGGCCATTGCAGCCGGCCTCGCCACCCCGGCGTGGGCGCAGTCCGCTGTGGCCGACGGCCAGAAACTCGCTTTCGACCGCGGCAAGGGCAATTGCCTGACCTGCCATGTCATCAGGGGTGGCGACCTGCCGGGAACGATCGGGCCGGAACTGAAGGACCTCAAGGCCAAGTACCCCGATCGCAACGAACTGACCGCGATCATCTTCGACGAGACCAAGCGCAATCCGCAGACCATGATGCCGCCGTTCGGCCGGAACCGGATTTTGACCGAACAGGAGATCAGCGCGATCGTTGATTTCCTGCAGACCCTGTGACTTCAGGCATGCCACGAGATTTGGTTGGGAGACCAGAGATGACCACACTCACCGGCCCAAGCGCGACGCGGCGCCTGATCCTTCAGGGCGCAGCCTCGGTCGCGTTGCTCGGCCTCGGCAATCTGCCGTTCGGCGCCGCGCCCGCGCGCGCCGCGGCCAACGACAAATATCCGGAAGAGGCGTTCAAGCAAAAGAGCGAGGCTGACGCCATCAAGGCGCTCTACGGCAAAACCGCCGAGCCGTCCGACAAGGTCAAGCTGGACGCCCCCGAGATCGCCGAGAACGGCGGTGTGGTGCCGATCTCGGTGACGACGACACTCGACAAGGTCACCTCGATTTCATTCTTCGTGGCCGAGAATCCCAGCGCGCTGGCCGCCAGCTACAGGATTCCCGAAGGCACGATCCCTGCTGTCGCCAACCGGCTGAAGATGGCCAAGACCACCAACGTGGTCGCGATCGTGGAGGCCGACGGCAAGCTCTACAGCGCGACCAAAGAGGTCAAGGTCACCGTCGGCGGCTGCGGCGGCTAAGCGAGGAAGATCGAGATGGCATCCAGCATTCGCGTCCGCGCCACCACCAACGGCGACATCACCGAGGTGCAGGCGCTGATCCAGCACCCGATGGATACCGGCTTCGTCAAGGACGCCAAAGGCGAACTGATCCCGGCGCATTACATCCAGCAGCTGAAATTCGAATGTAACGGCAAGGACGTCTTCGTTGCCGATTGGGGCACCGCGGTCTCGAAGGACCCCTACGTCAAGTTCAGCTTCAAGGGAGCCAAGAAGGGCGACGATCTCAAGGTCTCCTGGACCGATAACAAGGGTGCGTCGGACACGACCACTGCGAAGATCTCGTGATGAAGGCCCGCACCACCATCCTGCTTGGTTCGTTGAGCGCCGCGCTCGTCGCGTTGGCCCTCACCTCTCCACGCGTGGTGGCGGCCGACAAGGTCGATCCCATCGCCGATGCCAAGGCGTTCCAGAACTTCTTCTTCCAGAAATTCCCTGATGTGAAGCACGAGGATTTCGTCAACGGTCCTTATTCCATGAACGAGGACATGAAGCGGCAGTGGCAGGAGAAGGAGGAATTCCCGCCCTACGAGTTTGCGCTCGACGCCGGCAAGGAGATGTTCGCCACCCCGTTCAAGAACGGCAAGACCTATGCGGACTGCTTCCCGAACGGCGGCATCGGCATCCGCCAGAACTATCCTTATTTCGACGAGAAGGAAGGCAAGGTCGTCACGCTGGAGCTGGCGCTCAACCGCTGCCGCGAGGCCAATGGCGAGGCGCCCTATTCTTACGTCAAGGACGAGATGGCCTCGCTCACGGCGTACATGGCCTTCACCTCGCGCGGCAAGCCGATGGACATCAAGATCCCCGACGATCCTCGCGCGCTCGCGGCATTCGAGAACGGCAAGCGCTATTTCTACACCCGCCGCGGCCAATTGAATTTCTCCTGCGCGAGCTGCCATGTGCAGAGCCCGGGTGAGCGCATCCGCGCCGAGATCCTGGCGCCGGCGCTTGGCATTCTGAACGCGATGCCGATCTACCGCTCCGAATGGAGCGGCATGGGCACCACCAGCCGCCGCTTCGTCACCTGCAACAGCCAGACCCGCGCGGTTCCGCTGGAGCCGCAGGCGGATGAATATCGCGACGTCGAATATTTCCTGTCCTACGTCGCCAACGGCCTGCCGATATCGGGACCGGGAGCGCGGCCATGAAGCTGTCACTCCCTTTCGTCCGGCTGCTTGCCTTGCTGCTTACCCTCGGGCTCGCGCCGGCGGCGCGCGCGGCAGATGAGGCAGACTACAAGGCGGCCTTTGCCGCCGCCGAGGCCGCCTCCAAGGAGGCCGCCGGCATGCGCAACCAATGGACCGTGACCGTCTCGACGCTGGCCGCCGCAAAGAAGGCGGCCGATGGCGGCGATTTCGACCGCGCCGTGGCCGCAGCCAGGGAGGCCGAGGCGCTGGCGAAGGCGTCGATCTTCCAGGCGATTTCCGAAAAAGAAGCCTGGAAGGCGATGGAAATCCGTTAGACTGTTCGCTTGTGCAACAGCCTTGCGACCGTGAGAGGGCGCGGAGAATTTCTGGATGGCGATCCGCCGCCGCGATTTCCTGAAGAATGCAGGCCTTGCTGCCGCATCGCTGAGCCTGCCGCGGCTTGCGCTCGGTGCTGAGGCTGCGAGCATTTACGACCTCGAACGGTTCGGCAATGCGCGCATCCTTCACCTCACCGACACGCATGCGCAACTCAATCCAGTCTATTTTCGCGAGCCCAGCGTCAATATCGGGATCGGCGAGATGGCGGGACGGCCGCCGCATCTGGTCGGCCGCGCCTTTCTCGACCGTTTCGGCATCAGGCCCGACAGCGCGGATGCCTATGCCTTCAGCTGCTTCGAGTTCGAGAAGTCCGCAGGCCGCTTCGGCAAGCTCGGCGGCTTCGCCCATCTGAAGACGCTGATCGACCGCTTGCGTGGCGATGTCGGCGAAAAACGCTCCGTGCTCGTTGACGGCGGCGACCTCTGGCAAGGCTCGGGACTTGCCAACATCATGCAGGGCCGCGACATGGTCGAGGCCGCAAACCTGCTCGGTGTCGAGGCGATGACCGGGCATTGGGAATTCACCTATGGCGAGCAGGCGCTGCGCGACAATCTCGCGCGCTTCAGGGGCGAGTTTCTGGCGCAGAACGTTTTTCTCACCGAGGAAGCCGCATTCAATGATGCCCCGGCCTTCGACAAGGCGACGGGACGCGTGTTCAAGCCCTCCGTGATCAAGGAGCTCGGCGGCCATCGCGTCGCGATCGTCGGCCAAGCCTTCCCTTACGTGCCGATCGCGCATCCCAAACGGTTCACGCCGGACTGGTCCTTCGGCATCCGCGAGGAAGAGCTCCAGAAGCATGTCGACGGCCTGCGCGGCACCGACAAGGTCGATGCGGTCATCCTGCTGTCGCATAACGGCATGGACGTCGATCTCAAGCTCGCAAGCCGCGTCACCGGTATCGACGTCATCCTCGGCGGCCATACCCATGATGCGATCCCGCAGCCCATCGCCGTGAAGAATGCGAGCGGCACGACGCTCGTCACCAATGCCGGCTCCAACGGAAAATTTCTGGCCGTGCTCGATCTCGCGCTCGACAAGGGCAAGGTCGGCGACGTCAAATATCATCTGCTGCCGGTCTATTCCGAGCTGTTGAAACCCGATCCCGGGATGGCCGAACTGATCGGCCGGTTGCGGGCACCCTTCGTCACCGACTGGTTGGAGAAGATCGCGACGCCCGATCGCCTGCTGTATCGACGCGACAATTTCGCCGGCCCGGTCGACGAGCTGATCTGCAGCGCGCTGCGCACCGAGTTCGACGCCGAGATCGCGCTGTCGCCGGGCTTCCGCTGGGGCGTCACCGGACTGTCCGGCCAGGCACTGACGATGGAGGATTTGCTCGCGGAAACCGCGATCAGCTATCCCGAGACCTATGTGCAGGAGATGACCGGCGCGGAGATCAAGGACGTGCTGGAAGACGTCTGCGACAACCTCTTCAATTCCGATCCCTATTACCAGCAGGGCGGCGACATGGTGCGCGCCGGTGGGCTCAGCTACACCTGCACGCCGACGGCGACGATCGGCAGCCGGATCTCGGAGCTGAAGCTCAATGGCGGCAAGGCGCTCAGTGCCAGCCACCGCTACAAGGTCGCGGGCTGGGCCTCGGTCAACGGCCAGCAAGGCGCGCCGGTGTGGGATGTGGTGGCAAAATATCTGCGCTCGGGCCGGATGTTTCAGGAGCGGCTCGGCTCCGGCGTCACGCTAAAGGGCGTCGAGGGTAATCCGGGCATCGCAGGACAGGGATGATGCGGTCGCAAACCCTATCCGCGATGCTGCTGGCGCTGTTCGCCTGGGCGGCGATGCCACCGGCTTTCGCGCAGCAGGTGCCGCTCCAGGACAAGCCGTTCGCCGAGCACAAGATCGTGCTGCAGCTCTCCGATGGCGATGCCAGGAAGCAAGCTCTGGTGCTCAGCGTCGCCAACAATTTGCTGAAGGCCTACGACCCCGACAAGGTCGCAATCGAGGTGGTGGCGTTCGGTCCCGGCATCGACCTCCTGTTCACCGGCAGCGAGCGCCGCAAGCAGGTCGAGAGCCTGATCGCGCAAGGCGTACGCTTCGACATCTGCCTCAACACTGTCGACACGATCGAGCGGGAGACCGGCAAGCGGCCGGAGTTCATCCCTGCCGCTACGCCGGTGCAGGTCGGGGTCGGGCAGATCCTGTTCCTCAGCGAGAACGGATACACGGTGGTGAGGCCCTGAGCCTTTTGTCGGGGCGAAGCGTCGCGGCATACTCGGTGTCATCGCCGGCGAAGGCGGGCGATCCAGTACTCCGAGACCGCGAGGGGTACGGGAGGGCGCGGCGTACTGGATTCCCCGCCTTCGCGGGAATGGCAGCCGTGGCTAGGTGACGCCCACCCGCCCGTCACAGGAATAAAAATCTTCCAAATTTTCTTGCTTACACAGTGAATTGCTTCTCTTGTAAGCCCGAAATGTAATAGAATCTCGGGGTAGTTCACGCCGGGTCTTGCCATGATCTTCCGCCAGCTCTTCGACAGTGTTTCGGGCACCTACAGCTATCTCCTGGCGAGCCGCGCCGGCGGCGAGGCGCTGATCCTCGATCCCGTGCTGGAGAAGGTCGACCGCTACTGCCAGCTCCTGCGCGAGCTCGATCTCAAGCTGGTCAAGGCCGTGGACACCCATCTGCACGCCGACCACGTCACCGGCCTCGGCGAGCTGCGCGACCGCACCCATTGCATGACCGTGATGGGCGACCAGACCAAGGCCGACGTGGTGGCGATGCGGGTTGCCGACGGCGACAAGGTGACGATCGAGGGCCTGTCGCTCGACGTGATGTACACGCCCGGCCACACCGACGACTCCTACTCCTACTTGATGGGCGACCGCGTCTTCACCGGCGACACGCTGCTGATCCGCGGCACCGGCCGCACCGATTTCCAGAACGGTTCGTCGCGCGCGCAGTACGATTCGATCTTCAACCGCCTGCTCAAGCTGCCCGACGAGACCATGGTGTTCCCGGCGCATGACTACAAGGGCGACACCGTCTCCACCATCGGCGAGGAGAAACGCTACAATCCGCGGCTCCAGGTGCGCTCGGTCGACGACTATATCGAGCTGATGGCCAATCTGAAGCTGCCCAATCCGAAGATGATGGACGTCGCGGTGCCCGCCAACATGCATGTCGGCCTGCACCAGGAGGAGCTGGAGAAAGAGGGCCGCGTGCTCCGCGCCGTCGAGGCGATCCGCAGCCTCGGCCGTCCCGATATCCTGCTGGTCGATTTGCGCGAGACCAATGAGCGGATGAAGCACGGCATGCTCGAAGGCGCGCTGCATACACCCTATCCGTCCGTTGAGGACAGCCTCAAGCCCGGCGGCATGCTGCGCGAGGTCGCGGCCGCCACCGGTCGCCGCGTCGTGTTCTTCTGCGCCTTCGGCGAACGCTCTGCGATGGCTGTCGCCGCCGCCAAGGAGGCCGGGCTCACCAACACCGCCCACATCGCCGGCGGCATCGATGCCTGGAAGAAGGCCGGCGGGCCGGTGGTGCACTGACCGCCTTGAGATAAGTCAGGAACTGCACATATCTTCCGGATAGGTTTGGGCGCAGCATCACTGTCCGGGACCAGCCATGGCCAAGATCGGCAAGCCGAGCGCGCCGCCCAAAATTGCGGACGACGCGCCAGCAAAAGACAAGGCGAAGAAGCCTCAGCCTCCGCGCGACACCGAAGACGATGATTACGAAGACGGCGACATCGCGACACCAAAGCGCGACCGCTACGGGCCGGACGACGAGCCGTTTTGAGGGGCTCGTCTCTTGCCACGCTCTCAACTGTCGTCCTGCCCCGCGCTACTGCCATGCGCCTGCGTTCATGGACAAATAACCGCTCTGCCCGATAGTTTGCGCGTCTCCAAAGGACGTGAAACGGAACTGCAATGGTCGACGTTCTCGCCGCACCGCAGCAAGGCAAGGCGGACAGCGCGCTACGCACGCTGACGGGAATTTCGATCGCGCATTGGGTCAGCCATTTTCATCTGCTGGTCCTGCCGATGCTGTTTCCCTTCCTCAAAAATCAACTCGGCGTCGGCTACGTCGAGCTCGGCTTCGCGCTGACCGTGTCGGCCGTGGTGTCGGGGCTGACGCAGGCGCCGACCGGCTATCTCGTCGACCATTTTGGCGCGCGAAAGATTTTGCTGGGCGGCCTCACCCTCGGCGGCCTCGCGCTGATCCTGCTTGGCCTGCATCTCAGCTACACCTCGCTGATCGCCTGCGCCGTGCTGCTCGGGCTCGCCAACAGCGTCTACCATCCCGCCGATTACGCCATCCTCGCCGAGCACATGGACGAAGCGCGGATGGGCCGCGCCTTCTCGATCCATACCTTTGCCGGCTATTTCGGCGGCGCGGTGGCGCCGGCGATCGTCGCCGCGATGGTCATCGTGTCAGGCGGTGTCGGTGCGCTGATCGCATCGGGCGTGATCGGCGTTCTGGTCGCGGTGTTGCTGGTGACCATGAACATTCCCGATGCCGGCGCGCACAAGACCAAGCCAGGCACCGAGAACGCACCCAAACAGGCCGTGATCACGCCGGCGCTGATCACGCTGACGGCACTGTTCATGCTGCTCAGCCTGTCGGTCGCCGGCATCAACAATTTCGGCGTGGTGGCGCTGATGAGTGGCTATGGCGTGACCTATTCCGCGGCCAATGTCGCGCTCACCGCCTTCCTCGGTGCAAGCGCCGCCGGCGTGCTCGCGGGCGGCTTTCTTGCCGACCACACCGAGCGCCACGGCTATGTCGCCGCCGCCTGCTTCGCCGCGAACGCGGCGATCGTGCTGCTGATCGCGCTGGTCACGCTGCCGGGCTGGGCGCTGACCGCCACGATGGCGGCCGCGGGATTCCTCTCCGGCGTGATCGCGCCTTCGCGCGACATGCTGGTGCGCAATGCAGCACCTCCCGGCGCGGCGGGGCGCGCCTTCGGCATCGTCTCCACCGGCTTCAATCTCGGCGGCATCGTCAGCCCGCTGTTGTTCGGCTGGATTATGGACCAGAGCGCGCCGCATTGGGTGTTCGGCGCATCCGTGATCTTCATGGTCGCGACGGTGGTGCTGTCGCCGTTCACGGAGCGGAAGCGGCAAATCGCGGCTTGAGCAACAAACTCAATTGTCGTCCCGGCCTAGTGCGCAATTGCGCATAGGGGCCGGGGGTCCATAACCACGAATCGGAGTTGTGGCGCAAAGCTGCCAACTCCAAGTCTTCGCCAAACTAAAAATCGTGGTTATGGATCCCGGCCTTCGCCGGGATGACAGTTGTGATTGGGTTGGCTGAAGTGGCCCCTTACGTCGGCGACACCGCGCTATTCAGCGGCGCTGCCTGCGGAGCAGCTCCACCGGTCAGCCTGGCCTTTTCCGTGTTGGGCCAGAGCAGGAGCAGCCCGAGCGCACCGGAGCCGACCATGATCGCGGCGTTGATGGTGAAGCCGGTCATGTAGCCGTCGAGCATGCTGCCGGCGCGCTGGATTACGCTGCCCATCACGAGCGGCGCGATGATGCCGGAAAGCGTATAGAGCGCACCGTAGATCGCGAGAACCGCGCCGCGCTGCGACGTCGGCGTGAACTCGCCGAGCATGGGCGGGCAGACGACGTAGATCGCGCCGCACAGGCCGGAGCCGACCACGAGCAGGGCGATCTGGAGGCCGGCACCTTGGACGTGCGGCATCATCGCGAGGATCAGGCCGCCGACGATCAGCGGCACAGAGCCGAGCACGCCGCGGGAGATCCGCGACGTGTAGCCGCGTGCCAGCATCACCTGCGAGATCCAGCCCGTGAGAATGACGATGGTCGCCCCGAACACCCAGGGCAGGATCGAGACGAAGCCCGCCTGAGACTGCGAGAAGCCGAGGCCCTTGACGATGAAGGGCGTGAACCAGGTGAGCCCGAGCGACAGCGCCCAATAGGCGCCGAAGGTCGCGGTCACACAGCCGATGAAAGTGCGCGATGTCAGAAGCTGGAGATAGGGTATTTTCGGTTCGATCACGGCCGATGCGTGGGTGTCCAGCGGGCCTTCCTTGCCGAGTGCGAGCCAGGCGGCGACCCAGATCAGGCCGACGATTCCAAGCGCACCGAACGCATAGTGCCAGGAATGATTGACGATGATCCAGTTCAGCGCCGGGACCGCCAGGATCACGCCAAAGGCCGAACCTTGCGACAGGATTGCGGTCGGCATCGTGCGCTTCTCGTCGGGGAACCATTTGTAGACTGCGTGCATCGCCACCGAGGCCGCCGGGCCTTCGCCGGCGCCGAGCACGATGCGGCAGATCAGGAGTGTGGTGAAAGAGACGGTGCCGACCATCGGAAACTGCGTCAGCGCCCAGATCACCGCGAGCGTCAACAGCACCCAGCGGGTCGGTACCTTGTTGACGATGAAGCCCACCACGATCGCCGAGATCGAGAACAGGAAGAAGAACGACGAGCCGAGCAAACCGAACTGCTCGGGCTCGAGCTTCAGCTCGGTCATGATCGGAACGCCCGCGAGACCGACGACGATCTTGTCGGCGAAGTTCACCAGCATGAAAAGAAACAGGAGAAATGTAACGGTCCAGGCGCCCTTTGGCGTTTGCTTTTGCGTTTGCTTTTGCGTTTCCTTCGACGTTTCCTTGGACATCCCCGTCATCTTGCCCGCCGCGGGCTGCGTTGCCTGAGCGCTCATCGTTCTCCCCGTCGTCCCTTTTTGGCACTTTTTTGATGTGGTCCTCTTAGGAGCTAACAACGGCTTCAATACCAACGCAACCCGGCATTTCCGCAGCAAGTGTGCTACGCAGCAATTCCGCTAATTCCGTCCGGCGCCATTCATCGTGCTGAGCATCCGAAACCTCTCCAAGACGTTCTCTTCGGCCGGTGAGCCGGTCCATGTCCTGCGCGGCGTCGATCTCGATCTCAAGGCCGGCGAACGCGTCGCACTGACCGGCGAGTCCGGCAGCGGCAAGAGCACACTGCTGCACCTGATCGCAGGGCTCGATGCCGCCGATGGCGGCACGATCCGACTGGAAGACACGGAGGTCACCAAATTGTCCGATGCGGGACGCGCGGGCCTGCGGCGCGACCGGATCGGCCTGGTGTTTCAACAATACAATCTGATCCCGAGTCTGTCGGTCGGGGATAATCTGGTGTTTCAGGCACGGATCGCCGGCCGGTACGACGAGGCTTGGTACAAGGAGCTGATCGAGCGTCTCGGGCTTGGCGGCCTGCTCAAGCGTTATCCAGAACAATTGTCGGGCGGACAGCAGCAACGGGTCGCGATTGGCCGGGCCCTGGCGACGAAGCCGTCGTTGCTGCTGGCGGACGAGCCGACCGGCAATCTCGACGAGGCCACCGCCGAGGACGTGCTGGCCTTGACGCGCGACCTCGTCACGCGCACCGGCTGCGGCTTTCTGATGGTGACGCACAGCCTGCATCTGGCCGCCGCACTCGATCGCCACGTCAACCTGCATGCCGGGCGGATCGCATGAGGCGCGCGCTCTGGGTCCTCGCCGTGCTGCTCAGCCATTGGCGGCGCCACAAGATGCAGTTCGCGACGCTCCTGATCGGGCTGATCGCGGCGACTGCGCTGTGGAGCGGCGTGCAGGCGATCAACCAGCAGGCCCGCAGCGCCTATGACCGCGCCGCGGCAACCTTCGGCGGCGCGCGCACGCCGATGCTGGTCGCGCCTGATGCCGCGACTTTTCCGCAGGAGCTGTTCGTCAAGCTGCGCCGCGCCGGCTGGCCGGTCTCGCCGATGCTGGAGGGACGGGTCCAGGTCAACGGGCGCTCGGTCCGGCTGCTCGGCATCGAGCCGGTGACGCTACCGGTCGATGTCGGCAACGCACCGCGCCTCGGCGCCGCCGATCTGAGCAGCTTCGTGGCGCCGCCGGGCCAGACGCTGGTGGCAAAGGAAACGTTGACCGACTTGCAGGAGCGGGAAGGCGCAGCGCCGCCGATCAGCAACGGCGCAATACTGCCGCCGCTGCGCGTGCTGCCGCAGCTCGTGCCCGACGTGCTCGTGGTCGATATCGGCGTGGCGCAGCGGCTGCTGAACAAGCCGGACCAGATCTCGCGGCTTCTGATCGGCAAGCCCAAGGGCAAGCCCGCGCCCTTAGCGAGCGTCGTCGGCGACCGCTTACAGCGGGTTGAGCCGGATGCGGAGACCGAGCTGGAGCGTCTCACCGACAGCTTTCACCTCAACCTCACCGCGTTCGGCCTGCTGTCGTTCTTCGTCGGTCTTTTCATCGTCAATTCAGCCGTCGGCCTCGCCTTCGAGCAGCGGCTGCCGATGCTGCGCACGCTGCGGGCCTGCGGTGCCTCGGCACGACTGGTCAACACCGTGCTGGTGGTCGAGCTCGTGGCGCTGTCGCTGGTCGCAGGCCTGATCGGGCTCGCCTGCGGCTATTTCATTGCAGCCGCGCTCTTGCCCGACGTCGCAGCATCCCTGCGAGGGCTCTACGGCGCGCAAATCCCGGGGCAGCTCAGCTTGCGTCCCGAATGGTGGCTCGCCGGGATCGGCATCAGCATTGTGGGCGCGCTTGTTGCCGCGGCGACCAGCCTGATCAAGGCTGTCAGGATGCCGGTGCTGGCGACCGCGCAGCCGCGCGCCTGGCAACAGAGGCAGAGCCGTTGGCTGATCCTGCAGAGCGGGGCTGCCTGCGCCGTGTTCGCCGTCGCGCTGTTGCTGCTCCAGTACGGGCAATCGCTGATCGCGGGCTTTGGCGTGCTGGCAGCGCTGATGCTCGGCGCGGCGTTGATCTTGCCGGCCTTCCTCGACATCATCCTGCAAACCGGGCAGCGTTTCGCGCGAAAACCGCTCGCGCTGTGGTTCTGGGCGGACAGCCGGCAGCAGCTCTCGGGATTGTCGCTGGCGCTGATGGCGCTGCTGCTCGCGCTCGCCGTCAATGTCGGGGTGTCCACCATGGTGGAAACGTTCAGCCGCACCTTCATCGGCTGGCTCAACGGGCGGCTCGCAGCCGACGTCTACATCAGCGCCTCCGACAATGCGAAAGGCGTCGCGATCCGCAACTGGCTGAAGGAGCGCAGCGATGTCCAGGCGATCCTGTCGGGCGGACGTGCCGAGGCGCAGGTGCAGGGCCAGCCGGTGGAACTGCTCGGCCTGCCCGATCACGCGCTCTATCGCGAGCGCTGGCCGCTGCTCGAAGCCGCACCCGGTGCCTGGACACAACTCATACCCGGCAATGCCGCTTTCATCAGCGAGCAGCTGAGCCGCCGCCTCAACGTCCGCGTCGGTGACGTCGTTGACGTCCCGGCGCCGGGCGGGACCTGGGAGCTCGACATCGTCGGCATCTATGCCGACTACGGCAACCCCAAGGGACAGCTGGCGGTGAATGTCGCGGCGCTGATCCGGCATTTTCCGCAGACGCCGCAGACGCGCATCGGTCTCATCGTCGCGAAGGAGAATATCCCCGGTCTGATCGCGGCGCTGCAGAAGCAGTTTGCGCTGGACGACCGCAGCGTCGCCGACCAGGCGACGGTGAAGGCGGAATCGATCCGCATCTTCAACCGGACCTTTGCGGTGACCTCGGCGCTGAACGCCTTCACCCTCGGCGTCGCCGGGATCGCGCTTCTGACCAGCCTTCTCACACTGGCGAACTCGCGCCTGCCGCAGCTTGCGCCGCTCTGGGCGATCGGTATCACGCGGCCACGCCTTGCCGCGATCGAATTGACCAAGACGCTGTCGGTCGCGCTGTTCACGTCTCTGCTGGCGGTGCCGCTCGGGCTGCTGGTGGCGTGGTGCCTGATCGCGATCGTCAATGTGAAAGCGTTCGGCTGGCGGCTGCCGTTCCATGTATTTCCGTTGCAACTGGTCGAGCTGGTGGCAGTCGCGCTGTTCGCCTCGTTGCTTGCCACCCTGCCGCCGATGATCCGACTTGCCCGGATGCAGCCGGCGAGCCTCGTCAAGGTGTTTGCCAATGAGCGCTGATGGGATTTCGCGGCGCACCTTCGCCGGCGGCATCGCCGCGCTCGCGGCAGTCCGCCGCGCAGGCGCGCAAGGCTATGCCGGGCTCGGCGAGACAGCCGACGGCTTTGCCAAGGTCACGCCGGGGAAGACGTTCGCCTTTCCGGACGATCACGGGCCGCATCCGGAGTTTCGCATCGAATGGTGGTATCTCACGGCGAACCTCGTCGATGCCAGCGGCGCGGCTTGCAGCCTGCAATGGACGCTGTTCCGACAGGCGACGCAGCCGGGGCCGCAGGGCGAAGGCTGGGCCAATCAACAGGTGTGGATGGCGCATGCCGCGGTAACGCGCGCCGACACCCACCGCTTCAACGAGCTGTTTTCCCGCGGTGGTGTGGGACAGGCCGGAGTCACGGCGAAACCGTTCTCGGCCTGGATCGACGATTGGGAGATGAACGGATCCGAGCGCACCGAAGATCGCGCTTTAGCGCCGCTGACGCTGAAGGCCTCGGGCGCCGACTTCAGTTACGTGCTGACGCTCGAGGCCGATCGTCCGGTGGTGTTGCAGGGCGCCGGCGGCTACAGCCGTAAATCGGAGCGCGGTCAGGCCTCCTATTATTACAGCCAGCCGTTCTATCGCGCCCGCGGCACGCTCACCATCGACGATAGGACGGTCGATGTTTCCGGCCAGGCCTGGATGGACCGCGAATGGAGCAGCCAGCCACTCGATGCCGACCAGACCGGCTGGGACTGGCTGTCGCTGCACCTGTCATCCGGTGACAAGCTGATGCTGTACCGGCTCCGGCAGAAGGACGGCAAAGATTATCCGTTCGGCAACTGGATCAGCGCGATGGGCGAGACGCAGATGATCGCGGGCGACGACATCCAGATGATGCCGAAAGCGACGGCTGAGGTCGCGGGACACAAGCTCCCGGTGGAATGGCACATCGCGATCCCCTCGCGGTCGTTCTCGATCCAGTGCAAGCCGCTCAATCCACAGGCGTGGATGGGGACCGGTTTTTCCTATTGGGAAGGGCCGATCAGCTTTGCCGGTACGCATGACGGCGTTGGCTATCTCGAGCTGACCGGGTATTGAACCGGGACCTCTTCGAAGGGACTAGCGATGCATCACCTCACCGCCCTCGTCACGCTGCTGGCGATCCTGTTCTACTTCTTCACCTCCATCAACGTGTCGCGCTCGCGCACCAAAACCGGCGTCAAGGTGCCGGCAATGTCGGGCCATCCGGATTTCGAGCGCGCGTTCCGGATCCAGATGAACACGCTGGAATGGATGCCGATCTTCCTGCCGTCGCTCTGGCTTTTCGCGATTTACATCAGCGATTCCGGCGCAGCGGCGATCGGCGCGGTCTGGATCGTCGGCCGCATCGTTTACTTCATCGGCTATTCGAAGGCCGCCGCAAAACGCGGCCCGGGATTTTTTATTCAGGGTATCGCGGCCATTGCGCTGTGGGCGGGGGCGCTGGGGGCGGCGGTGCTGCGACTGGTGTGAGGCAGCCGACATACGGCCACTTGCCCCGCCGTCGTCCTGGCGGAGGCCTGGACCCATAACCACAGGACACGGTTATGGGCACGATGGCGGCGACAGCTTGTTTCAACAAGCGGCTGTCGGGGTAATGGGTCCTGGCTTTCGCCAGGACGACATAGAGATCCTCACTTCGTCAGCGGGCAGCCGCTCTCCTTGGCAGTGAAGAACGCCTTCTCGCCGGGAACGACCGCGAGCTGCTTGTAATAGTCCCAGGGCTTCTTCGATTCCGCGGGCTTCTTGACCTCGAACAGATACATGTCGTGGACCATGCGGCCGTTCTCGAGCACCTTGCCGCCTTGCGCGAAGTCGTCGTCGACCGGCAGCTCCTTCAGCTTCTTGGCGACCGCATCCGGATCCTTGGACCCGGCGGCCTTGACCGCCTTGAGATAGCTCAGCGTCGCCGAATAGGTGCCGGCCTGGATCATGTTCGGCATCCGGCCGGTGCGCTTGAGAAAGCGTTCGCCGAGATGGCGCGTGCGGTCGTTGATGTCCCAGTAATAGCCCTCGGTCAGCACCAGGCCTTGCGCGGCCTGCAAGCCGAGGCCGTTCACTTCGGCGAGCGTCATCAAGAGGCCCGCGAGCTTCTGGCCACCGGAGACGATGCCGAACTCGGACGCCTGCTTGATCGAATTGGTGGTGTCGAGGCCGGCATTGGCAAGGCCGACGATCTTCGCCTTCGAGCTCTGCGCCTGGAGCAGGAAGGAGGAGAAGTCCGAGGAGTTGAGCGGCACGCGCACCGAACCGAGCACCTTGCCGCCATTGGCGGTGACGATCTCGCTGGTGTCCTTCTCCAGCGCGTAGCCGAAGGCGTAGTCCGCGGTGAGGAAGAACCAGCTGTCGCCGCCGGCCTTGGTCAGCGAGCCGCCGGTGCCGACACCGAGCGCGCGGGTGTCATAAGCCCAGTGGAAGCCATAGGGCTGGCAGGCATCGCCGGTGAGGCGCGAGGTCGCAGCGCCGACGACGATGTCGATCTTCTTCTTTTCCTTGGAAAGCTCGTGGATCGCGAGCGCGACCGATGAGGTCGTCAGCTCCGTGATCATGTCGACGTTCTCGACATCGTACCAGCGGCGCGCGATCGAGGTCGCGAGATCCGGCTTGTTCTGGTGGTCGGCGGTGACGAGCTCCACCTTCTGGCCCAGCACCTCGCCGCCGAAATCCTCGATCGCCATCCGGGCGGCCTCGACCGACCATTTGCCGCCGTAATCGGCGTAGACGCCGGACTGGTCGTTGAGGATGCCGATCTTGACGCCTTGCGCAGAGGCCGGCGCGGCCAGCAGCAAAGCCGAAATTGCGACAGCGGCCAAAAGTGCTGATTTCATCTGTTAGCTCCCAGCAGTTTTCTGTTTTGAAATCGCGCGGATACTAGTGAAGAACCCCGGCGGTGCCCATCCATTGCATGTTGGTCGTTAGTATGAAGGGCGTGCCAAGCAAACGGCGTCGTCCCGGCCTAGTACGCAATTGCGCACGGGGGCCGGGACCCATACCGCGGAATCCCTCGGTTGCGGTCGGTAGGAGTACCGAACGACGAATCTTCACTAAACCACGTTCGAGGGTTATGGGTCCCGGCCTTCGCCGGGACGACAGCGTGAATATTGAAGGGTCGGTGGCGCGCCATTTGATACTTATCAGCCCACCGCCTTCGGCTTCCCCTCGTTCTTCCCCTCGGCCAGGTTCCGCACCACCACATAGAAGATCGGCGTGAACAGAAGCCCAAACAGGGTGACACCGATCATGCCGAAGAACACGGCGACGCCGACGGCTTGCCGCATCTCCGAGCCCGAGCCGGACGAGATCACCAGCGGCAAGACGCCGAGGATGAAGGCGAAGGACGTCATCAGGATCGGCCGCAGGCGCAGGCGGCAGGCGTCGATCACGGCCTCCAGCCGCGGCTTGCCTTCTTTCTCGATGTCGCGCGCGAACTCGACGATCAGGATCGCGTTCTTTGCCGCCAGCCCCACCAGCACGACGAAACCGATCTGGGTGAGGATGTTGACGTCCTGCCCCATGATGCGCACGCCGATGGTGGCCGCCAACAGGCACATCGGCACGATCAGGATCACCGCGAACGGCAGGGTCCAGCTGCCGTATTGCGCGGCAAGCACCAGATAGACGAACAGCACGCAGATCGGGAATACGTAGAGACCCGCATTGCCGCCCGTGATCTGCTGGTAGGACAGATCGGTCCACTCGAAGCTGAAGCCACTCGGGAGGGTGTCGTCGGCGAGCTTCTTGATCGCGTTGAGCGCGGTGGTCGAGCTGGTGCCCGGCGCCGGCTCGCCCTGCAGCTCGGAGGCCGCGTAGAGATTGTAGCGCGCGACGCGGTCAGGGCCGGAAACGTCCTTGAACTCGACCACGCTGCCGAGCATCACCATGTCGCCGGAGGCGTTGCGCGTGCGCAACCGCGAGAGATCGCTCGGCTCTTTCCGGAACGGGAAGTCGGCCTGCGCGGTGACGTGGTAGGTGCGGCCGAACAGGTTGAAGTCGTTGACATAAGTCGATCCGAAATAGGTCTGGATCGTGTCGTTGATGCCGGCGATGGGAACGCCGAGCTTCTGCGCCTTGGTGCGGTCGATGTCGACGAAGAGCTGCGGCGTATTGGCCGAGAACGGCGAGAACACGGAGGGAGCGAGCAGCGAGGGCGATTTGCGCGCCGCGGCGACAAGCTCGTCAGTAGCCGCGGCGAGCATCTCCGGCCCACGGCCCTGGCGGTCCTGGATGCGGATGGTGAAGCCGCCACCGGTGCCGATGCCGGGCACGGCCGGCGGCGGAATCACGATGATGAAGGCACCCTGAATCGCGGCCAAGCGTTTGCGCAGCTCGACCGTGATGGCGTTCGCAGACAATCCTTTCTTGATCCGCGCCTCGGGCTCGTCGAACACTGGGAAGAGCGCCGCCGCGTTGCCGGCCTGCGTCCGCGTCGCGCCGGAGAAGCCGGCGAAAGCGGCCACGCGGATGATACCCGGCGTATCCAGCGCGATCCGCTCGATCTCGCGCACGACCTCGGTGGTGCGCGCCAGCGAAGCGGCGCCCGGCAATTGCACGGAGATGATGACGTAGCCGCGGTCCTGCGCCGGAATAAAGCCTTGCGACGTGGTGGCGATCAGCCAGCCGGCGCTGCCGATCAGCACGACGTAGATCAGGATCATCACCGCCGAATGCCGGATCACGAAATTGGCGAGGCCGGCGTAGCCATGCGCGAGACGGTCGAACACGCGGTTAAACACGCCAGTGAAAGCGTTCCAGCCGCGTGCAACAAGATTCCAGCGCGCGGGCGGCCGTTTCTCCTCGTGGGGGACGAGGAGAAGCGAGGCCAGCGCCGGCGATAGCGTCAACGAGCAGAAGCAGGAGATTGCGGTCGCGACCGCAATGGTGACGGCGAATTGCTGGAAGAACTGACCCGAAATTCCGCCCAGAAATGCGGTCGGGACGAACACCGCGCACAGCACCAGCGCGATCGACACCAATGCGCCGCCGACCTCCTCCATGGTCTTCAGCGCGGCATCGCGCCGGCTCATGCCATGCTCGAGATGCCGCTCGACATTCTCGACCACCACGATGGCGTCGTCGACCACGATACCGACGGCGAGAACGAGCCCGAACAGCGTGAGATTGTTGATCGAGAAGCCGAGCGCCGCCATCACCGCGAAGGTGCCGACCAGCGAAACCGGAATCGCGATGATCGGAATGATCGCGGGACGCCATCCCTGCAGGAACACCAGCACGACGACGACCACGAGCAACATGGCCTCGTAGATGGTCTTGATCAGCTCGTGGACGGACTGCGCGATGAACTCGGTCGGGTTGTAGCCGATATTGAAGTCGAGGCCTTTCGGAAAGGTCTCCTTCAGCTTCGTCATGGTGTCCGAAATGTTCTTCGCGGTCGCGAGCGCGTTCGATCCCGGCCGCTGCGTCACCAGCATGGCGACCGCCGATTTGCGCAGCAGGAAGCTGTTGGTGGAGTAGGCGAGAGCACCAAGCTCGATACGGGCGACGTCGCGCAGGCGCACCGTGCGGCCGTCGGAGCCGGCCTTGATCAGGATGTCCTCGAACTGCTTCTGGTCTTTCAATCGCCCGGTGAAGGTGAGGTTCGGCTGGAAGGCGCGGTCGGCGATCGGCGGTTCGGCGATCTGGCCGCCCGCGATCTGCACGTTCTGCGCGCGGATCGCGGCGAGCACCTCGGTTGCGGTCAGGCCGAGATTGGCGATCCGGTCAGGATCGAGCCATAGCCGCATCGAATAATCGCGCGCGCCGAAGATCTGGATGTCGCCGACGCCGTCGATCCGCAGCAGCTGATCGCGGACCTGGAGCAGCGCATAGTTGGAGATGTAGAGCTGGTCGAACGTGTCGTCGGGCGACAGCATGAACACGACCATCAGGATGTCGGGCGAGTTCTTGCGCGTGGTGACGCCGTTGCGCTGAACCTCTTCAGGCAAACGCGGCTGCGCGATCGCAACGCGGTTCTGCACCAGCACCTGGGCTTTGTCGAGATCGGTGCCGAGCTTGAAAGTGACGGTGATGGTGAGCTGGCCGTTCGAGGTCGCCTGGCTGTAGAGATACAGCATGTCCTCGACGCCGTTGATCTCCTGCTCGATGGGTGCGGCAACCGTGTCGGACACGGTCTGCGCGGAGGCGCCGGGATATTGCGTGGTGACGACGACGGTCGGCGGCACCACTTGCGGATATTCGGAGACCGGCAGCGTGGTATAGGCCAGCGCGCCGACGATCAGCAGCACGATCGACAGCACCATCGCCAGGATGGGCTGGTTGATGGAGAGACGGCCAAGATTCATGATTTGCCACCGGCGGGCGCTGGTGCCGTCTGCGGTGCGACCTTGGCACCGACGCGGGCGCGCTGGATGCCGTTGACGATGACGCGGTCGTCCGCCTTCAATCCCTCGCGGATCACGCGCAGGCCCTCGTCGAGCGGTCCGAGCGTCACGGGACGCGCCTCGACGGTGTCGTCCGGCTTGACCACGAACACGATCTTGCGGGACTGGTCAGTTGCGACCGCAACGTCGGGGATCAGCAGCGCTTCATAGGGCGCGCTGCCGATCAGTCTGATACGCCCGAACTGACCGGGCAGGATCGAAAGATCGGTGTTCTTGACCACGGCGCGGCTGCGCAGCGTGCCGGTGGAGACATCGAGGCGGTTGTCGAGGAAATTGATGCTGCCTTCACGGGATGGTTTCGTCTCGCCGGCGAGCGTCACCTGCACCGGGTTCGCCGTATCGCGCGAACTCGGGCGGCGGCCTTCGAACCACAGCTTGCTGTATTTGATGAAGGTCGCCTCATCCATGTCGAAATAGATATAGATCGGGTCGAGCGTCACGATCGAGGTGAGCAGCGTCGACGTTCCGGTATCGCTGCCCTGCACGAGATTGCCAGGGCTGACAAGGTGGCGGCTGACGCGGCCGGTCAGCGGCGCCGTCACATGCGTGAATTCGATATTGAGCTTGGCGACTTTGAGCGCACCCTCGGCCTGTGTTTCGGCAGCGTGCGCAGCCTGCAAGGCCTGACGGCGCTGATCGACCACCTGCTCGGAGACGGCGCTGGTCTGCACCAGGCTCAAACCGCGATCGAGCTCCCGCTTTGCAAGCTCCACCTTGGCACGGGCATCGGAAAGCTGCCCCTCGGCCTGCGTGGCCACCGCCTCGAACGGACGTGGGTCGATGACGTAGAGCAGATCGCCCTGACGCACGATGGCGCCATCCTGGAATTCGACAGAGTTGACGAACCCGCCGACGCGCGGGCGGACCTGCACCTCCTCCATCGCCTCGAAGCGGCCGGTGAACTCGTCCCAATCGGTGACGGTGCGCTTGACCGGTTGGGCGACGGTTACCGGCGCCGGCGGGGGAGCGCTCGCTTGCGAGGCCGGCTGGCCGCAACCGGTGAGCACGAACGCCGCGGCGAGAAGGCCGACGATGGCGTAAGGCCGAGGCGAAACGAAATCGTGCGTTTTGACAAATTGCTCGCTTCCGTCCGGTCCAGTCATCCCAGGTCCTCGCATCAAAGCCGCGGAAAAAGCAGGGTACGCCTGTACCCGCGGGCGCCACAAGATGGGTGGCAATGATGAACTCTTCAAGACCAAAGCGCAGGCAATGCTCGGAGGAATGCCCTGGCCGGATGACGGGTTGACAGGGCTTGTTGGCCTCTCCCCGTAAGCCGGGAGAGCAAGCGGAGAGTGCGTTAGCGTCTTCGCACATGACGGGCGGAGCCGGCTCGGCTAGATTGCTCCTCATAAAACAAGACGAATTGTCCGGGGAGGACAGGCGTGCACCAGGGACGTGTCGTTTACGGCGCGATCGAGGAAGTCGTGTTCGGCCACCCCGCGGCCGAGGCCGTGGTCGCCCAGATGGACCGGCTGGGGACGCGCCGCGCCTTCCTGATGGTCTCGGGCACGCTCAACCGGCAGACCGACGAAATCGCCAAGATCAAACAAGCCCTGGGCACAAATTGCGCGGGCGTCTTCGATGCCATGCCGGCGCACACCCCGCGCGAGGCGGTGATCGCCGCCACCAATGCGGCGCGCGAAGCGGGCGCCGACCTGATCGTCACCGTGGGCGGCGGCTCGATCACCGACGGCGCCAAGGCGGTGCAGCTCTGCCTCGCCAACGGCATCGACGATGTCGACGGCATCGAGCGTATCCGCGTGCACAAGGGCGTCGCGCCCGAGATGACGGCGCCGACCGTGCGTCAGATCAGCGTGCCGACCACGATCGCCGGCGGCGAGTTCAGCTCGATCGCAGGCGTCACCGACCGCACCGCCCATGTGAAACAGATGCTACGGCATCCGCTCAGCGTTCCGCGCGCGACCATCCTCGATCCCGCCATCACCGTGCACACGCCGGAATGGCTATTCCTCTCGACCGGCATCCGCGCCATCGATCATTGCGTCGAGGCGATCTGCTCGCGCGAGACGCACCCCTATGCCGACGCGCAATCGGTGAAGGGCCTCGCCATGCTCGCCGACGCGCTGCCACGGGTGAAGGCTGACCCTGCTGACCTCGACGCGCGAATGGATGCGCAGATCGGCACCTGGCTGTCGATGGGCGCGCTCGCCGCTGGCGTGCCGATGGGCGCGAGCCACGGCATCGGTTACGTGCTGGGCGCAGCCTTCGACGTACCGCATGGCTACACCTCCTGCGTCATGCTGCCGGCCGTGATGCGCTGGAATGCGCGCGACAATGCCGAGCGCCAGATGATCGTCGCGGCCGCAATGGGCTTTCCCGGCCACGCGGCAGCCGATGTGCTCGATGCCTTCATCCGCTCGCTCGGCATGCCGCGCAGCCTCGCCGATGTGCGCGTCTCGCCGGAGCATTTCGACGCCATCGCGGACGCTGCGATGCGCACGAACTGGATCCCGCGCAACCCGCGCAAGATCGACAGCCCCGCTCAAGTGCGCGAAATCCTGCTTCTTGCCGCATGATCCAAAGCCGGAGGACTGATGTACCCAGGTCAGCATGCCCGCCTGCGCCCACTCCAGCCCGCCTTCATCATGGCGACGACCGGCGAGGCCGTCACCTATCGCGAGCTCGATGCGCGCAGCAATCGGCTGGCGCACCTGTTCCGCAAGTATGGCCTGAAGCGGCTCGACCACTACTCGATCTTCATGGAGAACAATTCCCGCTACCTCGAAGCCTGCGGCGCGGGCGAGCGCTCCGGCCTCTACTACACCTGCATCAACTCGTTCCTGACGCCGGGCGAGTTCGCCTATCTCCTGGTCAACAGCCAGTCGAAAATCCTGATCACGTCGGTTGCGAAGCTCGATATCGCCCGCGAGGCGATCAAGGTCTGCCCCGACATCAAGCTGTGCATCGTCGCCGACGGCCCGGGCGAGAGCGAGCGCATCGTCGGCCTCACTGAGGTAACCGCCGACCTGCCGAAGACGCCGATCCCGGATGAATGGCTCGGCACCGCCATGCTGTATTCATCGGGCACGACGGGACGGCCAAAAGGGATTCTGCGGCCGCTTCCGGAGGAGCCGCCGAAACACAATCTGCCGTTGTTCGATTTCCTGACAAAGCTTTGGCACTACCGCGAGGGCATGATCTACCTGTCGCCGGCGCCGCTCTATCATTCGGCGCCGCAGGCCGCCGTGAACCTCACGATCCGCATGGGCGGCACCGCGATCATCATGGAGAATTTCGATCCCGAGCGTTACCTCCAGCTCGTCGAGCGGTGGGGTATCACTCACACCCAGTTGGTGCCGACGATGTTCTCGCGCATGCTCAAGCTGCCGGAGGAGGTGCGCACGCGCTACGACCTGTCGTCGCTCGAGATCGCGATCCATGCCGCCGCGCCCTGCCCCGCCCTGGTCAAGGACGACATGATCAAATGGTGGGGACCGATCATCCACGAGTACTACGGCGCGACCGAAGGCCTTGGCTTCACCGCCTGCGACAGCGCGGAATGGCTCGCCCATCGCGGCACCGTCGGCAAGGTCCTGCTCGGCGATCTCCACATTCTCGACGAAAACATGAAGCCATGCCCGACCGGCACGCCGGGTCAGGTCTGGTTCAAGACGGCCTCGCCATTCGAATATTTCAACGACCCGGAGAAGACCAGGGAAGCGCGCTCGGCCGACGGCAGCATGAGCACGGTCGGCGACGTCGGCTATGTCGACGAGGATCGTTTCCTTTATCTAACGGACCGCGCGACCTTCATGATCATCTCCGGCGGCGTGAACATTTATCCGCAGGAGTGCGAGAATCTGTTGATCACCCATCCGAAGGTTGCGGACGCCGCGGTGTTCGGCGTGCCCAATTCCGATCTCGGCGAAGAGGTGAAGGCGGTGGTGCAGCCGATGCCCGGGGCCGTGCCGGGCGAGGCGCTCGCCGAGGAGCTGATCGCGTTCTGCGGGGCGTCGCTGTCGCGGCAAAAGGTGCCGCGCTCGGTCGATTTCGAGAAGGAGTTGCCGCGGCTGCCGACGGGGAAGCTGTACAAGCGGCTGCTGCGGGACCGGTATTGGGGGAACAAGGCGTCAAGGATTGTGTGAAGGGCCGCTGTCGCCGGAGAAACTTCCCTCTCATCGTGAGAGACACCCCTGCGGCCTTCCGTCGTCCGAATTGCCGAGAGAGTAGCGGACCTTGACGGTTGCCTCACCGCGCACGCGCCGCTATCGTCGGGACAAACAGGCCGCAAAAGGCCGATGTCCAGGGAGGACGAGGATGCGGAGCGTACGGGCGCTCGCCGCGACGGCGGCGCTATCTTTGCTTGCGTTTTCGAGCGTTGCACTCGCCAGCGAGCCCAAGCAGGGCGGCATTTTGCGGATGTACCACCGCGACAGTCCCGGCAATGCCTCGATCCACGAAGGCGCGACCTACTCGCTCAACGTTCCCTTCATGCCGGTGTTCAACAACCTCGTCATCTACAAGCAGGACGTGGCGCAGAACAGCATGGACACCATCGTGCCCGAGCTCGCCGAGAGCTGGGCCTGGGTCAACGACAACAAGACGCTGACCTTCAAGCTACGCCAGGGCGTGAAGTGGCACGACGGCAAGCCGTTCACCTCGGCGGACGTCAAATGCACCTTCGACATGCTGATGGGCAAGTCGCAGCAGAAGTTCCGGCAGAACCCGCGCAAGAGCTGGTACGAACAGGTCAACGACGTCTCCACCAACGGCGATCTCGAGGTCTCCTTCAATCTGAAGCGGCCACAGCCTTCGCTGCTGGCGCTGCTCGCCTCGGGCTACACGCCGGTCTATCCCTGCCACGTCTCGCCCGGCGACATGCGCACGCACCCGATCGGCACCGGGCCGTTCAAGTTCGTCGAGTTCAAGGCCAATGAATCGATCAAGCTGACCCGCAATCCCGACTATTGGCGCAAGGGCCGGCCCTATCTCGACGGCATCGAGTTCACCATCATCCCGAACCGCTCCACCGCGATCCTCGCGTTCGTCGCCGGCAAGTTCGACATGACCTTCCCGACCGAGGTGAGCATCCCGCTGCTCAAGGACGTCAAATCGCAGGCGCCGAACGCGGTCTGCGTGGTCGAGCCCAACAATGTCGCCACCAACATCATCGTCAATTCGTCCGCGCCGCCGTTCGACAATATCGACATCCGTCGCGCCATGGCGCTGTCGCTCGACCGAAAGGCCTTCATCTCGATCTTGTTCGAGGGCCAGGGTGACATCGGCGGCACCCTGCTGCCGCCGCCGAATGGGCTGTGGGGGATGCCGAAGGAGATGCTCGAGACCATTCCGGGCTACGGCCCCGACATCAACGCCAACCGTGAGGAAGCGAAAAAGCTGATGCAGAAGGCCGGCTATGGGCCGGATAAGCATCTCGCCGTCAAGGTCTCGACCCGCAACATTCCGGTCTACCGCGATCCTGCGGTGATTCTGATCGATCAGCTCAAGAGTATCTATATCGACGGCGAGCTCGACGTGGTCGAGACCGCAAACTGGTTCCCGAAGATCGCGCGGAAGGATTACATGCTCGGGCTCAATTTGACCGGCAATGCCGTCGACGACCCCGACCAGTCCTTCTACGAGAACTATTCCTGCGGCTCCGAGCGCAACTACACCAATTACTGCAACAAGGAGATCGAAAAGCTGTTCGACGTGCAGTCCCAGGAGACCGACATTAACAAGCGCAAGAAGCTGGTGTGGGACATCGACAAGAAGCTGCAGGAGGACGTCGCCCGCCCGATCATCTTCCACGCACGTACCGGCAGCTGCTGGCAACCTTACGTCAAGGGCGTGACGGTGATGTCGAACAGCTCCTACAATGGCTATCGCTACGAGGACGTCTGGATGGACAAGTAGCGCGGGCGGCTGACGGGTTCGACGGGAGGCGATGCATGTTTGCCTATCTGGTGCGGCGCCTGTTGCTGATGCTCCTGACCCTGTTCGGGATCTCGATCGTCATCTTCTTCCTGCTGCGCATCGTCCCCGGGAATATCGTCGACATCCTGTTCGCCGCCGCGGGCTATGTGGACCCCGCCGACAAGGCCAATCTGGAGAAGGAGCTCGGCATCGACCAGCCGCTGGTGGTGCAATATTGGCACTGGATCAGCGGCTTCCTGCGCGGCGATTTTGGCTACTCCTACGTCTCCGAGAAGCCGGCGCTCCAGGAGATCCTGCCACGGATCCCGATCACCGCACGGCTCGCGGGCCTGGCGCTGTTGTTCTCGACCTCGATCGGCATCCCCCTTGGCGTGATCAGCGCGGTGAAGCAGGGAACGAGGCTCGACTACGCATTGCGTGTGGTGAGCCTCAGCGGATTGTCGCTGCCTTCGTTCTGGCTTGGCCTGCTCATCCTCACCGCCTCGGTGGCGATGTTCAACCAGATGCCGATCTTCAACCCGAATCCAGCGACTTGGCTGGAAGCGTTTGCGACCTATGCCGTGCCCGCCGCAGCCGTCGGCTTCCGCAGCGCGGCACTGACCATGCGCATCACGCGATCCTCGATGCTGGAGGTGCTGCGGCAGGACTATATCCGCACCGCGCGTGCCAAGGGCGCATCGGACGCCGCTGTGAACTATCAGCATGCGCTGAAGAATGCGATTCTGCCCGTCATCACCGTGATTGGCATCGAAGCGGCGTTCCTGATCGGCGGCCTCATCGTGACGGAGACGGTGTTCAACATCCCCGGCGTCGCGCGCTTCCTGGTCGAGGCGATTCGCTGGCGCGATTATCCGATCGTGCAGAACCTGGTGATGCTGATTGCCATCGTCGTGGTGAGCGCGAATTTCATCGTGGACATGCTGTACGCGGTGTTCGACCCGCGTATCCGGTACACGGATTAGGAGAACCTGTTGGCTGCGATCGACTATGACGTTGAACTGAGGCGCGCCGGGGCGCACGCGACCGTCGGCTGGCGGCGCGTGCTGTTTTTGGCGCAGCGGCATGTGCTGGGCGCGGCCGGGCTCGTCATCATGACCCTGTTCGTGTTCACCGCGATCTTCGCCGACTTCATCGCGCGTTACGATCCGCTGACGATCGATGCCGCTCGGGCACTGGCGCGTCCAAGCCTGGCACACTGGATGGGCACGGATTCCTTCGGCCGCGATGTCTTCAGCCGCATCATTCATGGCGCGCGGATCTCGCTCGCGGTCGGCATCGGCTCGACGGCGCTCGGCGGCAGCATCGGCGTGATCGTCGGCCTCACCTCCGGCTATCTCTCCGGCTGGGTCGATCTCGTGTTCCAGCGCGTCTCCGATGTCCTCCAGGCGCTGCCGCTGCTGGTGCTGGCCCTGATCATGACCGCGGCGCTTGGGCCGTCCTTGCCGAACGTCATCATTGCGATCGCCATTCCGCTGATCCCGACCGTCTCGCGCGTCATCCGCGCCAACACGCTGGCGCTGCGCGAGCTGCCATTCATCGAGGCCGCCAAGTCGATCGGCATGAGCGAGGTACGCATTGCGCTCCGTCACGTGCTGCCGAATACGCTGGCGCCGCTGATCGTGCTTGCGACGGCCCAGCTCGGCTCGACTATCCTCACGGAAGCCTCGCTCTCCTTCCTCGGCCTCGGCATTCCCGAGCCGTACCCGTCGTGGGGGCGCATGCTCTCTGAATCCGCCGCCGAATATGTCCGCACGGCGCCATGGCTGGTGATCTTCCCGGGCATCGCCATCAGCCTCGCGGTGTTCGGCGCCAATCTGTTCGGTGACGCCTTGCGCGACATCCTCGATCCCCGGCAGCGCGGCTGATGGCTGAGAACTCCGATCTCGTGATCGAGGTGAAGAACCTGAAGACGGTGTTCTTCACCAACTCCGGTCTGTTCAAGGCCGTCGATGATGTTTCCTTCACGGTGAAGCGCGGCGAGACGCTGGCGATCGTCGGCGAATCCGGCTGCGGCAAGAGCGTCACTGCACTATCGCTGATGCGGCTGGTGCCGGATCCACCCGGCCGCATCGTCGGCGGCTCCGTCACGCTCGAAGGCACCGACCTTCTGACGCTGGACGAAGCAGAGATGCGTGCCGTCAGGGGCAACCGCATCTCGATGATCTTCCAGGAGCCGATGACCTCGCTCAATCCGGTGATGCGGATCGGCGACCAGATCGTCGAGACCGTGCGGCTGCACCGGAACATGTCGAGCAAAGAGGCCCGGGGCATCGCAATCGAGATGCTGCGCCTGGTGCGCATCCCCGAGCCGGCTCGGCGCGCGCGGGAATATCCGCATCAGCTGTCCGGCGGCATGCGCCAGCGCGCCATGATCGCGATGGCGCTGGCGTGCCGGCCGGTGCTGCTGATCGCGGACGAGCCCACGACCGCGCTCGACGTCACCATCCAGGCGCAGATTCTGGCGCTGATCCTAGACCTTCAGAAAGAGCTCGGCACCGGGCTCGTGCTGATCACGCATGATCTCGGCGTCGTCGCGCAGACCGCGCAACGCGTCATCGTGATGTATGCGGGACGCAAGGTCGAGGAAGCGAGCGTCGAGGCGCTGTTCGCCGCGCCAAAGCACCCCTACACGCGCGGATTGATGGCATCGATCCCGGCGGTGCCGGCGCCCGGCGTTGCCGCGCCGGCACGGTTGAACGAAATTCCCGGCACCGTGCCGTCGCTGGTGGGGCTGCCCAAAGGTTGCGCGTTCGCGCCACGCTGCAAGCTCGCGATCAAGCGCTGCGAGGCCGAATATCCGCCGCTCATCGATTGGGGCGGCGGCCATCTCGCGGCCTGCTGGCGCGCAGCCGAAGTGGCGGAGGTGGCATGACCGACGCACTGCTCGAAGTCACCGAACTCAAGAAGCACTATCCGGTGCGCGCCGGCGTGTTGCGCCGACAAATCGGCACAGTGCATGCGGTCGACGGCGTCTCGTTTTCGGTTGGGGTCGGGGAGACGCTGGGCCTTGTCGGCGAATCCGGCTGCGGCAAGTCGACGGTGGCGCGCAGCGTGCTGCGGCTGGTCGAGCCGACCTCGGGCCAGATTCGCCTCGAAGGCGAGGACATCACGCATCTCTCCAAGTCCGCGCTGCGGCCACACCGTCGTTCGATGCAGATCGTATTCCAGGATCCTTTCGCCTCGCTCAACCCGCGCATGACTGCCGGAGACATCGTGGGCGAGCCGCTGTTCGTGCACGGGCTCGCGACCGGCAAAGCGCTGGAGGCACGTACCGCACAGCTGTTCGAGCAGGTTGGCTTGCGGCCCGACCAGATGCGCAACTTCCCGCATCAATTCTCCGGCGGCCAGCGCCAGCGCATCTGCATCGCCCGCGCGCTGGCGCTCGGGCCCCGCCTGATCGTCTGCGACGAGCCGGTCTCCGCGCTCGATGTCTCGATCCAGGCGCAGGTGATCAATCTCCTGATCGATCTGCAACGGCAGCACGGCTTCTCCTACCTCTTCATCGCGCATGACCTCGCCGTGGTCGCCCATATCAGTCACCGCGTCGCCGTGATGTATCTCGGCCGCATCGTCGAGATCGCGGACAAGGACGAGCTGTTCCGCAATCCGCGCCATCCCTACACGCAGGCCCTGCTCGCCTCGGTACCGGTCGCCAACCCGCTCGCCAAAAAGCTCGTGCCGCTGGTCGACGGCGACGTGCCAAGCCCGGTCAATCCGCCGCCGGGCTGTGCGTTTCACACCCGCTGCCGGTATGCGATGGAGCGATGCAGGACGGAACGACCGGCGTTGGTGGACGCGGGGGACGGGCACCAGGTGGCGTGCTTGCTCAATGGCGGAACGGGGCGGAGCCAGTAGCTCCGCTGTCGTCCCGGCCTTCGCCGGGGCGACGAGTTGAGCTTGCCGCCCTACTCAGCCCCGATCTCCGCCACGATCCGGCCCGTTGTCACCTGCTCGCCCTCGGCGACGTCGATCGCGGCGACGACGCCGTCGATGCCGGCCTTGTGGACATGCTCCATCTTCATCGCTTCCAGCGTCATCACCGGCTGGCCGGCAGTGACGCGGTCGCCCGGCTTGACCAGGACGGCAACGACGCGGCCGTTCATGGCAGCGCGAACCTTGCCGTCTCCGTTGCTTGCGGCCGCCTTCGGCGCGGCGAGGGTGAGATCGGTCGCCGCGAGCGGGATGCCGCGGCGCTGGAGGTGGAGCCGGTCGCCGTCGCGCAGGAATTTGGCACTGTCCATCACGCCGTCATGGCGGAAGCGAATCACGTCGAGATCGAGTTGGTCGATCTCGAACTTGTCTTGCCGGCCGTCCCTGGCAACAATGTAGCTGCCATCGCGCTCGCGCCAGACTTCTAGCTCAAGCGCCTGGCCTGCGATCTCGATTTTCGCCGGCAGCGGGAACGTTGCCGCGAGGCTCCGTCCGCGGCGCCACGACGGTGCCTGGGGGTTCGTGACGTAGAGCAGCAGGCCGGCCAAGGCCATGTCGAATGCGGCGTCCGCGCGCGGCGCCAGCAGCTCGTCGCGATGGGCACCAATGAACGCCGTGGTCGCCTCGCCTTTGGCGAAGCCGGGATGACGCAGGCATGACATCAGGAAAGTCTGATTGGTAGTCACACCAAATCCGGTCAGTTGCTCCAGGCCGACGATCAGCCGCCCCCTCGCCTCCTCGCGGGTCGCGCCATGGCCGATCACCTTCGCGATCATGGAATCGTAGAACGACGGAATCTCGGAGCCCGATTGCAGCGCATGTTCGACGCGGATGCCATCCGGCACCTGCCAGCGCGCCATGCGCCCGGACTGCGGCATGAAATCCTGCGCGGCGTCCTCCGAGCACAGCCGCACCTCGATGGCGTGGCCTGTGAAGCGAATGTCCTGCTGCTTGAGCGGCAGCGACTCGCCGCGCGCGACGCGCAGCTGCAATTCGACGAGATCGAGCCCGGTGATGGCCTCGGTGACGGGATGCTCGACCTGGAGACGCGTATTCATCTCCATGAAGTAGAATCCGCCGCTCGCATCGAGCAGAAATTCGAGCGTGCCGGCGCCCTCGTAACGCAACGCCTTCACCGCGGCGACCGCGACCTCGCCCATCTTCGCACGCAGGTCGGGCGTGACTGCGGTCGACGGCGCCTCCTCGATTAGTTTCTGGTGCCGCCGCTGCACCGAGCAGTCGCGCTCGCCAAGATGGATGGCGTTGCCATGGCTGTCGCCGAACACCTGAATTTCGATGTGACGGGGATTCTGGATGGCGCGTTCGAGGATCACCGTGGGATCGCCAAACGCCGCCTTCGCCTCGGACCGCGCGCTACGCAGTGCCTCGGGGAACGAATTGGCATCCGCAACGAGCCGCATCCCGCGTCCACCGCCGCCGGCGACCGCCTTGATCATCACGGGAAAGCCGATCTCTCTCGCCTCCGCGAGCATGACTTCATCGCCCTGATCGGCGCCCTGATAGCCGGGCACGACGGGCACGCCGGCCTTTTTCATGATCTCCTTGGCACCGGCCTTGTTGCCCATTGTCTCGATCGCCTGCGGCGACGGGCCGATGAAGACGAGGCCGGCATCCTTGCAGGCTTGCGCAAACTCCTCGTTCTCGGCGAGGAAGCCATAGCCGGGATGAACGGCATCCGCGCCGCTGGCCTTTGCGGCCGCTATGATCGCGGCGATGTTGAGATAGGACTGCGCCGGCAGCGCTTCGCCGACTCGCACGGCCTGGTCGGCCTGTTGCACATGAAGCGCATCCCTATCCGCATCCGAATAGACCGCGACGACGCCGAGGCCGAGCTTCCGCGCGCTGCGCATCACCCGCAGTGCGATCTCGCCGCGATTGGCGATCAGGACCTTGAAGAACGGCCGGTGCTGCACTGATCCGTTCCTCATGGGCGGGCCACCGAGAATTGCATGCGCTGTGGGCTCCGCGCGTCACCTTCACGACAGATCGCGAGCACTTCGGACAGCACCGCGCGGGTGTCGCGCGGATCGATCACGCCGTCGTCGAGCACGCGCGCGCTGGTCGAGAACACGTCCATCTGGCCGTCGAACACGCCGACGATCTGCGCCTTCATGCCATCGAGCTTTTCTTTTTCGACCGGCTTGCCGCGACGCGCGGCTGCGGCTTCGGTGACGATCGCCATGGTCTCGGCGGCCTGCTCACCGCCCATCACGGCAGTCTTGGCGTTGGGCCAGGAGAAGCAGAAGCGCGGATGGAAGCCGCGCCCGCACATGCCGTAATTGCCGGCGCCGAACGAGGCGCCGCAATAGATGGTGATCTGCGGCACTGTCGCCGACGTCACCGCCTGGATCATCTTGGAGCCATGCTTGATCATGCCGGCTTCTTCGTAAGCTTTGCCGACCATGTAGCCGGTGGTGTTGTTCAGATAGAGCAGCGGCGTTCGGGTTTGGCAGCACGCCTGGATGAAATGCGTCGCCTTGTTGGCACCGGCCGGATCGAGCGGACCGTTGTTGGTGATGATGCCGATGGTCTGGCCCTCGATGCGGGCATGGCCGCAGACGGTGGCCGGGCCGTAGTTCGGCGCCATCTCGGTGAAGTCGGAATCATCGACGATACGTGCGATCACCTGCTTCATGTCCACGGAGCGCTTGTGGTCCATCGGCATAATGCCGAGCAGTT
The DNA here is from genome assembly GCF_023073215.1 of Bradyrhizobium sp. 35. NCBI lineage: Bacteria > Pseudomonadati > Pseudomonadota > Alphaproteobacteria > Hyphomicrobiales > Nitrobacteraceae > Bradyrhizobium > Bradyrhizobium sp. 35. The sequence continues at coordinate 275,627 of NZ_JADPJC010000144.1, forward strand.
CGTCTTGATCGTAGCGCGGCGGCTTATATTCCGCGCTCGCCCTGCCCGGCCGTTCCCATTCCAGCGCCGCCATGATCTCGCGCGCGATGCGCAGGGCGTCGCGGTCATCCTCGGCGAGGTAGTCGCCAAGTCCCGACACCTGCGTGTGCATCTCGGCGCCGCCAAGCTCCTCTTCGGTCGCGATCTCGCCGGTGGCGGCCTTCAGCAGCGGCGGCCCGGCGAGGAAGGCGCGGGTGCGGCCACGGACCATGACGATGTAGTCGGACAGGCCGGTCTGATAGGCGCCGCCGGCGGTCGAGGAGCCATGGGTTACGGTCACGACGGGCAGGCCCGCTGCGGAGAGTCGCGCGAGATTGCGGAAGATGTTGCCGCCGCGGACAAAGTCTTCGACGCGGTAGCGCAGGAGATTGGCGCCGGCGCTTTCGACCAGCTGGACGTAAGGCAGCTTGTTCTCCAGCGCGAGCTCCTGCACGCGTATCGTCTTGTCGAGGCCGTAGGGCTGAAGCGCGCCGGCATCGATGCCGGAATCGTTGGCGCTGACCATGCAACGGATGCCCGAGACGAAACCGATGCCGGCGATGACGCCGCCGCCGGGGACGCTCTTGTCCGGATCAGATACGTCGAACATGTAGCCGGCGAGCGTGGACAGCTCGATGAAGGGCGCGCCGGGATCGAGCACCAGCGCGACGCGCTCGCGCGGCAACAGCTGGCCGCGCTTGTGGAAGCGGTCTTTCGCCGCGGCTGATGCCGCACGCGTGCGCTCTTCCAGCGCGCGCATGCGGTCGATCAGGCCAAGCATGCCGTCGCGGTTGGCGCGATAGGCGGCACTGCCGGGAGAAATCGTGTTTTCGAGAATGGACATAACTCAATCCTGCTCGTCATTGCGAGGAGCAAAGCGACGAAGCAATCCAGGCGCATCCATGGAAAGATTCTGGATTGCTTCGCTTCGCTCGCAATGACGGTTGAGGCGATAATTTACCTATTCGTCCCAAAAATCTTTCGCGCTTCCGCCGGGCTCGCGATCTCGCGGCCGGCACGGCGGGCGCAGGCGGCGATGGCGTCGATCAGCTGGCCGTTCGACGTTACCTTCTTGCCGTCGGCGAGATAGAAGGCATCTTCGAGACCGGTGCGCAGATGACCGCCGAGCTCCGCACAGCGCTGGTGCAGCGGCCAGATTTCTTCGCGGCCTATCGCGGTGACCTGAAATTGCGCCTCGGGACGCTTCAGCTTGATCAGGATCGGCAGCAGATCGGGATCCGACGGCATGCCGGAGGCGACGCCCATCACAAAGTTATACTCGAGCGGGCCCTTGTACATGCCGACCTGGCGGTACATGCCGACGCAGCGGACGATGCCGACGTCAAAACATTCGAATTCGGGGATGGTACCGACCGCGTTCATGACGTCGAGATAGTCCTTCACCTTCTCGACCGCATTGTCGAACATCATCGGCGGCCAGGCCCAGCTGTTGTCGGCCTTCACCTTCAGGTAATTTAGCGAGCCGGCATTGCAGGCCGCGATCTCCGGCCTGGTCTCGCGGATACAATCCAGCGCACCGTTGTAGTTCGGCCCGGAGACGCCGGAGGTGTGATTGATGATCACGCCAGGGCAGGCTTCGCGAATCGCCTGCTGGATCTCCTTGCTGACGCTGACCTCCCAGGACGGCAGATGCCCCTTGTCCGGCGCCTGCTGACGCAGATGGATGTGCATGATGGACGCGCCGGCATCGAACGCAGCCTTGGCCTCGCGCGCCATCTGCTCGGGCGTGACAGGCACGTTGTGCTGCTTCGGGTCGGTGAGCACGCCGTTCAGCGCGCAGGTGATGACGGCCTTGTCGCTCATGCCTTGAATGTCTCGCACGTTGATAATTCAACGTTTGCGATCATGTGATGGGCGGCAGGCGGCTTCTTGCGCGGAGAAGCTGGAAAAAGGCGATAAACCGTAGGGTGGGCAAAGGCGCTCTTGCGCCCTTCCCACCATCTCTCAATACCTCGCGAAGATGGTGGGCACGCTTTCGCTTTGCCCACCCTACGAGACGACGCTAGCTCGCCTCCGCCAGCCTCACGGTCTCGCTGCTGCGATAGATCGCGAGATCGCGCGAGCCGACGAAGATCGCGCGCGGCTTCAGGCCGTAGAAGCGGCGGATCGAGTGGCTGAAATGGGTGGAGTCGGGATAGCCGATGTCCTGCGCGAGATGGGCGAGGTTGAGGTCCTGGTTGGCGAAGTGCAGCAGGTGACGCGCCCGCTTCCAGGCGCGGAAGGAGCGGAACGAGATGCCGGTCTCTTCCTTGAACAGATGCAGGAAGCGCGAAGCGGAAAGTCCGGCCTCCGCCGCGCATGTGTCCGCCGTCACGGGTTCGCCCGTGAAGCGGCCGATACGGGCGACCGCACGCGTCACGCGGGGGTCGAGCACGCGGCGCGGCAGCGCCTCGCCAAAACACATCTGGTCGAATTCGGCGGTGGTGATGTCGCCGTAGCGACGCTGGCGCAGCAGCGTGTAGGCGGCGAGGATCTTGCGGGCATAGACGGCCCTGTCGGGTCCGGTGAGCCGCTCGGCCAGGACCTCGATCACGCCATCGGGCATGCTCTCCGGCTCCAGCGTCACGCTGATCGCGGTGCGGTAGTCGCTCGCAATGGAATGCCGCTGGTTCGGTAGGGTAACGAACAGCTCGCCGGTGGCGAGCGCATCATCGATCGTCAGATGCAGACTGCCCTTCACCGCGACATAGACATGGCAGCAGCCGGGCGTCCGCTTGCGGGGGCGGCCGAGCAGGCCGGCATAGAATACCCGCTCCGGCGTGATCAGCATCAAATGGTCGGATTCGCGACCGTTATCTTCCATTGGGATCCTCCTCGCGCGGCTCTTTGGCCGCTGCGGACGGAGGTCACCTTAGCGGAAATCTGGGCGCTGTCACGGCGGGATAGCGCTATCATGAAGCGCAAAACAGCGGCAGTCCCGACGACCCGGAACTCCCGGCAACATGGCCGTCCCGGCTTTCGCCAGAACGACAATCAGGCCCTCACCCTTGGCGCCACGTTCTGCTCGACGCCGGCCTGTTGCTCCGCAGCAACCGCGCGCTTGAAACCATCCCGTTGCTGCAAGCGTGCCCAATAGGCTGCGACATTTGGCCCAAAATCCTTGGCAAGCCCGATAGTATCGGCGAGGCGGAGCGCGTAACCGATCACGATGTCGGCGGCAGTGAAGCGGCCCGCGCACAAGGCCTCGGTATTTGCGGTGGCTGCCTCGACGGCGCGCAGGCGGCCCAAAAACCATTTGGCATAGTCGCCGGCGACCTGCGGATTGCGGCGCTCTTCCGGCTCGAGCTGGGTGTATCGGAGCACCAGCGTCTGCGGGAAGGTTAACGTGGCGTCGCTGAAATACATCCAGTTCACGAACGCGCCATAGGCGGGATCTTCGGGTCCGACCATCAGTGGCGTCGGTCCATGCTTGATGCCGAGATAGTGGCAGATGCCGGAGGACTCGGTCATTTTCGTCTCGCCGTCGACCATGAAGGGAATCGTGCCCAGCGGATTGAGCGCGAGATACTCCTTGGCGAAGACCCGCGGCGGGAACGGCAGCATCTTGAGCTCGTAGGGCAGCCCCATCTCCTCCAGCATCCAGAGCGGACGGAATGAGCGCGCGGCGTCGCAGTGATAGAGCGTGATCATCAGGAACTTCCTTTGCTGCCGGGCAGCGTCCCCATCATCTTGCACAGGACCATCAGCATGACCTCGTCGGCGCCGCCGCCGATCGATGTCAGACGGCTGTCGCGATAGGCACGGCTGACCGGCGTCTCGTTGGTAAAGCCCATTCCACCCCAATATTGCAAGCAGGCGTCGGTAAGCTCGCGGCCGAGTCGCCCGGCCTTCAGCTTGGCCATGGTCGCAAGTTTCGTGACATCCTCGCCCGCCACAAGCGCCTCTCCGGCACGGTAGATCAGCGCGCGCAACAGCTCGACCTCGGTCTGCATCTCCGCGAGCTTGAAATGAACGACCTGGTTGTCGAGGATCGACTTCCCAAAGGCCTTGCGATTGCGGGTGTATTCGATGGTCTCGTTGATAATGTATTCATGCGCCTTCAGGCAGGCGGCCGCACCCCAGAGCCGCTCCTCCTGGAACTGGATCATCTGGTAGGTAAAGCCCTTGCCCTCCTCGCCGATCCGGTTGCGCTTGGGCACGCGGACATTGTCGAAGAAGATCTGCGCGGTGTCGGAGGAACGCATGCCCATCTTGTCGAGCTTGCGCGCGACCGTGACGCCCTTGGTCTTCATGGGCACACAGATCAGCGATTTGTTGCGGTGAACGGACCCGTCGCCCGTATTGGCGAGCAGACAGATCCAGTCGGCCTGGGTGCCGTTGGTGATCCACATCTTGCCACCATCGATGACGTAATCGTCGCCGTCCCCGCGCGCATTGGTCTTGATCGAGGCCACGTCAGAACCCGCGCCGGGCTCCGAGACGCCAATGCAGGCCACATAGTCGCCAGAGATCGAGGGCGCCAGGAATTCGCGCCGCACTTCATCGGAGCCGAACCGCGCCAGCGCAGGAGTCGCCATGTCGGTCTGCACCCCGATCGCCATCGGCACGCCGCCGCAATTGATCGCGCCGAGTTCCTCCGCCATCATCAGCGCATAGGAATAGTCGAGGCCGGAGCCGCCGAATTCGACCGGCTTGTTCAGCCCGAGAAAGCCGAGCCTGCCCATCTTCCTGAACAGCTCGTGCGCCGGGAAGATGTCGGCCTTCTCCCATTCATCGACATGCGGATTGATCTCGTTGGCAATGAATTTTTGCAAGGAACGGCGGATCTCGTCGTGGTCGGCGGTGAACAGCATCTTGTTAGCCCAGTTCTTGGTATCTCTGAGGTGCTCGTCATGGCCGGGCTCGTCCCGGCCATGACGGAGAAAGAGGTCACAACCCCATCTGCCGCGACGCGAGATCCTTCATGATCTCCTCGGTGCCGCCGCCGATCGCGTTGACCTTGACCTCACGGTAGATGCGCTCGGCCTTGATGCCGCGCATGAAGCCGGCGCCGCCAAAAATCTGCACCGCTTCCGAGGCGCAGAACGCCATGGTCTGGGTCGCCTGGTTCTTCATCATGCAGATTTCGGCGACCGGGCTTTCGCCCTGCTCCAGCCGCCAGGCCAGCATCTCCAGCATCGCTTGCGATGCGGCGACCTTCTGCGCCATGTCGACGATCTTGTGGCGGATCACCTGGTGCTGCGCGAGCGGCTTGCCGAAGGTCTTGCGCTCCTTGGCGTAGGCAATGGCCTCGTCGAGGCAGACGCGCGCGAACGCGGTGCAGCCCGCCGCCATGCCCATGCGCTCGCTGTTGAAATTCCGCATGATGATCTTGAACCCCTGGCCTTCCTCGCCGATCAGGTTTTCCGCCGGTACGCGGCACTCGTCGAAATGCAGGGTCGCGGTGTCGGAGGCCCACCAGCCCATCTTCTTCAGCTTTGTCCGGGACAGGCCGGGCGTATCCCCCTCGATCAGGAGCAGGCTGACGCCGCCGGCGCCCTCGCCGCCGGTGCGCACCGCAACGGTCAGATAGTCGGCACGCATCCCGGATGTGATGAAGGTCTTCTCGCCGCTCACGACGTAGTGATCTCCGTCGCGCCGCGCCTTGGTGCGGAGGCCCGCGACATCAGAGCCGCCGCCCGGCTCGGTGATCGCGAGCGCGGAGATTTTCTCACCCGCGAGCACCTGAGGCAGCACGCGCGCCTTCACCTCGGGGCGCGCGGCCCGCGCGACCGGCGGCGAACCGATCGTATGGCTCATCAAGCTGGCGCTGACACCGCCGGCGCCAGCCCGCGCCAACTCCTGGCTGGCGACGATCCTCATGAACTGGTCGGCGGCGATCCCGCCATATTCCTCGGGGAAACCGAGTCCCAAGAGCCCGATCTCGGCCGCCTTGCGATAGAGCGCGCGGGGGAATTCACCGGCCTCATCCCACTCGTGGGCGAAGGGCGCAATCTCCTTGTCGACGAAGCGGCGCATCACCTCGCGAAAGGCGTCATGCTCGGCGGTATAGAACGGGCTCATCATCGCACTCTCGCCTTGCTGGCGGATTCGTCTCGTCCACCATGGCCGGAACCTTGGCGGCTCACTTGCGCGGAGTGGCTGGCCGAGCCCCGCTCCAAGCAAGCTCGCTCTAGCAACTCAACGCAAGACGATTTTCATCGCTCGCGCGCCAACTCCGGATCAAAAAAAGGATGGTGCACAAACTCCGGCTGGCCCTTGGGCCATGCCGGGCATGGTGCATGGCAATAGGGACGCGGGCGGCACAAGTCCGCCGAGGGAGGAATTCTTGGCCGTTCGTTACTACGACTGGATCGCCCACCATGGCCGCCGCACACCGAACAAGATTGCGGTGATAGACCTCGCGAGCGAGCGCCGCTTTACCTATGCGCAGCTCGACGCGCGCATCTCGCGTCTCGCGTCATTTCTGCGCCATGCGCTGAAAGTCTCGCGCGGCGAGCGGGTCGCGGTGCTGGCGCTGAACACGACCGATACGCTGGAGGTGCAATTCGCCTGCGGGCGGTTAGGTGCGATCTTCGTGCCGCTGAACACCCGCCTCACCGTTCCCGAACTCCAGTTCATCACCGCAGATTGCGCGCCGAAGGTGATGATCCACGACACCGATCTCGCCGAAACGGCGCTGGCCGTGGCAAGGCTCTGCGGCATTGCGACGAGCCTGCTGCTTGGCCCCAGCGGGACTTATGAGGCCGGCATCGCCGCCGCAAAGCCACTCGAGAAAATCGAGGAGGTGACCCTCGATGACGTCTCGACCATCATGTACACCTCGGGCACAACGGGTCATCCCAAGGGCGCCACCATCACCCATGGCATGACCTTCTGGAATTGCGTCAATCTCGGCGGCCCCGCCTGCATCGGGCCGTCCTCGGTGCTGCTCACCGTGCTGCCGCTGTTCCACACCGGCGGCCTGAATTGCTACACCAATCCGGTGCTGCACGCCGGCGGCACCGTGATGATCATGCGCGCCTTCGATCCCGGCACGGCGCTCGGCCTGATCAACGATCCCGCACAGGGCATCAACGTGTTCTTCGGCGTGCCCGCGATCTACCAGTTCATGGCCCAGCATCCGGCGTTCGCGACCACCGACCTCGGCCGGTTGATCGTGGGAGGTGTCGGCGGCGCACCAATGCCGGTGCCGCTGCTCAAGGTGTGGGAGGCGCGTGGCGTCGCACTCCAGCAGGGCTACGGCATGACCGAGACCTCGCCGGCCGTGCTGGTGCTCGACCGCGAGGATGCGGCACGGAAAGCCGGCTCCGCCGGCAAGCCGGTGCTGCACACGGAAGTGCGCATCGTGCGTCCTGACGGCGGCGACGCCGATGTCGGCGAACTCGGCGAGCTCTGGGTCAAGGGACCGAACATTACGCCCGGCTACTGGAACAGGCCGGAGGCGAACAAGACGTCGTTCACCGATGGCTGGCTGCACACGGGCGACGCGACACGCGTCGATGAGGAAGGTTTTTATTACATCGTCGACCGCTGGAAGGACATGTACATTTCCGGTGGCGAGAACGTCTATCCGGCCGAGGTCGAGAACGTCCTGCACCAACTCGACGCTATCGCGGAAGCCGCCGTGATCGGCATTCCCGATCCGCAATGGGGCGAGGTTGGCCTCGCCATCGTCGCGGCCAAGCCCGGCCAGCGGTTGACCGAGACAGATGTCTTCGCGCACTGCGCGGCGAATCTCGCGCGCTTCAAATGTCCACGCCAGGTCCGCTTCGTCGATGCGTTACCCCGCAACGCCACCGGCAAGATCCACAAGCCGACCTTGCGCAAGGAATTCTCAGGCGCCTCGGAAGTCGACAAGAAAGCCGCCAACGCCTGATCAAAGCGCCCCTCTCGCGGGCACTTTTCTTTTTGACGTGCGTGTTCCAACCCAGAAAAGCCAAGGAATTTTCATGAACAAGAAACTCTCCCTGCTCGCCGCAGCAACGGCGCTGATGCTGCTGACAGCCCAAACCGCGTATGCGCAAAAGGCGTACGACACCGGCGTCACCGACACCGAGATCAAGATCGGCAATGTCGAGGCCTATTCCGGCCCGGCTTCCGCCTACGGCGTCATCGGCAAGACCGAGGAAGCCTATTTCAAGATGATCAACGATCAGGGCGGCATCAACGGCCGAAAGATCAATTGGATCTCCTACGACGACGGCTACTCGCCGCCTAAGACCGTTGAGCAGATCCGCAAGCTGATCGAGAGCGACGAGGTCTTCCTGGTGTTCAACGCGCTGGGCACGCCGACCCAGACCGCCGTGCAGAAGTATCACAATTCCAAGAAGGTGCCGCAGCTGTTCCTCGCCACAGGCGCCAGCAAGTGGAATGACCCGAAGAACTTTCCCTGGACGATGGGCTTCCAGCCCAGCTACCGCGTCGAGGCACAGATCTTCGCGAAGTATATTCTGAAGGAGAAGCCGGACGCGAAGGTCGCGATTTTTTATGCCAACGACGATTTCGGCAAGGACTACCTCGCCGGCATCAAGGACGTGTTCGGTGACAAGGCATCGAAACTGATCGTGGCCGAAGAGAGCTACGAGACGTCGGAACCCTCGATCGATGCTCATATCGTCAAGCTCAAGGGCACCGGCGCCGATGTCTTCGTGAACATCGCCACGCCGAAATTCGCGGCGCAGGCGATCAAGAAGATCGCGGAGCTGGAGTGGAAGCCGATGCATCTCATGACCGATGTCTCGGTGTCCATCGGCGCGGTGATGAAGCCTGCCGGCCTCGAGGCATCCGAAGGGGTGCTGTCGGCTGGTTATCTGAAGGATGCGTCGGATCCGCAGTGGAAGGATGATGAGGGCATGAAGAAGTTCATGGTCTTCGTCGACAAATACATACCCGGTGCAAATATTTCGGACGCCAATCTGGTTTACGCCTATGCCGCAGCCCAGACCATGGTGCAGGTGCTGAAGCAGGCGGGCGACAATCTGACCCGTGAGAATGTGATGAAGCAGGCAGCGAGCCTCAAGGACTTCGTGCCCGACACACTGATCCCGGGCATCAAGATCAACACCTCCGCCACGGACTTCGCGCCGATCGAGCAGCTCAAGATGTGGCGGTTCAAGAAGGGCCAGTGGGAACTGTTCGGCGATATCATCAGCGCCGAAACGGGCGGCTAGTTCGACTGAGAGCAACAGCCTGAATCGACCGAATAGCGGCCGAAGGGCCGCTATTCTTTTCCAGCAAGCGACGGCGCTGTTCCCGCGCTTTCAACCTCGATCATGTCGTCGCCGACGTCGATGCCCGCGATCGGCAGGCCGAGACGACGCGAATCGCCGACGCCCCTGAACATGGGGCATGCCCAGGCGAGGGTGGCGATGCCTGACGGCGGCAGATCGAGGCTCAGCCTGTAGCTGTCACAACCGGTCACGACCGCTTCGGGGCGGATGGCCGTGCCATCGACATAGAATCGCGTGTCTATCGTATCTAGCGGTGCGCGAAGTGCGGGGCTTCGAACGCGGACAATGGTGCGGCCCGGCTTCCCCTTGATGCGCACGGCTGCCTCTGGTTCGCTCCAGCGGAAAGTGTGACCGGCAGAGAACTCTTCGGCATGGAATCCGATCTGCGCGACAACGCGCTCACCAAGGAGCCCGTCAACAGGTCCCGCATCTCGTCCGAGACGGTGAATGCAATCGAGCCTCTGATGCCGGATCAGCGCGGCGATGTATCGCCGCATCCATCGCGCGATCGCATCGCTCGATCCGGCGGCCGTCACAGCGACCAGCACGGCCCGCGCGTGCCATGCCGCCAGCCGCGCGAAACCGCGCGCGCCGAGACCGCCGAGCAGCGCCGGCACGGCCCAACGCCATACCGCCAGCCATTTCTCGCCAGGCCCTCCCCCGCCGTCACCGAGGCTGGAGCGCAGGAGCGCGTTCAGTGCATTGCGGGCGAGCGACGCGCCGGCCTCGCTCCGCGAGCTCCACTCGACCGGAATGTCGAGCAGCTCGCTGCCGGCATCGTTGCGGGCCTCGCTCAGATAGCGAATCTCGCCTTGCACGAAGTCGAGCGTGAATTGCTTCAGCTCGCCGATCTCACCGACATAGTAGTGATGGAAGCGCGCCTCCTCGAGATAGCCGATGGAATGACCTCTCGCGTGATAGGCGGCGGCGAGCACCCATTCGGCGAAATGACCGAGCTCCTCGCGCAGGCCGCCGCATTCCCGGTAGACGTCGTGCCGCGTCACGAAACACTGATCCAGGACCTTGCGCCAGGGATGCTGCTTCATACCGAACTCGATGTCGGCCTGGTACATGGCGGCCTCTGCCACGGATAACCGGTTATGGCAGATCGGGATCGAACGGCAGGAAAAGCCGGCCCAATCGGGATGAGCATCGATCGCGCGAATGCAGAGTTCGATCACGTCGGGTTCGGGCCGGCAGTGCGATTCCGTGAAGAACAGATAGCTGCCGCGCGCCTTCGTCGCGCCGAATGCGCAGAGCCCGATGTCGTGTTCGGAATCGGTGAATTCGAGGCGAGCCCTGTTGCCGGCCAGCGCCTTCAACTGCTCGCGTGCCGTGAAATCCGGAGGCACGACCAGAATGATCTCGTAGAGCGATGTGTCGGCAGTTTGCGACGTCCAGCCGAGCCAGGACATCTCCCACTGCCCGCGGTGAGATTCGAGCGGGATAATGATTGAGAACAGCGGAGATTCGCCGTCGTAGAGTGCGGACGCGTCCTGCATGTCCCCTTATAGACGCATGCTCGTCATTCCGGATAATTTCTTGCGGGCTATACCGACAGAAACAGCGCGAACGATTCTTCCACCGTTCGGCGCAGAAGCTTTTGGTACAATTCGTGGTTAGCATCGCCGGGCGCGACCCGACCCAGCGAGGGCTTCGCGAAGTTTCGGAGCGGCACATAAGCGATCGGCGCTGCGATCGGCGTCAGCTGCGAGCCGGGACCGGCGCGGAGCGTCGAGATGATCCCGTACATCTCGCCGGCGACCGTCGGCCGCGACACAGTGATCACGCGATGCTGGCCGTGCTTGATGATGACGAGATAGATGAAGCCGGACTGATGCGGCACGGCGACCTCGCCGGTGTGTTCATAGGCGGCATCGGTCCGCTCGCCCTCGCGGAACACCAGTGAAGAGACCTTCGGCTCCCAGACGATCTCGGTGCGGTAGGCGAAGATCGCGTCCTTGTCGCCGAACGACGGTCGCAGCGTGATGTAGACGTCCTCGAGCCACGTCACCGCGCGATGGGCATAGGAGCCGAGGCTGTCGGGCGCGACATCGTTTGCGGCCGGAGGCGTCACTACGGCGGCGCTTCTGCGCAGGGAGACGCCCAGCGCCTGCTCCAGCCGCACCGTGGTCGCCAGCGTGAACGGCCGTCGGCCGCCGAGCACCTTCTCCAGCGTCGACAGGCTGAGCTTGGCCTGCTCGGCCAGCGCCTGCCGGGAGATCCGGCGCCTGGCGAGCTCCTCGCGAATGGTCTCCGCGATCTCGCGGCTCTGCTCGTCCGACAGCTGCTTGTCGGTGAATTTGTCCTGCGTCTGCATCGTGGCCCTGCTCCAGGACGACATCCTAGCAGGACGGACAAACCAGCACAAAACCGCACTTCGCCATCTCGGAGGCGGCCGGCCGGGCCGGCCGTGGCGGAACATTGCCGATCATTCTGCTCGCGAAATCGGGCCGTCCCGGCGGATGCTCGGGGCCAGCAAACATGCTCGGGAGCAGGCCAAATGGATACTTTTGACACGACGGACAGCAACGAACACCCTTGGCTGGGCAGACTGATCGTGGTCGGACTGTTCCTTCTGGCGCAGGGCATCGCGGTGATGCTGGTCGCCTTCGTGGCCCTGCTGGTGAGCTTCGAGCCGGGCTGGTCGGCGACGACGGAGCAGGCCAGCCTGCTCCAGCCCGGCGATGCCAAATCCGGTTCTCTCCTCCTCAAGGAGGATGGCGCCTACACGGAAGCGATCCGCCTCGGCATCGACGTCGACATCACGGTGTCGGGCCCGACACTGCGAGCACGAGTCACCCAAATCTTTCGCAACCCGACGAAGGACTGGGTCGAGGCGACCTATGTCTATCCGCTCCCCGCGGACGGCGCCGTCGATTCGCTGAAGATGGTGGTCGGCAACCGCGTCATCGTCGGGGACATCAAGGAGCGGCAACAGGCGCGCATGATCTACGAAGAGGCGCGCCGCGCCGGCCAGAAGGCCGCGCTCACCGAGCAGGAGCGGCCGAACATCTTCACCAACTCGGTCGCCAATATCGGCCCTGGCGAAACCGTGCTGGTGCAGATCGAATATCAGGAGCCGGTGCATCAATCCGGCAACGAATATTCGCTGCGCCTGCCGCTGGTGGTCGGGCCGCGCTACAATCCGGCGCCGATCGTCCAGAGCGTCGATTTCCGCAACGATGGCTCCGGCTGGGGCGCGACCAACTCGGACCCGGTGCCGGACCGCGACCGCATCTCGCCGCCCGTGCTGGATCCCGCCAGGAATGCACCGGTCAATCCGACCAGCATCACGGTGCGTCTGAACGCCGGCTTTGCGCTCGGCGAGGTCACGAGCCCCCATCATAACGTCAAGGTCGCGAGCCCGGACAATACGATGCGAATCGTCTCGCTTGCCGACGGTGCCGTGGCTGCCGACCGCGATTTCGAACTGACCTGGAAGCCAGCGGCCGTGAAGGCGCCGTCGGTCGGCTTATTTCGCGAGCGCGTCGGCGACGCCGATTATTTGCTTGCCTTTGTCACCCCGCCCGCCGCCGAGCAGGCGACGCAGAAGCCGCGGCCGCGCGAGGTGATATTCGTGATCGACAATTCCGGCTCGATGGGCGGCACGTCGATCGTTCAGGCCAAGGCGAGCCTCACCTACGCGCTCTCCCGTCTCCAGCCGACCGACCGTTTCAACGTCATCCGTTTCGACGATACCATGGACGTGCTGTTTCCGGTCTCCGTCGCGGCGGATGCCGAGCGTGTCGGTGAAGCCACCTCGTTCGTCAGCGCGCTGCAGGCGCGTGGCGGCACCGAGATGGTGCCGGCGATGCGGGCCGCGCTGACCGACAAGCTTGGCGACGCCGGCATGGTTCGCCAGGTCGTATTCCTGACCGACGGTGCGATCGGCAACGAGCAGCAATTGTTCGAAACGATCACGGCGATGCGCGGCCGCTCGCGCGTGTTCATGGTCGGCATCGGGTCGGCGCCCAACACCTATCTGATGACGCGCGCCGCCGAGCTCGGCCGCGGTGCCTTCACCCATATCGGCTCCGTCGAGCAGGTCGAGGAGCGCATGCGCGGCCTGTTTGCCAAGCTCGAGAACCCGGCCGTGACCGGGCTGAGCGTAAAGTTCTCCGAAGCGAAGGCCGACGTCACACCGACGATCATTCCCGACGTCTATCGCGACGAGCCGCTGGTGCTGGCGGCAAAGCTCGACACGCTTGCGGGCTCGGTCGAAATCAAGGGCCGCGTCGGTGACCGCCCATGGTCGGTGACGCTGCCGCTGCAAAATACGGCCGAAGGCAACGGCCTGTCGAAGCTTTGGGCCAAGCGCAAGATCGCCGATGCCGAAGTGGCGCGCACCCTGCGCGAAATGACGCCCGAAGACTCGGACAAGGCAATCCTGGCACTGGCGCTCGACCATCAGATCGTCACGCGGCTCACCAGCCTCGTCGCGGTCGACAAGACGCCGAGCCGTCCCGAAGGCGAGCCGCTCAAGCCCAGCGAATTGCCGATCAACCTGCCGGCCGGTTGGGATTTCGCGAAGGTCTTTGGCGAACGACAGCAGGTCCCAGCGCAGCTCCGCGAGCGTCACGCCGATGCACGCAACCAGCCGGCCACGAGGCGACCGACGCCCGCTGCACCGGATGCGATCCGCCTGCCCAAGACCGCGACCTCGGCCGAGCTGAAAATGACCGCAGGCCTGATCTTGGTCGTGCTCGCCCTGATCCTGTTCGTGTTCAAGCGGCGTCAGTCCTTGCTCACTGACGCCGCTTGAGAGAGGAGCCCCCCGAACTCCTCTGTTAGCGCGCGCGGCTGCCCGTCCCACACACCAACGGCCGCGCGCGCCTTTTTGAACTCGCCCTCTCACCTTCGTCATTGCAAGCGAAGCATCCAGAAACTCATCCACGGAGACAGTCTGGATTGCTTCGTCGCTTCGCTCCCCGCAATGACGGGAATTAGTACAATGCCGCGCATCATCTCTCCCCTCGCTCTCGCCCTGATCGGCATCATCCTGTTCGGCGACGGCGCCTACATCCATGCCAAAGCATGGCTCGCGCAGGTGCTGCTGGAGCGCGCATTCGACCAGAGCGTTGCGACCGGCGAGGTGGTCAGGCCATGGTCATGGGCCGATACTTGGCCGGTTGCGCGAATCGAGGTGAGGCGGATCGGCGCCCGCGCGATCGTACTGGAAGGCGCGAGCGGCCAGGCGCTCGCTTTCGGGCCCGGCCATATCCGCCAAACGGCTGACGCGGGCGAGCGGGGCGTTGCCGTATATGCAGCGCACCGCGACACTCATTTCCGTTTCCTGCGGAATGTCGCCATTGGTGACCTGATCGACGTCACACGCAGTGATGGCAAGCACTTTCGTTTTCGCGCGGATTCCTCCGCTGTGGTTCGCTTCGATGCCTCGGGGATCGATCCTGCGGCACGGGCAGCCGAACTCGTGCTCGCGACCTGCTGGCCGTTCAACGCCGTCGCGTCCGGCCCCGAGCGCTACATCCTGCATGCTACCCTGATCGGCACTGATGAATAGCGGTTCGCAATCGATCCGCACCCCCCTCTTGAATCCGCCCGACCTGTAGGGACAATGCCGCTCGATGGAACCCCTGAACCGGCGCCGTCGACCGCAGACCCATCAGAATGGCCTATTGAGCATTTCCGCTGTAATTTGCGAGAAGACGGTGATGGATGAGGAGTTCAGGCAGCGTCTCGAACAGCTGGAAAGCCGCGTCGCGCTCCTGGAGAGGAACCAGGATCTTATCGCCGCCGGGCAAAGACGCTCCTCGCTTCGGAGCCTCTGGCGCCGCCCGCCGATGTGGACCTTCGAGCAATATCCGCCGCGCCTGCTCAACCTGACGGCTTTCCCGCGAGCTCCTGCGATCCATCCGGGCGCGCCCAGAATCGCGATGGTCACTCCGAGCTACAACCATGCGCAATATCTCGGCGCCACGATCGACAGCATCGTCAGCCAGAACTATCCGGACCTGTATTATCACGTGCAGGACGGCGCCTCGATCGACGGCACGCTCGATCTCCTGAAGAGGCGCGGCGATAGCCTGAGCTGGAGCAGCGAACCGGACAAGGGGCAATCCAGCGCCATCAATCTCGGCTTCGTCGGCGCCGAGAGCGAGATCATGGCCTATCTCAACAGCGACGACGTGCTGCTGCCCGGGACACTTGCGTATGTCGCAAATTACTTCATCGCACATCCGCGTGTCGACGTCGTCTACGGCCATCGCGTCTTCATCGATCGCGAGGGACTCGAGGTCGGCCGCGCCGTGCTGCCGCCTCATGACGGCAAGGCGTTGCGATATGCCGACTACATTCCGCAAGAGACGATGTTCTGGCGCAAGCGCGTATGGGACAGGATCGGGCCGATCGACGAGAGCTTACACTACGCGATGGACTGGGACTTCATCCTGCGGGCGCAAGCCGCAGGATTCAAATTTGCACGCTTGCCGCGATTTCTCGCCTGCTTCCGAATCCATGACGCACAAAAGACGGCATCGACCTATGCGGTCGGCGTCAGGGAGATGGGCATCCTGCGGCGACGCATTCTCGGCTTCGAACCGACACAGATGCAGATCCGGCGCGCCATCGCTCCTTATCTGGCGAAGCAGCTGGCCTATCACTACGCCTACAAGCTCGGCATCCTGCGATACTGAACCACGGCGCGAGCAGTGATCCCAAAATGTCGATCACCAGGGCTTGGCGCGCGCTCATTCCACCGCACGGCATACCCGCCCACGTGGTTGCCAGTCCGAAGAACTCGCCATAGAACAGAGTGACGCACCGCCAACAAGAACAACAGGTGAGGTCACACCATGGAAGCTCGCGTATCTGCCGCCTCAGCTTCATCGCGCCCATGGTCTCCGCCGCCCGATGCCAGCGACATCGTCAAGGGCATCCACGCCATGCTGCATCCGCGCAACATCGTGCTGGTGGGCGCGACCGACAAGCCCGGCAACTATGCCGAGCGCATCTGGAACAATTTGGTCAAATACGGCTACGAGGGCGGGCTCTATCCCGTCAATTCCAAGCGCGACACCATCTGGGGTGTCCCCTGCTACAAGGACTTTGCAAGCCTCCCGGAGAAGCCCGACCACGTGCTGGTGCTGGTGCCGGCGCGCTTTGCCGTGCAGGTGATCCGCGATGCCGCCGCGGCCGGCGCGCGCTCGGCCACCATCGTCACCTCGGGCTTCAGCGAGTTGCAGGACGAGGAAAGCCAGAAGCTCGCCGCCGAACTGCAAGCGGCCGTGCGCGAGACGGGATTGGCGGTCACCGGCCCGAACTGCCTCGGCAATTTGAGCGCGGGCGAAAAGCTCTTCACCAATATCGACGACCGTATCGTCACCATGGAACAGGGCGCGGTGGCGATTGCCGGGCAATCCGGCGCCATCGTCATGGCGATCCGCCAGGCCCTGGAAGATCGCGGCGTCGGGGTCGGCTACATGGTGACGACCGGCAACGAGGCAGGGCTCGAGACGCCGGACCTGATGCGCTATTTCGCCGAGGATCCTAGCATCAAGGTGATCGTGGTCTACCTCGAAGGCGTGCGCAACACCAAGGCATTCCGGGACGCCTGCAAGGCGGCGCGCGCCGCGAGCAAACCGGTGATCGCGCTCAAGCTCGGAGCGTCCGAGGGCGGCCGCGCGGCGGCGATGGCACATACCGGCGCGCTCGCGGGCTCGATCGAGACCTTCGACGCCATTGCAACGCGCGAAGGGGTCATCAGGGTCGGCGGGCTCGACGAGCTGATCGAGACCACCGAATGTTTCGTCCACGCCGCAGTGCCCAGGGGCGACCGGCTCGCCGCAGTGACGCTATCCGGCGGCAAGCGCGGCATGCTGATCGACGCCTTCGATGCAGAAGGCCTGAATTTTGCACCACTCAGCTCGCATGTCGGCTCGGAGCTGGCAAAGATGCTCGGGCCGGGCTCGATCGTCGGCAACCCGCTCGACGCCGGCTTTGCCGCGGTGGTCGATCCCTCCGTCTACATGAAATCGATCGGGCTGATGATCGACGACCCCGATATCGACATCGTCATCATCGATGCCGAGCTGCCGAAAGCGCCGCACGAGCTGCGCGAGCGCAATCTGCGCATCGTCGACGAGATGGCGAGCCGGGCCGGCAAGCCGGTGATCTATATCAGCGCGATGTCGATCGGCTTCACGGAGTTCACCAAGACCTTGCGCAAGTCGCTGCCGCATCTCGCGGTCATGCAGGGCATGGATCGCGCGGTGACTGCGATCAAGTCGCTGCTCGACTACGCCAAGCTGCGCAAGGAAGTGCCTGATATCGTCTCCAGCTCGAAGCCTGCAGCGCGCGCCGTGCTTGAGAAGGCGCTGAAATCGGCAATTGGCGCCGCGCTCGACGAGGTCGCCTCCAAGAAGCTGCTGAAGGCCTATGGCATCCCGATCTCGAAGGAGGCAATCGCACAGACGGCAGCCGAGGCCGTGAAGATCGCCAAGCAGATCGGCTTCCCCGTCGTGGCCAAAGTCGTCAGCGCCGAGATCCTGCACAAATCAGATATCGGCGGCGTGGTGCTGAATCTCAACAACCCGGCCGCGGTGAAGAAGGCGTTCGCCGACATCACCGCGCGGCTGAGCAAGCTGAAGGGCAAGCCGAAGCTCGACGGCATCCTGATCGCGCAACAGGTGAAGGCAGATCTGGAACTGGTGGTCGGCGCCTCCCTCGATGCCGAGATGGGCCCGGTCGTGCTGTTCGGCACTGGCGGCATCGACATCGAGCTGATGAAGGACGTCGCGCTCGCCGGCGCGCCGCTGGACGAGGCTGAGGCTCGACTCCTGATCGGCCGCACCAAGGCCGGTATCAAGATGCGCGGCTATCGGGGCAAACCGGCCTTGCACGAGGCCTCCGCGGTGAAGGCGCTGGTCGGCCTGTCCAACCTGATCGCGGATGCTGGCGACCGGATCGCCTCGATCGACGTCAATCCGTTCCTGATCAATGCCAAAACAGGCGTCGCCGTCGATGCCCTGATCGTGCTGAACAATGCTGCGGCCAAGAACACCGCCGGGCATTGATGTCGCTGAGGGCGGTTTAGCGCAGCGTAATCCGCCAATCCTTGCGACAAAACGCGAGAGGAAGTGGCGGGTTACGCTTCCCTAACTCGCCCATCCTATTATTGCGGCCACGCCATCATCCTTCCAACTTCCCCGCTTTGGCCGTAAAATCATCCCGCATGGCACGCGCGAGCAATCTGGTGATCGGAACGGCGACGCTGGCGGTGATCGCCGTGGCGTTCGGCGGCGTGCTCGGCGTGCAGAAATGGCGCACCCTCCAGAGCCGCAGCCAGTTGCGCGTGGTATTCGAGGGGGGCTCCGCCAGCGGATTGCGCCGCGGCGGACCGGTCAATTTCGATGGCGTCCCCGCCGGCCAAATCCTGTCGATCAAGCTGGACAATCCGCGCAAGGTCGTGGCCCTGGTGATGCTCGACAATACCGCGCCGATACGCAAGGACACCGTCGCGGGCATCGAGTTCCAGGGCCTCACCGGCGTCGCCGCGGTCTCGCTGATCGGCGGCGCGCCCTCGGCGCCGCCAGTGCCGCTGGACTCGGACGGCGTCCCCGTGCTGACCGCCGATCTCAGCGATGCCGAATCGATCGTCGACACCCTGCATAGCGTCGACCGTACGATCGTCAGCAACGCCCCGGCGATCAAGGAAGGCCTGCGCACGTTCGAGAACTACACCGCCGATCTCCGGAGCAAGGGCGGCGAAATCGATTCCGTCATGGCCAGGGTCGACAGCGCCTTCGCGGGCTTCGACAAGGCGGTCACAAAGATCGAAGGCGTGGTGCCCGGCTTTGCCGACGGCAAGGCGGATGAGCTGTTCGAAAAGATCCAGGGATTGCACGAACTCGCCGACACCATGAAAAAGAAATCGGCGAACTTCCTCGATGACATCCGTCGCTCGCTGCTCGACGTCAGCGAAGCCGCCAACAAGATGAGCGGGACACCCACGCCGGCCGCCGCTCCGCGACCGCCCCGGAAGCCGGCGCAGCAGAAACGGTAGCGCCTACCACGCGTAGCGGACGACGCCCTTGCCGGCGTAAGAGCGGGTGACGTTCGAGAACTCGCCCTCGAAAGTCGCCGACGCAGACCAGCCGTTCATCCAGCTCATCTGCACCGCCGCTGTGGTCAGCGCGGAATCGTGTGCTTGGGCGGCGCCGTTCACCACGAACGCCGATCCCGGCAACGTTTGGAAGACCGCACCGATGGTGCGATCCGGATTGTAGTCATGCGCCCAGGCGACGCGGCCGCGCAAGGTTATCAGGCCGCCGGCTGCGGCAAAGGACTTGTCCGCGCGCAGGCCGAGTTCGGTGCGGGTGCTGGTCACGTCCTTGGCGGCATAATTCAGCGCGAAGACGTTGCTGCCGACCACAGCGAACTCCGAATAGCTCGGAAGGCTGAACACGGTGGCCTGGAGCGCCGCATAGGGGGTGAGGCCGATCCACTGCCAGGCATAGCGATAGCCGCCCTCGACACGGCCCGAGAGCGCGTTGGCGTTGAACTGCGCACGCAATTGATCCACGCCGGCGGCGGTGACGATGCGATTGGTCGTGACGTCCTGCCAGCCATAGGCCAGCGCGGCCGTGACATAGGCCGGTCCTGCGTTGTGACGCACGAAGGCGCCGGCCTGGAACAAATCCGAGCGGCCCCAGCCGAGCCCGGTGACATTGAAGCCGGTGCCGCCGCCGGCGAGCGCAAAACCTACGATCGTCGACGGCGAGAAGCGATAATCCAGACCAACCGCCGTGCCGTACACGCTGCTGGTGGCGTTGTTCGAGCCAAGCGCCGCATTGCCGTCAGTGGCCTGCGAGCCGCCATAGCCGGCGGCCCAGACGTCCCAGCGCTGCTCGAATGTCAGCGGCGGTGCCTTGCGGTAGATCGAAGCAAGGGCTTCGTTCGCGTTCTTGCGGGTCGCGGCATAGGCAGTCGCGTTCGTCTCGTCGGCATAGGGCGTCGCGCCCGGTGCGCCGCCGCGTCCCGCGCTGAAGACGTCGGTCAACAAGCCGATAAATTGGTTCATCGCATTGAACGTCGTCTGCTGCGATCCCGTCCCTGATTCGCCGGAGGCTTGCGTCAGTCCCGTCGGCGAGAGATTCGCCAGCACCACGGGAAGGCTGCCGGTGTTGTCGAAGTAGTGCGTCAGAATGTTGGCGACATTCTGCTGGTTGATATTGAGGCCGCCGCCATAGCCCAGCGCGAGATCCAGGAAGACGTTGTTGGGGTCGTAGCTCAGGGTCGCATGCAGGTTCGATGACAAACCCGCGACGACCGGATTGAAGCTGTCGGGCAGCGTGCCCGCGTTCAGGATCGTGTAGTGCTTCGCGATCGAGCCGGTCGGTACGACGACGACCGTGGCGCCGGCGAGCGTCGCCGTTCCCGTGACGACCGCGACGCCGTTGCTGGTGCCCGAGACCTGCACCATGTAGTGCGACGCCGACGTAAACGAGAGATCACCGGACACGTTGAGCGTCCCGGTGGGACTGCCCGGTGCTAGCGTACCGCCGTTGACGGAGATGGAGCTTCCGACCGTGCCGACGCCACCGAACGTGCCGCCGGCCGCGACACTCACATTGCCATTGATGGTGCCGGCCAGCGTGAGCGTGCCGCCCAGCACGTTCCAGTCCTGATTACCCGTGCCGGTCACCGTCCAGGTCGAATTGTCGACCTTGTTGAAGGTCGAGAAGCCGTCATACTGAAGAAGGGGACCGATCAGGTCGAGGTTGAACGTATCCTTGCCGATGCCTCCGAGCTGGAACGTGTCGACGCCAGTGCCGAGCACCAGGCCGTTGATGATGCTGCCGGGTCCTAGCGTCAGCGTGTTGGGGCCGCAGACACAAAACTCGATTGCAGCGATTCCGGCCGCAGCGTTGATGGTCCCGGAGTTGAAGACGTTGGCCCCGCCGCTCACGCTGATGCCGACGCCGCCAGCACCGACGGTGATGGTTCCGGTATTGACAACGTGGTTTGTCGTTGTGAACGAGCTCACGTCGATGCCGAAGCCGGAATCGCCGACCGTGATCGTACCTCTGTTGATGATGGTGTTGGAATCACCGAGAGCTACGATGCCCTCGGCGAAATCGGCCCCTGTGATCCGTCCATTGTTGCTGATCGTGGAGGACAGGCCCGTAAACGCGATGCCCGCACCGCCCAGACCCACGCTGATCGTCCCGTTTTGGTTGATCGCGACCCGATTGCCCTGCACCGCAATGCCGGCGGACGTGCCATCGCCCGACTTGATCGAGCCACTATTGGTGACCTTGGCGTCATCACCGAACAAGGCGATGCCGGCACCAAAGTCGCCGGCCGTGATTGCGCCGAAATTGCTGACGATTTGAAAACTACCCTGCATAAAGATGCCAGCGGCACCCTGCCCGACCGAAATCGTGCCGGTGGCGGTGTTGGTGACCGTGTTGTTATCCATGGTCGCAACGATGCCGCCGGAGAAGCCGGAGGAATCGCCGACCTTGATCGCGCCTGCATTGGTCACGGTCGTGCCACCGAACGAAGCGAAAATCCCGATTGAATCATCGAGTCCGGTGATCGTGCCCGTCGCGGCGTTGGTGATCGTGTTGCTCTGGACCGCGAAGATGCCCGCGCCCGACGCGCCGATGGACAGCGCACCGCTGTTGCTAACGCTATTGTTGTTTCCTACCGAGATCGCGCTGCCGTGGTCGCCGGTGGTGACGGTCCCGGCATTGATGATGATGTTGTGATCGAGCGCGGAGATACCGAGGCCGTTATCAAGCACCGTGATGGCGCCGTTGTTGGTCACGGTGTTCGAATTGCCGCCATTGATGCCGGTGAGGCCCGAGCCCGCCGCCACCGTGCCGTTGTTAGTGATGACGTTGGTGTCATTGACGTTGAGCGCCGCCGTGCCGTTATCGTTGACGCTGGCGCCAGTCAGCACATTTACGGTCAGATTGGTGACGCCGCCGCTTGCCGCAAAGCCGTCGGCATCGGTGCCGCTACAGGTGACGGTCTGCCCGCTTGCCGCCGGGTCGGGCGCGCAGTCCGCCTGCGCAGGTGTCGCCGATAGGCCGAGGCTGAGAACGACCGCCACGACAGACGAAGCGACCGCGGCAAGGCGCAGCCCAATCCGACCAGCCTTCGGCGGCCCAAATTCCACTTTGATGCCCTCAGTCCAGCGCTCCCCAGCGGCGCCGCCGGCAAACTAGGCCGCCGGGCCCCTCCGTGGAACTACGGAATCGGCGGAATCGCTGGGGGACAGCAAAACCGGACTGATTCAGCGGACCATGTTGCACCAGAGGCACGCTTTTCCGGCGCAGCCTGGTCGATCCACGACGTTTGCGTGTGCGGTTCGGTCGCAGTATTGACCGTCGTTCACATCAATGACTGATCATCTGGGGCGGCGCCGCGTCCCAACGGGAGCGAGCGGCACGCCTTCACACACACTGATTTGGGCAACGGCTTAGTAATTGGTGGGCGCCGCTTCATTCGGGATGCCGTCGATCGGGCATTCGGCGGTACCGGGCGTCGCGCGCGTCATCGCCTCGACCATGTCCCGGGTGCCTTCGGGATCGGCGATCCAGTTCTTGTAGAAATCATAGGGGCAGACGGCGAGGCCGCGCGGGCTTTCGCCGGAATTGATCATGCCGGTGTAGCCGCGGTGGACCAGCTTGTAGAGATGGTTCTGCGACTGGCCGTTGCGGCGCGCATCGCGGATCAGATGCTTCGACAGCTGGGCATATTGGATGCCGTAGTCCTCCTCGCCGCACTCGCCGAGGGTGCGGCCGTCGAAACCGATGATCGCGGAGTGACCGAAGTAAGAATAGACGCCGTCGAAGCCGGCAGCGTTGGCGACCGCGACATAGACATTGTTGGCCCATGCCATCGCTTTTGAAATCAGGATCTGCTGCTCCTTGGCCGGATACATGTAGCCCTGGCAGCGCACGATCAGCTCGGCCCCCTTCATGGCGCAGTCGCGCCAGATCTCCGGGAAGTTGCCGTCGTCGCAGATGATCAGGCTGACCTTCATCCCTTTCGGGCCGTCGGAGACATAGGTGCAATTGCCGGGATACCAGCCCTCGATCGGCACCCACGGCATGATCTTGCGGTACTTCTGCACGATGTCACCCTTGTCGTTCATCAGGATCAGGGTGTTGTAGGGCGCCTTGTGCGGATGCTCCTCGTGGCGCTCGCCGGTGAGCGAGAACACGCCCCACACCTTGGCCTTGCGGCAGGCCTCCGCAAAAATCGCGGTCTCTTCACCGGGCACCGCGCAAGCGGTCTCATACATCTCCTTGGAGTCGTACATGATGCCCTGGGTGGAGTATTCCGGGAAAATCACCAGGTCCATGCCGGGAAGGCCGGTCTTCATGCCCACCACCATGTCGGCGATCTTGCGGGCGCTGTCGAGCACCTCGGCCTTGGTGTGCAGGCGCGGCATCTTATAGTTGACCACCGCGACGCCGACGGTGTCGTTGCTGCTGGAGATGTCACCGTGAAGCATTTGAATTGCTCCTCTACTCTGTTTGAGATTGCCGCGTGAATCAGTGACTGATCATCCAGGGCCGCGCGGTGGGAAAACCCTTGGCACCGCTCCTGGTCTTGGTCACCAGCCGCGCCGGCTTGTTCTTATCCGGCGCGTTCTTTGACGAATTCTTGCCCGTGGAGCAGCAGCCGCAACCGGGGCCATGCGAGGCCTTGTATTGCGCCAGCGTCTGCGGCGCGTGCGTGCTGCGCTCGTTGGCGGCGTGAGCCTTGCGCGTCTCCGACGGCATGCAGAAGAAGTTCGGGGCGGTCAGAATCACGCGGGGCGCCATGATTTCACATTGCGGACAGGCTTGCGGATCGTCGCATTCGGCCATCGGGCGCATATCCTTGAACGGACCGCAATCGTCACAGAGATATTCATAGACCGGCATCGCATCATCCCTACGCTGTTGTCTGTGAGAGAACTGTCGCGGCGGATGCGGGGCGGCAGATACGCCGTCTCGCATCCGGTCGCGCAGGGATTACTTGTCCGGCGATATCGGCATCTGGATATCGCCCTTGATGTGCTTGATCGGACCTGCCGAGGACGGCATCACGTCGAAGTCGAAGATTTCCGTCGGCAGCCATAATGTGGCACAGGCATTGGGCACGTCGACGACGCCGGAGATGTGCCCCTGAACCGGTGCCGTACCAAGGATCGAATAGGCCTGGGCGCCGGAGTAGCCGAACTTCTTCAGATATTCGATCGCATTCAGGCAGGCCTGGCGGTAGGCGATGGTGACGTCGAGATAGTGCTGCTTGCCGGCCTCGTCGACCGAGATGCCTTCGAAGATCAGATAGTCCTTGTAGTTCGGTGTGATCGGCGACGGCTTGAAGATCGGATTCTTGACGCCGTACTTCGCCATGCCGTCCTTGATCACCTCGACCTTCAGATGCAGCCAGCCGGCCATCTCGATCGCACCGCAGAAGGTGATCTCGCCGTCGCCCTGACTGAAGTGGAGATCGCCCATCGAGAGACCGGCGCCGGGCACGTAGACCGGGAAGTAGATCTTCGAGCCGCGCGAAAGGTCCTTGATGTCGCAATTGCCGCCATGCTCCCGCGGCGGCACGGTGCGCGCGCCTTCGGCTCCGATCTTGTCCTTGACCTCGCCCTTGGCGCGGCCGCCATGAGCGGTCGGCGCGAACGGCGGATTGGCGAGGCCGGGCACACGGGTCGGATTGGTTGCGATCAGCTCGGCCTCGCGCTTGTTCCAGGTGTCCAGCATCTTCGGATCGGGGAGACAGCCGATCAGGCCGGGATGGATCAGGCCGGCGAAGTTGACGCCCGGAATATGCCGCGACGAGGTGTAGAGACCCTTGATGTCCCAGATCGACTTCTGCGCCAGCGGGAAATGATCCGTAAGAAATCCGCCGCCGTTCTGCTTGGAGAAGAAGCCGTTGAAGCCCCACATGCTCTCCTTCATCGGGCCAACGTCGAGCAGGTCGACGACGAGGAGGTCACCGGGCTCGGCGCCCTTGACGCCGATCGGGCCGGAGAGGAAGTGCACGATCGACAGATCGATGTCGCGCACGTCGTCGGCGGAATCGTTGTTC
The DNA here is from genome assembly GCF_023073215.1 of Bradyrhizobium sp. 35. Lineage (NCBI taxonomy): Bacteria > Pseudomonadati > Pseudomonadota > Alphaproteobacteria > Hyphomicrobiales > Nitrobacteraceae > Bradyrhizobium > Bradyrhizobium sp. 35. The sequence continues at coordinate 300,907 of NZ_JADPJC010000144.1, forward strand.
TTGATGAAACCGCCGGTCCAGTCATAAGTCTCGATGATGAAGTCGTCGCCGGGATTGACCCAGGCCACGATCGGAATGTCGGGGTGCCAGCGGTTATGCACCATGTCATTTTCATAGGCCGACTTGGTGAGATCGACCTTGATCAGTGTCTCTGGCATCGAGAGGCTCCCCTTTTACACGGTTGGTTAGACGGACAGATATTTCGAGACCTGTGCGGCATCGACGGCGCCGCGCGGATCATCACGGACGATCTCGCCGTTCTCGATCACCAGCACACGGTCGGCGATATCGAGCGCGAAGCTCAGGACCTGCTCGGACACGACGATTGAAAGCCCCTTCTCGTCGCGGATGTGCTTGAGCGTGCGCGCCATCTCCTTGATGATCGACGGCTGGATACCTTCGGTCGGCTCGTCGAGCAGCAGCACTTTTGGCTTGGTCGCCAGCGCACGAGCGATCGCGAGTTGTTGCTGCTGGCCGCCGGAGAGATTGCCGCCACGGCGGTCCTTCATCTCCAGCAGCACCGGAAACAGTTCGTAGATGTCACCGGGCACTTCGGTTCCGCCGGAGACCACGAGGCCGGTCTCGATGTTCTCCTTCACCGTCATGGTAGAAAAGATCATGCGGCCTTGCGGCACATAGGCGAGCCCCTTGGCCACCCGCTCGTAGCTCGGCAGGCTGCCGAGCTCGGCGCCGTCCATGGTCACCGAGCCACTCTTGGCCGGCAGGATCCCCATCAGCGATTTCATCAGCGTGGTCTTGCCCATGCCGTTGCGACCCATGATCGCCACGATCTCGTTGGGCGCGACTTTGACGTTGAGCCCGTGCAGCACCTCGCTCTGGCCGTAGGCGACGTGAAGATCAGAAATAGCCAGCATCGTCGCGCTCCTTAGTGACCGAGATAAACTTCGACGACCTTGGGATCGTTCTTCACCTTTTCCATGGTGCCTTCCGAGAGGATCTGGCCCTGGTGAAGCACGGTGACCTTGTGCGCGATGTCCTCGACGAACTTCATGTCGTGCTCGATCACGAGCACCGAGCGGTTTTTGATGATGCGGTTGAGCAGCTCGGCGGTCTTGGTGCGTTCGGACACGCTCATGCCGGCGACGGGCTCGTCCAGCATGAGCAGGTCAGGATCCTGAATCAGCAGCATGCCGATCTCGAGCCATTGCTTCTGGCCATGACTGAGCTCGGAGGCATAGGTGTTGAGCTTGTCCTTGAGGAAGATCATCTCGGCAACCTCTCCGACGCGTGACCTCACCAGCTGGTCACGCTGGAACGTGAGTGAGCCGAATACGGTGCGGCCGCGCGGAAACGAGATCTCGAGATTCTCGAACACGGTGAGGTCTTCGAACACCGACGGCGTCTGGAACTTGCGGCCGACGCCGGCCTTGACGATCTCGTTCTCCTTCAGCTTGGTCAGCTCGGTCCCGCGAAACTGGATCGAGCCTTCGGTCGCCTTGGTCTTGCCGCAGATCAGGTCAAGCACCGTGGTCTTGCCGGCCCCATTGGGGCCGATGATGACGCGGATCTCGTTCTCCTCGACGTAAAACGAGAGATCGTTGACGGCCTTGAAGCCGTCGAAGGAAACCGTCAGCCCGGAGACCGCGAGCAGGAATTCCTTGGGCTGATGACCGACGAGCATGATCTATCTCCTCACTGCCAGCGTGGCATCGGCATCGCGATGACCGACGAGCATGACCTATCTCCTCACTGCCAGCATGGCATCGGCATCGTGATGACCGACGAGCATGATGGTCTCCTCACTCTGCTGGTGCGCCGTCGGCAACCGAATTGTCGCTCCAGCCCGGCTTCTTGCGCGAGGCGAAAAGGCGGTCGACGCGCGGCTGCACATAGTCGGCCCAGAGCCCCGACAGGCCGTTCGGGAAAGCGAGCACGACCGCGATGAACAGCGCGCCGAGACCAAACAGCCAGAGTTGCGGAAAGGATTCCGACAGGCTGGTCTTGGCGAAGTTCACCAGAATGGCCCCCCATATCGCGCCAAAGATCGACATCCGTCCGCCGACCGCGGTGTAGATCACCATCTCGATCGACGGCACGATGCCGACAAAGGACGGCGACATGAAACCGACATTGAGCGCGAACATGGCCCCGCCGATCGCGGCGAAAACCGCGGCCATACAGAACGCAAAGATCTTGAAGTTGGCGACGCTGTAGCCGGAGAAGCGGACGCGGTCCTCCTGTTCGCGCATAGCCACCAGGATGCGGCCGAGCTTGGTCAGGCGGATGAACTGCGCGATGCCGATGCAGGCGAACAGCAGCACCACTTCGACGAAGTACAAGATGACCTTGGCGTGGTCGGGCCGGATGTCCCATCCCTTGAGGGTGCGCAGGTCGGTCATGCCGTTGATGCCGCCGGTGTAGCCCTGCTGGCCCACGATCAGGATGGTGAGGATGGCCGCCACCGCCTGGGTGATGATGGCAAAGTAGGTGCCGCCCACGCGCCGCTTGAACATCGCAGTGCCGATGATCAGCGCGAAGATGCCGGGGACCAAGATGATGGCGAGGATGGTGAAGGCGAGACTGTGAAACGGCTGCCAGAACAGTGGCAGTGACGTGATCTGATTCCAGTCCATGAAGTCCGGGATGCCTGGCGTCGACTGGATTTTGGTATTTTCGACGCTGGAGGCCTCCAGCTTGAGGAACATCGCCATGCAATAGCCGCCGAGGCCGAAGAACACGCCCTGCCCCAGACTGAGAATGCCGCCGTAGCCCCAGCACAGCACGAGACCGAGCGCGACGAAGGCGTAGGTCAGATACTTCGCGACGAGGTTGAGACGGAACACATCCAGCGAGAGCGGCAGGATCACGAACAGCACGGCGGCCAGCACGAGGAAGCCCATGAGCTCGGATCGATTGAAGAAGCGTGAGTTGATGACCATGACTTGCCTGCTTCTTGTTATTTGCGGACCTTGAGGGCGAAGAGACCCTGCGGCCGCAGCATCAGGATTCCGACAACGGCAAGCAGCGTCAGCACCTTAGCCATCGAGCCCGACAGGAAGAACTCGAGGGTGGATTGGGTCTGCGAGATTGAGAAGGCCGATGCGATGGTGCCGAGCAGGCTTGCCGCGCCGCCGAACACGACCACCAGGAACGTATCGACGATGTAGAGCTGTCCGGAGGTCGGCCCGGTCGAGCCGATCATGGTGAAGGCGCTCCCAGCGACACCGGCAATGCCGCAGCCGAGGCCGAAAGTGTAGCGATCCACCTTTTCGGTGTTGATGCCGACGGCACCGGCCATGATGCGGTTCTGCACGACGGCGCGCACCTGTCGACCCCAGCGCGATTTGTACATCACGTAGGCGACGCCGACAGTGATCAGGACGGTGAGGCACATCACGAAGACGCCGTTGATCGGCACTTCGATGCTGTCGGTCACGTGCAGCGAGCCGAGCATCCATTGCGGCAGCTCGACGCCGACCTCGCGCGCGCCGAACACGGAGCGATAGGCCTGTTGCAGGATCAGGCTGAGGCCCCAAGTCGCGAGCAGCGTGTCGAGCGGGCGCTTGTAGAGATGCCGTATCAGCACCCATTCCACCAGCATCCCCAACGCACCGGATGCGACAAAGGCCAGGATCATCGCGAGGAAGAAATAGCCGCTGAACAGGCTCGGCAAATAGGATTGGAAGAAGCTCGAGGTCATCCAGGTGACGTAGGCCCCAAGGATCATGAACTCGCCATGGGCCATGTTGATGACGCCCATCTGGCCGAAGATGATCGCAAGACCCAGCGCCATCAGGACGTAGACGGAGAACAGGATCAGTCCTGCAAAGCCCTGCATGACGAAGATGGAGCCAAGGTCACCAAGCGAGTAGTCGCCGAACATCGATGTCCTCCGTCGGGAAAGGGTCCCGCGTCGCGAGCAGGTTCGCGACGCGGGGGTCTTGGGCGTGGATTTGCGGTCCACGCCAGGGAGAGGTTTTGCCTGAGAGGGAAACGGCGACGAACGCCGTGACTAACTGATAGATCTCGTCTTACTGGTAGCCCTTGGGGAACGGATCCGGCTCGACCAGATCGGCGGTCTCGTAGATCAGTTCGAACTGGCCATCGAGCTTGGCGCGTCCCACCCGGGTCTTCGACCAGAGGTGATGATTTTCGTGGATGCGCACATAGCCTTCCGGAGCGCCCTTGAACTCGATGCCCGGCGACGCCGCGGCGATCTTGTCGATGTCGAAGGAGCCCGCCTTCTCCACCGTCAACTTCCACAACCACGGTCCGAGATAGGCAGCCTGGGTGACGTCTCCGATCACGGTCTTCTCGCCCCACATCTTCTTGAACGCAGGAACGAAGGTCTTGTTGTTCGGATTGTCGAGCGACTGGAAGTACTTCATGCAGGCATAGGCGCCCGCGATGTTCTCGCCGCCAATGCCGTCGATCTCGTCTTCGGTCACCGAGATCGTGAGCAGCGCCTGCTTGGAGAGGTCGATGCCGGCCGCCTTGAGCTGCTTGTAGAACGCGACGTTCGAGCCGCCGACGACGTCGGTGAAGATCACGTCGGGCTTGGTCAGCTTGATCTTGTTGATGACCGAATTGAACTGCGTATTGCCGAGCGGATAATACTCTTCGCCGACCACCTTGCCCTTCAGCACGTTCTCGACATGCTTGCGCGCAATCTTGTTCGAGGTGCGCGGCCAGATGTAGTCGGAGCCGATGAAGAAGAACGACTTGGCGCCCTTCTCCTTGGCGATCCAGTTCAGGCCGGCGAGGATCTGCTGAGTGGCTTCCTGACCTGTGTAGATCACGTTCTTGGACTGCTCGAGACCTTCGTAGAAGGTCGGGTAATAGAGCATGCCGTTGTACTGCTCCATGACGGGCAGCACGGCCTTGCGGGACGCCGAGGTCCAGCAGCCCATGATCGCCGCGACCTTGTCGTTGACCAGCAGCTTCTTGGCCTTCTCGGCAAAGGTCGGCCAGTCGCTGGCGCCGTCTTCCTGGATGAACTTGATCTTGCGACCGAGCACGCCGCCCATGGCATTGATCTGCTCGATGGCAAGCTTTTCGGCTTCGATCGAGCCGGTCTCGGAGATGGCCATGGTGCCGGTCGCCGAATGCAGGATGCCGACCGTCACCTCGGTGTCGGTGACCGCGAGACCCGTGGTGTTGACTGCCGAGGTCGCTGGGGCCTGCGCAAAAGATGCTCGCGGTAGCATGGTGATGGCCGGCACGGCCGCCATTCCCATCAATAATTTGCGCCGGAGCGGCGATAACAGGCCCTTGTTCGCTTCGTCTGACATGAGCACCCCACTGTTGTTCGAGGACACGCGATTGGTGCCGTGAGGATGGCTCGAATTTGTGCACTGCAAGCATACGCAAGATCGCGTATACTGCACCGCAAAATGACGACGTAGGCTTTTGGTACGGATTTTGCGAGGGGGTCCGGCGCGTTCGGGAGTAGGAGTGGGGGCTGAAGTGGCAGGGCGGCAGCGAATAGATCGCGTCAGGCGCCAGTACAACCAATGGGTCGCCAACCAGACGCTGGAAGACTACGCGCTGCGCTTCACCGCCAAGAGCGCGCGCCGGTGGTCCGCTGCCCGCGTCGCCAACACTGCCCTGGGCGCCATCTCCTTTCTCGCGCTTGAGGCGATCGGCGGCACCATCACCCTGAATTACGGGGTTACCAACGCCACCGCCGCGATCCTCGTCGTCTCCATCATCATCTTCTGCTGCGGCGTCCCGATTGCCTATTATGCCGCCAAATGCGGCATCGACATTGACCTGCTCACCCGCGGCGCCGGCTTCGGTTATATCGGCTCGACCGTCACGTCGCTGATCTACGCCTCCTTCACCTTCATCTTCTTCGCGATCGAAGCGGTGATCCTGGCCACGGCGCTCGAGATGTGCTTCGGCATTCCGCGCCCGATCGGCTATCTCATCAGCGCGGTCGCGATCATCCCGCTTGTCACCTACGGCATCACGCTGATCAGCCGCTTCCAGCTCTGGACGCAGCCGATCTGGATCATCCTGCACATCCTGCCCTTCGCGGCGATCGCCTGGGCCAACCCTTACTCGTTCACGGAATGGCGCAAATTCGCCGGCGAGCACGGCGACCCCAGCGGACATTTCGATCTACTGCTGTTCGGCGTAGCATCCTCCGTGGTGTTTTCGCTGGTGGCTCAGATCGGCGAGCAGGTCGACTTCCTCAGGTTTCTGCCGCGCGACCGCCGCACCTCGCGAACGTCGTGGTGGGCCGCCCTGCTGATCGCGGGGCCCGGCTGGATCATCTTCGGCGCGCTGAAATTGCTGCTGGGCTCGTTTCTCGCCTTCTTCGCGCTGAGCCACGGCCTCTCCAGCGAGCTGGCGGCCGAGCCTGCGCACATGTATCTCGAGGCGTTTCGCTACGTGTTGTCGCAGCCGGACATGGCTCTGGCACTCACCGGCGCGTTCGTGATCCTGTCGCAGCTCAAGATCAACGTCACCAACGCCTATGCAGGCTCGATCGCCTGGTCGAACTTCTTCTCGCGTCTCACTCATAGCCATCCGGGCCGGGTCGTCTGGCTGGTGTTCAACGTGATGGTGGCCTTGCTGCTGATGGAGATCGGCGTCTACAAGGCGCTGGAGCAGACGCTCGCGCTCTACTCCAATGTCGCGATCGCCTGGGTCGGTGCGCTGGTCTCTGATCTCGTGGTCAACAAGCCCCTCGGCCTGCGCCCGCCGCAGATGGAGTTCAAGCGCGCCCATCTCTACGACATCAACCCGGTCGGCGTCGGCGCGATGACGATCGCGACCATCGTCTCGATCGCGGCATTCTACGGCCTGTTCGGCTCGACCATGAAAGCGCTCGCGGCCTTCGTCGCGCTGACGGTCGCCTTCGTCACCGCGCCCGTCATCGCCTGGCTCACCGACGGAAAATATTACATCGCGCGCAAGCCGAAGAGGAGTTGGGCCAACATCGAATCGATCCAGTGCTGCATCTGCGAGCACCATTTCGAGCCGGAGGACATGACCTCCTGTCCTGCCTATGCCGGCCCGATCTGCTCGCTATGCTGCTCGCTCGATGCGCGCTGCCACGATTTGTGCAAACCGCATGCGCGCGCGCAGGTGCAGTTCGCCGACGCACTCGCCAGGATCTTGCCGCAGGCGATCTATCAGCGGATCAACTCGCAGTTCGGCCACTACATCGGTGTGTTCGTGGTCTCCGCGGGCCTCGTCGCGCTGGTGCTGGGGCTGATTTACCTCCAGAGCTCGGTCAGCGTGCCTGGCGAGAACATGCTCGTCTCCAACGTGCTCTGGAAGGTGTTCTTCTCGCTCAGCATCATCATCGGCGTGGTGGCCTGGCTGTTCGTGCTGGCGCAGCAGAGCCGACGGGCCGCCGAGGCCGAGACCCGACGCCAGACCACGCTGCTGATTCAGGAGATCGACGCCCACAAGCGCACCGATGCCGAGCTCCAGCGCGCCAAGGAAATCGCAGAATCCGCCAACCTCGCCAAGAGCCGCTACGTGGTGGGCCTGAGCCACGAGCTGCGCTCGCCGCTGAATGCGATCAGCGGCTATGCCCAACTCCTGGAGCAGGACACCACGCTCAACACCAAGCCGCGCGACCAGGTCCGCGTCGTCCGCCGCAGCGCCGATCACCTCTCCGGCCTGATCGACGGCATTCTGGACATCTCCAAGATCGAGGCGGGGCGGCTGTACCTGTCGCGCGACGAGGTGCGCCTGACCGAATTCCTCGACCAGCTCGTCGGCATGTTCCGCCTTCAGGCCGCGGCCAAGAGCATCGACTTCGTGTTCAGGCGGCCGGCGCATTTGCCGGTCGTGGTCTATGCCGACGAGAAGCGGCTGCGCCAGGTGCTGATCAATCTGCTGTCCAACGCGATCAAATTCACCCAGGTCGGCAGTGTGCAGTTCGTGGTGCACTATCGCAGCCCGGTCGCGGAGTTCGAGGTGATCGACACCGGCCCCGGCATCCAGGGCGACGATCTCGAACGCATCTTCGCACCTTTCGAACGTGGCGCGCTCGGTGTCTCGCAGCCGCAGACCGGCACGGGGCTGGGCCTCACCATCAGCCGGTTGCTCGCCGGCGTCATGGGCGGCGACATCAAGGTCTTGAGCACGGTCGGCAGCGGCAGCACGTTCAAGGTCAAGATGCTGCTATCCGAAGTCACCAATCCGCAGCGCATTGCGCCGGTGGAGGCCCCGATCTCGGGCTATCACGGCGCGCGCAAGACCATCCTCATCACCGACGACGATCCCGTGCATCGCGACCTCCTGCGCGAGGTGTTGACCCCACTCGGCTTCATCCTGCTCAGCGCGCCCGACGGGCCTGGCTGCCTGGCGCTAGCCCAGCACTGCCGGCCTGATCTGTTCCTGCTCGATATCTCCATGCCTGGCATGGACGGCTGGACGGTGGCGGAGACGCTGCGCGCCAGCGGCCACCATCAGGCGCGCATCCTGATGGTGTCTGCCAGCGCGCTCGAGGCGCACGGCACACCGCTGGCACAGCCTTTCCACGACGGCTACCTGATGAAGCCGATCGATATTCCCAGGCTTTTGGAAAGTATCCGCCAGCTTCTCAAGGTCGAATGGCAATACGGCTCGGAGGAGATCGCGGTGCCGCTGTGGCGGCCGGAGAGCGGCTCGCGGCCGCCTGTACGACACATCGAGGCTCTGATCGGGCTCGGTCAGATCGGCTACGTCAAGGCTATCCAGTTGAAGCTGGACGAGATCGGCAGTGAGCACCCTGAACATGCCGACTTCGTCGCGGAAATGCGGTCGCTGATCGACCGCTTCGATCTCGGCCAGTACATGGCCACATTGAAGACGTTGCATGCGTATGAGCACTGAGTCGAAAAAGCGCGACGTCGCGCTCGTTGTTGACGACTCCCCGGAGACGCTGCGGCTGCTCACCGACGCGCTCGACAGCGCCGGGATGACGGTGATGGTGGCGCTCGATGGCGCGGCCGCGATGCGTATCGTCGACCAAATCACGCCTGACATCGTGCTGCTCGACGCTGTGATGCCGGGCATGGACGGGTTCGAGACCTGCCGCCGCCTCAAGCGCGATGCGGGCCTTGCCAATGTCCCGGTGATATTCATGACGGGGCTCGCCGAGACCGAGCACATCGTGCGCGGGCTGGAGGCCGGCGGCGTCGACTACGTGACCAAGCCGATCGTGATCGAGGAGATGCTGGCGCGGATCCGCGTTCATCTCGGCAATGCGCGGCTGACGCAAAGCGCACGCGCCGCGCTCGATGTCTCCGGCCGATTCCTGTTCGCGGTCAACCGCCAGGGCAAATTGTTGTGGGCGACCCCGCAGGCGCAGAAGCTGCTGGCGGACCACCACGGCGCGCAGGCCGACGACGATTTCGTCCTGCCGGTATCATTGCTGCAATGGCTGGAGCAGGCGAAGGGCAAGGGCAGCTCGAAGTCTCAGGCGGCTTCCTTGCCCGACAATCCTCAGCTCCGGCTGTACTACATGGGCGAGACCGCACCGAACGAGTTCTTGCTGCGGCTCTCCAGGGAATCCGGCACCGCGCCGCCACCCGAGTTCACCAGCGAGCTCGGCCTCACTACCCGCGAAGGCGAGGTGCTGGCCTGGCTCAGCAAGGGCAAAACCAACCGCGACATCGCGCAGATTTTGGGCTTGAGCCCGCGCACGGTCGACAAGCATCTCGAGCAGATCTACTCCAAGCTTGGAGTCGAGAACCGGACCGCGGCTGCGGCGATTGCAACGAATGCGACAAGAAGGAATTCGTAGTCTTGCTCCGAGTGAGTTGGGATGTGACTCAGCACACCGTGTCGTCCCGGCGAAGGCCGGGACCCATAACCCCAGGGAGTGATTTGGCGAAGACTAGTCGTTCGGACTAGCACCGTCCGCAATCGATAGGCCTCGCTGTATGGGTCCCGGCCCCCGTGCGCAATTGCGCACTAGGCCGGGACGACGTTGCAATGCTTGGTTAGCGCCTAGTCCTCACCCGTACACAAACTCCCCGCCATCCAGATTCGTCTTCGGGATCTCGTCCTTTTCGGTCCAGTAATCCTGGCTGTGCTGCCATTCCGGCTTGTCGCCGCGCTTGGGCAGCAGGTCCATGTTGCGCATCATGTAGCCGGGATTGAAGTTTTCCGGATCGATCCAGGGCAGGATCGGCATGTTGTGGTCTTCGGCGCGTAACTTGACCTCGACCTTCTTCTTGCCTTTGGCCTTCATGTGACCGAGCAGGCGGCAGACGAAGTCAGCGACGAGATCGACGCGCAGCGTCCAGCTGGCGCGGAAATAGCCGAAGACCCAGACCATGTTCGGCACGCCCGTGAACATCATGCCGCGATAGGTGACGGTGTCGCCGAAAGCGAGCGGCTTGCCGTCGACCTCGAAGGCGATGTCGCCGAGCGCCGCGAGATTGAAGCCGGTTGCGGTGACGATGACGTCGGCCTCAAGCAGCTTGCCGGATTTGAGCTGGATGCCGTTCTCAACGAAGAACTCGATCTCGTCGGTGACGACGGACGCCTTGCCGCTGGCGATGCCCTTGAACAGATCGGCATCGGGCACGAAGGCGATGCGCTGCCGCCACGGCCGGTAGCTCGGCGTGAAATGCGTGTCGACATCGTACTCCGGACCGAGCACTGCGCTGATCTGCCCGATCAGCTCCTTTTTCACCTGCTCGGGTTTTGACAAGCAAAGCTTGGTGAACGCGTCCTGCTCGAACAGGATCTTGCGGCGAACGATCTCGTGGATCCAGGCCTCGTCGACCTGCAGCCGGCGCAGCTCCTCCGCGATCTCGATGGCGTTGCGGCCGAGACGGAAATAGGTCGGCGAACGCTGCAGCATCGTGACATGCGCGCATTTGTCGGCAATGTTCGGCACCAGCGTCGCCGCCGTCGCGCCGGAGCCGATCACGACGACTTTCTTGTTCGCGAGGTCGATATCATCAGGCCAGGTCTGCGGATGAACGATGCGGCCCTTGAAGCGATCGGTACCTTTCCATTCCGGCGTATAGCCTTCCGAATGGCGGTAATAGCCCTGGCACATCCAGAGGAAGTTCGCAGTGAATGTTTTCGCTTCGCCGGTGTCGGTCGTCACCGCCTCGATAGTCCAGAGGTTTTGCTCGCTCGACCAGCTCGCCGAATTGATCTTGTGCTTGTAGCGGATATGCCGCGCGATATCGTTTTCGTCGATCACCTCGTTCATGTAGGCGAGGATTTCCTCGGCGGTCGCGATCGGCGGCCCGACCCAGGGCTTGAAGCTATAACCGAAGGTGTGGAGATCGCTGTCGGAGCGGATGCCGGGATAGCGATGCGTGGTCCACGTGCCGCCGAACGTCGCCTGCGTTTCCAGGATGACGAAGCTCGCACCCGGAAGCTGCTTGGTCATGTGATAGGCGCTGCCGATGCCCGAGATGCCGGCGCCGACGATCAGCACGTCGAAATGTTCAGAAGCCTGTTTGGCCGTGGCGTGACTGCGAACAGCGACATTCATTGTTGCTTCTATGCCTTGCTTGTTTTTGTGGCCGCCCTTGGTTGGGCGGCGCGTTTCCTCCGCGACGGACATGGTCGCCCATCGCGCTTCCGCTTCAAGATGACATAGATCGGGTCGCGGTCAAATCACAGCGCCGCACCCCAGCTCCGCGCGGTCTGCAAGATCCAGTCGCGATAGAGCGTGAGCGGCGTAACACCGGTCAGCCCGCCGCAGCCGGCGGCTCCGTTCGGCCCCGTGGACCAGCTGATGACGCCGACGAGCACGGATCCGGTCGGCTTGTCCTCGAACACGGGACCGCCGGAATCGCCGGTGCAGGCGCCAATTCCGTCGCGAACACCGTTGGTTACGGGGTCGACCAGCCGGATCTGGAGCGTGCCGGGCTGACCCGTCGCGACGAGGCCGGCAACACGCGTCGCGCCGCCACTCTTGCCCTCGCCACGCACGGTGACGCCGATACCGGCGACGACGAAGCGGCTGCCGACTTGGATCGGAATATTCGGCGCGCCGACGGGCACCGTCGATTTTCCCTTGAGTGGAATTTCCAGCTGCAGCAGCGCCACGTCGGCGGTAGCGCGATGCGCTTGCATTGCCTGCATGTTGAAATTCGGATGGATCGCGACGGTGCGGACATTCAGCAGTTGCGGCTGCCCGTCGGTGCCGCGATCGACGATCTTGTAGTCCGCGCCGGGTTGCACGCAGTGGGCGACGGTAAGCACCAGCTTTGGCGCAACGAGGGTGCCGGTACAGAAATTGCCGCGCGAGCCGACGATCGTGACGACGGCGCGCGCGACGCCATCGGCCTGGGGCGTGCCGCCACCAACGATGGCATAAGCGGGCGTGGCGAGCGGCAGCGCGATCGCAATGAGGGTTACGAGCTTCTTCATGGGAACACGCTTTGGTGTTGGCGTCGGTGACAGCATTAGGATGGCTTCGGACTGGCCCTTGCCGATAGCGCATGCTAGCGCTCTTGGAAAGGAATTGACGAGGGCGGGATCTTGACGATCGAGGCTGTGATCTTTGATTTTGGTGGCGTGCTGACGAGTTCGCCGTTTGAAGCGTTCACGCGGTTCGAGACAGAGCGTGGCCTGCCCATCGACATCATCCGGCGCACCAATGCCGCCAATCATCTGGAAAATGCCTGGGCCAAGTTCGAGCGCGCCGAGGTCGATATCGACACGTTCGACAGACTGTTCGCGACGGAATCGCTGGCGCTCGGCGCGGAGGTGCGCGGCCGCGACGTGCTGCCGCTGCTTCAGGGCGATCTGCGCCCCGAGATGGTCGAAGCGTTGAAGCGCATCAAGGCGCAATTCAAGACCGGCTGCATTACCAACAATCTGCCGGCCAATGCGATCGGCAGCATGACCGGGCGCTCACTCTATGTCGCCGAGGTGATGGTGCTGTTCGACCATGTCATCGAGTCCGCCAAAATCGGCCTGCGCAAGCCCGACCCGCGCATCTATCAGCTGATGGTCGAAACGCTGAAGGTCGATCCGAAGAATTGCGTCTATCTCGACGATCTCGGCGTCAATCTGAAGCCGGCACGCGAGATGGGCATGACGACGATCAAGGTCACCAGCGGCGCCCAGGCGATCGCCGGGCTCGAGGCCGCGACGGGATTGAAGCTGAGCTAGAGCGTCATTCTCCGTCATTGCGAGCTATCGCCGAGCCAGAACTACTCCGCCGCAGCTGCGATCCGCTCCGGAAACGCCGCGGCAAGTGAGGCGCGATCGGGCTTCAGCACGCCGCGCTCGGTGATGAGGCCGGTGATGAGCCGTGCCGGGGTCACGTCGAAGGCATAGTTCGCGACCGGCGAGCCCTCCGGCACGATGCGCACGGTCTCAAGCCTTCCGTCCGCGGTGCGGCCGGTCATGTCGGTGACTTCCGTGCCGCTGCGCTGCTCGATCGGGATGTCGCGGATGCCGTCATCAACGGCGAAATCGATCGTCGGCGACGGCAGCGCGACATAGAACGGCACATTATTGTCGTGAGCGGCGAGCGCCTTCAAATATGTGCCGATCTTGTTGCAGACATCGCCATTGGCGGCAACGCGATCGGTGCCGACGATGGCGAGATCGACCATGCCGTGCTGCATCAGATGCCCGCCGGTGTTGTCCGGAATCACCGTATGCGCCACGCCGTGATGGCCAAGCTCCCAGGCCGTGAGCGAGGCGCCCTGGTTGCGCGGCCGCGTCTCGTCGACCCAGACGTGGATCTTGATGCCGCGCTCGTGCGCCAGATAGATCGGCGCCGTCGCCGTGCCCCAGTCGACGGTCGCAAGCCAGCCGGCATTGCAATGGGTCAGCACATTGACGGTCTCGCCCGGCTTCTTCCTTGCGACGATCGCCTCGATGAGTTTCAGGCCGTTGCCGGCGATGCCGCGGTTGATCTCGACGTCCTGCTCGACGATCTCGTCGGCGCGCGCATAGGCGGCCTCCGCGCGCTCCAGTGCATCGATCGGCGCGAGGCTCGCGCGCATCTCGTCCAGGGCCCATTTCAGATTGATCGCGGTCGGCCGCGCCACCACGAGCGTGTCGTAGGCGCGCTTCAGGCCGGCGTCGGAAGCGTCCTCGCGCATCGCCAGCGCCATGCCGTAAGCTGCGGTCGCGCCGATCAGTGGCGCACCGCGCACCAGCATGTCGCGGATGGCGAGGGCCGCGTCCTCGCATGAGGTCAGCTTCGCAACGATGAACTCATGCGGCAGCCGGCGCTGGTCGATCGCTCCGACCGACCAGCCGTCGCGCTCACGCCAGATGCTGCGGAAATGCTTGCCGTCGACCTTCATGGGATTCTGCCTTTCGTATCACGTTCGCAGGATGCGCCCGGCCACCGCGTCGAGCTTCTTCAAGAGCTCGGGATCGCGCGCCTCGGGCGCGGTGATCAGCGCGGTATCGAGCGCGCGGTCCGAGCCGATCGGGCACGGCTCATGCTCGCGCGGGAAGTCTTTCGCCAGCCGCGCCACCAGCGCTTTTGCCTTGTCGGCGTTCGAGCTCAGAACGCGGATGATGTCCTGCACGGTGACGGCGTCGTGATCAGGATGCCAGCAATCGAAATCCGTCACCATCGCGACGGTGGCGTAGCAAAGCTCCGCCTCACGCGCGAGTTTCGCCTCGGGCATGTTGGTCATGCCGATTACGGAATAGCCAAGCGTCTTGTAGGTCATGCTTTCCGCATAGGTCGAGAATTGCGGTCCCTCCATGCAGACATAGGTGCCGCCGCGCGCAAACGCGATGCCCTCGGCTTCGGCCGCCGTGGCAAGGTGGATGCGCAGCCGCGGCGAGACCGGGTGCGCCATCGACACATGCGCGACGCATCCCCTCCCGAAGAACGAGCTCTCGCGTTTGTGGGTACGATCGACGAACTGGTCGACGAGAACGAAGGTTCCCGGCGGCAGTTCCTCCCTGAACGAGCCGCAGGCCGACAGCGAGATCAGGTCTGTGACCCCTGCGCGCTTGAGGACGTCGATATTGGCGCGATAATTGATGTCGGAGGGCGACAGCCGGTGGCCCTTGTCGTGGCGCGGCAGGAACACGATCGGCAGGCCGGCAATCGAGCCGCGCCGCAGGGGTGCCGACGGTTCACCCCAGGGACTCCTGATCACCTCTTCGCGAGCGTCCTCCAGCCCCGGCAGATCGTAGATGCCGGAGCCGCCGATGATGCCCAATACCGCCTGCGTCATGCCTGCTCCACCCCGTTCGCGCCATCGCGATTCCGTGGAGAAGCTATGCCAGTTTTACGTCGGTTTTGGAACGGGTGATGGGGTCAAGAGGTGCCGTCAGGAGAACGCGCGCCAGCACTCCCGGCTATGCCGCGGCCGCCGACCGCAGCTGGGTCGCGACCATGCGCTCCAGCGTCTCGACGGACTGGAAGTTCTCCGGTGTGATCTCGACCTGGGGAATCGTGAAGTCGAATTCGGCTTCGACGCCGAGCATCAGATTGACCATGTCCATCGAGGTCAGGCCGACGTCGACGAGCTTGGCCTGCGGCGTGACCTCAGCGGAGAGCGAGTTCTGCGCGAGGATGCCCTTCACCAGCTTGATGATGCGATTGCGCAACTCGGTATCGAAAGCCTGCATCGGTAAATTCCCATCTGTCGACAAAGGTCGGACCGGTTGCCGGCTACGATGGGCACGGCGGGCCGATCCCGCAATGGACGCCACCATTACTTCGCGTTTCTTAGTAAACGATGACTCAGATTGTTGGATTTCCGGCTTCTTACAGATCCCTAACGCGATCGCGGAAATCCGGACGAGGCAAACAACCCGAACTTAACTGTTCGTTCGGAATTGGGCTTTGTTTACCCTCTATTTCATCGACGAATTTGAATTAAATCCGTAGCCTCATCTCATAAGCAAAGATGGTCGAAGGAATCGCTCAAGCGGCATCGCGAATGATGCCGGCGATCCTGAACGGCAAACCGGAGGCGGACGATATGAACGTGCGTGAAGCAGTCCTCACTGTCGACGAGACGCAGACGAGCTTTCTCGAGCATGGTCCCTCTCTCATTGAGCGCGCCGCCCGCACCGCCACCGTGGCGGCTGCCGACGCAGACGGGGTCGATCGCGATGCCCGCTTCCCCCACAAGGCTTTCGAGGTTGCGCGTGAGCAGAAGCTGCTCGGCGTCATGATCCCGGCCGAGTTCGGCGGCTTCGGTGCCTCGATCCACGACGCCACCGACGTCTGCTACACGCTCGGACGCGCCTGCGCCTCCACGGCGATGATCTACGCCATGCACACCACGAAGGTCGCCTGCGTCGTCAGGCACGGCCACGGCATCCCCTGGATGGAAACCATGATGCGCCGGGTCGCACGCGACCAGTGGCTGCTCGCCTCCTCCACCACCGAAGGTCAGAACGGCGGCAACATCCGCGCTAGCGCCGCCGCCGTCGACGTCGCCGGCGACACTGTCTCGCTGCTGCGCGACGCCACCGTGATCTCCTACGGTGCCGAGGCCGACGGCCTCGTGACCATCGCCCGCCGCGCCACAGACGCTTCTGCGTCCGACCAGGTGCTGTTGGCGCTCGCCAGGGACGATTATTCGCTGAAGCGGACGCTGGGCTGGGAAACGCTCGGCATGCGCGGCACCTGCTCGACCGGTTTCGAGCTGAAGGTCGACTGCCCCACCGACCGCGTCTTCCCGGAATCCTACGACAAGATCCACGCCCAGACCATGACGCCGTTCGCGCATCTGTGCTGGTCCTCGGCCTGGGCTGGTATCGCTGCAGCCGCCGTTACCCGTGCGCAGGCCTTCGTCCGCAAGGCGGCCCGCACCTCGGGCGGACAGATGCCTCCGGCAGCCGCACATTTCACCGCCGCCAAGATGTCGCTGGCCAAGCTGCGGGCGCTGATATCGGCCAATATCGACGCCTTTGCTCTCGCCGAGCACGATGAACGCGCGCTCGGCTCGCTCGACTTCCAGTCTTCGATCACGCTTCTGAAGGTGCAGGCCTCGGAGCTCGCGGTCGAGACCGTGATGCATGCGATGCGCACCGCAGGCCTTTCCGGCTACCGCAATGACGGCGAGTTCACGATGGGCCGCCACCTGCGCGACGTGCTGTCGTCGCCGATCATGATCAACAACGACCGCATTCTGGCCAATGCCGCAACATCGACCCTGATGAGCGGCGTGCCGACAAGCCTTCGGGACTGACGAGCTTTCGAGACCGACGTGCCTTCGTTCAATAAGAATAATTTCAGATAGCAGGAAGCCGACAATGAACATTGCTGTTCTCCCCAACTCGCCTGAGACCGCGCCGCAGATCGCGGATCCGCTCGATCATCTCGCCGATAAGCTCTTTCATCCGATGGGCTCGGACGGCGTCTACGCCCGCACCGCGCTTTATGAGGGCATCGTCGAGCGGCTCGCCGCGCTGATCACGAGCCATCGCGAGGCCGGCACTGAGGTGATGCGCTTCCCGCCGGTGATGAGCCGATCTCAGCTTGAGAAGTCCGGCTACCTGAAGAGCTTTCCGAACCTGCTCGGCTGCGTCTGCAGCCTGCACGGCACCGAGCGCGAGATCAACGCCGCGGTAAGCCGCTTCGACGCCGGCGGTGACTGGACCAGCTCGCTCTCGCCGGCAGACCTCGTGCTGTCGCCGGCGGCCTGCTATCCCGTCTATCCGATCGCGGCGAGCCGCGGCCAGTTGCCGAAGGGTGGCCTGCGCTTCGACGTCGCCGCCGACTGCTTCCGCCGTGAACCGTCAAAACATCTCGACCGGCTGCAATCGTTCCGGATGCGGGAATATGTCTGCATCGGAAGCCCCGATGACGTGGCCGATTTCCGCGAGCGCTGGATGGTGCGCGCGCAGGCGATTGCGACCGATCTCGGTCTCACCTTCCGCGTCGACTATGCCAGCGATCCGTTCTTCGGCCGCGTCGGTCAGATGAAGGCCGTGAGCCAGAAGCAGCAGCAGCTCAAGTTCGAACTGCTGATCCCGCTGCGCTCGGAAGAGCAGCCGACCGCCTGCATGAGCTTCAATTATCACCGCGAGCATTTCGGCACGACGTGGGACATCAAGGACGCCAATGGCGAGCCGGCCCACACCGGCTGCGTCGCTTTCGGCATGGACCGGCTGGCGGTCGCCATGTTCCACACCCACGGCACCGACCCTTCCGCCTGGCCCGCCAAGGTGCGGGAGATCATGGGCCTGCAGCCGCAGATCGCGGCCGATGCCCACGGCGAAGGCTGGCGCTAACGGAACGAGGCCGGTCATTTCCACGGGAAAGACGAGCGTGATCCACACCAAGGTCCGATGCCGCGAGATCACCGAGTCCGACGTCGATGCGGTCGCGGACTTGCTGACGCGCGGCTTCGTCGGGCGCTCGCGCGGCTATTGGATCCAAGGCCTGCGCCGGCAAGCCTTCCGACCGGTACCGGATGGCTACCCGCGCTTCGGCTACATGCTCGACAATGACGGCACGCCGGTCGGCGTGCTGCTGCTGATCTACACGGCGCGGAGGGACGGCGATGAGACCGCCATCCAGTGCAATTTGTCGAGCTGGTACGTCGATCCGGCCTACCGCAACTACGCCCCGCTCCTGACCAAGATCGCGCAGCGGCACAAGGACGTCACCTATCTCAACATCAGCCCGGCGCCGTGGACCTGGCCGATTATCGAGACGCAGGGCTTTCGCGCCTATTGCAGGGGTATATTCTTCTCCGTGCCTGCGCTGGCGCGCGTCCCACGCTGGAGCAAGATCGAGGTCATCTCGCAGCACGCCAAAACGATCGACGGGCTTTCCGATGCCGAGACCGAGCTCTTGACGCGGCATGCGCGCTACAATTGCCTCAGCCTCGTCTGCCGCACGCCGAAGGGAGCGTTCCCCTTCATCCTGCAACCGGTGCGCATCCGCCGTGGCATCATTGCGCCGCCCGCGATGAAGCTGATCTACTGCCGCAACGCGGCCGAGTACACCGAATGCGCGGGCCGCATCGGCCGGCTGCTGCTGCGGCTCGGCAAGATCGCGGTCGCCGTCGATTCCAACGGCTCCGTTCCCGGCCTCGTCGGCATCTACACCGAGCGTCGCGGCCGCAAATATTTCAAGGGCCCGCACCGGCCGCAGCTCGCCGATCTCACGGATACGGAACTCGTGCTGTACGGGCCGTAGGCCCGTTTGGACCAGACATTCGATGTCCATCCGGGCCTAAGGCGCAATTGCGCAGGCCGACCGGCGCGACGCTACCTTGCACCCCCCTCCACATTGGCAGCATCTCTGCATCACGGTCACCCTCCGTAAACTACGGCGCTTAAGGGAATTTTCCCGCCTGTTCGCTAGCCTCGGCGGCTGAATTGCCCTGCGTTAAGTCTATTGCCCGCCGAGACCCCGCCGCCCCATGACGTCGATCCGCGACAACGAGCTTGATGCACGCCGCGAGCAGGGCCCGAAGGCCCTGGTCGGGCTGAGCCAGCTTGCACTCGACCACATGGAACAGGGTGTCTGCGTCTACGATGCCGGCAACCGGATCGTGCTGGTCAATCAGCGCTATCTCAGCCTGTTCAACATGTCGGCCGAAATCGTGCGGGTCGGCACGAGCTACCGCGACGTGCTCGCCCACAGTGTGGCCCTCGGCAACATCCCCGCGGGGGAAGTCGACGCACTCTATGCCGCGCGCCTGGCGCGGATCGCAGCCGGCCAGCCGTTCCGGACTCAACAGACACTCGCGAGCGGCCTCGTCATGGCGCTCGAGCTGAAGCCGCTTCCCGGCGGCGGCTGAATGACGATCTGCGACGACGTCAGCCGCCTCGCCCGGCTCGAGGCGGAGCTGCGCGTGCAGACCGAGCGCAGCCAGCACGCGCTCGCCAACATGGCGCACGGCTTGATCATGTACGATGCCGACAGCCGCGTCGTCGTCTGCAAGGAACGTTTCCTGAATCTCTATAACCTCGACCCGGAAATCGTGAAGCCGGGCGTCTCGCATTGTACGGTCATCGAGCATTGGATGTCGCGCGGCAACCTGCCGGGCATGCCGGGCGAGGAATTCCACGACACCAGGCTGGAGGACGTGCGCACCAGGAAGGAGAAAACCCTGCTGGTGATGCGCTATGACGGAAGGATGGTGCAGGTGGTTTCCCGTTTTCTGCCCGACGGCGGCTGGGTGACGGTGCACGAAGACGTCACCGAGCGGCTGCAATACGAGGAGATGCTGAGGCACCAGAACTTCATGCTCGATGCGGCGTTGGAGAACATGGCGCACGGACTCGCCTTCTACGACAGCGAGATGCGCCTGCGCGTCTGCAACACCACCTACCGGAAGATCTATCGGCTCTCGCCGGAGGAAGCCAAGCCGGGCACGCATCTCGGCGAACTGATCGAACGCTCGATGGCAAACGGCGCGTTCTCTTCCGAGTATAGCCCGCGACACCTCCTGGAGGCCGCCAGCGCAAGGATCGCCGACCGCAACTCCTCGCCGATACGCCGACGGATGTCGAACGGCACCACGATCTCGGTGCGCTATTGCGCCCTGGCCGAGGGTGGTTTTGTGGCCACCTACGAGGACATCACCGAGCGCGAGCACGCAGTCGAGCAGTTGAGCGAGCAGTATCGGCGGTTCGACGCGGCCCTGAACAACATGAGCCAGGGCCTGTGCATGCTCGATTCGAGCTTGCGCGTCATCGTCTGCAATCGGCGCTACATCGAGATGTACGGACTGTCGCCCGAATTGGTGAAGCCGGGTGTGTCGATGCGCGAGATCATGGAGCACAGCTGCGAGCTCGGCATCCATCCAAACACCACCGCCGCGCGGCTCTATGCCGACTATGTCGAGAGGCTGCGCGAGGGCGAGCACACACTGCACCGCTATTTGGGCGACGGCCGCATCATCAAGCTCAATCACAAGCGAATGGAGCATGGCGGCTGGGTCGTCACCTATGAGGACGTTACCGAGCGCCACAAGGCCCAGGCCCGCGTTGCGCATATGGCGCGGCACGATTCGCTCACCGACCTGCCCAACCGCACGCTGTTCCGCGAGAAGATGGGCGAGGGGCTGAACCAGGTCGCAATCGCAGGTGGCGCGATGGCCGTGCTGTGCTTCGACCTCGATAATTTCAAGACCGTCAACGACCGCCTCGGACACGCGGCCGGCGACCGGCTGTTGCGCTGGGTCGCGGCGCGGCTGCAGGAGAATGTCGGCGAGCACGACACCGTCGCGCGGCTCGGTGACGACGAGTTCGCGGTTCTCCAGCGCGGACCGCAGCCGCAATCGGCGGAAAGGCTCGCACGCCGCCTGGTGGAGATCATCGGTCACCCGCCGCCGCTGGAGAACCAGTCGATCCATGTCGGCGTCTCCGTCGGCATCGCAATCGCTCCCGATCACGGGCTCGATGCCGACGAGCTGATGAAATGCGCCGACCTCGCGCTGTACCAGGCCAAGGCCAAGGGGCGCGGCGCCTATCAGCTGTTCGAGCCCAAAATGGAGGAAGAGGCGCGCAGCCGGCACGCGCTCGAGCACGATCTGCGCGGCGCGCTGGAGGCCCGTGAATTCCACCTGGCGTTCCAACCGCAGGTGCGGCTCGACACCACCGAACTTACCGGCTTCGAGGCGCTGCTGCGCTGGAAACATCCCTCGCGCGGCCTCGTCCCGCCGGCCGAATTCATTCCGATTGCGGAAGAGAACGGGCTGATCGTTCCGATCGGAGAGTGGGTGCTGCGCACAGCCTGCGCGACCGCCGCGACCTGGCCCGATCTCACGGTCGCGGTGAACCTGTCCCCGGTGCAATTCCGCTCGCGCGGGCTGGTGACGATGGTGACGAGCGCGCTTGCGGAGGCCGGCTTGCCGCCGCATCGGCTCGAGCTCGAGGTCACCGAGACGGCTCTGCTCGACGACAGCGAGGCCACGATCGAGATCCTGCACCAGCTCCGCGCGTTGGGAGTGCGCGTCAGCCTCGACGATTTCGGCGTCGGTTATTCTTCGCTGAGCTATTTGCGCAAGTTTCCGTTCGACCGCATCAAGATCGACCGCTCCTTTGTCGGCACGCTCGGCGAAAGTCCGGAGAGTGTGGCGATCGTCCGCACCATCGCCAGCCTCGGCTCGGTGCTCGGCGTCGAGACCACGGCGGAAGGCGTGGAGACGATTGAACAACTCGACTTCGTTCGCGAATGCGGCTGCACCGCCGTTCAGGGATATTATTTCGGCAAGCCCTGCCCGGCCGCGGAAGTCGGACGCATGATCGAGACGCTGAGCGCAGTCCGCCGCGTGGCGTAAGGGCTCAGCCGAAGCCAATTCCGTATCTCGGTACGCCTCCAAACGACCAATTGTCGCACGTGCGCTTTTCGGCGAGATCACCGTATCGCGCCCGCGCAATGCGCTTTTCTTCTCCCATGATTTCGGGGACAATCCCGTCATAACAATGAGAAACGGCGGCCCGAACGAGGCCACCGCGAGGGAGGAGTTTCGATGTCTCGATACGGGCTGAAGACCTTTGCCATTGCCGCCATGCATGCCGTCGTGAGCGCGCTGCTCGCAACCGCCGCGGGTGCACAGGATTATCCCATCAAACCGGTAACGCTGATCGTTCCATGGCCGGCCGGCGGATCGACCGACATCTCGATGCGCGCGATCGCCGACAGCGCGTCCAAGGTCCTGGGGCAGCCCATCGTGATCGACAACAAAGCCGGTGGCGGCGGCACGGTTGGACCAGCCACCATGGCCGCGGCTGCGAAGCCGGACGGCTACACCATCTCACAGCTTCCGATCACCGTCTTCCGCCTGCCCCCGATGCAGGAGGTCTCGTGGGATCCGGCAAAGGATTTTACCTACATCATACATCTCACCGGCTACACCTTTGGCGTAACCACCAGCGCGGAGTCGCAATTCAAGTCCTGGAAAGACGTGGTCGGGTTCGCGAAGGCAAATCCGGGCAAGGTGACCTACGCGACGCCCGGCACCGGCACCTCGCTTCATATCGGCATGGAGCAGATCGCCGCGATGTCCGGCATCAAGCTCACGCAGGTGCCGTTCAAGGGCGGGGCAGAGACCAACGCCGCGGTACTCGGCCAGCACACCATGCTGCAGGCCGACTCCACAGGTTGGCGACCCTTGGTCGACGCCGGAAAGCTGAAGCTTCTCATGGTGTGGACCGGCGCGCGATCACCGAACTATCCTGACGTGCCGACGCTGAAGGAACTCGGCTATCCCATGGTCTATGATTCCCCGTTCGGCATCGCCGGCCCCAAGGGCATGGATCCCAAGATCGTCGCCAAGCTGCACGACGCCTTCAAGAAGGCAGTCGAGGATCCCGCAGTGATTGCCACGCTCGCCAAATACGACATGGTGCCGAGCTACAAGAATACCGAGGACTACAAGAAGTTCGTCGTCGAGGTTACGGAATCGGAGCGCAAGGTGATCGATACGCTCGGGCTTGCGAAGAAGTAGTATTGAGCCACTTTCGTGTTCCGGGCGTGGTGCAGCGCTTCTCCAGCGCTGCACCACAGAGCCGGGATCTACCTTTGCCACGCATCTATCGATCCCGGATCTGCAGCGCACCGCTTCGCGCCGCATAGCGTCCCGGCACGGCCGAGAGGTATTGATGAACGACCAAACCACCGTCAAACTCCGCCTCAACAACTCCGAACTCTGGGGTGGGTTGATCGGGCTCGCACTCGGCGGCTTCGTGATCTGGCAAGGCTTAAAGCTCAAGCTCGGCACCATCAACGACCCTGGCTCCGGCTACGTGCTTTTCTACACGGGCATCCTGATGTGCGTGTTCGCGGCCAGCATTATCATCTCGGCCATCACCGAGGGCGGACCAACGCTGGCTTCGCGCTGGCAGAACGTGAGCTGGAGCAAGCCGTTACTCGTCATCGTCTGCCTTACCGCGTTTTCCTTTGCCCTTGAGCCGCTGGGATTCCTGCTGTCATCGATCCCGCTCATGCTGCTTTTGTTGCGCTTGATCGATCCCTTGCGGTGGACATTGGCGATGCCGATCGCCGCTCTGGCACCGCTCGGCATGTGGTGGATGCTCAAGCGACTGCTGCTGATCCAGTTACCCTCCGGCCTATTCGGGATCGGCTGATCGCATGGATACGCTTCTCAACGTCGCGCATGGGTTTGGCGTCGCTCTCCTGCCGATCAACCTGCTCTACTGCTTCATCGGCGTCTTCATCGGCACGCTGGTCGGCGTGCTGCCGGGCATCGGGCCGATCTCGGCGATGTCTCTGTTGCTTCCGGTGACACTGTCAGGAACGCCGGAATCCGGCATCATCATGATGGCGGGAATCTATTACGGCTCGATGTATGGCGGCTCGACGACCTCAATCCTGGTCAACATTCCCGGCGAGGCGGCTTCCGTCGTGACCTGTATTGACGGCCACCAGATGGCGAAGCAGGGTCGTGCCGGCCCCGCGCTGGGCATCTCAGCCTTCGGCTCGTTCATCGCCGGCACATTTTCACTCGTTGCACTGATGCTGGTGGCGCCTCGGCTCGCCAACATCGCCATCGCGTTCGGCCCTGCCGAATATTTCAGCCTGATGGTGCTCGGCCTCGTCGTGCTCACCTTCCTCACGCAGGGATCGATGCCGAAAGCGCTTCTGATGGCATGTATCGGCGTCGTGCTCGGACTGATCGGGCTCGACAGCATCACCGCGCAGCCGCGGCTGACATTCGGCCGCATGGAGCTGATCGACGGCATAGGACTGGTCCCCGTCGTGATGGGCCTGTTCGGCGTCGCCGAGGTGCTGCTCAATACCGAGCAGGTGATCAAACGCGACATCATCAACGCCAAAATCACGCAGCTGCTGCCCAACAAGGCCGATTGGCAGGCGAGCGCCGGCCCGGTGGCGCGCGGCACGTTACTTGGCTTGCTGCTCGGCATTCTCCCGGGCGGCGGCGCGGTGGTGGCCTCGTTCGCGTCCTATGCGCTGGAGAAGCGGCTGTCGAAGACGCCGGAGCGCTTCGGCCATGGCGCAATCGAGGGCGTAGCGGGTCCCGAATCCGCCAACAACGCGGCGGCCGGCGGCGCGTTCATTCCGCTGATGACCTTGGGCATCCCGCCGAATGTGGTGATGGCACTGCTGCTCGGCGCCTTCGTCATCCACGGCCTGCAACCGGGGCCGCTACTGATCACGCAAAACCCCGGCCTGTTCTGGGGCATCGTCGCCAGCATGTATATCGGCAACGTCATGCTGCTGATCCTCAATCTGCCGCTGATCGGCATGTGGGTGCAGCTGCTCAAGTTGCCCTACAACATCCTGTTCCCGCTGATTATCCTGTTCACGATCCTGGGCGTTTACTGCTCGAGCAACAATGTGTTCGACGTCTACGTGATGATCGCGTTCGGGATCATCGGCTATTTCATGCGCAAGCTCGGCTTCGAGCCCGCGCCGCTGGTGCTGGCGTTCGTGCTGGGACCGATGATGGAGAACAATCTGCGCAAGTCGCTGATCCTGTCGCAGGGCGACCTCTGGACCTTCGTGCAGCGGCCGATCTCGGCAGCGTGTCTTGCGCTCGCGCTGGTGCTACTGATGGCGCCGCTATTACCCGCGCTGCGTAAGAAGCGCGAGCTCGTGGCGCTGGATGAGGGCGCGTGAGGGATTGGCAGGTGTCTCAGCCTGCCGCGGGCAGCACGTTATCCGGCGGCGCGCCCCAGGGGCGGTCGGCTGAGGCGAGCCCGATCAGGCGGCCCTGGATGTAGTCGCAGCCCCAGTCGCGCAGCATGTTCGCAGCTTCTTCGTCCTGCACCCATTCGGCCACCGTCTTGATGTCGAGGCGGCGGGCGAGGTCGATCAGGGTCTGCACGAAGGCGCGGTCGTCGGCGGAACGGGTGATGTTCTGCACGAAGGCACCGTCGATCTTCACGATGTCCACGCCCAGCTTGCGCAGATTGCGGAACGAGGTGTAGCCGGCGCCGAAATCGTCGATGGCGATGCGGCTGCCGAAATTCTTCAGCCGGGTGACGAAGCCGCGCACATCGTCGATGTCCTGGATCGCGACGGTTTCGGTGATCTCGACGATCAGCCGCTCGGCAACGCCGGGATGGGCACGCATCAGCGATTCGATTCCCGCCCACCAATCCGGATCCATGGTGGTGTCGGGCGAGATGTTGAGGCTGAGGCAGATGTCCGGCGCGGCCGCGAGCTCGGCGACCACGAGCTCGAGCACCCGGTGATCGACCAGGCGGATCAGGCCGAGGCGTTCCGCAACCGGCACGATGTCGGGCGCGAGCAGCACCTGGCCGTCGCCCTGGTCCATCCGCACCAGGCATTCGTGAAAGGCGCAGTCGCGCGAAAGGGCGGCAACTACCGGCTCATAGGCAAGCTTGATGCGGCGCTCATTCAGTGCGGTGACGATCTCGTCGGTGACGCGGATGT
Organism: Bradyrhizobium sp. 35; assembly: GCF_023073215.1. NCBI lineage: Bacteria > Pseudomonadati > Pseudomonadota > Alphaproteobacteria > Hyphomicrobiales > Nitrobacteraceae > Bradyrhizobium > Bradyrhizobium sp. 35. Next base: position 327,137 of record NZ_JADPJC010000144.1, read on the forward strand.
TGACGCGGCGCTGGGCGTCGCGCGCGGCATCCGGGCGCCAGGCTGCGAACGAGCCGACGCGGCGTTGTTTCGCGGTGTCCAGGGTCTCGTGGGCGCGATTGACGGCTTCATCGGCGTTGCGGGCATAGCGCGGCACGCTGACCGCGCCGATCGAGGCGGTGACCGACACCGGTCCGGATTTGGTCGGCACCACCTCGTCGCGAATGCCGGCGAGGAAACGTTCGGCAGCCACGTTCATGTCATCGACGGTGCAGTTCTTCAGGATCAGGCCGAACTTGTTGCCGGAGAAGCGGCCGAGCACGTCGCCGCCGCGCAAGCGCGCGCGAATGCGCGTGGCGACGTCGAGGATCACGGCGTCGGCAACGTCGAAGCCGAAGGCCTCGTTGACACGCGCGAGATGATCGATGCCGACCAGCATGAAGGCCGCGGTCGAGCGGAAACGGGTCGTCTCCTCGATGGCCTCGGCCAGCGCGGCGATCAGATGCGAGCGATTGAGCTCGCCGGTCAGCGGATCGAGCCGGGCCAGCTTCGTCAGTTCCTCGTCGCGGGCATGGCGTTCATTGTTGATGCGGACGGAGCCGATCGCACGCACCGGGCGACCGTCGGGGCCGGCGAACCAGCGGCCGGTCTCCTCGATCCAGACCATGGGATCGGCGGCGCTCATGCGCACGCCGTACTCGACCCGGTAGGGCGTGCCGTCGGCGCCATGCACGGCTGAGGTCTGCGCCAGCGCGGCGGTCCGCATTGATTGCGCGGGCTCGATCAGCCTGGCGAATTCGGCGCCGGTGGCCAGCCGTTCGGCGGGAATTCCGGGAAAGATGGCGCTGACCTGCTCACCCCAGACGATGGCATCGCTGGCGATGTCCCAGGCGAACACGGCCTGGCCGAGGGCAGCCAGGATGTCGGAGGCTTGCGGCAATGCGGGGGTCAAAATCGCCTCGTTTCGGGACAGCGGGGAGTCCTGAGCCGGCACAGGATAAAGCCAGATTCGCCATTGACCCTAGGCAAAGTTGATAAACAATTTGGAAACCACGTTTCCTCGCTCGCAGGAACCGAAGCGGCTCACCCGGCATAGGCCTTGCGAGTACATGACACGCACCGGCGCCAGCGTCTCGAAACGCGACAATCTAGGCCGGTCAACGGTGATTGCGATGTTGAGTACTGGTCAACTGGACGTGGCGGACAACGGCACAGGCTCGGCCCTGGTGCCGCTGATGCCAGTTTTGCAGTGGGTCCACAAGGCCCCGCTGCCACGCCCCGATCCCAGCTTCGTCGCCCAGCTCATCGCCAATGCCGAGCATCTGCCCCAGGCGAGCCGGCTCCGCCGCGCTTCTTCCGAGGATGCGCAGGTCGCCTATGGCAGCAAGCGCCCGCTTCCGAGCGTTAGCGCGCGCACGCGGCAGGTGGCTTGAATCAGCGCGGCGCGTCGGGAGACGGCTGGGTGCCGTTGCCCGGCTGCAAATGAGGCGAGGGAATTTCCGGCGAGGGCGCACTCACAGGCTTCGGCGCCGGGTGATCCATCAGCACGGATTCGGCGACCGATTGTGCCGTGGGCGCGGGCGGCTCCGCCGGAGCTGGTCGCGGAGCGGACACTGGCTCGAACTTGGGCTCGAACTCATCCGCCGGCGTCTCGGCCTGGCGCTTGGTCTTGCGGGGCGCCGGCACCGTCGTTTCGGCGACATAAGCGACGCGGCGGCGGGTGCGCTGGGCGATGCCGCCGAGGAAATCGGCCATCGCGAGCAGCACCAGAAGGAAATAGGTGGAGTTGCCGAATTTCGGCCACATCACGAATTCGGCCGCAGCCGCGCCGAACACGATCAGCGACAGCAGATGATCCATCAGGAATTTCGAGCCGGGCCGCGCGCCCTTGACCACTTCGAGCAGCAGCAGCACGATACCTAGCGCGAGCATCACGTCGGCGAGCGTGACCGGCCAGGCCTCGCCCGTGATCATCGGCACTTTGAACAGCACGTCCGCAAAGGACACGCTCGGCATCAGGAATGCGATGATGTTGTAGACCGCGAGCGGGATCAGGAGCAGCGGGAAACCGACCATCGGCGAAATGCCTTCTCGATCAAGATATCCAGACAGGACAATGCGGCGGCGATGCATTCGCTCCGCCGCCGTCACTGTCATATCTCATGGGTGGGCCGAAATCAGGCAGGCCCGATCGTCCTGCCCACAGAAAGGTCCCGAACTCAGGACTCTTTCTTCTTCAGGACCTGACGGCCCTTGTACATGCCGGTCTTGAGGTCGAGATGGTGCGGACGACGCAGTTCGCCGGAATCCTTGTCTTCCACATAGGTCGGCTTCTTGATGGCGTCTGCCGAGCGGCGCATGCCACGACGGGACGGCGAGGTTTTTCTTCTCGGAACGGCCATTTCAATATCCTCTAGGGATTGGTGTTTTGGGGCATCGTCCGCGAGGGGACGGCTCAGCACCCGCAAACCGAGGCGAGCTGAATGCCGGTCAAGGCCGGGCTTATAGAGGAAGGCCTGCCTTAAATCTAGGGCTCTGGGCCGGAAAATGCGCCCGAAAAGGACCGGAAATCAGCGATTCTCCCGCCAGCAGGTCGAAAGTGAACTCGCCTGCGCTCGCGCCACATAGGTCCCGGCCAGCCGCCGGACACCCGGTCCCGGCGTCCTGGCGCTGCGTTTGACCGGATTCGGCAGGATAGAGGCTAGAAGCGCGGCCTCCCGGGGGGAGAGGTTCGCCGCCGACTTGCCGAAGGCATAGGCGCTGGCGGCCTCGGCCCCAAACTGGCTCTGCGGGCCGAGCTCGGCGATGTTGAGGTAAATCTCCAGGATCCGTGCCTTGGGCAGGACGAGATCGATCCACAGCGCCAACGGGAATTCCAGCGCCTTCCGGACGAAGTCCCGCCCCTGCCAGAGGAACAGGTTTTTCGCCACCTGCTGGGTGATGGTGGAAGCGCCCCGGAACGGGGTGCCGTCCTCCTTCGCATCGTCGATCGCCTCACGCAGCGCACCCCAGTCGATGCCGTGATGCTTGCAAAAATGGGCGTCCTCGGCCGCCACCACCGAGCGTGGCAGCGAGGGCGACATCGCCGCCAGATCGATCCATTCCCGCTGCATCGGCGCACCCCGCAGCGAGCGCCAGATCATCAGCGTCGAAACGGGATGGCCGGCACGGTAGAACGGCGCGACGACATAGGGCGCGAGAGCCGCGACCGCGAGCACCAGGAGAAGGGTTTTGACGACGCGCAAATCAACCTTTCCGGCGCAGAACGAAACGCGGCCACGGGCCCGGCATTAAGTCTGTGATAATTCGGGCCTTTTCCAGCACTTTTTAGGCCTTCCAAACGATTGACTGAGGCGGGCGCATAAAGGATTGTCCCGCCGAATTTTAGTTCTGGAGCCCTTCTTGATGACCGGCACGTCCCCGTCCGATTTCGCCAAACGTCTGGACAAGACCGCTGATGACACCGAGGCCCTGCTCGGGCGCCTGCTGTCGGACGACATCCTGCCCGATGAGATCGCCCGGCCCAAGCGACTGATGGACGCAATGCGCTATTCGAGCCTCAACGGCGGCAAGCGCCTCCGGCCCTTCCTGGTGGTCGAGAGCGCGGCCGTGTTCGGCGTGTCCCGCGAAGCCGCGCTGCTCGTCGGTGCGGCGCTCGAATGCATCCACTGCTATTCGCTGATCCATGACGATCTGCCGGCGATGGACAATTCGGACCTGCGCCGCGGCCGCCCGACCCTGCACAAGAAGACCGACGACGCGACCGCGATCCTCGCCGGCGACGGCCTCCTGACACTCGCCTTCGACATCATCACCCGCGACGAGATTCATCGCGACGCCAATGTGAGGCTTTTGCTGACCCGCGCACTCGCGCGCTGCGCCGGCATCGGCGGCATGGTCGGCGGCCAGATCCTCGACCTCGCCGGCGAAGGCCGCTTTGGCGGCAACGAGCCGATCGACGTCGCCCGCATTCAGCAGATGAAGACCGGCGCGCTGCTGCGCTACGGCTGCATCGCCGGCGCGATCCTCGGCCAGGCCTCGCAAAAGGAATATCAGGCGCTCGACGATTACGGCCGCGCGCTCGGCGAAGCCTTCCAGATCGCCGACGACCTGCTCGACGTCGAAGGCGATGCCGCCGCGCTCGGCAAGCCTGCCGGCGCTGATGCAGCGCTCGGCAAGACCACCTTCGTCACCCAGCTCGGCATCGAAGGCGCCAAGCAGCGCGTGCGCGATCTGCTCGCGCGCGCCGACAGCGCCGTGTCGATCTTCGGCGAACGGGCCGCCGTGCTGCAAGCGGCTGCGCGGTTCGTGGCCGAACGGAAGAGCTGATAGCGCGATGGCGGGCGGCAGCAAGGAAGACCCCGCCCTCGCCCGCTTTCGCAAGATGTCGCGGCCGATGCGGCTGATTTATGCGCGTCCGCGGACGTTCATGTCGCTTGCCGTTGGTATTCTCGTCTGCCTGCTCATCCCGGGTTCGCACCGGCTGGTCACGCGGCTTGTGTTCGGCTGGGATGCGTTGATCGCCGTTTATCTGGTGCTGGTCTACGCGATGATGCTGTGCAACGACCACCAGCACATCCGCCGCGCCGCAGCGATGCAGGACGACGGTCGCTTCGTGATCCTGCTGGTGACGGCGATCGGCGCCTTCGCCAGCATCGCCGCGATCGTCTCCGAGCTTGGAACGCCGCATCGCGGCGGCCTGGAGCTGAGCATCGCAATCACCACCATCGTATTGTCATGGGCCGCCGTGCACACAATCTTCGCTCTGCATTACGCGCATGATTATTACCGGCACGCCACGCCGGGCGGCCTTCAGTTTCCCAGCGGCGACAAGGAAGACCACGCAGATTACTGGGACTTCGTCTATTTCTCGTTCGTGATCGGCATGACCGCGCAGGTCTCCGATGTCGGCATCTCCGACAAGACCATCCGCCGCACCGCCACCGCGCACGGCATCGTCTCATTCATCTACAACACGGCCTTGCTGGCGCTGACGGTCAACATCGCGGCGAGCGCGATCTCGACCTGAACTCATTTCCGCAATCCTAGTTACAGACCTCGGCATTGCCATCGTTGCCCGGGCCGCCGCCGCCGCGATATTCGAGATGGCAGCCGCGGTTGACCGCACGACAGCCACTGTTGTTGCAGAATAGCTGTCCGCCACTCGAGCGGCGGCTGGCGCCAGCGGCAGCAGCGATGCCCGCAGCGCCACCAAAGCCGCCGGCCGCTCCGGCAGCCTCACCGCCGGCCTGACGACGCTGCCGTGCGGGACGCTCGTCGCCGTCGTCCCGCTTGGCGGTCGCAGGCTTGGCGGTCGCAGGCTTGGCGGCACGCTGCTTCTCGCACTCGTTGTCGTCGTTGAGCGCATAGCCATCACGGCAGACGATCTTGGTGCATTTGTCGCCGTCGGTCTTGAAGCCGTGCTCGCAAACCAGCGGACAGACGCGCGACTGTTTCGACTTGACCGTGTCGAGTGCATCGGTGCTCGCCACCTTCACGTCGAGCTTGGTGCCGGCATAACGGTTGAACTGCGATAACGACCGCTGCGCGGATGTCGTCCAGTTGCCGTCGGCGGCGCCGGAGAAGCAGCCGACGCGGCCGAGCTCGGTCTGTACCGAGCGGCTGAGATCGGCCGGCGCGATGGCCGGCGTCAGCGAGGCGACGTTGGTGCCGGCAGGGCCCGCCGTGCTGGCGGGCGCTGCACTCGGCGCCGCGGCGGCGAGATTGACGCGCTGCTGCTCGGCAGCGGCCGCCTGCTGCTGCGCCTGCTCCTTGGCCTTTTGCGCCGCAAGCTGTATCTGCTCGGCGGCCTCCGCATCGGCGGCTGCCTTGGCCTGCGTATCCTTCTGCGCGCCAAGTGCGGCAAGACGATCGCGCTCGGCCTCGGCCTGTTTCGCCTTCTCGGTGGCCGCCGCATGAGCCTGCTCGGCGCCGATTTTCTCGAGTTGCAGCTTGGCAAGGCTCGCATAGAAGCCGTCGGGATGCTGGGCGAGAAAGGCCTCCCACGCCGGCCGGTTGCCGACCTGGAGCGCGAGCTCGTAATCGCGGCGGATGTCGGCCTGAGGGTTGGGCGCAGCGGCAGCCGCAGCGGTCACCTTGACCGGCACCAGCGGCACGTCCTCGCCGCCGAGCGAGCCATAGACGAACGGCTCCTGCTTATTACCTGTCGACTTGAGCACGTCGTCGCGCACGAAGCCGAAGGCACGGCGGACGTCTAGGCCGGGCCTCGTCAGATGCTTCGACAGCGCCACCGTAAAGGGGCTGTTCGCACCGTCGCCATCCTGCGCCGTGAAACCGGCCTTGGCCGAATAGGCGATCAGCGTGTTCGAGCTGGTCGGCTCGACCTGGGCGAGGCCGCGGCCGACGCCGCGCGAGGCGATCGTGCGCTTCATGGTCTTGCCGAACGGATTGTCACGGCAGGCATCCAGGATCACCAGGCGAAGCTGCTTAGCCGGTTCGACCGCGACCAGGACGCGGTCGAGGGAGAGCGCCTCGTCAAAGACGTCGGTGTCACGCTCCAGCTTGGCGTCGACAGGGATCAGATAGTTCGAGCCTTCGACCTCGAGGCCGTGGCCGGCATAATAGACCACGGCGATATCGGCATCGCGGGTCCGGTCGGCGAATTCGCGCAGCACACGCCGGGTTTCCTGCGCCGTCAGGTCGTGCCGGGAATCGACGATGTCGAACCCGGCCTCCTTCAGCGTCCGGGCCATCACCGAACCGTCATTGACGGGGTTCGTCAGCGACGGCGCATGCTGATAGGCGGAGTTGGCGATCACGAGCGCGACGCGCTTTCCGGCGAAAGCAGGCCCGGCGCCGAATAGCAGCGCGACGGCGAGGAGGACTGGGCAAAGTCTGAGCAATTTGCGCATGACACGACTTCCGATTTCGGGGCGATTCGCGCCCTTTGGGACGGCTTTAGCAGGGTCCGTCGCGGACGCTTGTAACGGAGGTCACGAAGATGGCGCCGGCGGCAAGCCGAAAGGTCCCCTTGTTCGTCGCGCCAGTCCGGCCGCGGTTCGCCGCCAAACAGGTGCGCAGCAGGTTCCCTCAGACATCCCCGATGTGGCCCCGATATTGCGGCAGATTATCCGTAATCTCGTGCCAGGGCGCCTTCGACCCCACGAAAATGTGGGCGCTCGGTCGGATCGAGGGGGCACCGACCAGGGTTCCCATGGCGACGTGGACCCATTTTCCGTCGCGCACCCGGGAATAAAGCAACGAGCCGCAGCGGGCGCAGTGGGCGTCGTGGGTGGTTTCGTCACCGTAGATGGTGAGCTGGTTCTCGCCTCTGACGATGCGGAGCTTGCCCTGCTCGATGCCGGCGAACGGCTTGAAGGCAGCGCCGGTGGTGCGGCGGCAATTCGAGCAATGGCAGTTCATCGCATAGGAGAACGCGTCCGCTACCTCGTAGCGCACGGCGCGGCAGCAGCATTCGCCGATCAGGAAGGGAGCGTTCGAATTCTCTGATCCGGTCATCACAGCGTCCCAGCAAATGGTACGGACACCATAGCGCATTTTGACGTGTACGACTAAGTTCGCCCTGAGCCATCATTCAAAGGGATGACCCATGAGCCAGAACCGTTCGAGCGTCGAAGCCGTCGTGCAATCTTACTTCGACGGACTTTACGAGGGTGATGCCGAAAAGCTCGGCGCCATCTTCCATCCCTCCGCCGATTTGCGCTGGGTCGAGAAGGGCGAGCTGCAGGTGCTGACCGTGCCGGACTGGCTCGACCGCGTGCGCAAGCGCCCCTCCGGCAAGGCCGAAGGCAAGCCGCGCGAGGATTTCATCGTCACGATTGACCGTTCGGACGACAAGACCGCCTTCATCAAGGTCCGATGCCAACTGCCGCCGCGTTTTTTCACGGACTATCTGGTGGCTATGAAGCTCGCCGATGGCTGGCAGATCGTATCGAAGTCTTACCGGTATGATCTGCGAGAGTGAGGGGCCTAATCTTCCGCTGCCCGAAATCGGGCACACTCCTCCCACATCCTCCGTCATTGCGAGCGCAGCGAAGCAAGCCAGAGTCTTTCCGCGGAGGAAGACCGGATTGCTTCGCTGCGCTCGCAATGACGATGCGGATGGAGTGCATGCCGCATCTCTCCTCCGCCCCCGTCTCGCTCAAAAGGTCCACCATGCTTCTCGACCGCCGTTCGCTGCTCGCCTCGCTGTACTGGATCGCCGCCTCCCCCGCGCTCGCCGCAGACGCGCAGCCTGAGCTCGAAACCTATGAGCGCGAGAGTGGCGGCCGGATCGGGGTCTATGCCGAGAACCTCGCGACCGGCGCAAGGCTCGCCTGGCGCGCCGACGAACGGTTCGTCATGTGCTCGACATTCAAGGCTTCGCTGGCGGCATGCGTCCTGGCGCGGGTCGATCGTGGCGAGGATCAGCTTGCGGCCATGATCCCGTACGGCAAGGCCGACCTGCTGGAGTACGCACCGGTCGCCAAGCAGAACATTGCCGCCGGCGCAATGTCGGTCACCGAGATGTGCAAGGCGATCGTCGAGCTCAGCGACAACACCTGCGCCAATTTATTGCTGGCGCGGATCGGCGGTCCCGCCGCACTCACCGCGTTCTGGCGGTCGCTCGGCGACACCGCCTCGCGGCTCGACCACAACGAGCCCGAGCTCAACCGCTCACCGCCCGGCGATCCCCGCGACACCACGACGCCGGCGGCGATGGCAGGCAATCTGCGCCGGCTGCTCACGGGCGAGGCGCTGTCGGCCACCTCGCGCGCGCAGCTCACGGAGTGGCTAGTGGGCTGCAAGACCGGTGCGAACCGGCTGCGTGGCGGGCTCCCCGCAAGCTGGAAGATCGGCGACAAGACCGGCAACAACGGCAAGGACGCATCCGGCGACATCGCGGTGGCCTGGCCCAAGCCCGATACGAAGCCCGATGCACCGATCCTGATCGCGGCCTATACCCAGGGCGGCACGCCGAGCGCGGCGCAGATCGAAACCGTGTTCGCACGCATCGGCCGCATGGTGGCCGAACGGCTGGCGTAAAGCCGCACGCATTGACGTTGCGACCGCTTCCGGGTGAAGACAGACCATCATGGAAGCGAAATTTCAGACCTTTCTCATCCTGCTCGCCGTGCTGGCGGGCACCGCGCTTGTCGCGCGCCGCTTCAACATCGCGCCCGCCATTCTGCTGATGCTCTCAGGTGTCGGCCTTGCCTTCGTGCCGGGCATGCCAGCGGTCGAACTGCCGCCGGAACTGGTGCTGCTGATGGTGCTGCCGCCGCTGATCTACTCGGCGAGCGTCGCGATGAGCTGGCGCGAGTTCAAAAAGAATCTTCGCCCGATCGTGCTGCTGGCGGTCGGTGCGGTGATCTTCACCGCGGCGTTGGTCGCAACCGCCACGCATTATTTCATCGGCCTGCCCTGGACGATCGGCTTCCTGCTCGGCGCCATCGTCGCGCCGCCCGACGTGGTGGCGCCGCTCGCGATCGCGCGCCGGCTGCATCTGCCGCGCAGGCTGATGGTCATCCTCGAAGGCGAAGGGCTCGCGAATGATGCCACCGCTCTGATCCTCTACCGCTTCGCGCTCGCCGCAATCATGGTCGGGCAATTCTCGCTGCCTCTGGCAGGCGGCGAGTTCTTGCTCATCGTCGCCGGCGAGATCGCCTTCGGCATCGGCGTCGGTTGGCTCTCCCTGCGGTTCCGCAAATGGTCGGGAGACCCGCAGGTCGAGCTGACACTGTCGCTGATCACGCCCTACGTGTCCTACTGGCTGCCCGAGCATCTCGGCGGCTCCGGCGTGATCGCCACCGTCGCCTGTGGCCTCTATGTGAGCTGGAATGGCCCGCTGCTGATCTCGGCATCGACGCGCCTGCAAGGCATCTTCTTCTGGGACCTCGTGATCTATCTGATCGAGGGCTTGCTGTTCCTGCTCACCGGATTCCAGATGCGCGCACTCTACGAGAAATCGAAGGCGTTCCCGCTCGACGACATCATGATTGCGACTGCCGTGGTGCTGGCGGTGGTCGTGATCGCGCGCTTCGCCTGGCTCTATCCCGCGACCTATCTGCCACGAATGCTCAGCAAGTCGCTGCGTGCGCGCGATCCGTCACCACCATGGCAATGGCCGTTCGTGCTTGCGCTCACCGGCGTGCGCGGCGCGGTGTCGCTGGCGGCAGCACTGGCGCTGCCGTTCACGCTGCCGGGCGGCGAGGCCTTCCCGTTTCGCGACCTGATCCTGTTCGTCGCGTTCGGCGTCATCTTCGTCACACTGATCGGCGTCGGCCTCACGCTGCCCCCCGTGGTTCGTTGGCTCGGTGTCGCGGAAGCCGGTCGCAACGAGCATGCCGCCGAGCACGAGGCCGAGATCGCGGCACGGCGCCAGGCCCTCGACGCGGCGCTAAAGTCGCTCGACGCGCTGACCGAGGAAAAGGACGTGTCCGACGAGGTGATGCGGCTCCTGCGCGCCCGCCACGAGATCCGGGTCAACCAGCTGCCGGACTCGCTCGATCCCACCCACCACGACGTCTCCGCCGCCGGCACCGCCCTGACCCGCCGTCTGATCGCCACCGAGCGCAAGTTCATCCACGAGCTGCTGCGCGAGGGCCAGATCACCGACGAGACGCGGCGGCGGATCGAGCGCGATCTGGACCTGGAGGAGGCAAGCTTGGCAAACCGGGAGTACCGGGGAGGGCCGCTATAGATTCCCGTCATTGCTAGGGGCGCGAACTACCGCCTCTCGCAAAATTCCCTCATCGCCACCGCCACGGCGCCCGCAATGATCTCCTGCCGCTCCGGGGAGTTCATCGCCATCTCCTCGTCGCGGTTGATGATGGAGCCCGCTTCGAGCAGCACTGCGGCGCTGCGGGTCTGCGAGAGCACAACGAGCCCGTCATAGCGGTAGACGCCGACATCCTTGTCGAGCAATTGGCGCCGGTAGCGGCCCATCACCGGCAGGGTGTACTGGCTGGCATAGTGCAGGTCCTGCTGCTTCAGCTGCCTGCCGATCATCCGGGCCAGCATCAGGCTGGCGGCGAAGTGCGGATTCCGCTGCGACACGAACAGAGAGTGGCCCGAAAAGCGGTCGCTGAAATAGCTGTTCGCGCCGTCGAACTCCCAGCTCCCGAGCAGCTTGTCCGGCACCGAATCGTGATGGATCGACAGGAAGAGATCGGCCCGGGCGTCATTCGCGGTGCTGACGCGCTTGAACAGGCTCGGCCGCGCCTTGCCGTCCGTGACGAGCAACCGGGTCGCGGCAAAGCCTTCGGCCTTGAGCCTCGCCGTAATCAGACTTGCAAGCCGGAAGTTGAAGCCGAACTCCGTGTCGTTGCGCGCGCTCAACGCGCCGTAGGAGTCCGGGGTGTGCCCGACATCCACGAGGATCCGGAATTTCGACAGCTCACACTTGACCGGCGCGTGCGGCGGCTTGGGTTTCGCGATTTTCCGCGCGATAGCAGCATGACCAGAGTCTGCAGGCGCCAGCGACCATAGCAAGATCGACGCGACCAGCGTCGAGACGAGACTTGCGATGATGCTGCGCGGCTGTCCCAAGTACTACTCCGCTGCCGCTGTTCGCGGCCGGCCGACAAAGCCTGTGACGTCACCGAAACGCTCCAGCATCACCGCGGAAAGGTCCTTGGCCTTGCTGGTGACGCAGGCGCCCGAGCGCACGGCATGGCGATCCTGATGCGCGGCCTGCGGCGGCGGCTCGCCCTGCTGAAGCGCCCGCGCCAGCTCCATCACGACTTTCCGGAAATGCATGATACCGAGATCGGTCGGACCGAGATGCTCGCGGGTGCGGTCGGCGATCGGGCCCTGGCTGTCCTGCACGGCCGCATCCTGTTCGGAGACGCCCTTGATGCCGGTGTAGCTCCTGGTCTTCTGCATCTTGCGGTCGATCAGATAGTCGTTGCCCTTGTGGCGCAGCGGCACGTAATTGTCGCCAACCTCCGCGATCACGCCGTTGCCGCGGTCAAAGACGTCGCGCTCGGCTTGCGTCAGCGGCCGTTCCGGATTCCAGGCATAGGTGTAGATCCAGTAATTGGTGTCGGTGACGGGCACGAAAGTCTGCCCAAAGATGTTCTCACCCGGCATCGCGCTCGGGGCATAGGCGTGGAACGGCATCAGAAATTGCGCAATGCGCCAGTAGATGTTGTCGCCGCCGGTGAGCCGCCCGCCGGCGATGGTGAGGCCCGCTGCGTGCGCGGCGATCTTGATCACAGGGCGCGGATCCTCCGCGATCCAGCGCATGTGATCGCTCGACATCCGCGCGATCGGATTCACGAAATGCTTCTTGATGTCCAGGATCTCGTTCTCCTCCTTGTCGAAGGAGAGATGGGCGAAGGTGAAATGCGCGGTGTCGATCGAGCCTTCCAGCGCCTGCACCCAGTTGCAGTCCTGCCATTTCTTGCTGACATAGCGGTGCGAGGCCGGCAGCAGTGCCATTTCGAGATCGGGCAGCTCGGGCATCGCATCCGCGGGACCCATATAGGCCCAGATCATCTCGCCCCATTCGCGCGCCGGATAGGATTTGATGCGGATGAGATCCTTGGCGTTGAGGTCGGGATAGGAGGTCGGCATGTCGACGCAGCGGCCGTCGGTGTCGAACTTCCAGCCGTGATAGACACAGCGGATGCCGCATTCCTCGTTGCGCCCGAGCCAGAGATTGGCGCCGCGATGCGGGCAGTATTGATCGATGATTCCGACAACGCCGCGCGTATCGCGGAAGGCGAGCAGCTCCTCGCCGAGAACGATGATCTTCTTCGGCTCGCCGTCGGGTTCAGGGAGTTCTTCGGACAGCAGCACAGGAATCCAGAACCGGCGCAACAATTCGCCCATGCCCGTACCAGAGCCCGACTCGGTCAGGAATTTGTTGTCCTCGGCGCGGAGCATGGAAAATCCTCCCGACGGTCGTTGTTGCCGGCAAGATTGGCGCGGACGCGGGAAGACGTCAACGCGGAACGCGGCGCGCAGGCCGGTTAAACCGGCCGCTCCCCCTTCACCGTCACGCGCGTGCCGGAGCGCGTGTGCGGCCAATAATCCCACATCGCGCGGTGCTGGGTGCAGCGGTTGTCCCAGAAGGCGATGGCATTCTCTGTCCAGCGAAAGCGGCACTGGAACAGCGGATTCTCGGCGTGCTGGTAGAGATAGGCAAGCATCGCCTCGCTCTCGTCGCGCGGGATGCCGTTGATGTGGCGGGTGAAGCCGCGGTTGACGTAGAGCGCCTTCTTGCCGGTGACCGGATGCGTGCGCACCACGGGATGCTCGGCACTCGGATAGGACGGGCGGTCGGCGACGCCGTAATTGGCGTAGAGCCCGCGATAGATCGGCTCGCCGTCATGCAACGCAGTCAGCCCGTCGAGATAGGCCTTCATCCGGTCCGACAGCGCCTCGTAGGCCGCATACATGTTGGCGAACAGCGTGTCGCCGCCGCGCGGCGGGCACTGCTTGATGTAGAGGATCGAGCCCATCGGCGGCTCGTGATCGCAGGACACGTCGGAATGCCAGCCCTCGCCATTGGCCCGCGGCGAATTCGCATCCGCATAGATCTTCATCAGGGCCGGGTCTTCATCCTCATGCGGCGCGGCGGGATGGAAATGCAGCTCACCGAACTTGCGGCCGAAGGCGAGATGCTGTTGTGGCGTGATGTGCTGGTCGCGGAAGAAGATGACGAGGTTTTCGGCAAGCGCGCGGTGGACCTCGTCCATCTGCCGGTTGGAGCGCGCATCGTCGGAGACGAGCTTGCCGATGTCGACGCCCGAGATTTCCGCGCCGATGATCGGGGTCAGCTTTTCGACCGCGATGGTCTCGTAAGGCGCGCCGTCGTCCGTCGCGTGGCGATAGCGCGGGCCCTGCTTGCCGGCGAGTGAGCTCATGGCGTGTCTCCCGATGCATTCTTGCTTGGGAGCATCGTAGCAATGTAGGGCGGCTTAGCGAAGCGTAACCCGCCACTTCGCGCCTGCAAAAATAAGGCGGGTTACGCTTTCGCTAACCCGCCCTACGATTCCTGATCTGGAGCAGAACTATTCCGCCGCGGTCACCGGCACCTTGGCGCCCTGGCCGTAGCGCTGCTCGATGTAGTCGATCACGAGTGCTTTGAAGTCGGCGGAGATGGTCGGGCCGCGCAGGGTGCGGAACTTCTTGCCGTCGACGAACACCGGGGCAGCCGGCGCCTCGCCCGTGCCCGGCAGCGAGATGCCGATATTGGCGTGCTTGGATTCGCCGGGGCCGTTGACGATGCAGCCCATCACCGCGACGTTGAGCTCTTCCACGCCGGGATATTTCGTCTTCCAGGTCGGCATCTCGTCGCGGATGAAACCTTGGATCGAGCTGGCCAGTTCCTGGAATGTGGTCGAGGTGGTGCGGCCACAGCCGGGGCACGCCGCAACCAGCGGCACGAATGTGCGGAAACCCATGGTCTGCAAGAGCTCCTGGCCGACCTGCACCTCGCGGGTGCGGTCGCCGCCGGGCTCCGGCGTCAGCGAGATGCGGATGGTGTCGCCGATGCCCTGCTGCAACAGGATGCCGAGCGCGGCCGAGGACGCCACGATGCCCTTGGTGCCCATGCCGGCCTCGGTCAGGCCGAGATGGATCGCGTAGTCGGAACGGCTGGCGAGATCCTGATAGACCGCGATCAGATCCTGCACGGCCGAGACTTTGGCCGAGAGGATGATGCGATTCTTCGGCATGCCGAGTTCCTCGGCGCGCGCGGCCGAGAGCAGCGCGGATTGCACCATGGCCTCGCGCGTCACCGCGCGCACGTCGCGCGGATCGGGGGAGGCGGCGTTCTCGTCCATCAGCTTGGTCAAGAGCTCCTGGTCGAGCGAGCCCCAATTGGCGCCGATGCGCACCGGCTTGTTGTTCTTGTTGGCGATCTCGATGATGTCGGCGAACTGGGTGTCGCGCTTGTCCTTGAAGCCGACATTGCCGGGATTGATGCGATATTTGGCGAGCGCCTCGGCGCAGGCCGGATAGGCGGCGAGCAGCTTGTGGCCGATATAGTGAAAGTCGCCGATCAGCGGCGTGGTGATGCCGCGCTTGAGCAGGCCGTCGCGGATGTGCGGGACGGCAGCGGCGGCCTCCTCGCGGTCCACGGTGATGCGGACCATTTCGGAGCCCGCGCGGGCGAGCGCTGCGACCTGGGCAATGGTGCCGTCGATATCGGCGGTGTCGGTGTTGGTCATTGACTGCACGACGATCGGGGCACCGCCGCCGACGGCAACGTCGCCGACCTTGACCTGGGTGGTCTTGTGCCGGGGCGCGGGGCCCGCGACGTCGGAATCGATGGTTTTTTCGAGCTTGTTCATGGCGTCCAAATATCAGGTTTTGGTGACGTTCAGCAATGCATCGCGCGGCGCCGCAGCGGATTGACTGGGACGGTTAACCAGAAAAAGCCCAGCAATGACAAGGAGGGCGGCAGCCCCGAATGTCAGGTTCAGCGTGTCGTGCATGATGAAATAGCTACCCACCACGCCAAACAAAGGGGTGATGAAGGTAAAAGCCGACAATTTGCTGGCCGAATAGGTCTTCACCAGCGCGAACCAAAGCGTGAACGTGGTTCCCACGACCCAGATCGCCTGGAAGGCCATCAGGCCCAGCGACAGCGGCGACGGCGTGTGGGGGATGGTCTCCCCGAACAGCCAGGCGGCCAGCCCCAGGATCGGGATCGAGGTCGCGACCTGATAGCCCAGAGCCTTCTCGGGCGCCGCGAAGCGCAGCCGCGTGCCCTTGGCAACTAGCGTGGTCGCCGCCCACAGCGCGGCGCCGCCGACGATCATGAGATCGCCGAGCAGGACATGCGAATCGACGTTGGGCTGCGGCACGCCGATCGCGAGCGCGACACCGGCAAAGCTGATGGCGAGCCCCAGCCATTGCGTCCCGCCAAGTCGCTCGCCGAGCACCTGGTAGGAGCCGAGCGCGACGAAGAACGGCGCGGTGTAGAGGAACACGACCGCCCGCGATGCTGGTGTGAACCGCAGGCCCTGGAAGATCAGCACGAACTCGATGCCGAACATCAGTCCGGCGATGACGCCGGGCTTCCAGGTGCCGTCGCGCTCGAAGAATTTAACGCCGCGCAAGCTGCCGATGATGAACAGCACCGGCAGCGCGCCCATCGAGCGGAACGTGGCCTGAAGCATCGGCGGAATGTCCGGCAGCACCAGCTTCACGGCGATCTGGTTGAACCCCCAGGTCAGGCACAGCATGAGCATCAGGGCGATGGCGCCGGCACTGAGGGGACGACCGGCGGACGGTATGGCTTGAGGTGAGGACATTTCTTCCTAAAAACCGGCTTTGCGCCGTTGTTGCTCTATGCGGCTTTCTGACAATGCGCACAAACGCCCGTGATTTCCACCACCGACAATTTGGGAGCGAAGCCTGAGCTGCGCGCGGCGGCGTTGAGGTCCTTGGCGAAGGATGCCGACGGAATCTCACCGACCAGGCCGCAGCGCTCGCAGATCAGGAACGTCACCGCCGAGATCGCGTCGTGGTCGTGAGCGGCGCAGGCGAGATAGGCGTTGCGGCTTTCGATCCGGTGCACGAGGCCGTTGGCCATCAGGAAATCGAGAGCACGATAGACCGTGATCGGCGCCGGCCGCGACATCGACTTCGCCAGTTCGTCGATGACCTCATAGGCGCCGAGCGGCCGGTGGCTCGAGAGCAGCGCCCCCAATACATGGCGGCGTATAGGCGTGAATTTCTGCGCGCGCTCTCCGCAAACGGCCTCGGCATGCGCCAGCGCATCCGCGGTGCAGCGGCCGTGATCGTGATCGGGCGCGGGAAATGCCGGTTTTGCGAGGGTCATGCGACCGGCGTTCTAGCATTTCGAAAGGGGAACCCAAAGCAGGACCGGCGATGCGGCCAGCAGCCATGCTCGGCCTGCGGGACAGCGTCCCGCAAACCCGCCATGAAATAATCATAAGCTTGCTTATTATATTGCAAGCTTATTGGAGACCAAGCTCATGAGCCCAGGGCCCGTGGACCAGAACTTCCTGTTTACGCTCGCCGAGCTCTATCGCCTGCTCCGGGTCTATGCCGACAAGGAAGCCTCGCGCTTCGGCATCACCCGCGCGCAATGGGCGGTGCTGGCCAAGGTCGAGCGCAGCGAAGGCATGAAGCAGTCGGAACTCGCCGAGCTTCTCGAGGTGCAGCCGATCACGCTGACGCGCCTGATCGACAAACTCTGTGACAGCGACTGGATCGAGCGACGCAACGATCCTTCGGATCGCCGCGTCAAGCGGCTGTACCTGAAGAAGGCCGGGCGGCAGTTGCTCGGGCGGATGAGCGGGCTGAAGTCCGAGCTCACGGCCAACGCGCTCGACGGCATCACTCCGGCGGACGCCCATCGCCTCCTCACCCAACTCGAAACAATCAAGGAAAACGTGCGGTCCGCGATCCAGAGCAGCGGAGCGGAACAAGCGCGTAAGGAGCAACGCTATGGCTGATCAGGTTCTCAAGTTCCAGCCCGAGCAGAAAATCGACGGCGGCAAGCCCACCAAGAAAGCCGGCACCGATCCGCGCCGCCGCCTGGTGGCGGGCCTGCGCCGCTATCGCCGCGTGCTGCTCCTGGTTGTGCTGCCGCTCGTCGTCGCGGTTGCCGGCTTCACCTTCTATCTCAATGGCGGCCGTTACGTCGGCACTGATGACGCCTATGTCGGCGCGCAGAAAGTGCTGGTGACCCCTGATATCTCCGGCAAAATCCAGAAGGTCGTCGTCAAGGAAGGTCAGGTCGTCAAGCACGGCGACGAGTTGTTCGAGATCGACCCCGCTCCGTTCCGTCATGCGTTGGAAGAAGCCAAAGCGCAACTCGCCCAAGCCCGCATCACCTATGACAATCTTGTTGCCAACATCAAGATCTACGGTGACATGCTCAATCTTGCCCAGCAGGGCATGGACCTGAAGCAGCGCGACGTCGAACGCAAGCAGTCGCTGGTGAAGAACAATTACGGCTCGCAGCTCGATCTCGACAACGCGTCCAATGCACTGGTTACCGCCGGCGCGCAGGCGCAATACATCAAGCAGCAACTCTCCAATGCCAAGACCCAATTGCTGGGGAATCCCGAGTTGCCGCTGGAGCAATTCCCCGCCTACGCGCAAGCGAAAGCCAAGCTGGACGATGCCCAGCGCAACCTCGACCACACCGTGCTGCGCGCGCCGATGGATGGCGTGGCAACACAGGTCGAACAGATCCAGCTCGGCCGCTACGTCGCCGCCGGCACGCCGGTGTTCTCCATCATCGACGTGGCCCATCCCTGGGTCGACGCCAATCCGAAGGAGAGCGACCTCACCTACGTCACCGAAGGACAGCCGGTCACGCTCGAGGTCGACGCGTTCCCGAACCATACCTTCAAGGGCAAGATCGGCTCGCTCTCGCCCGGCACCGGCGCGCAATTCGCGATCCTGCCGCCGCAGAACGCCAGCGGCAATTTCGTCAAGGTGGTGCAGCGCGTGCCGATCCGCATCTATTTCGACGAGACCGACAAATACGTACGCAAGCTGAAGGCCGGCATGAGCGTTTACGCCACCATCGACACCGGCCACCAGCGCTCGCTCGCCGGTCTGCTCGGCCTGTCGGCGACCGCGAGCCAAGACAAAGATCAGGACAAGGACTAATCCTATGGCGGAGTCCAATCCCGCCCTTATGGTCCCCGGCCTGCGCCGGAACATGGTGACGATCTGCGCCATGACGGCAACCATCATGCAGGCGCTGGACACCACCATCGCCAACGTCGCCCTGCCCTACATGCAGGGCACGCTGTCGGCTTCGCAGGACCAGATCAACTGGGTGCTGACCTCCTACATTGTCGCCGCCGCGATCATGACGGCACCGGTGGGCTGGATCGCCAACCGCTTCGGCCGCAAGCGCATCTTCATCATCTGCTCGGCCGGCTTCACCATGGCATCGGTGCTGTGCGGGCTTGCGCAGGACATCAACCAGATGGTGATTTTCCGCCTGCTGCAGGGCGTGTTCGGCGCGGCCCTGGTGCCGTTGTCGCAATCGGTGATGCTCGACTATTACACGCTCCAGGAACGCGCCAAGGCGATGTCGATCTGGGGCATGGGCGTAATGATGGGGCCGATCATGGGTCCCTCGCTCGGCGCCTGGCTGACCGAGACTTATTCCTGGCACTGGGTGTTCTTCGTCAATTTGCCGTTCGGCGCCATCACCGTGATCGGGCTGATCATCTTCATGGACGAGACCCGGAAGGATCTCAGTCTCAAGTTCGACTGGTTCGGCTTCGCGGCGCTGGCGGTCGCGATCGGGTCGCTTCAGCTCGCGCTCGACCGCGGCGAGCAATTGGGCTGGCTCGAATCGGGTGAGATCCTTGCGGAGTTCATCGTCTCGGCCGTCGCCTTCTACTTCTTCATCGCGCATTCCTTCACGACCTCGACACCGTTCATCCGCTTCGGGCTCTTCAAGGACCGCAATTTCGTCACCGGCTGCGTGTTCATGGTCGTGATGGGCCTCGTGCTGTTCTCGACCATGGCGCTGGCCTCCCCCTATATGCAGAACGTGATCGGCTATCCCATCATCACCGCGGGCCTGCTGCTGGCGAGCCGCGGCTTCGGCACCTTCTTCGCCATGATGCTGGTCGGCCGCATGATGCGTTACATCGAAGCCCGCACACTGATCATCACCGGCCTGACGCTGACCGCGGGCTCGCTGTTCCAGATGACCGGCTGGACCGATTTGACCCAGGTGCCGGAGATCGTGACCGTCAGCGTGATCCAGGGCTTCGGCTTCGGCCTCGTCTTCGTGCCGCTTTCGACGGTGGCATTCCTGACCTTGTCGAATGAGCTGCGCACCGACGGCACCGCGATGTTGACCCTGATGCGCAACGTCGCGAGCTCGGTGGGCATTTCCGTCGTCATCGCCCAGCTGACACAAGGCACGCGGCGGACCTACGCGATCCTGTCCGAACACATCAACCCGTTCAACCATGCGCTCCAGATGCCCAGCGTCAGCGGCATGATCAATCTCTCCACCGACGCCGGTCGCGCCATGGCCGATCGCATGGTCAGCGTGCAGGCGCAGATCATCGCCTTCGCGCACGACTACGAGCTGGTGATGTTCTTCATCCTCTGCACCATCCCGCTCGCCCTGCTGATCGGCTCGACCAAGGCCACCCTGCGCAAGCAGGCGGCGGGGCCGGAACATGCGGTGATGGAGTGATGCCTTCGCCGGGACGACACCGATGATGTTGCGCGCCTCTACCCCAAAATCTCCTCGCAGCCCAGATCCTCGACCGCCATCATCACCCGCTCCAGATTATTCCACCAGATCACCGGTGGGATGTTGATGCTCCACTGCCAGACTGGCTTGGTGATGTGCCACAGCACCGACCGCCGATAGTCCTGGTCGAGCGCGCCGCGCGTATAGCCGCTGACACCGTGCGCCATCAGCATCTCGTGATAGCGATTGAGCAGCGGGCGTTCGAGCGCCTGCCGGCGCTCTGGATACCATTGCGTCGCCATCATATAGGCAAGGTCGTGGGTAGGAACGTTGATGCGCCAATGATCGAAATCGAAAATGCGCACAGCGTCAGCGATGCCCGCGCGTGGCAGCAGGAAATTCCAGGTATGGGCATCGCCGTGAGCGATGGTCACATGGCGATGCGAATGGTAGCGTTGCAACAGTTGCTCGGCCTTGTCGATGAAGCGCCGATACAGGGTCCGCCGCTCCTCACTGAGGCGATCACCAAGCAAATCGGCGAAGCGGTCGTAATGGCCGGCGAATGTCTCTATCAGACTCGCCGTATCATCAAGGCTCATCCAGGTGCCGATGGTGTCGCCGAGACCCGCATGGTCCCACCAAGATGCATGCCAGCGGGCGAGCGCCGTTACGATCGCCATCGCCTGATCGCGTGAGGGCGGCAATGGCCAGTCAGCTGCAACGTCATGGCTGTCGGTGAGATCTTCGAGCAGCAGATGCCAGTCCTGGCTCTCCTCGTCGAAATGCCCATCGTAGCAGCGCGGCACGATGTGCGACGGCATATTTGGCGCAAGGCGGGTGTAGAAGGCCACTTCCTGCCGACCAGAATTTGCCAGCGACTTGGCGTAGGCCGGATTCGGGATCTTCAGGATGACAGAGTGCGGGGACCCGGCTGCTTCCCCGACATAGCGCAGCCCAAGTCGGATAACGTGCGACACCATGGCGGGGTATTGGTGCAGCACCTTCACCTCGCGCACGGCGCCCGCATCCAGCACGCCGCCCCTGCGTAGCGCAGCGGTCAGTCGAGCCCGCTCAACGACCGCCGGCAGTTGTGGAGGTGTCATGGACGCCACGATGCCCTCGTCCCGGACCATACTGCACAATCACACCCCCCGGCACCAGCAATAGGCATCGCGCCGGGCTCAGGCCGCCGCTGTGGAGTCGCGCACCGTCCGGACCACGACCGACCGAAGCTGCTCGAGATTGGCCGCCATGCCGGCGATCGCCTGCCTGACCTCCGCGGCGCGCTCGTTCACGGAGGCGGCGTCGCGGCTGACATCACCGATCTTGGCCGAGACCTCCTTCGCCGCGGAAGTCGATTCGGAAATCGACCGCGTGATCTCGCGGGTCGCGGCGTCCTGCTCTTCCATCGCGGCGGCAACCGAGGTGGCGACGCCGTCGATCTCGACGATGTGGCCTCCCATGGTTTCGACGGCGTCGACGGCGGCTTGCGTCGAGGCCTGGATCTCGGCGATCAGCCGCGCGATCTCCTCGGTGGATTTGGCGGTCTGGTCGGAGAGGGATTTCACTTCGGCGGCGACCACCGCGAAGCCACGGCCGGCCTCCCCGGCGCGCGCCGCCTCGATCGTGGCGTTGAGTGCCAGCAGATTGGTCTGGCCGGCGATGCCGCCGATGAGGTCGGAGACCTCGGCGATCTTCTTCACCGATCCAGCCAGCGTCTGGATGGTCGAGCGCGCCTGTTCCCGACCGGCGACCGCCGATTTTGTAACCGTGCTGGTCCGCGCGACCTGGGTTGCGATCTCGCGGATCGAAGCACTGAGTTCTTCAGCTGCGGCCGAGACGGTCTGCGAGCTGCCGAGGGCCTGGGTGGAGGCGGCTGCGACCGCCTGCGATTGTGTCGAGAGCGACCTTGCGATCTCGGACAGACTGGAGGCGGCACGCTCCACGCCTTGCGTCGCCGCGCTCGCGGTGTCGACCGAGCGGCCGGTCTCGCGCTCGACGGTTTCGGCCATCTGATGCAGGGCCTCACGCTTGGCGAGCGCCGCCTCCTGCTCCTTCTGCAACTGCTCCTCGCGCAGGCGGAAATTCTCGACCGCGGACTGCTTGAACACCAAGAGCGCACCCGCCATCGAGCCGACCTCGTCCTGCCGGTGCGCGAAAGGAATGTCGGCGGCGAGATCGCCGGTCGCGAGCTTTTGCATCGCGCTGGTCATGCGCACGATCGGGCGCATCACGCCGAAGGCGACGCCGAGCAGGCCCGCCGCAATGAAGGCGAGGACGGCGGCGGAGACGCCGAGGAGGATGTAAAGCATCGAGCTGTCGCGGTCCGCGGCCAGCTTCTCCATGTCGGCATTCTGCTTGTTGGCGCTCTCGACGATGCTGTCGATGACGGCGCGATGCGCGGTATAGGCCTCCTTGAGCTGCGCGTAGGCCCGCTCGGAGACGGCCGTATCCTTGGCCTTGAGGGCGGGGAGGAGCTGGTCGGACAACAGCTTCCAGAACTTCTGCACCTCGGCGTCGGATTTCGACACCAGGGTCGTCTTCAGGTCGGCCGAGAGGCTGGAGGTGACCCAGAATGCCTTGCGCTCGTCGTAATCCTTGCGGAGCTGGGCCAGGCGTTCGGCATGGGCCGCCAGCTGGTCGGGCTCGCGCATGGCGAGCGTGGCCTCGAGGTAGGCCTCGATCACATATTCCGGCGGCGGCAGGATGTCGGCGATGAGATCGTTTCCGAGCTTGATATCAGAATAGAGCGGACCGCCGACCTTGAGCTCTTTCAAGGCGTAGAGGCTGGTCGAGACCACGGCGGTAAAGCCGATGGCCAGAACGATGCCGAAAGCAATGATTGCGGAAGAAAGCGAAAGACGAATTTTCATGGAAAAATCCAATGGGCCGCGCTGAATCCCACGGACCCTAAAGGATTACGGTAAACACGGGATTGCATCGCGCGGAAATTGCATCGCGCGAACTCCGGAAAAATACGGGAAATGGC
Organism: Bradyrhizobium sp. 35; assembly: GCF_023073215.1. Lineage (NCBI taxonomy): Bacteria > Pseudomonadati > Pseudomonadota > Alphaproteobacteria > Hyphomicrobiales > Nitrobacteraceae > Bradyrhizobium > Bradyrhizobium sp. 35. Next base: position 350,236 of record NZ_JADPJC010000144.1, read on the forward strand.
GTCAGGTCAACAGTTTCGGGCAGCGAAGCTTGGGCCCGTCCTCCGCTGTCGTCCCGGATCGGCGCTCCGCCTGTCCGGGACGGCGCTGGGGGTCACACGTCGAAAAATACCGTTTCGTTGTCGCCCTGGAGCCGCAGGTCGAGCCGGTACACCGGCTTGCCGGCCTCGCGCACGGCCGTCAGCGTGGCGCGACGGTCGGCAGGCACCACCGCCAGCACGGGATCGGCGGCATTGCCGGCCTCGTCACTGAAATAGATGCGGGTATAGAGATGCCGCAGCATGCCGCGACCAAACACCGCAAGCAGGACATGCGGTGCCTGCGGCTTGCCGTCGGGATCGGGCACCACGCCCGGCTTGATGGTTTCAAAGGAATAATTGCCGTCCTTGTCGGTGCCGCAACGGGCAAAGCCGCGGAAGCTCGCATTCGGCAGCGCGCGCTTGTCCTGCGGATCCGCGAAGCGCCCCTGCGCGTCGGCCTGCCAGATCTCCAGCATGGCATCGGGCACAACGACTCCGTCGCCGTCGAACACGCGGCCCTCGATCCGGACGCGATCGCCGGTGACGTCGGGCGTCAGCGTCGAGTTGGTGAACGCATCATTCCAGGCATACTCGCCGGTCGGCGTCAGGCCGTATTTGAAGAACGGGCCGACGGTCTGCGACGGCGTGATCCCATTGTCCTGCACTTAATGGTTCTCCATAGGGGTGGCGTTCTTGCCGCGCAGCACGATGTCAAAGCGGTAACACAGCGCCCATTCGGGCTGGGTGTTCTCGAGATCAAATGACGACACCATCCGCGCCCGCGCCTTCTCGTCCGGCACCGAATTGAAGATCGGATCGAACGGGAACAGCGGATCGGCCGGGAAGTACATCTGCGTCACGAGACGCGTGACGAAGGAATGGCCGAACACAGAGAGATGGATGTGTGCGGGACGCCAGGCGTTATGATGGTTGCCCCAGGGATAGGCGCCAGGCTTGATGGTGACAAAGCGGTAGTAACCGGAGACGTCGCTCACGGTGCGGCCGGCGCCCGTAAAGTTCGGATCGAGCGGAGCGGGATGCTGGTCGCGGACGTGAACGTAACGGCCGCAGGAATTGGCCTGCCAGATCTCGACCAGCGAGTTCGGCACGCCGCGGCCGTCCTCGTCGCGCACATGGCCGTGCACAATAATGCGTTCCCCGAGCGGCTCGCCGGTGTGTTGGGTGGTGAGATCATTGTCGCCCTCGCGAACGGTCTCGTGGCCGTAGACCGGGCCGGTCAGCTCCGACAGCGTATGGCGCATCGGGATCAAGGGTTTGTTCGGCGCACGCTTGACCGAGCTTTTGTACTCGGGCGACAGCGGCAGCGGATGCGCCGTGTTGCTGTCGACGGGATAGATGAATGTCATTGGCGAACTCCTCCCCGGCCCTTTTCCGACCGGTCAACGCTTCCGCCAATCATTATAGGATATAACTAATTGGGGGAAGCGGCTTTGAGCCCTATTTGATCGGCGGACGCGGCAGGACGGCCTCGCCGGCTTCGAGCCGATAGACATGGTCCAGCGAATACCAGGGCGTCGCGACGTCGCGCTCGGTCGGATGTGGCGTGTCATGGCGCAGGAACTTGCCCATCAGCGCTTTGGTCACGCCGAACTGCACGTCACTATCGATATGCGGGTCGGCGGGGTCGTAGACCTGCGAGATCAGCACCTTGAATCCGGGCTTGAAGACCAACGCGTGCAGGTGCGCGGGACGATAGGGATGCCGCTTCTGCGCCTCCAGGAGGCGGCCGACCACGCCGTCGGTCGGAATGGGATAGCCGACCATCATCACGGAGCGGAACGAGAAGGCTCCGTCCTGGTCGGTCGTAAACTTGCCGCGCAGGTTCATGTCGGCCTGCTCGGGGTCCTGGTTTTCATAGAGACCAACCGGCGACGCGTGCCAGACGTCGACCTCGGCGCCGGCGACGGGACGGCCGTCCTTGTCCACGACGCGGCCGTTGACGAACAGCGGCGCGCCTGGGGTCTCGGAGCGGACGATCGATCCGCCATTTTCCACCCGCGGCGAGTTCAGCCGCCAGAATGGTCCGAGCAGCGACTGGTCGGTCTCCGTGTTGCCCTCATCGCCATTATTCAGCAGGCACACCAGCGGCGAGACGCCGAGCGAGCCTGCCATCAGCACGACCTCATTATGCGTGTCGGTCGAGAGCTTGCCGAGTTCGGCGATAACAGCCGTGGCGTCGCGGAATTCCTTCTCGGTCAGGCGAACGTCGCGAACAAAACCGTGCAGATGCTTGACCAGGGAGACCATGATCTGGCGTAGCCGTGGATCGGATGTCTGCTCCATCACCGCCAAGGCCGCGGCCGTGACGTCCTGCTCGCGCGCGATGATCATGGGATGCTCCCTCACCTTGCGTCATGGCCGGGCTTGTCCCGGCCATCCACGACCTTCTTCTCGCGGCACCAAGAACGTGGATGCCCGGGCCTTCGCCTCGCCGAAGAGGCTTCGGCCTCGCAGGCGGGACAAGCCCGGGCATGACGAGTCTGGGGCACCCGGCTCCGGGATGACGGCACGCTGCGCGTCCCGTCAGTTCAGCTTCTCGATGGCGACCGCAACGCCCTGGCCAACGCCGACGCACATGGTGGCGAGCGCGAGCTTGCCGCCGCGCTTCTCCATGCCGTGCACCGCGGTGAGCGCGAGGCGCGCGCCACTCATGCCGAGGGGATGACCGAGCGCAATCGCGCCGCCATGCGGATTGACGAAATCGGCATCGTCGGCAACGCCGAGCTGGCGCATGCAGGCGATACCCTGCGAGGCAAAGGCTTCGTTGAGCTCGATCAGGTCGAAATCGCCGATTTTCTTGCCGAGACGTTCCATCAGCTTGCGGGTGGCCGGCACCGGGCCGATGCCCATGATGCGCGGCGGCACGCCGGCGGAGGCGAGGCCGAGGATGCGCGCGCGCGGCGTCAGGCCGTGCTTCTTCACCGCAGCCTCGGACGCCAGGATCATCGCGGCGGCGCCGTCATTGACGCCGGAGGCGTTGCCCGCGGTCACCGTGCCGGGATTGCGCACGATCGGCCTGAGCTTCGTCAGGGCTTCCAGCGTGGTCTCGGGACGCGGATGCTCGTCCTTGTCGACGGTGACAGGGCCGGCCTTGCCGCCGGGAATGGTGATCGGGGTGATTTCTTCGGCGAAATAGCCGGCCGCAATCGCGGCGCCCGCGCGCTGCTGCGAGCGGATCGCGAAGGCGTCCTGATCCGCGCGCGAGACCTGGAATTCCTCGGCGACGTTCTCGCCGGTCTCGGGCATCGCGTCGACGCCATACTGCGCCTTCAGCAGCGGATTGATGAAGCGCCAGCCGATCGTGGTGTCGAAGATCTCAGCCGAGCGCGAGAACGCTTCCTGCGCCTTGCCCATCACGAAGGGCGCGCGCGTCATGGATTCGACGCCGCCGGCAATCGCAAGCTCGATCTCGCCGGAACGGATAGCGCGGCCGGCCGCACCGACCGCATCGAGACCGGAGGCACAGAGCCGGTTCAGGGTCTGGCCTGGAACGGAATCCGGCAGGCCCGCAAGCAGGAGCGCCATGCGTGCCACGTTGCGGTTGTCCTCGCCGGCCTGGTTGGCACAGCCGAAGAAGACCTCGTCAACCTGTGCCCAATCGAGATTGGGGTGCTTGGCCATCAGCGCCTTGATCGGGGCCGCCGCCAGGTCGTCGGCACGCACCTTGGCGAGCGACCCGCCAAAACGGCCGATCGGGGTCCGCACGGCATCGCAGATAAAGACGTCACGCATGGTTGTTCTCCCTGAATGCCGCGATCCGGCCTAAATTCTTCAATGTCGACGGAGTTTTAGGAGGGCGCCCGCGGCAGGTCAATTGACCGATACGCGCGTGTTCCGACGGGTGTGCACGCGAGTTGCGCATGCCGCGGTGCGGACAACGTGGAAAACCTCCCCTCTCCGCCCAAAGCGATAGGAGCGCGGGGCGAAATTTTGTAGGTTGCGCCGCCCATGACAATGCAACAACCGATCCCTGCACCGCCTCCCGACGATACGCCCGCGCCGCAGGCGGAAGCTGCCGCGCGCGTCACGCCGATGATGGAACAGTACCTTGAAATCAAGGCGGCACATCAGGGCCTTCTGCTGTTCTACCGGATGGGCGACTTTTACGAGCTGTTCTTTGAGGACGCCGAGATCGCCTCCAGGACACTCGGCATCGTCCTGACCAAGCGCGGCAAGCATCAAGGCGCCGATATCCCGATGTGCGGCGTGCCAGTCGAGCGCTCCGAGGACTATTTGCACCGGCTGATCACCGCCGGGCACCGGGTCGCGGTGTGCGAGCAGACCGAGGATCCCGCGGCGGCGAAAGCACGCGGCAACAAGAGCGTCGTGCGCCGCGGCGTGGTGCGCCTGGTCACGCCGGGCACGCTGACCGAGGACACGCTGCTCGACGCGCGCGCCAACAATTACCTGCTGGCGCTCGCGCGCGCGCGCTCATCGGCGGGCGGTGACCGCTTTGGCCTCGCCTGGATCGACATCTCGACCGCCGAATTCACGGTGACGGAATGTTCGGGCGGCGAACTCGCCGCCACGCTGGCGCGGATCAATCCGAACGAGGTGATCGTCACCGACGCGCTCTATAACGACAGCGAGCTCGGACAGACCCTGCGCGAGCTGCCGGCGGTGACGCCGCTGACCCGCGACGTCTTCGACGGCGCCACTGCCGAGAAGCGGCTGTGCGACTATTTTGCCGTCGCGACCATGGACGGACTGTCCCAGCTCACGCGGCTGGAAGCCACTGCCGCCGCCGCCGCCGTCACCTATGTTGACCGCACCCAGGTCGGCAAACATCCGCCGCTGTCGCCGCCCGCGCGCGAAGCCTCGGGCGCGACCATGGCGATCGATCCCGCCACCCGCGCCAATCTCGAACTGACGCGGACACTCGCCGGCGAACGCCGCGGCTCGCTGCTCGACGCGATCGACTGCACGGTGACCTCGGCCGGCTCGCGCCTGCTGGCGCAGCGGCTTGCCGCGCCGCTGACCGATGCGGCGGCGATTGCGCGGCGGCTCGATGCCGTCGGCAGCTTCGTTGCCGACTCGGCCGCGCGCGAGGACATCCGCAGCATCCTGCGCGGCGCCCCGGACATGTCGCGGGCGCTGGCCCGTATATCCGTCGGCCGCGGCGGTCCGCGTGACCTCGCCGGCCTGCGCGATGGCATCATCGCCGCCGACCAGGTGCTGACGCGGCTTGACGAACTCGACCAGCCGCCGCAGGAGATCGCCGTCGTGATGGCGGCGCTGCAAAAGCCATCGCGCGAGCTCGCGGCGGAATTCGCCAGGGCGCTCGACGATCAACTGCCGCTGATCAAGCGCGACGGCGGGTTCGTTCGCCAGGGCTATGAGCCTGCGCTGGACGAAACGCGAAATCTGCGCGACGCCTCGCGCCTGGTGGTGGCCTCGATGCAGGCGCGCTACGCCGACAACACGGGTGTGAAGGGGCTCAAGATCCGGCACAACAACGTGCTCGGCTATTTCGTCGAGGTCACCGCGCAGCACGGCGACAAGCTGATGTCGGCGCCGCTAAACGCAACCTTCATCCACCGCCAGACGCTGGCCGGCCAGGTCCGCTTCACCACCTCCGAGCTCGGGGAGATCGAAGCCAAGATCGCCAATGCCGGCGACCGCGCACTCGGGCTCGAGCTCGAGATTTTCGAGCGGCTCTGCGCCAAGGCTTTGGCCATCAGCGAGGAACTGCGCGCCGCCGCTCACGCCTTTGCGCTGCTCGACGTCGCGACGTCGCTTGCCAAGCTGGCGATCGACCAGAACTATGTGCGGCCCGAGGTGGACTCGTCTCTCGGCTTTGCGATCGAGGCGGGCCGCCATCCCGTGGTCGAGCAGGCCTTGAAGCGCAATGGCCAGCCGTTCATCGCCAATGCCTGCGATCTCTCGCCGGGCCCTGCGCAAAAATCCGGCCAGCTCTGGTTGCTGACCGGTCCGAACATGGCGGGTAAGTCGACCTTCCTGCGCCAGAACGCGCTGATTGCGTTGCTCGCCCAGATCGGAAGTTTCGTGCCGGCGACACGCGCGCGGATCGGCATCATCGACCGCCTGTTCTCGCGTGTCGGCGCCGCCGACGATCTCGCCCGCGGCCGTTCCACCTTCATGGTCGAGATGGTCGAGACCGCTGCCATCCTCAACCAGGCCGGCGAGCGCGCGCTCGTGATCCTTGATGAAATCGGCCGCGGCACCGCGACCTTCGACGGCCTCTCGATCGCCTGGGCCGCAATCGAGCACCTGCACGAGAGCAACCGCTGCCGCACGCTGTTCGCGACGCATTACCACGAGCTGACGGCGCTCTCCGCCAAGCTGCCGCGGATGTTCAACGCGACCGTGCGGGTGAAGGAATGGCAGGGCAATGTCGTGTTCCTGCACGAGGTGTTGCCGGGTTCGGCCGATCGCTCTTACGGAATCCAGGTCGCCAAGCTCGCGGGCCTGCCGCCGGCCGTGATCACGCGCGCCAAATCGGTACTGGCGAAGCTGGAAGCCCAGGACCGCGGCCAGACCGCGCGCGCGCTTGCTGACGATCTGCCGCTGTTCGCAGTGCCCTCGCGCGCCGCCGCAGAAGTCACACCGCCGAGCGAGGCCGAACTGCTGATGGACGCGGTGAAGGCGCTGCATCCGGACGAGATGTCGCCACGCGAAGCGCTCGATGCGCTGTATGCGTTGAAGGCCAAGCTGCCGAAGCAGTGACGGTGCCGCAGGGTGGGTGAGCCGAAGGCGTAACCCACCACCTTTGTCAGCGCGCGAGAAGTGGTGGGTTACGCTTCGCTAACCCACCCTATGCTTCTGAACGCTACGCCCTCGCCGCGATCGCCGCCACTTCCGCTGCGGCGCGCTGCATGCTGGTCGACATCTCGTTGGTCACCGTGCTCTGCTCTTCGATTGCCGCGGCCGTCGACGTCACATATTCGCTGACGTTGCTGATGGCCGTCTTGATCGAAGCCAGGGCGGTGACGACGTCTCCAGAGATGCCGTTGAGGCTACCGATCTCAGCGCCGATCTTGTCAGTGGCCTGCTTGGCTTGGTTGGCGAGGCTCTTGACCTCCGAGGCCACCACCGCAAAACCCCGACCGGCTTCACCGGCGCGGGCGGATTCGATGGTGGCGTTGAGTGCCAGGAGGTTGATCTGCCCGGTGATGTTGTTGATGAGCTCGACGATCCCGCTCATCGCCAGCGCCGCTTCAGTGAGGCGCTGGGCCTGGGCATCAGCGGACGCGACCTGCTCCACCGCGCTCATCGCCGTCTCGCGCGATTTGGTCATGGCCTCGGAAATCTCCCGCACCGAGGCGTTCAGCTCTTCCGATCCGGCGGCGACCGATTCCATCATGCCGCGGACGCGCTCGTTGCCCATGCGGACCAGCACCTGTTTCGTGACGTCGGTCGCATATTTCACGACCTTGAACGGCTTGCCGTTGAGATCCATGATCGGATTGTAGGAGGCCTGGATATAGACCTCCCTGCCGCCCTTGCCGATGCGCTTGTATTCGGCCGCCTGATACTGGCCGCGGTTGAGCGCCGCCCAGAACTCGCGATAGCCATTGCCATCGCGCTCCGAGGGCTCGACAAACATGCTGTGGTGCTTGCCCTTGATCTCAGCCAGCGAATAGCCGAGGGCGCCGAGGAAATTGGCGTTGGCGGTGATGATCGTGCCGTCCATGTTGAACTCGATCACCGCCTGCGCCTTCTCGATCGCCGTGATCTGGCCCGCAAGGACGGCATTCTTCAGCTTCTCCGCCGTGACGTCGGTCGCGAACTTGGCGACGCCGAAGGGCTTGCCGTTCTCATCGAGTAGCGGATTGTAGGAGGCGAGAATCCAGACCTCGCGGCCGCCCTTGCCGATGCGCTTGAACTCGCCAGCCTGGTATTCGCCGCGGTTGAGCTTGGCCCAGAACTCGCGATAGGCCGCGCCGTCGCGCTCGGCCTGGGGCATGAAGAGGCTGTGATGCTTGCCCTGGATCTCGGTCAGCGAATAGCCAAGCGCGTTGCAGAAATTCTCGTTGGCCGTGACGATGGTGCCGTCGAGCTTGAACTCGATCACGGCCTGGGCGCGGCCGATAGCGGCGATCTTCGAAGACTCCGTCATGCTCCGGATCTTCTTCTCGGTGATTTCGGTCGCAATCTTGGCGACCATCACCGTCTTGCCGTTGCCGTCGAGCACCGGATTGTAGGATGCTTCGATCCAGATCTCACGGCCGCCCTTCGCGATCCGCTTGAACTCGCTTGCCTGATACTCGCCGCGGTTCAATGCAGCCCAGAACGCCTTGTACTCGGCGCCGTCGCGCTGGTCGGCCGGCATGAACATGGCGTGCTTCTTTCCCTTGATTTCGTCGAGGGAATAGCCGAGGGCGTTCAAGAAATTCTGGTTGGCGCTCAGGATCGTGCCGTCCATGGCAAACTCGATCATGGCCTGCGAGCGGCCGATGGCGGCGAGCTTAGCATCCGCGTCGTTGCGGGACTTGCGGCCAAACATCATTGAATCTCCAAAATCATTAAATTGCGAGACGGGATCAGGTGACGTGACGGCGCGGCACACGCGCTGAATTCCAATCGAATTCCGCCGGTAAAACTCGCGTTGCGAAGACCAAGGCGGATACGCAAGATGATTCAGTACCCATAAGATTCGAATAAAGTGCTAACGAATTCTGGGAAAAGCGATCGCCGACAGAGCAGCCTAAAGCTGCACGACGGTAGGCCTTACACGCTGCTCGGTCGGCGCTGTCACTTGAATGCTTGGTCCTTCAGGAGTTTGAAGGAAAGCGTCTCGCGATCGGTCATGGCGAGTTTTGCTACGGAAGTATCCGGCGACGCCGCGCCGCATGTCCGTAGTGTCACGGCGCTTGCCGCGCCTTGTGCTGCGTACGCCGCCCGATCCCCCACAGCGTCAGATTCCAAACAATGCAGGTGGCGAGTGCAAGCCCAAGACCGACGGCGGAGCCGAACCACGCCACCGCCACGTGCAACACCGCGATCGCCATTCCGAATCCGAGCAGCCCCCAAGCCGAATTGGCCAGCACCGCGGCGGTCGGCGGACCGCCGATTCGCGGATGCAGGATCACCATGATGCTGGAAAACACCACCGGATACAGCGCGATGATGCCGCTGATCCGGGGACCGACCCAGCCCGAGGTCGAGACGACGATTGCGACGAGGGTCGCGACCAGCGCGGCCCGCATCGGCACGTCATACCAGCGCCGCGTCACCAGCGGCATCTTTACATGGCGATAGCCCGCGAGCAGCGGAATGCAGATGCCGAACGCGATCAGATTGGCGGCGAGCCCGGCGGTGAGCGGCCAGTCGAACTGCTTGATGATCGAGGCGAACACGATCCAGACCGCGACCGCGCTTCCGCAACTCACCAGAAGGCTGCGCCGCTGCGCCAGCACCACATAGGTGAGACAAGATCGTCGCGGCATTGACCGGCAAGCTCGACAGCGCGCCCTGCGCGATGAAGGCGGCATCGTGGTCGAGCGCGAGGAAGACGTAGGATGGTCCGGCCGAAACCGGCAAGGTCGCGACCAGCGCGCCGATCACCGGCCCTGAACGCTCGGTGATGATCGACGCCGTCACGACGAACGCCGCCGCGACCATCATGCGCAGAACGAGGATGAGGATGAGGTGGAGCTCGGGGGACATTTTTTTCTTTTGTCGTCCCGGGCTTCGCCGAGACGACACGAATTGTTGGGCGAGCGGCCTTCGCTCGCTACATCCGCTGCATCGACACCGAGACCTTCGGGCCGTTCTTGATGGTCTGATAGACCACGCAGTAGCGCTCGGTGAGCTTGAGCAGCAGGTCGAGCTTGTCTTGCGGCGCATCAGTATCGACGTCGAAGCGCAGACGTATCTCGGCGAAGCCGACCGGCGTCTCCTTGTCGACGCCGAGCGTGCCGCGGAAATCGAGATCGCCCTCGGCGTAGACGTTGCCGGTCTTCAAGGGTACCTCGATCGCGGTCGCGACCGATTTCAGCGTGACGCCGGCGCAGGCGACCAGCGCTTCGAGTAGCATGTCGCCCGAGCAGAGCTCGAGGCCGGAGCCGCCGGTTGCGGGATGCAGGCCGGCCATTGCGATGGCGCGGCCGGTCTCGACCTTGCAGGCGATGCCCTCGCTGTCGGTCGAGCCCTTGGCCCTCAACGTGATCATCGCGGTCTTGGGGTCGGTCTTGTAGCGCTCCTTGATCGGGGCCTGCATCTGGCGCAGTGCTGCGGCGTCCATTTTGTCTCTCCCGGGAAAATCGTCTCTACGAAGTACCGGCTTGCGATGTACCGGCTCGGAGCGAAATTGTCACCACCACATGGCCTGACCGGGACCCTGGGTTGCGTCACGGTCGGGCACGCTGCGGTCGAGCGAACGATCGAGTGACGTCAGCACACTTCGCTTGAAATTCTCGAACAGCGGCGAATTGCGGTCGCGTGGCCTGCCCAGGTTGATCTCGATCTGGTCGAACAGCCGGCCCGGCCGCGGCCGCATCACCAGCACGCGGTCAGCCAGCACCACGGCCTCGTCGACGTCATGGGTGACGAGGATGAGCGTCGGCCGCGTGTCGGCCCAGAGATCGAGCAGATGATCCTGGAGGTCCCTGCGGGTGAAAGCGTCGAGCGCCGAGAACGGCTCGTCGAGCAAGAGCACCTCGGGCTGCGGCACCAGCGCGCGGGCGATCGCGACGCGCTGTGCCTGCCCGCCCGAGAGCTCGCGCGGCCAGGCCTGCGCCTTCTCGGCGAGCCCGACACGCTCGAGCGCACGCGCCACCTTTTCACGCCGCTCGGTCGCGGGCCCATCGGCAAGACCAAAGCCGATATTGTCGGCGACGCTGAGCCAGGGCAGCAGCCGCGGCTCCTGGAAGATGATGCCGATCTTGGCATGCGGCGCGGCGATCGCCTCGTTGTCCAGCGTCACCGTGCCCGAGCTTGCGCGGTCGAGGCCCGCGATGGCGCGCAGCAGCGTGGACTTGCCGCAGCCCGAGCCGCCAATGATGGCGACGATCTCGCCTTGCCTGATCTCGGCGGAGAAGCGCGCCAGCGCCTGCACGCCGTTGGGATAGGTCTTGCTGACCCGGTCGAGCGCCAGCATCGCCTTATGCTCCCGTTGTACGCCCAAAGGCGTCCTGCCAGCGCAGGAAGGGCGCAGCCGCGATCTCGATCAACCAATCCGTGAGCTTGCCGAGGATCGCGAAGATCACGATGGCGGCGAGGATCTGCGCGGGCTTGCCGAGCTGCTGGCCGTCGAGCAGGAGATAGCCGAGGCCTTCGGACGCGCCGATCAGCTCGGCCGCCACCACGAACATCCAGCCCAGACCAAGACCGACGCGCAAGGACACGACATAGGCCGGCAGCACCGCGGGCAGCAGGATACGGCGGATCATGGCAGGCCCGGAGAGACGGAATGTGCGACCGACCTCGACGATCTTGCGATCGACGATGAGGATCGCGCCCATCACGCCGAGATAGACCGGAAAGAACACGCCGACTGCGATCAGCGCGATCTTCGAGGTCTCGAAGATGCCGAGCCAGAGGATGAACAGCGGCACCCAGGCCAGCGACGGGATCGCGCGCAGCGCCTGCACGGTCGGGTCGAGCAGCCGCCGCGCCAGCGACCAATAGCCGGATATGGCGCCGAGCAAGGTCCCCGCGACCACGCCGAACGCAAAGCCAAGGCCGACACGCCACAGCGTTGCGGCGATGTGACGGAACAGTTCGCCGGAGCGCGCAAGATCAACGACGGTGGCGAACAAGCGCGAGGGCGGCGGCACCAGCCGGCCGTTGGACCAGCCGGACCAGACCACGAGTTCCCAGCCAAGCGCGAGGGTCAGTGGCAACAGCAATCCCAGCGTCGGCCCCGCATAGCGCGACAGCCGCGAGGGCGCGGCGCTCTCGGCCGGTTCCGTAGTCTGTTGCAGGACTGGCGCGTCAGAGATCATGGCCGGTAGGAAGCGCGTCCTGTGCGAGATTGCAAGGGCGCGCGGCATTCTCGGCGTCGTCCCGGACAAGCGCAGCGAAGCGGAGCGCAGATCCGGGACCCCTAACCACGGGAAGGCGTGGCTACGGTGACTCGGAGTTGCCCCTTTGGCGCCAAACCACTTCCTGTGGTTATGGGTCCCGGGCTCGCTTCGCGCCCCGGGACGACGAACGAGTTTGCCGCCCGCCTGCCTTTAATTCGTCGGCAGCGGGACCTGATCGTCGATCAACGCATCCAGCGTCGCCTTCACATCGACCTTGGCGTCGACGACGCCGGCCTGTTGCAGGGCGAGGCCCGCGGCGAGGATCGATTCGCGCTGGGGCGCGCCGATGCGGCTGTGGGTCAGCTCGGTGCGCTCCTTGAGTTGCTTGTCGACGACAGGCTCCGGCAGCTTGGTCACGGCGATGAAGGTCTTCTTGAGCTCGTCGTAATTCGCGAGCGAATATTTGCGCGCCTCTTCGTACACCGCGAGCACGCGGCGGGCGGCGTCCGGATAGTCTTTCAAAAACTGCTCGCGCACATTGAGGATGCCCCAAGTGTTGGCGTCGGCCTTGCGATAGAACAGTTTCGCGCCGTCCTCGACCTCGGCCTGCGCCATCATCGGATCGAGCCCGGCCCACGCATCGACGTCGCCGCGGATCAGCGCGGTCTTGCCGTCGGCGTGCTGGAGCAGCACCGGCGTGATGTCCTTTTCGGTGAGACCTGCGCCAAGCAATGCGCGCACCAGGAAGATGTGCGGATCGGTGCCGCGCGTCACCGCGACCCGCTTGCCCTTGAGATCGGCGACATTAGCAATCTTGGAATCCTTTGATGTCACCAACGCCGTCCATTCGGGACGCGAATAGACGTAGATCGACTTGATCGGGTTGCCGTTGATACGCGCGACCAGCGCCGCCGAGCCCGCGGTCGAGCCGAAGTCGATCGAGCCCGCATTGAGGAATTCGAGCGCCTTGTTGGAGCCGGCCGACTGCACCCAGGTGACGGTGATGCCGTCCTTGGCGAACTCCTTTTCCAGGAGTCCCTTCTGCTTCAGGACCATCGACACCGGATTATAGGTCGCCCAGTCGATACGGATTTCCTTGAGCGGATCCGCCGCCCGCGCCGCGGGGGACATGGCAAGAGCGACCGCTCCCGCCAACAGTATGCGTCGTGTAATCCTGGTCATGCCCGACCTCCTCAAAACTTCATTGTTTTTCAATGAGTTAGATCTAGAAATCAACGAGAAAATCCATCCCTCGAAAGCGCGCCGGCTGAGAACAGCTTTGCCCAAAGCCGCACCTTTCCAGCATGGAACGACTATTGCGAGAGAATGGCGGGTGACAGCGCCGGCCGCCTCTTATATCCGGTGAGACATGGACAGCGTCGCGACTGAACACAAGGCCGAGGTGGACGATCGCTTCGACACCGCGCGGATCACCGCCGCGGTCGATGCGCTTGCCGAGAAGCACCAGGGACGCGAGGACGCGTTCCGCACGGCCATGGCGCAACTGCTCAAGGCCGAGCTGATTGCCTCGCGCGCTGCGGCACAGACGATCCTGCTGAAGGACCGTCATGGCCGGCGCTGCGCCGAGCGACTGTGCCACGTGCAGGACGAGATCATCCGCATCCTGTATTCGGCCGCGACCCGCCATCTCTACCGCTCGCCGATTCCGAGCGGTGCCGAGCGCATGGCAGTGGTGGCGACCGGCGGCTATGGCCGCGGCCTGATGGCCCCCGAGTCCGACATCGATCTGCTCTTCATCCTGCCCTACAAGCAGACCGCCTGGGGCGAGCAGGTCGCCGAGGCCATTCTCTATTGCCTCTGGGACATGGGGCTGAAGGTCGGTCACGCCACGCGCTCGGTCGACGAGTCGATCCGGCAGGCGCGCGGCGACATGACCATCCGCACCGCGATCCTGGAGACGCGCTTCCTTACCGGAGACCGGCCGCTCTATGACGAGCTGGTTGCCCGCTTCGACAAGGAGGTCGTGCAAGGCACCGCGTCCGAGTTCGTCACCGCGAAACTCGCCGAGCGTGAGGAGCGGCATCGCCGCGGCGGCCAATCGCGTTATCTGGTCGAACCCAACGTCAAGGACGGCAAGGGTGCGCTCCGCGACCTGCACACGCTGTTCTGGATCGCGAAGTACGTCTACCGCGTGAGCGACACCGACGAACTGGTCGACCGCGGCGTGTTCGACGCGCAGGAATACCGCACCTTCCGCCGCTGCGCCGACTTCCTCTGGTCGGTGCGCTGCAATCTTCACTTTTACTCCGGTCGCCCTGAAGAGCGCCTCTCCTTCGACCTCCAGCGCGAGATCGCGGTCCGGCTCGGCTACACCTCGCATCCCGGCATGCAGGACGTCGAACGCTTCATGAAGCACTACTTCCTGGTCGCCAAGGAAGTCGGCAACCTCACCGCCATCCTCTGCGCCAAGCTCGAGGACCAGCAGGCCAAGCCCGCGCCGGTGCTGAGCCGGATGATGGCGCGGCTGCGCCCCACCGCGGTGAAGCGGCGAGTGCCCGACAGCGACGACTTCATCGTCGACAACAACCGCATCAACGTCGCCGCGCCCGACGTGTTCAAGCATGATCCGGTCAATTTGATCCGCATCTTCCGCCTGGCGCAGAAGAACAATCTCGCCTTCCACCCGGACGCGATGCGCGACGTGACGCGTTCGCTCGGCCTGATCAACGCGCAGATGCGCGAGAATCCCGAAGCCAACCGGCTGTTGATGGAGATCCTGACATCCGACAACGCGGAAATCGTGCTGCGGCGGATGAACGAGACCGGCGTGCTCGGCCATTTCATCCGTGCCTTCGGCAAGATCGTCTCGATGATGCAGTTCAACATGTATCATCACTACACCGTCGACGAGCATTTGATCCGCTGCGTCGGGTTCCTCCAGGACATCGAACGCGGCGGCATCGAGGAATTCGCGGTGGCGAGCGACCTGATGCGCAAGATCCGGCCGGAGCATCGCTCCGTGATCTACATTGCGACGCTGCTGCACGACGTCGCCAAGGGCCGGCCCGAGGATCACTCGATCGCCGGCGCCAAGGTGGCGCGACGGCTCTGCCCGCGGCTCGGCTTCAGTCCGGCCGACACCGAGCTCGTGGCCTGGCTGATCGAGGAGCATCTGACGATGTCCACGGTCGCACAGTCGCGCGATCTCTCCGACCGCAAGACCATCGAGAATTTCGCCGCCGTGGTGCAGTCGGTCGAGCAGATGAAGCTCTTGACGATCCTGACCACCGCCGACATCCGCGGCGTCGGCCCAGGCGTGTGGAACGGCTGGAAGGCGCAGCTCTTGCGCTCGCTGTACTACGAGACCGAACCGGTGCTGACGGGTGGCTTCTCGGAGGTAGACCGCGGCAAGCGGCTCACGGCCGCGTATGCCGAATTCCGTAACGCCTTCGCGGAATGGCCGGCGGAAGAGCTCGACGCCTATATCGCCCGGCACTATCCGGCCTATTGGCTCAAGGTCGAGCTGCCGCGCAAGATCCGCCACGCGCGCTTCGTCCGTGCCAGCGAGCAGGCGGGCCACAAGCTCGCGATCAATGTCGGCTTCGACGAGGTGCGTGGCGTCACCGAGCTGACCATCTTCGCCGCCGACCATCCCTGGCTGCTGTCGATCATCGCAGGCGCCTGTGCCTCGGCCGGTGCCAACATCGTCGATGCCCAGATCTACACCACGACCGACGGTCGCGCGCTCGACACCATCTCGATTTCCAGGGAATACGACCGCGACGAGGACGAGGGACGGCGCGCCACACGCATCGGCGAGATGATCGAGGACGTGCTGGAAGGCAAGCTGCGTCTGCCCGAAGTGGTGGCCCGGCGCACCGTGCGCGGCAAGGCGCGGCCGTTCGTGATCGAGCCGGAAGTGACCATCAACAACCAATGGTCCGACCGCTACACAGTGATCGAAATGTCCGGCCTCGACCGCCCCGGGCTGCTCTACGAGCTGACCACCGCGATCTCGAAGCTCAACCTCAACATCGCCTCGGCCCATGTCGCGACCTTCGGCGAGCGCGCGCGCGACGTGTTCTACGTCACCGATCTCCTGGGCGCACAGATCAGCGCGCCGACACGTCAGGCCGCGATCAAGAGCGCGCTGACCCACGTGATGGCCGGCGACAAGGCGGTTCAGCCAGCGGCCTGACTTCTCTCGTCATTCCCCGCTGAATCATCGCGCCGACTTTTGTTCGGAGAATCGCAGCGCGTTCACCAGCGCAGACAGCGTCGCCGGTTGATGCCGACGACTGGGATAATACATGAAGAAGCCCGGAATTGGCGGAGTCCAATCCTCCAGCACCCGGACAAGGCGGCGCTTCGCAACATATTCGGCGACCTGCTCTTCATAAGCGAGTCCCACACCAACCCCGGCGAGCGCCGCCTGGATCACCAGGTGGGTATCGTCAATGATGAGTGGGCCGTTCACGTTGATCGTGACCGACTTTCGTCCCTGCTGAAACTCCCACCGATATGGTCCACCCGCAAGACGCAGCGTAACGCACCGATGATCGTTCAGATCCTTTGGTTTCTTGGGGATGCTTCGTGAAGCGAAATAGCTTGGCGAGCCCACTACCGCCAATCGCAGTTCGGGCGTGAGGCGAACCGCGATCATATCCTTTTGAATGTACTCGCCAAGCTGGATACCGGCATCGAACTCGCCTGCAACAAGGTCCACGGGGCCAGTGACGGTAACAACGTCCAGAACGATGTCCGGGTAGGACTCAGCGAAAGCTCTCAACCGCGGCAACAACACCATCACGGCAGCTGATCGTGACATTACGATTCGGAGACGACCTTCGGGTCGCTGCCGAACACTTCGGGCCTTGTCGAGGGCGTGACGAATTTGCTCAAGCGCCGGAGACAAGTCTTCCAAAAGAGCTGCCCCCGCAGCGGTTGGCGCAACGCTCTTGGTTGTTCGAGCGAGCAGCTGCAGCTCAAGCCGTTGCTCAAGCCTCCGGATTGTGTGACTCAAGGCAGACTGAGACACACCCAGCTTTATCGCAGCGCGCGTAAAGCTTCGTTCACTGGCCACGATTGCGAACGTCGCGAGCTCGTTCAATTCGTTTGTCATCGTCTATGAATATCGATCATAAGCCCATGCCGCGCAAGTCGGCTGGCTTCATAAACAACTATGCCGTAGGCTCCCACCCGCAATTCGACGACCTACGGTGCTTTTCTGCACGGGCGCCAGGCTGACGCTCGGCACGGCTGGCCGGGCCGGGCCGCATGAATGCCCGGTGTAACGGCTTTGAGGATGACAATGAATACGGACGTTCCCGCCTTGCACTCCCTTGCGCAAACCTATTTCGATGCTGCCTATGAAATGGATGCCGAGAAATTTGCATCCATATTTCACCCCTTGAGTTCCGTGACGAAGGTCGCCGAGGACGGCAACGTGGGCGTGACGCCGATTGCGACCTGGCTGGCAGCGGTCCGCGACATGAAAGCTCCAAAGCAACAGGGCTTCGAGCGAGACGATCAGATCCTGTCGACGGATGTTGAAGGAGAGCTCGCGCTTTTGAAGGTGAAATTGCGCATCCCGCCGCGTTACTTCACAGACCTGTTGTCGTGCTTGAAGGTGAACGGGACCTGGAAGATCGCGCAGAAAGTAATGACGTCGAACGTCTGATGGATTCGGTCACGGCGGGGGAGAGCGGCCGAAGGCTCGCTCGACGGCCCATCGCCGGCCGCCGCCAATCGCTCAACCGTTGTCAAACAGGCGCTTAGACCGCCACGCCTTCATGCCGCAGCAGCCAGCGCTTGCGCTCGAGGCCGCCGCCATACTTCACCAGAGAACCATCGGCGCCGATCAGGCGGTGGCACGGCAGCACCACGCTGATCGGATTGGAGCCGTTGGCATGGCCGACGGCGCGAATGGCTTTGGGCGTGTCGATCCTTGCGGCGAGCGCGCCGTAACTCATTGTGGTGCCGGCAGGGATTTGCGCCAATGCATTCCAGACCTTCTGCTGGAACGGCGTGCCGGCGATGCGCCAGGCGATGTCTGAGAGCTGGCCGAGATCGCCGTCGAAATAGTCCGACAGCGCAGTCCGCATGGCCGCGGGCGCGGGCTGGTCACTCAGGTCCACCAGACCGTAATGCAGGCGCAAGAGCTCGCGCATGCGGTGCTCGTAATCCTCCCAGTCGAGCGCGCGCAAGGCGCCCTCAGCGTCGGTGATCAGCAGCGCGATCCCGATCGGCGTCGCCAGCCGATCGAGGCCGAAGCTTACAGGCGGTTTGGTCGGTCGCGCGGGCATTGCGGCACCATTGCATCGAAACACGCCATCGCACTTGCCACGCCAGCCGTGCTAGCGTCCACCCGAAAGCTGACGCTGGGGGAGCTCAACTTGATCTGGATCGCGAATATCCTGGTGGCGCTGGTCGCCGCACTGCACGCTTACTTCCTGATCCTGGAGATGTTGCTCTGGGACAAGCCGCAGGGCTTGAAGGTTTTCCGCAACACGCCGGAGAAGGCAGCGATCACCAAGGTGCTGGCCGCGAACCAGGGACTCTATAACGGTTTCCTGGCCGCCGGCCTGGTCTGGGGGCTGGTGCACGGCAATCCGGCCTTCGCGTTCCAGATCAAGGCGTTCTTCCTGCTCTGCGTGATCGTGGCCGGCGCTTATGGCGCGGCGACCGTCAGCACGCGGATCCTGATCGTGCAGGCGCTGCCGGCGGCGCTCGCGCTGTTGGCCTTGTTCCTGACCTGAGATGCCATAGCGCGGCACCGCGATCCTTGCGCGGCGCCTGCCGTTCCTCCACAATCTCCGACAGCGATGGCGACCGTTGGCAATCAACGGGACAAGACCGTCGGTCGGAAATTCCGTCAGGAGGAACAAGCCCACATGAGCAATCGCAGAGCCTTCATCACCGCCACGGCGGCGCTCGCCTTCGCGTTCTCCGCCAACCAAGCTCTCGCCCAGAAGAAATACGACACCGGCGCGAGCGACACCGAGATCAAGATCGGCCAGACCGTGCCGTTCTCCGGGCCCTATTCCGTCTACGCCAATATCGGCAAGACCCAGGCCGCCTACTTCAAGATGATCAACGATCAGGGCGGCATCAACGGCCGCAAGATCAATCTGATCCAGTATGACGACGCCTATTCGCCGCCGAAGACGGTCGAGCAGGTGCGCAAGCTCGTCGAAGGCGACGAGGTGCTGTTCACCTTCCAGATCATCGGCACGGCCGCGAACGCTGCCGTGCAAAAATATCTCAACGGCAAGAAGATCCCGCAACTGCTGGCCTCGACCGGCGCCGCGCGCTTCAACGATCCGCAGAACTATCCCTGGACCATCGCCTATAATCCCAACTACGTGTCCGAGGGACGCATCTACGCCAAGTACATCCTCAAGGAGCATCCGAACGCCAAGATCGGCGTGCTCTACCAGAACGACGACATGGGCCGCGACTATCTCGCCGGCCTCAAGAGCGGTCTCGGCGACAAGGCCGCCAGCATGATCGTCGGCGAGGTGTCCTACGAGGTCACCGATCCGACGGTGGACTCGCAGGTGGTCAAACTGAAGTCGTTGGGCGCCGATCTTTTCTATGATGCCTCGACACCCAAATTCGCGGCGCAGGCGATCAAGAAGGTCGCCGAGCTCGGCTGGACGCCGGTGCACATTCTCGACATCAACGCGAGCCCGATCTCGGCGACGTTGAAGCCGGCCGGTCTCGACATCTCCAAGGGCATCATCTCCACCCAATACGGCAAGGAGCCCGGCGATCCGCAGTGGAAGGACGATCCGGGCGTGAAAGCGTTCTTTGCCTTCATGGACAAGTATTTCCCCGAAGGGGACAAGCTCAATACCGTCAACACCTATGCTTATTCAGTCGCCGAATTGCTGACGCAGGTGCTGAAACAGTGCGGCGACGACCTGTCGCGTGAGAACGTGATGAAGCAGGTCGCTAACATCAAGGACTTCACCCCGAGCTTCGCGCTACCCGGCATCAAGATCAACACCGGGCCGAACGACTACCGCGTCAACAAGCAGATGCAGATGATGAAGTTCAACGGCGAACGCTGGGAGCTGTTCGGCCCGATCATGGAGGATGCGGGTCCAGCGGGTTAGCCTCTCGGATATCTCATAGGGCGGGTTACGCCCGGCGGACTGCACTTCGCGCATCCGCCGGCGCTGCCCACCTTACAAACCTGCTGCGCAGCCGCGCATGCTACGAACTGCGGGCGCACGCCCAAACTTGCGTTGCAACAACGCCTCATCCACTATCGCCGTCAGCGGTGACATCAGGTGCGCACAGGCGCACCTGATTGATCACCGGCAACAAACATTGAGGAAATGCGAATGAGGAATGGAATGCTGCATCTGGCCACGGCAACGGCGCTGACCCTGGCGCTATCGGTCTCGGCGGCCAATGCCCAGAAGAAATATGATCCGGGGGCCAGCGATACCGAGATCAAAGTCGGCCAGACCGTGCCGTTCTCGGGACCGGCATCGGCCTACGCGTCGATCGGCAAGACCCAGGCCGCCTATTTCAAAATGATCAACGACCAGGGCGGCATCAACGGCCGCAAGATCAATCTGATCCAGTATGACGACGCTTACTCGCCGCCAAAAGCAGTGGAGCAGGTGCGCAAGCTGGTCGAGAGCGACGAGGTGCTCTTGACCTTCCAGATCATCGGCACGCCATCGAATGCGGCCGTGCAAAAATATCTCAACTCCAAGAAAGTGCCGCAGCTGTTCGCGGCCACCGGCGCCTCGAAGTTCACGGACCCGAAGAACTTTCCGTGGACGATGGGCTACAACCCTAACTATTTCGTCGAGGGCCGCATCTACGGCCAGTACATCCTGAAGGAATATCCAAACGCCAAAGTCGGCGTGCTCTATCAGAACGATGATCTCGGCAAGGACTATCTGAACGGCATCAAGGCCGGGCTCGGCGACAAGGCCGCCAAGATGATCGTCAACGAGTCCTCCTACGAAGTCTCGGACCCGACCGTCGATTCGCAGATCCTCAAGATCAAGGATGCCGGCGCCGATCTGTTCTTCAGCGCCAGCACGCCGAAGCAAGCGGCGCAGGCGATCAAGAAGATCGGCGAGATCGGCTGGAAGCCGGTGCAGATCGTCGACATCAACGCCACCTCGGTCGGCGCGGTGATGAAGCCTGCCGGTCTCGACGCCGCCAAGGGCGTGATCAGCGTCAATTACGGCAAGGATCCGCTCGATCCGACCTGGAAGGACGATGCCGGCCTGAAGAAGTATTTCGACTTCATGGCGAAGTACTATCCGGACGGCGACAAGGATTCGAACTTCAATACCTACGGCTACGGTACCGCCCAGCTTTTGGCCCACGTGCTGCAGCAGTGCGGCGACAACCTGACGCGCGAAAACGTCATGAAGCAGGCGGCTTCGCTGAAGGACGTGACCAGCGATATCGCCCTGCCCGGCATCAAGGCCAACACCTCGGCGACCGACTACCGCGTCAACAAGCAGCTTCAGATGATGAAGTTCAACGGCGAACGCTGGGAGCTGTTCGGCCCGCTCCTGGAAGATGCGGGTCCGGCGGGTTAGTTTTCTCGGAGCAAGCAGGTGAGGCGTGGATGGCCGAGTCAAGCCCGGCCATCCACCTTGAGGAGGGAGTTCCGCCGACGCCGCTCAGGCCGGCACCTCGCCAAAGTTCTTGCCCACCGGCAGCACCGCGTGCCGAATGAGCCGTGAATCCTCCACGGCGGCCTGCCTGTGCTTAACCGCTTCGCGATAGACGGGATCGCGGATCATCTCGACGAACGCGGCGACGCTTGGGTATTCGGCGATGAAGCAATGGTCCCAGCGCTCAGTCTCGGGGCCGATCAGCATCAACTCGAATTTGCCTTGCCAGACGATGCGGCCGCCGAGGCGTTCGAACACCGGGCCGCTCTCGCGGCCATAGGCCGCATAGGCTTCCGCGCCGCTCGCCTTGCGGCCATCTGGATAGGCTGCCTCCTTGCGTAAGCGCACCAGGTTGAGCATGTGGATCGGGCCGGGACGGTCGTTGTCCCGGAACTGCGCGAAAATCTCCTTGGTTGGATCGATGTGGCCCATCTGAGTTTCCTTTTCTTTTATGCCGGCGATCCTAGCTCTGCCGACCTCCCAGCGGAACTGCGGCCAGCGAATGCCGCACCTCCTAATCGCGCGTTAAGCTCTGGGTAACCGGGCCTTAAACAGCGACCGCTAGCGTGCGGCGGGGCGGGCTGACCGGGCGTTTGCGTATGGGGTTGGGAAAGAAAAAGGGTGGGCGGAAGGAGCCGTTGTTCGGCTTGCCTGCGGCACTCGCCGATCTGCGCCTGACCGCGGCCGACCGCATTCCTGGCGGCGATGAGAAGCCGAAGAAATCAACGAAGTCATCTGCCAAGCGCAAGAGCGAGGATGCCGGCGACGAGCCGCCGCGCGAGCGGAAGGCGCCAGCCGGCCGCGGCAGCCCCAAGCGGCGATCGAAGTCACGCATCGGCGCGAGCCTTGGTCGCCTGGTCTATTGGGGCGCGGTGCTGGGCCTATGGGGCGCCATCGCCGTGATCGGCGTCGTGATCTATGTCGGCGCTCATCTGCCGCCGATCCAGTCGCTGGAAATCCCCAAGCGGCCGCCGACGATCCAGATCGTCGGCATGGACGGCAGCATGCTGGCGCAACGCGGCGAGATGGCCGGCGCCAACGTCTCGCTGAAGGATCTGCCGCAATATCTGCCCAAGGCGTTCATCGCCATCGAGGATCGCCGCTTCTATTCGCATTTCGGCATCGATCCCGTGGGCATCCTCCGCGCGCTCGTCACCAACGTGCTCCATCGCGGCGTGTCGCAGGGCGGCTCGACGCTGACGCAGCAATTGGCGAAAAACCTGTTCCTGACCCAGGAGCGCACCATGGCGCGCAAGCTGCAGGAAGCGGAGCTCGCGATCTGGCTGGAGCGCAAGCATTCCAAGAACGAGATCTTGGAGCTCTATCTCAACCGCGTCTATTTCGGCTCCGGCGCCTACGGCGTCGAGGCCGCCGCGCAGCGCTATTTCGGCAAATCGGCCAAGAACGTCACCGTCGCGGAAGCGGCGATGCTGGCCGGTCTCGTCAAATCGCCCTCGCGGCTCGCGCCTAACCGCAACCCCGAGGGCGCAGAAGCGCGCGCGAAAATCGTGCTCACGGCGATGGCGGATGCCAAATTCATCACCGAAGCGCAGGCGCAGGCCTCGATCGGCCAACCCTCCTACAATGTGAAGCCGGTCGGCGCCGGCACGGTCAATTACGTCGCCGACTGGATCGGCGAGGTGCTGGACGATCTGGTCGGCCAGATCGACGAGAGCATCAAGGTCGAGACCACGATCGATCCGAAGCTCCAGAGCGTGGCGGAAGCCGCCATCATCGACGAGCTCGCGGCCAAGAGCGTGAAATTCAATGTCAGCCAGGGCGCACTGGTGGCGATGACGCCCGACGGCGCGGTTCGCGCCATGGTGGGCGGGCGGAACTATTCCGAGAGCCAGTACAACCGCGCGGTCACCGCCAGGCGCCAGCCGGGCTCCTCGTTCAAGCCGTTCGTGTACCTGACCGCGCTCGAGCAGGGGCTGACGCCCGACACGGTCCGCCAGGACGCGCCGATCGAGGTCAAGGGCTGGAGGCCTGAGAACTACACCCACGAATATTTCGGCGCGGTGACGCTGACCCAGGCGCTCGCGATGTCGCTCAACACGGTCGCCATTCGCCTCGGCCTCGAGGTCGGGCCGAAGAACGTGGTGCGCACCGCGCACCGGCTCGGCATCTCCTCGAAACTCGAGCCCAACGCCTCGATCGCGCTCGGCACCTCCGAAGTCTCGATGGTCGAGCTGGTCGGCGCCTATGCACCCTTCGCCAATGGCGGCTTCACGGCGACGCCGCATGTCGTCACGCGGATCAGGACGCTCAGTGGCAAGCTGCTCTACATGCGCCAGGCGGACGAGCACAACCAGGTGGTCGACCCGCGCTATGTCGGCATGATGAACGCGATGATGCGGGAAACGCTGATCAGCGGCACCGCCAAGAAGGCGGAGATCCCGGGCTGGCCAGCGGCCGGCAAGACCGGCACCAGCCAGGACTACCGCG
Source organism: Bradyrhizobium sp. 35 (assembly GCF_023073215.1). Lineage (NCBI taxonomy): Bacteria > Pseudomonadati > Pseudomonadota > Alphaproteobacteria > Hyphomicrobiales > Nitrobacteraceae > Bradyrhizobium > Bradyrhizobium sp. 35. The sequence continues at coordinate 374,270 of NZ_JADPJC010000144.1, forward strand.
ACGCCTGGTTCATCGGCTACACCGCCAACCTCGTCACCGGCGTGTGGCTCGGCAATGACGACAACTCGCCGACCAAGAAGGCCACCGGCGGCGGCTTGCCGGTCGAAGTCTGGTCGCGCTTCATGCGCACAGCGCACGAGGGCGTGCCGGTAGCAGCCTTGCCGAGCTCTCCAGGTGGCTGGGGCCTGTCGAACCTGGCGCAGGCGACGTCGCAGGTGTCGCCGCCAACAGCGGCAGCGCCCGGACCCGCACCGGCCAGCAACGGCGGCTATCGCCCACCCCCCACGCGCGCCAATGCGCGACCGGAGGCAGCCGCAGGACTCGATGGCTGGCTGATGGACCGGCTGTTCGGCGGGAATCGCTAGCGCCGACCTGAGGTCCGGGTGACCTCAAAACAAAAACAAGCGAAAACAACCCCATGCACAGTAGCCGAGGATAACGAAATCAACGGCTTGCGTGAGGCGCAAGACGGCTGATTCTGACAGCAAAGCCATTTGACACCTCGGGCAAAACAGAACCGTTCCGCCATCATCCCGAACGCGGCCGCTATCTCGGCTCTCCCGGTTCGCCACCGGTGTCGTCTTCGGCAAGTCCTGCCTACCATGGCAAAATCGGCCGATCCCCGCAGCTCCCGGAACGCAAAAACACCAGTCTCTTCAAGCTCCGGTCGGCGGCCCGGGATTTGCTCTCACAGGTTGAGCAAGTATCGGAGAGCGTTCCATGATGTCGGGTGTATCCAGCGCGGCGTTGCCTCATCTGCGACCCGCATCAACGTCCGCTTCGAATAGGACATCGAGTCTTCAGCCGGCGGGACCGGATGCGACTGATGCTGCGACCGACGGCTTTCGGATTGACGTCTCGCAGGTCAAGCCCCTGACAGGCGCCAAGTCGATATCGGCGGCGGACAATCCTCACCTGCGCGACCTCATGGCATCGAACTGGCTGATGACCCATGACACGAGCGCAACTCAGTCGGTCGTCTCGGACGATGCCCCTGAGAACACCTATGCTCAGGTGAAGGTCGACGGCAAGGTGGTCGCCACCCTGTACAATGGCGGGTCCTCAACGATGACCAACGAGGCGGCTGGAAAGATCGGCAAGCTGGAGGATCCACCCGATCTGAGTGGACCGGATCTGGCGCAGTGGCGGGCCGACAGATACGCCGAGCGGCTCGGTGGCACCGTTGAAAAAGCTTCCACCGCGATCACGCAATCGCAATGGACCCCGCGTGAAAGCAGCTCCGCAACCTATAGCCGCGATCAACTCGACGCAGCCTTCCAGGCGATGCTGGCCGAGGGCCAGAAGGCCGGCGTGCAATTGCAGTCATCCTATCTCGCCTCGCGCACGCAGCCGGGGACAAGCGCGGATGTCAGCGCCTGAGCAGAGGGATGAATTGAGTACGCGCGGACGTCGCTGCATTCTCAACTGTCATTCCCGCGAACGCGGGAATCCAGTACGCCGCGGCCTCTCGGTTCAATAACAACCGCCTCGGAACACTGGATCGCCCGGTCGAGCCGGGCGATGACAGCGTCAGATGGAGGTTGGCAGCGAGGGCCTAATCCTCGACCCCGTAGCGGTGCAGGTCGTTGCCGTACGTATCGAGCCACTTCTTGGCGCGCTCCATCGACGGGCAGACCTTGCCGCAGACGCGCCAGAACCGCGCCGAGTGGTTCATCTCAACGAGATGGGCGACCTCGTGGGCGGCGAGATAGTCGAGCACGTAGGGCGGCGCGAGGATCAGGCGCCAGGAGAACGACAGCGAGCCGGCCGAGGTGCAGGAGCCCCAACGACTGGATTGATCGCGGATCGAGAGCCGCTTGACCTTGACGCCGAGCTCGGCGGCATAGGATTCCGCCGCACGCTGAAGGTCGCGGCGAGCCTCGCGCTTGAGGAAGTCGCTGATGCGACGGTCCGCATGCTCGACGCCGCCGGCGACGCAGAGAATGCGCTCCCCGCTGTCGCGCACTTCCGTCCACACCGTACCGCGCGTGCCGGCGCGATGAACGATGCGATGGGCCGTGCCGCGAAGTGGTATCACTGTGCCAGGCTGGAACGGCGCGGCCTTCGGCAAACGGCCGAGACGTGCCGCGATCCACGCGCCGTGGCGCTGCGCGAAGTCTTTTGCTTCGGCGAGCGTGCCGCGCGGCGGCATGGTGAGGATGGCTTCGCGATCGCTCGGATGAATTCTGAGCGTGTAACGGCGCGCGCGGCGATGCCGGCGCAGTCGAATCGCAAAATATTGCGATCCATGGGTGATCAGGAGGGTCTTCGGCTCGTGGGGCCGCCGATAGAGGAGTGCGCGAGTGGCCATGTCTGTCAGTCCGGGGGGCAGGAGAGCGCCCGGATTCTGCCATAACCGCCGCCAGGGAAAGCGCTCGGCGCAAAAACAAATCATTTGCCCAATATACAGGGGTCTGGCGTCCGGGAGACCCTACAGACTGGGGTTGGAACCGGCTTTTTTCGCCCCCGTTCGGCGCATGTGGCACCCCCAAGGGGTGAGGTTGGACTCACTCCTACAAAGCTACCTAAATACCGCGAATCTAGCGGGAACTCGCCCCTGTCGGAGCCTCCGACAGGGCGTCGATTTTCAGCGGGAAAGCCGAAAAACGCGATTATTCGGCCGCGAGAGCCTGCAATGAGCTCGGATTCGCCGCCGAGACCATGAAGTCGTGGATGCGCGGCACGATTTCCGATTTGAAGCGCGAGCCATTGAACACGCCGTAATGTCCGACGCCCTTCTGGACGTAATGAACGCGGCGGTGATCGGGAATCGAGCTGCACAATGTGTGCGTTGCTTCGGTCTGACCGATGCCGGAGATGTCGTCGTTCTCGCCTTCGACGGTCATCAACGCGACGCGCGTGACCTTGGAGGGATCGACGCGTGTTCCACGATGGGTCATCTCGCCCTTCGGCAGCGAATGCTTCACGAACACGGTGTCGACGGTCTGCAGGTAATACTCGGCGGAGAGATCCATCACCGCGAGATATTCGTCGTAGAAGTCACGATGCTTGTCGACGAGGTCGCCGTCGCCCTTTACCAGGTTGGCGAATAGCTGCTTGTGGGCATCCATATGCCGGTCGAGATTCATGCTGATGAAGCCGTTGAGCTGCAAGAAGCCCGGATAGACGTCGCGCATCATACCCGGATGCGGGAACGGCACCTTGGTGATGACGTGGTTGCGGAACCAGTCGATGCCGCGCTCCTGGGCCAGGTTGTTCACCGCAGTCGGATTGCGCCGGGTGTCGATCGGGCCGCCCATCAGCGTCATCGAGGTCGGCACAAAGGGATCGCGTAGCGCTTCCATAATCGAAACGGCAGCGACGACGGGAACCGAGGGCTGGCACACCGCCAGCACATGCGTGTTGCCGCCGAGGACATGCAGCATCTCGATGACGTAGTCGATGTAGTCGTCAAGATCGAAGCGGCCGTCGCTGAGCGGCACCATGCGGGCATCGGCCCAATCGGTGATGTAGACCTCATGCGCCGGCAGGAAAGCCTCGACGGTACCGCGGAGGAGCGTCGCGTAATGGCCGGACATCGGAGCGACGATCAGCACGCGTGGATGCGGACTGCGCAGTGGACGGGCGAACTTGCGATCGAAGTAGAGCAGGCGGCAGAACGGCTTTTCCCAGACCGAGCGGACCTCGACGGGAACGCGGATGCCGTTGACCTCGGTGTCGTTGAGGCCCCATTCCGGCTTGCCGTAGCGGCGGGTGGTGCGTTCGAACAATTCGCAGGCCGCGGCAACCGACTTGCCAACCTCGGTGCGTGCCCAGGGGTTCAGCGGATTCTGAAACAGGAGCTTGGTCGCGTCCGTGATCGCACGCGCCGGATTGAGAGAGGCTTGCCCCATCTCGTACATCCAGTACATCGGCGTCGTCAGGACAGGACTGCCTTCGGCCACCAGGGGCGGCGCCCCGCCAAACTCACCAATCGGCATCGCTATATTCCTCTTCGCATCGCAGCATACTGCCGAATGCGTAATATTGCGTCAATGCATGGTTCCGTACATCTACGTGGCCGAGGTGCCCAAACCGGGCAGAATCCACGAGAAAGTGACGTTATTCGCCGCCTGACAGCAGCGAGCCCTGCATCCTGGCGCTGCGCAAAAGGGCAAGGAATGCCCCAAAAGATGCAAGCAACAGCACCGCGTTGATGGCCAACGCGCTCAGCATCAGATCGGTCCTGAAGGTGTTTTCGATCAGCAGCGCGCGCATCCCTTCGAACACGTAGGTCGGCGGCAGCGTCCAGGCGATGTATTGCAACCAGACCGGCAGCACGCTGACGGGATAGTAGACGCAGGCGAGCGGCATGATGCCGAACATCAAGGTCCAGACGATGCTCTCGGCGCCGAGGCCGTTTCGCAGCACCAGTCCGGAGACGAAAATGCCGACCGACCAGCTCGTGAAGATCAGATTGCAGAAGAACGCGATCAGCGGCACGCCGAGCGCATAAACATTGAAGTGAAACAGGAATAACGCGAGCAGCGTCATGGGGATGACGCCGATCGCGAGCCGGATCAGGCTCATGATCATCAGGGACAGCAGAAATTCGATCGGCTTCAACGGGCTCATCATGAGATTGCCGAGGTTGCGCGCCCACATCTCTTCCAGGAACGAGATCGAAAAGCCGAGCTGCCCGCGAAACAGGATGTCCCAGAGAATGACGGCGCCGATCAGGGTGCCGCCGGCACGCGCGAAGAAGTTGGCATTCTGCGCGATGTAAAGCTGCAGAAAGCCCCAGGTGATGACCTGCAGCGCCGGCCAGTAGAGCAGCTCGAGCAGCCGCGGCCAGGACGACAGCAACAGGTACCAATAGCGCAGGATCATCGCGCCAATGCGGTGGACGGAGATGCCGCGGTGGAGGGAGAGTTCGGTCATTGCGGCACCGCGTAGCCCGAATGAGCGAAGCGATATCCGGGACCTTGCTGGCGGCGTTCCCGGGTATCGCTTCGCTCACCCGGGCTACGGTCGCAACATACGGCCTGGCTCATCGTGCCACCTCCTGCGCGCCGTTCACCCTTCCGCGCGCGACGTCCAGAAACACCTCTTCCAGCGTGGTGCGGTTGTAGCGGGCCATGATGGCTTCGGGCGTATCGTCGTCCTCGATACGGCCGCGCTTCATGATGATGACGCGATCGCAGAGCCGCTCGACCTCGAGCATGTTGTGCGACGCCAAGAGGATGGTGGCGTTGTTCGCCATGCGATAACGCTCCAGATGCCCCCGGACCCAGTCGGCGGTGTCGGGATCGAGCGAGGCGGTCGGCTCGTCCAGCAACAGCAGCTCGGGCTGGTTGATCAGCGCCTTGGCAAGCGCAACGCGCGTCTTTTGTCCTGCGGAGAGCTTGCCGTTGGCGCGGTCGATGAACTCGGTGAGATCGAGATCGTCGGCGAGCTCAGCGATGCGATCGGAGAGGTTCTTCACCGCATAGAGCTTGCCGAACACCGTGAGGTTCTGACGCACCGTGAGCCGCATCGGCATGTCGACATAGGGGCTCTCGAAGTTCATCCGACCCAGCACGGACGCGCTGTCCTCCGGCATCCGATGCCCGAGCACCTGCACGCGGCCGGAGGTCGGCAGCACGAGGCCCATGATCGTCGCGATGGTCGTGGTCTTGCCGGCGCCGTTGCCGCCCAGCAGCCCGGTGATGCTGCCGCGCGGAAGCGAAAAGGAGATGTCGTCGACGGCGCGGGTCTGCTTGTAGACCTTGACCAGGTGATCGACCGCGATTGCCGCGGAGAGGCTGCGATCCGCGACAGTCGGCCAGCTTGAAGCCTTGTCATTCTCCGTCATGCTGGGCGTTCTTCTGCTATTGCAGCGGAGAGCGCAAGGCTTGTAATCCGGCGGTTCCGTGAGCCGCGCGCTTGTGATCGAGAAGGCACCGCCCCATTGGCCGAAATGACCGAACTTGCCGCTTCCGACTTTCGCCCCGCGCAGCGGCATATCCGCCTGGATACGATCCTGCGACTGCGCTGGCTCGCGGTGCTCGGCCAGCTCGCCGCGATCTTCATCGTGGCGCAGGGGCTGGAATTCAATGTCGAGATCGTTCCCTGCGTCAGCATCATCGCCCTGTCGGCGGCGCTCAATCTGGCGCTCCAGACCGTGTCCAATCCGCTGCAGCGGCTGGAGCCGATGCAGGCGGCCGGACTGCTCGCGCTCAACATCGTGGAGCTGGCGGGTCTCCTGTTCTTCACCGGCGGACTCCAGAACCCGTTCTCGTTCCTGTTCCTCGCGCCCGTGCTGATCTCCGCGACGGCGCTGCCGGCCCGCTTCACCTTCGGCCTCGGCGTGCTGGCTGTCGCCTGCGCCTCGGTCCTGTTCTTCTTCCATCTGCCGCTGCCCTGGGATTCTGATGATCCGCTGGTGCTGCCGCCGATCTATCTCGTCGGCGTCTGGCTCTCGATCGCGCTCGCGATCGGCGTGACCAGCCTCTACTCGTTCCAGGTCACCGAGGAGGCGCGCAAGCTCGCCGACGCGCTGGCCGCGACCGAGCTGGTGCTGACGCGCGAGCAGCATCTGACCCAGCTCGACGGCCTGGCCGCAGCCGCAGCGCACGAGCTCGGCACGCCCCTCGCGACGATCTTCCTGATCTCGCGCGAGCTGGAGAAGACGGTGAAGGAGCCGAACTTTGCCGCCGACCTGAAGACCCTGCGCGAGCAGACGCAGCGTTGCCGCGACATATTGAGCAAGATCACCCAGCTCTCCTCCACCGGCGCGCCGTTCGACCGCATGAAGCTGTCGGAGCTGATCGAGGAGGTGGTGGCGCCGCACCGCGATTTCGGCGTCGATATCAAGGTGCGCATCGCCGTCGCCATCGTGGCCGAACCGGTCGGCTCGCGCAATCCGGCGATCCTCTACGGCGTCGGCAATATCGTCGAGAACGCGGTCGATTTCGCCCGCACCACCGTCGAGGTGAATGCGTGGTGGAACAAGGACACAATCGAGCTCGTGATCTCCGACGATGGTCCCGGCATTCCGCCTGACATCCTGAACCGGATCGGCGAGCCCTATTTGTCGCGGCGGCGCAGCAAGGACGAAGGCGGCGGCCTCGGGCTCGGCGTGTTCATCGCGCGCACCTTGCTGGAGCGCACCGGCGCCAAGGTCTCGTTTACCAACCGGACCTTTCCGGACCATGGCGCAGTGGTCCAGATCACGTGGCCGCGAGACCGTTTTGAGGCTATCGAGACCTTCGAAGAAACAATAGGATAGGCCGCGACCTTGCGTCGCACAACGGGGCCGATCGACCATTGGCGCCCTTGGCACCGCCCGATTGCGCCGCCATATGTAGACGCGCTGGAGAGAGGACCAAACCTTGAACGCCATCGCCGAACTGAACGAACAGACCGACCGCTCGCTGCTGATCGTGGAGGACGACAAGCCGTTTCTGGAGCGGCTGTCGCGCGCCATGGAAACGCGCGGCTTTGCGGTGACGTCATGCGACACCGTCTCGGACGGTCTGGCGCAGATCGGCAAGGCGGCGCCGGCATTCGCCGTGGTCGATCTGCGGCTCGGTGATGGCAACGGTCTCGACGTGGTCTCGGCGCTGAAGAAGAAGCGCCCCGACGCCCGCGCGATCGTGCTGACCGGCTATGGCAACATCGCCACCGCCGTCACCGCGGTGAAGATGGGCGCGGTCGATTATCTCTCGAAACCCGCGGACGCCGACGACGTCGTCGCGGCGCTGCTATCGACCGGCTCGGACAAGTCCGAGTTGCCGGCGAACCCGATGTCGGCCGACCGCGTGCGCTGGGAACACATCCAGCGCATTTACGAGATGTGCAACCGCAACGTCTCGGAGACGGCACGCAGGCTCAACATGCATCGGCGCACGTTGCAGCGGATTTTGGCCAAGCGCGCGCCGCGATAACGGTGCCGTAGGGTGGGCAAGGCGCAAAGCGCCGTGCCCACCATGTCTGCTTCAATCTTTGACCTGGATGGTGGGCACGCTCCGCTTTGCCCACCCTACGGCATCGCGCTCGCGGCGCCGCTATTCCCAAAACTCCGCATGCCCCTGCGGATCGACCAGCCGGTTGATCCGCAACGCCGCCGCCATGGCGAACCGCACCGTCATCTGCTTGCGCGTGGCCGCAGCGAGCTTGTGCTCGGGCGCCTCGCATTGCAGGTGCGCACCATAGGCATCCGCGATGATCAAGCCGGTATCTTGCGGAAAGATCTCGCAAGGCAGGTCCTGCGTGAAGGCGAAGAACAGCCGGTCGCAATGCGCCCGGTATTCGTGCCATTTCTGATCGGCGCGCAAATCCTCCACCGACGATTTGATCTCGACGATCCAGACCTCGCCGCGTTCGTTCAGCGCGACGAGATCGGCGCGTCGCCCCGAGGGCAGCGGCAATTCGCTGATGCAGGTGAAGCCGAGCGAGCGCAGCAACCGCGCCGTCCCGCGCGCGATCGCCAGCGCCGTCTCGGATTGTCGGCGGTCCGGCGGCGGTACGAGGGCAATGCGGGCGGTGTTGTCCATCGGGGGAGGATAGCCGATTCCTCCGTCGTCGTCCTGGCCTAGTGCGCAATTGCGCACGGGAGCCAGGACCATGACCCCAAGGGATCGTTGGTGCACGAGGGGATCACCACCAGTCCTCGTCAAATTTCGGCCTGTGGTATTCGGTCCTGGATCTGCGCTTCGCTTGTCCAGCACGACGGCGGGGTACGGAACCGCTCTCGCTCTTAACACTTATCACGCAGCCGCCGCACCTCGGCGGAACCACCGAGGCTGCGCGCGCATGATCGACGATCTCTGGTACAAGAACGCCATCATCTATTGCCTGTCCGTCGGCACCTATATGGACGCCAACGGCGATGGCATCGGCGATTTCAAGGGCCTGTTGCGCCGGCTCGATTATCTGCACGGCCTCGGCATCACCACGATCTGGCTGATGCCGTTCCAGACCTCGCCCGGCCGCGACGACGGCTACGATGTCGCGGATTATTACAGCGTCGATGCCCGCTACGGCACGCTCGGCGATTTCGTCGAGTTCACTCATGGCTGCAAGCAACGCGGCATTCGCGTCATCATCGATCTCGTCGTCAACCACACCTCCGACCAGCATCCCTGGTTCAAGGCGGCGCGGAGCGACAGGAATTCGCCCTACCGCGATTGGTATGTCTGGTCCGACAAGAAGCCGGCCAACGCCAATCAGGGCATGGTCTTTCCCGGCGTTCAGAAATCGACATGGACGCGCGACAAGGAAGCCGGCGCCTGGTACTTCCACCGCTTCTACGATTTCCAGCCCGACCTCAACACCTCGAACCCGCGCGTGCAGGCCGAGATTTTGAAGATCATGGGCTTCTGGATCCAACTCGGCGTCTCGGGCTTTCGGATGGATGCCGTGCCTTTCGTCATCGCGACCAAAGGCGCCAAAGTGAAAAAGCCGGCCGAACAATACGACATGCTGCGGACGTTCCGTGAATTCCTGCAATGGCGGCAGGGCGATGCCATCATCCTCGCCGAGGCCAACGTGCTGCCGAAGACGGACATGGAATATTTCGGCCGTGATGCCGACCGCATGCATATGATGTTCAATTTCCAGGTCAACCAGCATCTGTTCTATGCGCTGGCCTCGTCCGATTCCCGCCCGCTGGGGAAAGCGCTGAAGGCGACCAAGCCGCGGCCCGCCTCGGCGCAATGGGGCCTGTTCCTGCGCAATCATGACGAGCTCGATCTCGGGCGATTGACCAAGGCGCAGCGCGACACCGTGTTCAAAAGCTTCGGTCCTGACAAGGACATGCAGCTCTACGACCGCGGCATTCGCCGTCGCCTGGCACCGATGCTCGGTGGCGACCGCCGGCGGCTCGAGCTCGCCTACAGCCTGATGTGCACGCTGCCGGGAACGCCCGTGATCCGCTACGGCGACGAGATCGCGATGGGCGATGATCTTTCGCTCCCCGAGCGCAATTGCGCGCGCACGCCGATGCAATGGTCGACGGAGCCGCATGGCGGCTTCACCACCAGCGACAAGCCGGCCTTGCCCGTCATCGACGAAGGACCGTACGGCTATCCGCACGTCAACGTCGCCAAGCAGCGGCGCGATCCCAACTCGATGCTGAACTGGACCGAGCGCATCGTCCGCATGCGCAAGGAGGTGCCGGAGATCGGCTGGGGCGATTTTTCGATCATCGCGACGCGCGATCCCGCCGTGTTCATCATGCGCTATGACTGGCGCAACAATTCCGTGCTGTTCGTGCACAATCTCGACGAGAAGCCGCGCGAGATCGCGTTCTCGGCGGGGCTGCCAGGCGAGGCCGGCGCGCACCTGATCAATCTGCTCGCGGAGGACCACAGCCACGCCGACAAGCGCGGCCAGCACCGCGTCGTGCTGGAGCCCTATGGCTATCGCTGGTACCGCGTCGGCGGATTGGACTATCTGTTGAAGCGGAGCGATATCGACGGGACGGTGCGAGGGAACAAGCATCCGGGGTAGTCAGTGCGACCACGCACTCCGTTGTCGTCCTGGCGAAAGCCAGGACCCATTACCCCAATAGGTGATTGTTGTACGAAGCTATCACCACGAATCTTCGTCAAACCACTCCCTGGGGCAATGGGTCCTGGATCTGCGCTTCGCCTTGTCCAGGACGACGGTCAGGGTGGCGTGATGATCACGCCCTCGTTGCCGCGCAGATCCAGCACGCCTTCGATCCGCTCTCGCTCGCGATCCAGGAATGTCGACAGCAGAATCTCGCTGCCGAACCTGATCGCGCTGGTGGTGACCGCGATCGGCTCAGGGCCGAGATTGAGCACCACGGTCACCGCCCTGCCCTCGGCCTCGCGGCGATAGATCAGGAGATCGCCTTGCGCGGCAAGCGGATGATAGTCGCCCGCGACCAGCGGCGGACAGCCCTGCCGCAACGCGATCAGACGCTTATAGAGCGTCAGGATCGAACGTGAATCGGCCTCGAGATCGACGACGTTGTTGCGGATGTGATCCTCCGGCAGCGGCAGCCATGGCCTGACGTCCGAGAAGCCGGCGAAGTTGGAAGAATCCCACTGCATCGGTGTGCGGCAGCCGTCGCGGCCGACACCGATGCCGGGCACGTTCTTCTCGAAGGGGTCGCGCACGTCCTCGGGCGCGATCGCGAGCTGATGCATGCCGATCTCGTCGCCATAGTAGAGCGTCGGCGTGCCACGCAGCGTCAGCAGCAGCATGGCGGCGACGCGGGCCTGCTCCGGCCCGACGCGGCTTGCGACGCGTGGACGGTCATGATTGCCGAGCACCCAGTTCGGCCAGGCGCCCTTCGGCAGCGCCTTCTCGTAATCCTCGACGATTTTCTCGATCGAGCGCGCGCTCCAGAAGGTCGAGAGCAGCGCGAAGTTGAACGGCATCTGCGCGCCGGTGAGATCGTTGCCGTAATAGGCCATGAGGCGATGCAGCGGCAGATAGATCTCGCCGATCAGGACGCGGGCATCATAGGCATCCGTGACGCGGCGCATCTCGGCGATGACGTCGTGCACCTCCGGCTGGTCGGTGGAATATTGCGTCATTATCTTTTCGTTCGGCGGCCGGCCCTCGGCATAATGCGGATTGGGCGGGTTGTCGCGGAACTCGGCGTCCTTAATCAGATGCCAGATCACGTCGACGCGAAAGCCGTCGACGCCTTTCTCCAGCCAGAACCGCATCACGTCATAGATTGCCGCGCGGACATCGGGATTGCGCCAGTTGAGATCCGGCTGCTGGGCGAGGAAGGCGTGATAGTAGTATTGGCCGGTGGTCTCGTCGAACTGCCACGCGCTACCGCCGAACTCGGACAGCCAATTATTCGGCACGCCGCCACCCTCGTCCGGGTCGCGCCAGATGTACCAGTCGCGTTTGGGATTGTCGCGCGAGGAACGGCTCTCGACGAACCAGGGATGCTGGTCCGAGGTGTGGTTCGGCACGAGGTCGAGGATCAGCTTAAGGCCGTTGTCGTGCGCGGCGGCGAGAAGCGCATCGAGATCCGCCATCGTGCCGAACAGCGGCTCGATGCCCGTGTAGTCGGAGATGTCGTAGCCGAAATCGGCCATCGGCGAGGGGAAGATCGGCGACAGCCAGATCGCGTCGACGCCGAGCGATTTCACATAAGGTAGCCGCTGCAAAATGCCGGCGAGATCGCCGACACCGTCGCCGTTTGAATCCTGAAAGGAGCGCGGATAGACCTGATAGAAGATGCCGTCGCGCCACCAATCGCTGCCGCCCTGAGCCATGCGGGAAATCCATCCAAAACTGCTTGTTGCGCGGGAGAACGCGGAAGGAGCGCTCCGGTTCAAACCAGCAGGCGAATTGGGACGGCCGTGTGACGATGTCTGCGGTTGTTCCCAGGCCCCGGGGAGAAATCTTTTGCTTGGCGGCATGGCAAAAATCGGCATTGTGGCGCCATGACCGAGCAAAACGAGACACAAGCTGAGGCCAGCGCGAAGGCAGGCGCGATCATCGTCCCCGTGACGCTGTTCGAGCAGAATTGCACCATCATCTGGGACGAGCCTTCCAAGAAGGCCGTGGTGATCGATCCCGGCGGCGACGTGCCGAAGATCCTGGACGCCATCAAGCAGACCGGCGTCACCGTGGAGAAGATCTGGCTCACCCACGGCCATATCGACCATGTCGGCGGCGCGGCCGAACTGCGCGACGAGCTGAAGGTGCCGATCGAGGGCCCGCACGTCGCGGACAAATTCCTGCTCGACAACGTGGTCGAGAGCGGCGCGCGCTTCGGCATGACGGGGGTGCGCAATTTCGAGCCGGACCGCTGGCTCGACGAAGGCGACAGCGTGGCCATCGGCGATCTCCAGTTCGAGATCTATCATTGCCCCGGCCACTCGCCCGGCAGCGTGGTGTTCTTCAACAAGGACTTGCGCTTCGCCCATGTCGGCGACGTCCTGTTCGCGGGCTCGGTCGGTCGCACCGATCTGCCCGGCGGCAGTCACGCGACGCTGATCGACTCGATCAAGACCAAGCTGCTGCCGCTCGGCGACGATGTCGGCTTCATCTGCGGCCATGGCGCCGGCTCGAGCATCGGCCAGGAGCGGATGACAAATCCGTTCATCACCGGCGAGATGTGAGCGCCTATTCCGCGGCGTCTGCGAACGCCGCGGGCTGGCTCAGGTTGCGGTCACCCCATTCGCGGATCGCAGCGACGACGGGCACAAAACTCCTGCCTTATCGGCGCGACGGCCTGAGTTACTTCATCAATCCCGCGGCCGTGAGCGCGCGCGTAATGATCTGGCCGAGATCGAAGCCGCGGGCCTCCTCGCGCTTCGGCTCGGCCGGCTCTTCGGCGATCGCGGCGCGGATCGAGCGCGCCAGATGCGGCGCGGGCGAGCGGGCCGGCGTCGGCTTTGCCTCCGCCTTCTTCGCAGCGTCGGGAATCCAGCCGGTGAGGCCGAAGAATTTGGCGATGTGATAAGACGAGGAGATGCCGGCCTCGATCAGGAACGCGCCTTCCACGCCATAGCGCTGGTCGTTGTCGGCAAGGCCGAGCGGCGTGCCGTGGGCCATGTCGGTGATGGCGTAGGACTCGACGAGCGTCTCGCCGTCCTTGTTCCACCAGGCCTGGCGCGGATAGCCGTCGATGTCAGTTTCCGCCATCGGCGCCTCGGGCAGATCGTGCAGGTCGAGCCATTGCTTGACGATCTCGTTGGCATTGCCGGGATTGACGGTGCGATCGGCGCTGCCGTGCCACACCGAGATCCTCGGCCAGGGCCCGCGATGATTCGAGGCCCGCCGCACCAGATCGCCAAGTTCACGCGCCGGCCGCTCCGGGGAATGAAACATGCCGTCGAGCGCCTCGCGCAGATTGGTCGCGATGCCGTAGGGAAGTCCCGCGATCACCGCACCGGCCGCGAAGACTTCAGGGTAGGTCGCGAGCATCACCGACGTCATGCCGCCGCCGGCCGACAGGCCCGTGATGAAGATGCGCTTGGGATCGACGCGATGCGTTTCCGTCATATGCGCGATCATCTCGCGAATCGAACAGGCCTCGCCACTGTCCCGCGCCGTGTCTTCCGGATGGAACCAGTTAAAGCAGGTGTTGCTGTTGTTGATGCGCTGCTGCTCGGGCATCAACAGCGCGAAGCCGTAGTGCTCGGCGAGCGTCGACCATCCGGCACCGAGGTCGTAGCTTGCCGCCGTCTGGCCGCAGCCGTGCAGCACGACGACGAGCGCGCGCGGCTTCTGCAGTTGCGGCGGCACGAACGCGAACAGGCGCAGATTGCCGGGATTGTCGCCGAAGCCCGTGACCTCTTGCAACGGACTGGACGCATCGGCGCTCCGGCCAAACTCGGCGAAGCGCAATCCGTCCAGCTTTGGCAGACGTCTCAAGAGATCGACATTTCTGGTTAACGACACGGCAGCTCCTAGCAGGCGACGTTCAACGTCCACCCAAACCAAATAGTTGCTGCAGCGCAAAATAAAAAGACCGTGTGCTGTCGATGAGGTGCTAAATCTCAGGAAAGCCTGCAGAAATCAGCACGCATTAACCGCAATGCCTCAACTTCATGCAGATACCCGGCGCATCCACGCCAGGAATGCGGCGCAGATCATGATTAATGTTGCGAACAGTGCGAGCGAGACGAGAAATCCTGCGCGCGCTGATTGCACCGCTTCGACGGCGAAAAACATGGCGCCGATTGCGGCCACTCCGGCCGCATTTCCGACTTGCGCCGTGGTGCCGTACATGCCGGAGGCAGAACCGGCGGCCACAGGCTTCACCGTCGAGAGCACCGCGCCGGAGAGCGGCGCCATCACCAGCCCCTGACCGTAGCCGAACACGATCATGGTGAGCGCGAGCAGGAGCGCGGACGGCGCGTCGACAGAGAACGCGACCAGCGCAAGGGCCGCGAGGCCCGCGATCTGAAGCGCGCAGCCTTCGATCAAGACCCTGGTGCCGCGATGGCGCGCCCGTGCGCCACTATGGCGCGAGGCCACGACGAAAGCGAGCGCGAGCGGAATGAAGGCCATGCCGGCCGCGAGCGGCGGGATTTCAGCCCTCGCTGCATGAACAGCGTCATGACCAGATAGAACGAGAGATTGGCGGAGAAGAAAAAGAACGCCGCGCCAAGGCCGCGCAGGAAAGCGGCGTCCGCCAGCAGCGAGAGATCAATCAGCGGCATGCCGCCGGCGCGTGTCACCGCATGCTCCAGCTTCGGGAACCCCAGGAGGATCGCGGCGCCGACCGCCATCACCAGCCACAGCCACGGTGCCCAGCCGACATCGTGACCCAGCAGCAGCGGACCGATCATGCACAGCAATCCGGCGAACAGGACGATGCTGCCCGTGATGTCAAGCCGTGTGCCGGCGCGATGCGGTGCCGAGGGCATGATGCGCCAGGCCGCCACCGCGATCACGAGACCGCACGGCACATTGACGAAGAACACCGAGCGCCAGCCGGTGCCGGCGAGATCGATCGTGACCAGGAGACCACCGAGCAGAAAGCCCGCGGCACCCGCGAGTCCCAGCACGATGCCGTAGATGGCGAAGGCGCGGTTGCGCTGTTCGTCGGTGAACAGGAGATGCAGCGTCGCCAGCACCTGCGGCACCATCAGCGCGGCGGAGGCACCCTGCGTCAATCGCGCGACGATCAACTCCGAACCGGATCGCGCCAGTCCGCACCACAGCGACGTCAGGGTGAAGCCGAGCAGACCTGCCAGGAACACGTTCCTGGTGCCGTGAATGTCGCCAAGCCGGCCGCCGGTGACGACCAGCGTGGCATAGGCGATCAGGTAGATCGCGATGACGGATTCGATCTGAGCCGGCGACGCCTTCAACTCGACCGCGATGGTGGGAATGGCGACGTTGACCACGAAGGCATCGACGCCGAACATGAACTGGGCGGCCACGACGATCGCCAGCACCCACCAGCGACGCGACGTGTCGACCTGCTTTGTGACGGTTTGATGCATCGGCGCGTGATCCTCGGATGTCCTTGCCGATCATCTCAGACCGCATGCGGCGCCGCGATTACCTCGAAGGTAGGATCCTCGCGCGTTCCGCCTCTCTCAGCGTGCCGGGAGAGGAAGACGACATACGCATGGCTGCATTCCGCCGCGCGGGACATCGCACGATTGCGTTCGCTGTCTCCAGCACGTAGCTTCGCGCCACAAACAAAAAAATGTAAGCCGGAGAGAACGCCATGGCGCGCCTGAAGTTCGGAGCCTTCCTTGCCCCGCATCATCCGATCGGGGAGCATCCGATGCTCCAGTTCCGGCGCGATCTCGACCTGGTCGAGCAGTTGGATAGCCTCGGTTATGACGAGTTTTGGTGCGGCGAGCATCATTCCTCCGGCTGGGAGATGATCGCCTCCCCCGAGATGTTCCTGGCGGCCGCCGGCGAGCGCACCAAGCGGATCAGGCTCGGCACCGGCGTGGTGTCGCTGCCCTACCATCATCCCTACAACGTCGCGCAGCGCATGGTGCAGCTCGACCACATGACCGGCGGCCGCGCCATCTTCGGCTCGGGTCCCGGCGCGCTCGCCTCCGACGCGCATACGCTCGGCATCGATCCGATGACGCAGCGCGACCGCCAGGACGAAGCGATCGGCGTGATCCGCCGCCTCTTCAGCGGCGAGCGCGTCACGGCGAAGAGCGACTGGTTCACCATGAACGACGCCGCGCTGCAGCTCCTGCCGTTGCAGGAGGAAATGCCCTTCGTCGTGGCCTCGCAGATCTCGCCCTCCGGCATGACGCTCGCCGGAAAATACGGAATCGGCATCATTTCGCTGGGTTCGATGACGACTCAGGGGCTGATGTCGCTGCAGCAGCAATGGCAGTTCGCCGAGGACGCGGCGAAAAAGCACGGCACCAAAGTCGATCGCGCGAACTGGCGCGTGCTGCTGACCTGGCACATCGCCGAGACCCGCGAGCAGGCGCGCCGCGAGGCCGGCCCCGGCCTAATGCGCTGGCACAATGAATATAATGTCGGCACGCTGCAACGGCCCGGGCTCACCGCGTTCGCCTCACCCGACGAGGCCGTGGACAAGACCGCTTTCGTCGACGGCGCGGCCTCCGTCATCGGCACGCCCGACGACCTCGTCAAGATGATCAAGAACGTGATGCAGGTCTCCGGCGGAATCGGCGCCGTCATCGGCTTCGTGCACGACTGGGCCAATCCGGAGAACACGCGCCGGAGCTGGGACATGGTCGCGCGCTACGTGGTGCCCGAGATCAACGGCTACATCGACGGCTTGCGCAAGTCGCAAAAATTTGTGATCGAGAACCGCGCGATCTTCGAGCGCGCGGGACAGGCCGTGATGGCCAAGATCATGGAAAACGAAAAGGCCGCCGAGGCGCTGAAGGTGACCGGCGCCGGCCGCGTTGCGATTCCGGCCGTCAATGCGCCGGATTTGCAGAAGGAAGCGGCGAAGCGGTAAGCGCGGAGTCATCGCAGCTGGATTGTGTTATGTTGGCCGGGTCTAGCCAACCGGAGCAATCGTCATGTCGATGCAGAATGTGGCCGCCCCTGCGCACGGCTTCACTCCGCCCAAGCGCAACGAGCTGACCCACATCCCCGGCGACGAAGGCTGGCCGATCATCGGCAAGACCTTCCAGGTGCTCGCGGACCCCAAAGGGCATATCGAGGCGAACGGCGCCAAATACGGCCTCGTCTATCGCACGCATTTCTTCGGCGAGACCAATATCGTGCTGCTCGGCCCCGAGGCCAACGAGCTCGTGCTGTTCGACCAGCAAAAGCTGTTCTCCTCGACCCATGGCTGGAACAAGGTGCTCGGCCTGTTGTTTCCGCGGGGATTGATGCTGTTGGATTTCGAGGAGCACCGGCTGCACCGCAAGGCGCTGTCGGTCGCATTCAAGTCCGGCCCGATGAAGTCGTATCTGAGCGATCTCGACCGCGGCATCGCCGCCCGCGTCGCGCAGTGGAAGGCCAAGCCCGGCGAGATGCAGCTTTATCCGGCGATGAAGCAGCTCACGCTCGATCTCGCCGCCGCGTCCTTTATCGGCGCCGATATCGGGCCGGAGGTCGACGAGATCAACCGGGCCTTCGTCGACATGGTCGCCGCTGCCGTCGCCCCGATCCGCCGACCGCTGCCCGGCACGCAGATGGCGGCCGGCGTCAGGGGACGCAAGCGCATCGTGGCTTATTTCCGCGAGCAGATTCCGCTGCGACGCGGCAATCTCGGCGGTGATGATCTGTTCTCGCAGCTCTGCCGCGCAACCCACGAGGACGGCGCGCTGCTCTCGGAACAGGACATCATCGACCACATGAGCTTCCTGATGATGGCGGCGCACGACACGCTGACCTCGTCGCTGACGTCGTTCATTGGCGAACTCGCGGCAAATCCCGGCTGGCAGGACAAGCTTCGCGCGGAAGTCATGGCGCTGGGGCTCGCCCCTGACGCGCCAAGCAGCTTCGACGATCTCGAAAAGATGCCGCTGTCGGAGATGGCGTTCAAGGAAGCGCTGCGGATCAAGCCGCCGGTGCCCTCGATGCCGCGCCGAGCCGTGCGCGATTTCAGCTTCAAGGGTTTTTCGATTCCGGCCGGCACTGCGATCGGCGTCAATCCGCTCTACACCCACCACATGAAGGACATCTGGCCGGAGCCGGATCGCTTCGATCCGCTGCGCTTCACCGAAGAGGCCCAGCGCAACCGCCACCGCTTCGCCTGGGTGCCGTTCGGCGGCGGCGCGCATATGTGCCTCGGCCTGCACTTCGCCTACATGCAGGCCAAATGCTTCGCGCGGCACTTCCTGCAGAACATCGAGGTGTCGCTGGAGCCCGGCTACAAGCCCGACTGGCAGATGTGGCCGATCCCGAAGCCGCGCGACGGATTGCGGGTGCGGGTGAAGGCGGTTTGAGCATCGCAGTCGTCATTGCGAGCGAAGCGAAGCAATCCAGACTGCGTCCGCGGAAGCGGCCTGGACTGCTTCGTCGCTTCGCTCCTCGCAATGACGAAACTATCCGCCCCCCTGATCGAACGCCTTGCGCAGGGCCACGTAGCCCTGCTGCTGCTGGCTCCAGTTGCGGCCGCCGGTCATCGCGCCGTCGATGACGAGGTCATGGCCGTTGATGAAGCTGGATTCGTCGCTGGCCAGGAACACCGCAGCATGGGCGATGTCATCGGGAAGGCCGGCGCGCGGGATCGGCTGCGCGGTCTTGTAGACCTCGCGCATCACCGCCGGCGTCTTCTCCGCCGCGTCGGTCGAAAGCCCGAGCGCCTTGCCGAAAATGCCGGTCGCGATGGCGCCGGGCGAGATCGAGTTGACGCGGACGTTGGATTCGCCGAGCTCCATCGCCACGCATTTGGTGAGATGGATCACCGCCGCTTTGGCTGCACCATAGACCATCGATGACGAGAAGCCGGCAAGACGGCCGGCGATGCTGCCATTGTTGATGATGCTGCCAGATCCCTGCTTCTTCATGTGCGGCGCGGCGTGCTTCATGCCGAGCATGACGCTGCGCAGCAGGGTCGCCATCGCCGCGTCAAAGCGCTCGACCTCGAGGCCTTCGATGCCGCCGGTCTGCGCCGGACCGCCGGCATTGTTGAACAGGCAGTCGATGCGGCCGAATTTGTCCACCGCGAGCGCGATCACCGCCTGCATCTGCGCTTCGACCGTCACATCCGTCTGGCGGAAGACGCAATTCGCCCCGAGCTGCTTCGCCAGCGCCTCGCCTTCCGGTATGCGCCGGCCCGCGATCACAATTTTGGCACCTTCGGCAACGAAGACTTCTGCAGTCCGCAACCCGATCCCGCTCGTCGCGCCCGTGATCACCGCGACCTTGC
Source organism: Bradyrhizobium sp. 35 (assembly GCF_023073215.1). Taxonomy (NCBI): domain Bacteria; kingdom Pseudomonadati; phylum Pseudomonadota; class Alphaproteobacteria; order Hyphomicrobiales; family Nitrobacteraceae; genus Bradyrhizobium; species Bradyrhizobium sp. 35. The sequence continues at coordinate 393,984 of NZ_JADPJC010000144.1, forward strand.
CATCCAGCCTGCCCATGGAATGTCCCTGTTTTCGAACCCCTTGACGCCAAATGGCGGACACCGATCGACGACGGCGCCGCGACGGTCGGCGCCGCGGCAGGCACTATTCCTGCCGGCTTCCGACAAGGCAAGCTTTGCTTGGGGCCGGCGACATGCGTAACATTCCTGGCGATCGCTCGATTGTCGAACGCATATCGCGACCGGACTGCGCATGGGGAAGCTGATCGACGAATTCCGCAAGGGCTGGCAGGGCGTGGCACCGCCGTCGCTCGGCCTGAGCCTTGCGTTTGCGGTCGCCTGCCTGCTGGTTGCGACGCTGGCGCGCTGGGCCCTCGCCCATGTGCGGCCCGACGTCTATTTCACGCCGTATTTCCCGGCCGTGTTCTTTGCAGCCGCGTTCGGCGGCTTCCGCATCGGCATCATCACGGCGCTGGTGGGCGGCGTGCTCGGCGTCGTCGTGAATTTCGGCGATGCCTTTGCCGATAACGCGCGATTCGCCCTGCTGGCGCTGTATTGGGCGGTCTGCGCGCTCACCATCTGGGGCGTCGAGCACTATCGCTCGCTCCTCGTCGAGCAGCGGCGGATTTCCAGACGCCTGATCGAGGAAGAAGACTACCGCAAGCTGCTGGTCGACGAGCTCCAGCACCGGCTGAAGAACAAGCTGTCGACGGTGCATGCCGTGCTGCATCAGGTGCTGCACGATCAGCCGCAAATCTGGGCCCGGATCGATCCGCGGCTGCGGTCGCTTGCCGCGACCGACGATTTGATCTCACGGATCGACAAGGCCGGCTGCGACATTCGCGACCTCCTGATCTCCGAGCTCGGCCCTTACGGCCATGTCCGCTTCACGCTCAACGGCGACCGGCTGTTCCTGCCGCCGAAACTTGCGGTCACGCTGTCCCTGATGTTTCACGAACTCGCCACCAACGCGGGGAAATATGGCGCGTTCTCCGCGCCGCGCGGGTTGTTGCAGGTGTCATGGACCGTCAGCGACGATCGCCTGACCGTGACCTGGGATGAAACCGAGGGTCCGAGCGTCGACAAGATCTCCGAGCCGGGTTTCGGCACCAAGCTGTTGAAGTCGGCGCTGTCGGCCTTCGACGGCAAGACTGAGGTTTCCTATCTCAGGACCGGACTTCATTGCACCATGCAATGCCGTATCCCCAAGGACGGTTAGACGCGGCGCCAACGAAACCCGTTCGCGCGCGTCGTTCGCGGTTTCACCGGACGCGTTGACGCCCTGTTAATGACGATAGGCTGCGCGCGTCGCATCGCCGCAAAACACCACCGTAATTCTCCGGGCCCCTTAACCAAACTTAAGAGGGAACCGCGCAAGATCGCGGCCATTGCAAAGGCGCGCTGAAACAACAAGATTCATGACTTCTATGAACGACAACAGATATTCCGGCGCGAGCGAAGCCGAACTCGGATTTCTCAAGGAAATCGTTAGAATGCTGCCTGCCGGCCTGACCGTGCAGGACGCGCAAGGCGAACTTCTCCTGGTCAACGATGTCGCGGCTGCCCAGCTCGGCATGGACGGCAGCCGCCCCTCGCGCGATCTAGCGTCGCGCCTCGAAGCCTGCCGGCAGGCCCTGAGCTCCGGCCAGGCGGTCGTCGCCGAGGAAGCGCTCCACGACGGAGCCGCACGCCAGGTGCTGCTGACCACCCATCGTCCGGTCCGCCTCGACGGACGCGAGCTGCTGATCTCGGCCTCCTCTGACATCACCGAGCAGAAGAATTTCGAAGACCAGCTGTTCCGCTCGGCCTATTTCGACGATCTGACCGGCCTGCCCTCGCGGCGCGTGATCGAGCATCGCGCCACCAGCCTGCTCGCGCAGGGTCGCACGGGCGATCGCTTTGCGCTCGCCTTTCTCGACGTCGACAATTTCAAGCACATCAACGACTATTACGGGCACGCCGTGGGCGACGCCCTGCTGGTCGAACTGTCGAAGCGGCTTGGACGCGGCTTGCGCGACTCGGACATGCTGTCGCGCATCTCCGGCGACGAATTCCTGCTGCTGCTATCGCCGATCCAGAACCAGGAGGAAGTCGCCGAATTCATGCAGTCGACGCTGGAGCGGCTGACCGCGCCGTTCTTCATCGACAATTCGGAAGTGTTCGCCTCAACCTCCGTCGGCATCAGCCTCTACCCCGATCACGGAAGCAGCTTCGAGACACTGCGCCAGAACGCCGACATCGCGATGTACCGCATCAAGAATGACGGCAAGGGATCGGCGGCCTTCTTCGATTCCAGCATGGAACGCGAGGCGCTGGCGCGGATGAAGATCGAGCAGTCGCTGCGGCAGGCCATCCTGGAGAAGCGCTTCTGCTGCGCCTTCCAGTCCAAGGTCGACATCCGCACGCAGGACGTGAAGGGCATCGAGGCCCTGGTGCGGCTGCGCGACGACGAGGGCGTGATCCAGGCGCCCGGCTCGTTCATCAATCTTGCCACCGAACTCGGGCTGATCGACGAGCTGACCCATCTCGTGCTCGCCGAGATCGTCAAGTCGATCGACCTGATCAACGAGACGTTCGGTGCGGAAGCGACCATCAGCATCAACGTCGCGGCCAAGCAGGCCGGCAACCCGGAATTCATGCGCAGCTTTGCCCAGGCGCTCGACGACACCGGCTTTCCGCAGCGCTTCATGATCGAGGTGACGGAAGACGCCTTCGTCGCCAAGAATCATTTCCAGGCCGAGATCCTGCCGATGTTCCGCAAGCTCGGCGTCGCCATCTCGATCGACGATTTCGGCACCGGCTATTCCTCGCTCTCGGCGCTGGCCGACATCACCGCGGACGAGATCAAGATCGACCGCTCCTTCATCACCGATATCCATAAGCGTCCACGCAACCAGGGCATCCTGCGCGCGATCGAATCCCTGAGCGAAGCGCTCGGCATGACCGTGATTGCCGAAGGCATCGAATCCTACGAGGAGCTCGCCTACCTCCAGGCTGCGACCAAGATCCGTTACGCGCAGGGCTATTACTTCTCCCGGCCGATCTTCCTGGAGGAGCTGAAGCTCGCAACGCCCATTTCCAGCGAAGCACGCGCCAGCGTCACAAACCGCTCGACGCAGCAGAACCGGCAGGGCTATTCCCGCGCGAACGGATACCGGCGGTAACCCCGGGCCTGAGTCGTTACTTTGCAAAGCCTGAGCAACCCGTTCCACGGGTGAGGTCAACAATTGCATCTGCCGATTTCTTCGGCAGAAGCGATCCGGCTCGGCCGGGCCGGACAATATCACACATGCCCGTCGCGTGGTCCGCCGGAAGGTGGAATTGCAATGTCCGCACGGTTGTGCAAATCGCTATGGCCAAAGAACTCATCAGGAGGGACCATCGTGCGCCGATCGCTCATCTTAACAACAACCATCCTCGCCCTCGCCGCGGGCACCTCCGCACAGGCCGACGATCTCAAGATCGCGCTGATCTATGGCAAGACCGGCCCGCTCGAGGCCTATGCCAAGCAGACCGAGACCGGCCTGCAGATGGGGTTCGAATACGCCACCAAGGGCACCATGACGCTCGACGGGCGCAAGATCGTCGTCATCACCAAGGACGACCAGGGCAAGCCGGATCTCTCCAAGGCCGCGCTCGCGGAAGCCTATCAGGACGACAAGGTTGACATCGCGATCGGCACGACCTCGTCGGCCGCGGCACTCGCGATCCTGCCTGTCGCCGAGGAAAACAAGAAGATCCTGATCGTCGAGCCCGCGGTCGCGGATCAGATTACCGGCGAGAAGTGGAATCGCTACATCTTCCGCACCGCGCGCAACTCGTCGCAGGACGCGATCTCGAACGCGGTCGCGATCGGCAAGCAGGGCGTCACCGTCGCGACGCTGGCGCAGGACTACGCCTTCGGCCGCGACGGCGTCGCCGCCTTCAAGGAGGCGCTCGGCAAGACCGGGGCGACGCTCGCCGCCGAAGAATATGCCCCGACCTCGACCACCGACTTCACCGCGGTCGGCCAGCGCCTGTTCGACGCGCTGAAGGACAAGCCGGGCCGCAAGGTGATCTGGGTGATCTGGGCCGGCGCCGGCAATCCGCTGGCGAAACTCCAGGACATGGATCCGAAGCGCTACGGCATCGAACTGTCCACCGGCGGCAACATCCTGCCGGCGCTCGCCGCCTACAAGGGCCTGCCCGGCATGGAAGGCGCGACCTATTATTTCTACGCGATCCCGAAGAACCCGGTAAATGACTGGCTTGTCGCCGAGCACCAGAAGCGCTTCAACGCGCCGCCGGACTTCTTCACCGCGGGCGGATTCGCCGCGGCGATGTCCGTCGTCGCCGCCGTCACCAAGGCGAAGTCGACCGACACCGAGAAGCTGATCACGGTCATGGAAGGCCTGGAGTTCGATACGCCCAAGGGCAAGATGATGTTCCGCAAGGAAGACCATCAGGCGCTGCAGAGCATGTATCACTTCAAGGTCAAGGTCGATCCGAATGTCGCCTGGGCCGTGCTCGAGCCGGTGCGCGAGCTGAAGATCGAGGACATGGACGTTCCGGTCAAGAACAAGCGCTGATCTTTCTTCCTTCACCTCTCCCGCTTGCGGGAGAGGCCGGGAGAAGGCTCTGTCCTCTTGGGGTTCTCGCCTGAGGAGACACCCTCTCCCACCCTCTCCCGCAAGCGGGAGAGGGAGCGCAGCCTGATCGCGGACAAATTCTCCTCTCATCATTTGCCAGATCCGCCATGACGCTGACCCTCGAAACCCGCGACCTCACCATCCGCTTCGGCGGCCATGTCGCGGTCAACAGCGTCACTTGCAGCTTCCGCCCGGGCGAACTCACCGCGATCGTCGGCCCGAACGGCGCCGGCAAGACCACTTATTTCAACCTGATCTCCGGCCAGCTCCGCGCATCGAGCGGCAGCATTCTGTTCGACGGCACCGACATCACCCAGCATTCCGCGCCGATGCGGACGCGCGCAGGCCTGGGGCGCGCCTTCCAGCTCACCAACCTCTTTCCGAATCTGTCGGTGGAGGAAAACGTCCGCCTCGCGGTGCAGGCCGCCAACGGCACTCACTACGACATGTTGCGGCCCTGGATGGTCCGCCGCGATCTGATCGCCCGCGCCGATGCTATCCTGGATCAGGTCGCGCTCGGCGGCCGCCGTGGCGTCGCCGCGACCGCACTGTCGCATGGCGATCAGCGCAAGCTCGAGGTCGCGCTGATGATGGCGCTCGAGCCAAAGGTGTTCATGTTCGACGAGCCGACCGCGGGCATGAGCATCGACGAGGTGCCGGTCGTGCTGAACCTGATCGCGCAGCTCAAGCAGGACAAAAGCAGGATCATTCTCCTGGTCGAGCACAAGATGGACGTGGTGCGATCGCTCGCCGACCGCATCATCGTGTTGCATAACGGGCAGCTTGTTGCGGACGGCAGGCCTGCCGAGGTGATTGCGTCACCGATCGTGCAGGAAGCCTATCTCGGCGTCGCGCCCAATAAAGTTGCAGGGAGCGCAGCATGACCGATCTGTTGAGGCTCTCCGGTGTTCACACTCATATCGGCCGCTATCACATCCTCCAGGGCATCGATCTCGCTGTCGCGCAGGGGCAGACCACGATGCTGCTCGGCCGCAACGGCGCCGGCAAGACCACGACGTTGCGCACCATCATGGGCCTCTGGCAGGCCTCCTCCGGCGAGATCAGCCTCGCCGGCGAGCGCATCGAGAGCCGTGCGACGCCCGACATCGCGCGGCTCGGCGTCGGCTACGTGCCGGAGAGCATGGCGGTGTTCTCCGACCTCACGGTGAAGGAAAATCTGGTGCTGGCGGCGCGCGACGGACCACTCGACGACGCCCAGCTGGACTGGATTTTTGGCTTCTTCCCCGCGCTGCGCCGGTTCTGGCTGTCGCGCGCGGGAAGTCTCTCGGGCGGACAGAAGCAGATGCTGTCGATTGCCCGCGCCATCATCGAACCCCGCAAGCTCCTGCTGATCGACGAGCCGACCAAGGGGTTGGCGCCGGCGATCGTGATGGCGCTGATCGAGTGCCTGAAGGAGATCAAGCGCAAGGGCGCCACGATCCTGATGGTCGAGCAGAATTTCTTTGCCGCCCGCGAGCTCGGCGACAACGTGCTGGTGATGGACAACGGCACCATCGTTCATCGCGGCGAGATGGCGGCCTTGGCCTCAGACGTGCCGCTGCAGGAGCGGCTGCTCGGCCTGAGCCTGGAGACGCATCAATGACCGAGCTCGCCGCAACCGATCCGCTGCCGAAGCCGAAGCGCGACATCGCGCCGATCCTGCTGCCGATCGCGGTCGCCCTGGTGATGATCCCGCTGATCGGCTCGCCCAGCACCTGGCTGACGCTGACGGCCGCGAGCCTCGCGATGGGCATGATGATCTTCATCATGGCCTCCGGCCTGACGCTCGTGTTCGGCCTGATGGACGTGCTCAATTTCGGCCATGGCGCCTTCATCGCGGTCGGGGCCTATGTCGCGACCCTGGTGCTGGCGCCGTTCGCCGCTTCCCTCCAGGCGGATTCGCTGTGGACTAACCTCGCGGTGCTGGCGCCGGCGGCACTGCTGTCGATGGCGGTATCCGGCGCGCTCGGGCTGGTTGTCGAGCGGGTGCTGATCCTGCCCGTCTACGGTCAGCATCTGAAGCAGATCCTGATGACGACGGGCGGCCTGATCGTCGCCGAGCAGACGCTCTATGCGGTGTGGGGGCCGCAGATCATCCCGACGCCGCTGCCGACGTCGCTGCGCGGCTCCTTCATCCTCGGCGACGTCGCGATCGCGAAATACCGCGTGCTGGCGACGCTGATCGGCCTCGCCGTCTTCATCGCGATCCAGCTCGTGCTCAACCGAACCAAGCTTGGCCTTCTGATCCGCGCCGGCGTCGAGAACCGCGAGATGGTCGAGGCGCTCGGCTATCGCATTCGCCGTCTGTTCCTCGGCGTGTTCATGACGGGATCGGCGCTCGCCGGCCTCGGCGGCGTGATGTGGGCGCTGTATCGCGAGCAAGTCCACGCCTCCATGAGCGACGACCTCACCGTCCTGATCTTCATCGTCGTCATCATCGGCGGCCTCGGCTCGATCGGCGGCTGCTTCATCGGCGCGATCCTGGTGGCGATGATTGCCAATTACGGCGGCTTCCTGGTGCCTAAGCTCGCCCTCGTCTCCAATATCCTGCTGATGGTCGCCATTCTGATGTGGCGGCCGCGCGGCCTCTATGCGGTGACCAGCCGATGATGATCCTGTCAGGCGATCCGCCGCGCAGCCGCGTGCTCACGCTCGTTCTCGTCCTCATCATCCTGGCGCTGGTGGCGACGCCGTTCCTGTCTCCCGGGGCGAAGGCGCTGAACGTCGCGGCCAAGATCTGCGTCTTCGCCGCGCTGGTCGCCTCCTACGACCTCCTGCTCGGCTATACCGGCTCGGTGTCATTCGCACACACCATGTTCTACGGGATCGGCAGCTACGCGATCGCGATCGCGCTGTACGGGATGGGCCCGAATTGGGGCGCGGTCGCAACCGGCATCGTGGTCGGCCTGCCGCTTGCCGCGCTGCTTGCGCTTGCGATCGGACTGTTCTCGCTGCGGGTTGCCGCGATCTTCTTTGCCATGATCACGCTCGCGGTCGCATCCGCCTTCCAGGTGCTGGCCTCGCAGCTGTCCTGGCTGACCGGCGGCGAAGACGGGCGCAGCTTTCAGCTGCCCGAGCTGCTCAGGCCCGGCACGGTGCTGATCTCGAAGAACGTGCTGGGATTCGAGGTCAACGGCCGCCTCCTGACCTACTATCTGGTGTTCGCCGTCTCGGCCCTGATGATCCTCGCTTTGCTGCGGGTGGTGAACTCGCCGTTCGGGCGCGTGCTGCAGGCGATCCGCGAAAACCGCTTCCGCGCCGAGGCGCTCGGCTTCCGCACCGTTTTCCACCTGAGCTACGCCAACTGCATCGCCGCACTGGTCGCCGCCGGCGCCGGCATTCTCAATGCACTGTGGCTGCGCTATGCCGGTCCCGATACCTCGCTCAGCTTCTCGATCATGCTGGACATCCTGCTGATGGTCGTGATCGGCGGCATGGGCACGATCTACGGCGCGATCATCGGCGCCACCATCTTCATCCTCGCCCAGAACTATCTGCAGGCGCTGATGGGCGTCGCCTCCAAGGCGGCCTCGGAAGCCGGCCTGCCACTGCTGCCGGGGCTGTTGCATCCAGACCGCTGGCTGCTGTGGCTCGGGCTGCTTTTCATCGCCAGCGTCTACTTCTTTCCGACCGGCGTGGTCGGACGGCTGCGCAATCTCGGCGGCGACAAGAGCGCGAGCGGATCGCATTAACGCGTGATTCATGATGCAGCTCGGCGCAACCGTATTCGTGCAACGAGATTAACCCCCAGGTAACTGGCTTTCCTAAGCTTTACGCCATTTGTGCGGTGTATTCCTGTCCTTCCAGGGGGAGGGAATGCGCCAGGTCTTTGCAGAGATTGCGTCACGAATGTTCCTAGCCGCGAAGCACGGCTGGGAGGCAGCCATCCGGCGCGGACCGGTGCTGTGGCTTACTTTGTGCGGCGTGTTGCTGGTCGCCGGGATCTTCGCGGTGACCGCCATGGCCGTCGGCGAATTTCGCGAACGTACCCTGACCAACCGCGAGCGCGAGCTGGAAAACACGGTGCAGCTGATCGCGCGGCACTTCGATCAACAATTCGAAGATGCGGACGTCGTCGCCGCCGATGTGATCGGGCAGATGAATCTGCCGGAGATCAGTTCCGCCACGGCTTTCCGCGAGCGCATGTCCGGACCCGCGACGAACCAGATGCTGCGGAGCAAGATCAGCTCGGTGTCTTATCTCGGCGACATCGCGATCTACGATGCCGACGGCGAGCTGATCAACTGGTCGCGAGCCCAGCCGCTGCCCAAGATCAACATCTCCTCGCGCGCCTACTTCCAGACCTTCAAATCCGATCCGATGGCCGAACCGGTGATTCTGGAGTCGGTCCGCAGTTTCATCATCGGCAAATGGACCACGATTGTCGCACGTCGGCTGAGCGGCGTGGACGGCAGCTTCCTCGGCACGATGGTCCGCCGGATCGATCCGGACAGCTACCAGAACTATTTCGCATCCGTTGCGCTTGCGGAGGGCACGGCGATCTCGCTGTTCGACCGCAATGGCAAGATGCTGTCGCGCTACCCGCATGTCGAAGAGCTGATCGGCAGGGACTTCAAGGACGCGCCGCTGATGCGCAAGATGCTGGCCGAAGGTGGCCGGCACACCCTGCGCGTCAGGGGCCCGATCGACGGCGACGAGCGCCTCGGCTCCGGCGCCTCGCTTTCGCATTTCCCGCTGGTCATCGTCGCGACCAACACCACGAGCGCGGCGCTGGCCGACTGGCGGCAGCAGACCGGTTTCATGGTCACCACCGCCGCGCTTTCGGCGACCGTGATTGCGCTGATCCTGTTCCTGATCGTTCGCCAGATCAGCCGTCAGAATCGGGAGGCGCAGCAGCGGCTGGAAGCGGAGCGAGGGCGGCTCGACACCGCCTTGAACAACATGTCGCAAGGGTTGATCCTGTACGATGCAGCCGGATACATCGTCACCTGCAACCGCCGCTACGCCGACATGTTCGGCCTCTCCCACGACGTCATCAAGCCCGGCTGTCACATCCGCGAGGCGATGTATCATCGCAAGGAGCGCGGCGCGTTCGAAGGCGATGTCGAGGCATTTTGCGCCGACGTCATGAGGATCGTCGCGGAGGGCACGGTCTCCACCAGAAGCCATCACTTGCCGAGCGGCCGCGCTTTCCAGGTCATCAACACCCCACTCGCGCAGGGCGGATGGGTGGCCACGATCGAAGACATCACCGAACGCCGCAATCTGGAGCAGGAACGCGACCGCAACTACATGTTCCTGCGCGAGATCATCGACCACATCCCATCGCAGATCACGGTGAAGGATGCTCAAACGCGGCAATATCTGCTGGTCAACCGGACCGCGGAAGAGCAATTCGGCCAATCGAGTGAAAACATCGTTGGCAAGACTCCCTTCGACATTTACCCGGATGCCTCCGCCAGAGTCGTCACCGACGACGACAGCAAGGCGCTGCAGATGACCGAGGGATTGTTCAAAGACGAACATGCCTGGCAGAGCCAGGCCAAGGGAATGCGCTACATCACCTCGACCCGGATCGGGATCCGCGACAATTCCGGCGAGCCGCGTTACCTCATCAACGTGGTCGAGGACGTCACCGAACGACGGCGCGCCGACGAGAAGATCGCGCATATGGCGCATTACGATGCGCTCACCGACCTGCCCAACCGGACGCTATTCCGCGAGCAGATCGAGCGCGAACTTGAGAAGGTCGGCGGCGGCAGTCAGTTCGCGCTGCTCTATATCGACGTCGACGAGTTCAAGGGCATCAACGATTCGCTCGGCCATCACGTCGGCGACGAGCTGTTGAAGGGAATCGCCGCCCGCATCCGCGGCTGCCTCGGACAGGACGACCTGATCGCGCGGCTCGGCGGCGACGAATTCGCGGTGATCCAGACCGGCATCAAGTCGTCCGCCGACGTGGTGTCATTCGTGACGCGGATCTTCGAGGCGATCCGCCGGCCCTATCACTGCTTCGGCCATCAGCTCTCCACCGACGCCAGCATCGGCATCGCGATGGCGCCGCAGGACGGCACCGATCTCGACCAGCTCATCAAGAATGCCGATCTCGCGATGTACGGCGCCAAGGCCGGAGGACGCCGCGCTCACCGCTTCTTCGAGCCGGAGATGGATGCGAGCGCCAAGGCGCGCCTGAGCCTGGAGCAGGATCTGCGGCAGGCCCTGGTGAACGGCGGTTTCGAGATCCACTATCAGCCGCTGGTCGACTTGCGCACCAATGAGGTCACAGGCTGCGAGGCGCTGCTGCGCTGGCGGCATCCCGAGCGCGGCATGGTGTCGCCGGCGGAGTTCATTCCGATTGCCGAGGACACCGGCCTGATCAACGAGCTCGGCGACTGGGTGCTGCGCATGGCCTGCAACGAGGCCGCGACCTGGCCGGCGCATGTGCGTGTCGCGGTCAACGTCTCGCCGGTGCAGCTCAAATGCGACACGCTGGCACTGCGGATCGCCGGCGCGCTCGTCGCTTCCGGACTTGCCCCCTCCCGGCTCGAGCTCGAGATCACCGAGGCCGTGCTGATCCGCGACGACGAGGCGGCGCTCTCGATCCTGCACCAGCTCCGCGCCATCGGCGTGCGCATCGCGCTCGACGATTTCGGCACCGGCTACTCCTCGCTCAGCTATCTGAAGCGCTTTCCGTTCGACAAGATCAAGATCGACCGCTGTTTCGTCGCTGATATCGCCGAGACGAGCGGCGCGCCCGTGATCGTGCAGGCGGTGGTGAACATCGCCGCCGCCAGCGACATGACCACGGTCGCGGAGGGCGTCGAGACCGAGGCGCAGCGCGAGATGCTGCGTGCGCTCGGCTGCACGGAGATGCAGGGTTATCTCTTCAGCAGACCGAAGCCGGCCAGCGAAGTGCGAAAGCTGTTCGGTTCGAGCCATGCCTTGCCGGTGGCGGCGGTGGCCTGAGATGGCGAAGCCGGGGAAAACGCCAGCCAAGACGGTCGACGTTGCGGATTCCTATGCCGTGCGGCTGATGCAGCATCTGGTGGTGCCGACCTTCGTGATCGACCCCAAGCGCCGCGTCGTGATCTGGAACAGGGCCTGCGAGCGGCTGACCGGTGTCGCCGCCTCCGAGGTGATCGGCACCAATAAGCACTGGCAGGCCTTCTACGAGACCAGGCGCCCTTGCCTCGCTGACCTCGTCGCGCTCGACCGCCCGGAACAGCTGCCGGCGTTCTATTCGGAATATGCCGCGCGCGGTCATAACGGGCTCGGCTTCAGCGCCGAAAACTGGTGCGTGATGCCGAAGCTCGGCAGCCAGCTCTATCTCGCCATCGACGCCGGCCCCATTCACGACGAGGCCGGCCATCTGATCGCGGTGGTGGAGACTTTGCGCGACCTTGCCGACCAGAAGCGCGCCGAGATGGCCCTGAAGGAGCTTGCCACCAAGGACGGGCTGACCGGCCTGTCGAACCGCCGCGCGTTCGACCAGATGCTGATGAGTGAATGGGCCCGCGCCCAGCGGACGCAGAAGCCCATGGCGCTGCTGTTCGTCGATGTCGATCATTTCAAGCTGTTCAACGACCGCCACGGCCACCAGAGCGGCGACGAATGCCTGCGCGCGGTCGCGTCCGTCGTCAGCCGGTATGCCGTGCGCCCGCTCGATCTCGCCAGCCGTTATGGCGGCGAGGAATTCGCGCTGATCCTGCCGGACATGGGTTGCGATGCCGCCTGCGCCATCGCCGACGAAATCCGCTGCGCGGTGATGGCCTTGCGGGTCACCCACGGCGCCATCGGTGCCGGCGAGCACGTCACCCTGAGTGTCGGCGTCGCCAGCCACATTCCGGACGAAACCGACGACAGCCCCCAACGGCTGCTGGGCGCGGCCGACCAGGCGCTCTATGCGGCCAAACGGCTCGGCCGCAACCGCGTCATGTGCTCCGAACGGCTGCTCGCCGAGTTCGCCAAGCTCGGGCGGGACGGCGTGCCGGTTCCTGACCGCGCGACTCGTAAATCAGCCTAGCCCAAATCAGCCTGGACGAAGCCGGCGGAAGCGGTTGCCCACCCTCCGCCAATCGGCTAAATGAACCTCGACTAGCACCCGTAGCTCAGCTGGATAGAGCGTTGCCCTCCGAAGGCAAAGGTCACACGTTCGAATCGTGTCGGGTGCGCCAGTTTTCCGCACTTTCAAACTCATCAGTCCGCAGAATGTCCGCGTAATCTGTTCGCAGGTCGTTCTCTGCGCGCGTGCGCCGGCAATTCTGGCGGTGCCGTTTTGGAACAGCCAGAAGATGCTTCTGGCAACCGTTTCTCGTCGGCACAGTTGCGGAGGCCGTCGTGAAATCCGGCGGCTGGAAGCATAACCAGGAAACCAACGCCAAGATCGCGGCGACCAGGCGCGCGCAGCTGAGCGACCCTGCAGAGCGCGCCAAAATCAGTGAAGCGACTAAAGCCCGCATGGCGGATCCTGCCGTACGGCAGCGCATTCGTGACGGAATGCTGAGGGCCAGCGGCTCAGCCGACGAGCTGCGGACGCTGCGGGCTGTCTGGCGCGCAACGCGCACCACTGTTCGGGCGCGGTTTCTGGCCGAGCTGCTCGAGCCGGTCTGTCGCTCCGGTCGCGAGGACGATCAGTCATGAGCTGGCAGGCTACTGCATGGGCCGCAAAGCAGGTAACCGGCTCGGCTTCGAACAAGATAACCTTGTACGCGCTGGCGAACTATGCGGACGACAAGGGCATTTGCTGGCCCACGCAAGAGACCCTCGCTAGGGACACTGAGCAAAGCGTCGATACCGTCCAGCGGCGCATCAAGTCGCTCGTTAAGCTCGGCCTGGTGCGCGTCGAAACGCGGCCCGGCGGCCGCGGCCAGTGGGATGGCAGGAAGTATCAACTGGCGATGGGTGTTGCAGAAATGTCCGAGCCGCAATCTGCGGTGCGGTCGAGGCCGGCAAATGAGCCCGCAGCCAAGCCTCACCATGCCGCACCAGGCCCGGCCACCATACCGCACCAGGCCCGGTCACCGTACCGCACAGCTGTGCGGCGTAAACCTTCAATAGAACATCCAATAGAACCTTCAGCGCGCACAACTGCAAATTCCGCTGACGAGCGTCTGCGGGCTTTCCAGGCGAAGTGTGAGCCGACAGAGGTCATCCAGAACCGCATAGCTCAGCGCCTTGGGTCGGAAGGCTGGCTGATCCTAGGCGAGTTGAGCGATGCGCAGCGCGCAAGGCTCACCACGCTGCAGCGTCGCGGCGAGCTCGACGATGCGGCCCTAGCGACCTTCGCCGCGACAGTGCGCCTGGCGCGAGCGCCTCCGTGACCGGGGTGGGGCGGGTCAAAAGTCCACGCAGGAAGCCCGCGCAGACCGGCCTCTCTCTCATTCGCAGGTTTTTTTCCCGCTCAGCAGCGTTTTTCGGGACCAGTAGCAAGGTTGATCGATGAGCTCTCAAAGACCGATCGAGTCAAATCAAGCACTTAGCGATTCGGCGGGCGGCCGCGCGGTCGAATTGCCGGCAGGAAAATCGAATTATTTCCCGCAGCTGAATTTGCCATTGCGACAGCCGGTGACGTGCGTCGTTTGCGACGGGCCGTTCGAAATCGTTCGCCGGCGCGGCCGGCCTCAAAAATTTTGTTCCGCTCGCTGCCGAGCGGAACAGCTTCGCTGCCAGCAGACTGCCTGGACCGTTCGACAGAAAAGGAAAATCAACAATGGATGAAAATCGAAAGCATATCCGCGATCTGATCGCGGCCAACGCCGGCGCGCTGGCCGGCAATTTGAGAAATCTGTGGGTGCGCTCAATCGAGGATCTGCAGGACGGCGGCGTTGATCTCGCAGCCCTCGCGGATGCGATGTTCGATGTCGGCCTAACCTACAAGATTGCGATCGAGGGCAAGCACCGAACGGTCGAAACCCTGCGCGCCGTTGCTGACATGCTCGAGGAGAAGCTTCCGGACGCCGCGCCGCGCCGCGCCGCAAAGTCGGGGAGGCCGAATTGACAGAATCGCTCAAATCAGATTGTGCTGACCTGGTCGTCACGGCGGATCGCCGGGCGCGCCCTACTCACGGCAACGCGAAAGCGGGCTGCGAGCAAAGCCAGATCGAGCATTCGCGCTCGCAACCTTTGCCGTGGAATTTGCCGATGAGCATCAAACACCAAAATCTCGACGCGTCGCGCCAGCACAAGCAGGCCGCGCCCACACGCTTCAAGCTTGCTGCCTCGGCAGGGCGCATCGAAGGTTACGGATCGATCTTCGGGAACGTCGACAGCTACGGCGAGCGCGTCGTCAGGGGCGCGTTCGCCGGCTCGATCCAAAAATTCAAAGCCGAAAAGCGGATGCCGGCGCTGCTGTGGCAGCATCGCTCGGATGAGCCGATCGGCCGCTGGATCGACATGCAGGAGGATGAGGTTGGCCTCTGGATGCATGGCGAGTTCAATCTCGAGACGACCCGCGGCAAGGATGCCTATCACCACGTCCAGGCGGGCGACGTCGACGGCCTATCGATCGGCTATGAGACGATCAAAGCGCAGCCGAACGGCAAGGTCTTGGATCTGCTCGAGCTGCGGCTGATGGAAACCAGCATCGTCACGTTTCCAGCGAACCCAAAAAGCCGAGTTACCGGCGTGAAGGCCGAATCGTCGGCCGACGTCGAACGAATACTGCGCGAGGGCGGATTGCCCCGCGCATATGCGGCCAAGTTCGCGCAGGCCGGATGGGCCGCGCTAGCTGGGCAAACTTCCGACCACGATCTCAAACTCAACGAGCTGCTCGAGCTGGTCAAATCCGCTCGAGTTGATCTCAGAAAGGTCTAATCCACCATGAAACGCTACCTGCCTGTGATGGCGCTTGCCGCCATCGTCCTGATTGCCGCTGTCGCGGTAATGGGTTTCGACTATTCCGCCGTTGCGCACGCCCACGGTTTCGCCGGCACGATCGCCGACGCCGCCGGCGGCGCCGCCGCGACCGAAGAGCTTATGCGTCAGTTTAAAGCTCACAATTCCGACGTGCTCACCAAGTTGGAAGCCGCTGGCGTCGAGACCAAAGGCCTCGCGGCGCGCATGACCGAAATTGAGCAGCGAATGACGCAGCTCAAGCACGGCGGTTCGGCCGACCTGGTCGCTGACAGCTGGGGCGCGCAGGTTATCCGCAACGACGCCGCTAAGGCGCTTAACTCGACGTTCAAAGGCCGCATGCGCTTCGACGTGAAGACGACAGCGACGCTGACCAGCGCAAGCGGCGGCGCCGCTGGTGACGCTGGCGCACTCGTTCGCCCAGATCGTCAGGCCGGCTTCATCGAGTTGGCCCGCCGGAAGCTTCGTATGCGGGATGTGTTGGCGCCTGGCTCGACCACCAGCAATTCGATCGAATGGCCGCGCCAGACGGCCCGGAGTAACAACGCCGCGACCGTTGCGGAAGCTGCTCTCAAGCCGCAGTCGGACATGACTTTTGACATGCCGACGTGGCCTGTCCGAACACTGGCGACGTGGATCCTGGCGTCGCGGCAGATCCTTGACGACGCCGCGGCGCTGCAAAGCGCGATCGACGCCGAACTGCGCTTCATGCTGGCTGATACGGAAGATGGTCAGCTGCTCAACGGCGCCGGTACGGGCACCGATCTGCTCGGCGTCTACACGGCAGCGACGGCATTTTCCGCGCCGTTCGTGCCCACCGCCGCCGGCAGTGTCAATCAGATCGATATCCTGCTGATGGCGATCGCGCAGCTGCAGAATGCCGATTACGATCCGGATTTCATCGCGTTGAATCCACTGGATTGGGCCGACATTCTGCTGGTCAAGGACGACCAAGGTAAATATGTCGGCGACGGCCCGTTCTCGCAGCAGGCGGCGCTGCTCTGGACGTTGCCCGTGGTCACCACCAAGAGCATGACCCGGCGCAAATTCATGGTCGGATCCGGCAAGCGGGGCGCGCAGATCTTCGACCGGCAGGAGGCAACCGTCGAAGTCAGCACGGAAGACTCAGACAATTTTCGCAAGAACCTGGTCACGCTCCTGGCCGAGGAGCGCCTCGCGCTCGTCATCAAGCGCGCCGACAGCTTCGTAAAGGGCGACTTCGACGCCGCGCTGGCGAGCTAGGCGGCCGCCGTGACACCCTACAGCGGTTACCTCGCGCTCGGAAACCTCGACGACTCGGGGATCTTCACGGAGTTGACGGTCGCCGGTGGCGCCGTTGGCTACGTCCGACAGGCTATCTCTCTGGCGCCTGCGGGCGCCGGATCTCTGGTGAACTCGGCCGCGATCAACTTTCCAGTCGCGACCGTACCCTACATCTGGCCGAGCTTCCGCGCCTATGCCGTCTTTGACGCGGCGTCGGCCGGCAATCGTCAGATGGCCTGGCGGCTCGGCAATCCGATCGTCATCGCTGCCGGCGATCGGCATCGGCTCAAGGCAGGCGATATCGAGTTGAACTTTCCCGTGGCGACGTCGTCGCTCGGAACGGAAGTGCTGCTTTCGCAGACCTTCACGATATCGCCGGACAAGGTGCTCACTCAGCTGCCCAGCGTGACCATGACGCAGGCGGCATATGACGCGTTGCCAGTTAAGGACGCGATGACACTGTACGTGATTGTTGGGTGAGTTCTGAACTGGCGGCGGCGGGTGCTTCCGCCCACCGCCGCTACCCCAGGGTTCTTAGGATAAGGAGTTGACTCAAATGGCTATCTTCACCGCAATAGCAGCGGCGCTGGCGCTGCCTGCGTTCTTCGCGACACCATTTGTTGGTGAGGCCTTCATCGACGAGGTAGGTCATGACTGCGATTAGTGTTTGCGTCACGTCTGATGCGGCTCACTTATTCTCGGACGCGGGACTCATGGACCCGGCGTGCAGCAAGATCGAAGGAATCGGCAGTAAAGTGGCGATCTTGCCGGAATATAACGCCGTACTGGTCGCAAACGGCTTCACCTTCGTTGAACAAATTTTGCGGGCTACCTTGGCATTCGTTAGGTTCGATCATTTCGATGCGCTTTGCGCTGGCTTCCCGGAAGTGATCGGCAAAGCCGTCGAAAATGGCGTTCGGTATGGTGCACCCGCAGATTGGGGAAACACAGAGATCATCCTCGCCGGATGGTCGCTGGCTAAAAACGCGCCGACTGCGATGGTGTTCGCGTCCTATGAGAAGTTCGCGGGGAAGCAGGTAAGGACGTTCATCCGTCCCATGGTGAATATTAGTCTAGACCCGAGCGATATTGAGCAGTCTGGCTTGAGGCTGATGCAGGCTCAACGCGCGGCGACATTTCCGATCGAAGACAGCGGTGGTGGCCTGTTCATGAAGTCCAAAAGAGGGCGATGGGTCGTGCATGGTTTCTGCCAGCACACGGTTGTGACGCGAGACTCGATCCGCACGCGCGTTCTTGAGCGTTGGCCCGACGTCGTGCACCGCGAACCAGCCTAAGGCCGAGTGCCGATCCCCGTGTTACGGCTAACTTATTTGCGCCGATTACGCATCCCAGGTATCCGTAACAAATGCCCATCCCTTCTTGCTCAGATTGCGGTTACGAGAACCCGCTGGATGCAGTTCGCGGCCGATGTTGGAATTGCTATCGGCGGGACATGAGGGCTCTGAAGCGGATCAAGCTTTTTTGGTGCGTCGGCTGTGGAGTGGGGTTCAAAACCACGAGGGTTGATGCTCTTTACTGCTCGTCAGCATGCCGGCAAAAGGCTTATCGATCGCGACGCGCTGTGAGCCAGGTTGGCGGCTAGCAGCGCATCAGCTGCCTCGGCGCTTCGGTGGTTTCACTCTCATTATCATCCCGTTTTCTAGTCGGATGGCAAAATTGCCGGCCTGCCGGAAGGATTCCGAGGTCGGAGTGCCAGGCTCATCGGTTATCAGCTGCATGAACCGCTTGACGTCGCCGATCGTGAAAACGCGGTGACGCCTGGTGCGGCCGAGTCCTTTGAGCCGGCCGACCAGGTTGCCCGCGGCGATGTGCCTCGCGATCGTTTCGCGATGCATCGGGACTAGTGCGGCGAGCTCCGGCACACCGATAGTGGCGCGGCCCGCAAAGGCCGCCTCGAGAGCCCGGCTCAGATCGGCGGGGTCGCTCGGTATAGACGCGTGACCGCCGTGGGTCATTCGTGGCTCCCGAATGTACAGCCTCCTGATCCGTGGAGGTTAGGCGGCCAGCAACCCCATGGAGCGGCCGATCATGTCGACAGCCGCCTCCTCATCACCCCGAAAAATCGGCATCGAAAGTGCACGATTTTGGGCGCGCTGAAACTTCTTGCGGCTAATCAGTTTCAGGTCAGGTTCTTCGATCAGTGCAATGACCCTGAAGTCGGAAACACGCTTAGCCTGTGCCTCCATTTGCAAAAGCAGCGCCTCGTTTAGCTTGTCGTTGGAGTTGGCAAAGTAAATAGCAGCTGGCATTCCGGGAACCGTTGCGCGGGGCCTGATCACAAGGTCGGCAGGGTACTCAGAGAACTGCCTGTTGACCGGCTCGTTCTCTTCAAGCGTAGCCAGGTTGCTGAGTCGGCTCGTTAGGGCTGCGATTGCATCTTCACGGAATGTAGATCGAACGACTTCGCGCGTAAGCAACTCTAGGTCCCGCACCCGGATCATGGATGACAGAAACTCAATTACCCTTTGCGTGACATCAGACTCCGGGAAGCTCGAAGTCTTGATTTCGTAGGTTTCCTTATCCCAATAGGCGTTGGCCTTGGAGAGTATCGCGTCCAGCAGTTGTCCTCGCGTCCCTTCGTTAATGGGGACGTCCTTCGCAACTAGGTGCGCCAGGTAAGAACCGTCGTCTTCTATGCGGTAGCCATCGAGGGATGGCGACAAATAGAAACTGATTCGATCACCAGAATCGTCCTCGAAAGCAGAGCTGATCGCATAGCCGGACGCTACGGGATTAACAGAGATCCCGCTGCAAAAGGCCTTACAGAGTTTTTCCGACAGATCCTCGGTGATCATCTTACAACCCTAGCAGCCCGACTCTGTGCTCAACGTGGAAAAACCTCTTGGCTGCTTCCCAAAAGGAATGTTCCGTCCAGGCGCCTAATCTTCGGTGAAAGGCCTTAGCGCCAGGTATACGAGTCAACCCATCAATGCTTCTTGGCCCGGGCTCGAGGCCGCTGCGATCGCAATCCGAGTGTACATGAAGCCCAGGGTGACTGCCATGGAACTCAAAGCGACCAACCGCGGACCACCCGCCGGTCGCTTCAAGCAGCAACATCGCTTTCCAGTTGTCCCTGCTCGGATTGCATTCAGCGAGTAGGACATAATCCTCGGAAACCGAGACGCAACGCGCTGAGCGCCAAGTCCACCCTGCACGGATCGGTTTCGTCTTCGGATAGATTGGAGCGTGCCGGGGCCGCAGATCCTCGGTCGACCAGGTCGTTTCGCTGTCGATGTACTTCGGCTGTGAAATAAGATGCCGCACTCGCATTTTTTACTCGACCCCCCCGGCTCCCCCTGAAACGTAAGGTAGCGTAGGGCCCCCTGCCCCGAAAGGGGGTGTTTTCGTTAAGCAAATCAGCTAGCGTGTCCGTGGGCTTCATAACCCGGACCGAGATATAGCCGCACCATGCTTGGTCAGCATGCTTCCCGATTGGCGTCGGGTCGATGTCGGCTGAATTAGGAGGCGCATTGGCGTGCGCTCCAACCTGGCCATTATGGCCGGGAGGGCCGCGCCATGTCCAGCCCGCAAGGGTAAAAGCGCCGCCGCCAGTCTCTCGGCTGGTTATGAACTCCCGGCTGCCGGTCTGACACCGGCTACGGCCTTCATAAGCCGAAACCGAGAGTGAGCAATTATGACCCTTCAACGACCGATGTTTCCGCCTTCAACGGATCGCCGTGCCTCGACCGCCGGCTCGGCGCCGCCAGAAGCCGCCAGGGGGCGGACTGCCGGCCCGGGCGCCCCTTCGCCGTGTCTGACGCCCACGCTATGCGAACCTCGCTGTACGCGCCTACACGAGGCCCCTGCGGCCGGATTATGCCAGCCCGGCCAGCCGGCCGCGCCAGAACAGCCAATAGTATCTCGGAGAACCGTTATGCGTGCGTTGAGTTCGACCGTCGCCCTGCCCCTGATTGCCACGCCCTCGATCGCGAGCGGTGTGTCGACAGCCCACAGCAGGCCCGACCTAGCCGGAAGGTTTGATGAGTTCTATGCGCTTTGGAAACATCAGCGCGAGGCGGACGCTCTAGAGTCGGCGGCATGTGATGCGGCCGAAAGGACTGGCCAGCCTTTCGCCTGGTCGGATCCCGACAATGAAGCCTGGTCCAAGATCAATGAGGGCGGGAGCCAGCTAATCGACGAGATCATGTCGCAGCGAGCAAGCTCGCTGGCCGACATCGTCTTGCAAGCCAGAGCCAGTGCTATGGACAATCATCGATACTGGCTTGATCAGGCATCCCTGACAGGCGCCGGCCAGGTCGCGTATCGGCAGCTGGTCGATAGAATCTGCGAATTCGCCGACGTACAAGTCTTCCCAGGCCTCGAAACGGTGCCCTGCCAAGAAATTGTTTAGGCCAACTTGACCTACGATCGGAATATCAGCTATTAAAGCTAGTATCTGATTCCGAGGTTCTCATGCTCGATCTCAACACACCCGCCTACCCGATTGCCACGGCAAGCCTCATTGCCAACATGAACATGGCGACCGCGCGGAAGTGGGTGCAAAACGAGTGGGTGAAGTTTTCGAAGCACGACGCGCCGGCAGAAGTTGCCGGCGCGACTGCTCGTCTCTCGCCTCGTCGCATCCTGCAACTAGCGATCGCGGCTCGCCTGGTCGATGAGGGGATGCATCCTAAGACAGCTTGCAAGGCCGCGCTGCAGTTCACTGACTTCTCAAATCCGCTAGAGGCGCCGGGGCACGCGCGACAGCCTGGCGAGCTATTCGGCGGCAAAGCTCGGACAGTTCTCTGTTGTTATCCCGACGGGTCTTCCGTCGTCATGCGCGTCGACTCAAGCACTCGCTTTGATCAGGTCCTAACGCCCGCAGGCGGACAGACCCGGCAGGCTCGATACGGTCAGGCTCACGTCCTGGAGCTCGATGGAATCGTAAAGCATCTGGATGTCTCTCTGAAAGCTTCTAGCGGCGGGCACGTGCTCGGCTGAGAAAGGGTTTCGATGTGATGACTCTCAATGAGCTGCCCCGTCTTGTCACTGTGACGCAGGCCGCCGAGTATTTGGGTTTAACGGCCTCCCAGGTTCGAACTTTGGTTGCCACCGACAAAATCGCCCGCACGCCCGTTGGCGCGCGCGTCATGATCCCGCGAGATGCGCTGGATCAATGGATACTGAAAAACACGGTGCAGCCATGCCGCGACGAAACTCAGGTGCCCGCCTCCGCTTTCTCGAAAAGCGCAAGTGCTTCTATATCGTCTGGACAGATGGCGGACGCAGCCGCGAGCGCTCAACGGGCACTGCGGACCGCAAGCTCGCTGAAAGCGCGCTAGCTGATTTCCTGCATATCCGAAACCGCGACGCCGGCCCGCGAGATCCTGCGGAGATCCTCGTGACCGATGTGCTTGCCGACTATGCCGACGAGCAGGGACCTGAGACAGGCTCGCCCTGGCGGATTGCCGCAGCGATCAAAGTCCTCGTGCCGTTCTGGCAAGGCAAGACCGTCGCGAAAATTTCCAAAGAAAGCTGCAAGGCGTATGTGACAGCCCGAAATCGCGCGGCCGGCACAGCGCGCCGGGAGTTGGGCGTTCTGCGCGCGGCAGTGAATCACGCGCATCGTGCTGGACGGCTAACGCGAACGGTTGCGGTGGATCTGCCGGACAGTGCCGAAGCGCGCGACCGTTGGCTGACTCGACCGGAGGCCGCCGCCCTATTGCGCGCAGCGCTACGTGAGCCGCGCGTCCGTCTCCATCTGCCACTGTTCATCCTGATCGGCCTCTATTCCGGACAGCGCAAGCAGGCAATTCTTACTCTGCGATGGTCTCAGGTCGACCTCGAGACCGCTCGAATGGACTTCAACGCGCCGGGAGCTCGTCGATCGAATAAGCGGCGGGCGAGGCAGCCGATCCCGCGGAAGCTGCTTGGTCACCTCAGGCGGGCTCGAAAGCGCGGCTCCGATGTCGGCTTCGTCGTCAACGAAAACGGCAAACGCCTCGGCGATATAAAGCGAGGTTATGCCTCGGCTTGTGACAGGGCCAGGCTTTCCGATGTCACGCCGCACACGCTGCGACACACCTGCGCGACCTGGTTGATGCAGCGCGGCGTCCCTCTATGGGAGGCCGCCGGTTACTTGCAAATGACGGTCGAGACGCTGCAGCGGGTGTACGGCCACCA
This sequence comes from Bradyrhizobium sp. 35, assembly GCF_023073215.1. Lineage (NCBI taxonomy): Bacteria > Pseudomonadati > Pseudomonadota > Alphaproteobacteria > Hyphomicrobiales > Nitrobacteraceae > Bradyrhizobium > Bradyrhizobium sp. 35. Next base: position 416,789 of record NZ_JADPJC010000144.1, read on the forward strand.
TCATCCGGACTTCCTCAAGGGTGCCTCCGAGGCGTTCTCATGATCGTCCGCGATATGTCCGCGCAACGCGGCATCATTCACGCTTCGTTTCCGGGGTTTAGAAAGGCGCTAGCATTGATTTTAAACGAGAAAAGGCATGACCAGAGTTCTCCGAAGGCAAAGGTCACACGTTCGAATCGTGTCGGGTGCGCCAGTCTCCTCCAGTGCGCGCTGGAGGCACCCTCACCCGATTTGCGTTGTTACCCCGCCCGCTCAGGTCATCGCCTGCTCGGCGCAAGCCCACCTCAATTCAGCATCGAGATGATCGCCTGAACCTGGTCGGAAGCCGACGTGACCAGTCCGTCGTAGGACGTCTGACCGTGTGCGGCCGCCTTCAGGATGCATTCGGCGACCGCCGCCTTCAGGCCGAACACCGACTGATCGGGCGGCACGCTGGCCATCACGGCCTCCAGCGCCTGACGCATCGTTCGAATGAGTTCGGAGCTGTATTGCATGGGCTGTCCTCCGCAGCCTCATATTAGAGCGCGTGGCCATGCTGGCCACTCACAAGCCTGAGATTGTTTTTTGATGAAGTGGGACATCCCGGAGCGGCGGCCAGCCTGTCTCGAGCGCTGAACCACACCCACCTCGCGCTTCTCATCGCTCGATTGTATCATCTTGCCATGAGCGAATCCGACACGGCGACCGGCGAAGCTTCGCCCGTCCGCAAGATCATCCATATCGACATGGATGCCTTCTACGCGTCCGTGGAACAACGCGATCATCCGGAGCTGCGCGGAAAGCCGGTCGCCGTCGGAGGCTCCGCGGAACGTGGCGTCGTCGCGGCCGCCAGTTATGAGGCCCGCGAGTTCGGCGTTCGCTCTGCCATGCCATCCGTGACGGCGAAGCGACAATGTCCCGATCTGATCTTCGTCAAGCCGCGCTTCGAGGTCTACAAGGCGATCTCTAGGCAGATCCGCGACATCTTCGCGGAGCATACCCCCATCATCGAGCCGTTGTCGCTCGACGAGGCCTATCTCGACGTGACGGAAAACCTGCAGGGCATCCCGCTGGCGCGTGATGTTGCGCTCAGGATCCGCGAGAGGATCAAGGCCGAGACGGGCCTCAACGGCTCGGCCGGCATCTCCTACAACAAGTTCCTGGCCAAGCTCGCCTCCGATCATCGCAAGCCCAACGGTCAGTTCGTGATTTCACCGGAGATGGGACCCGCCTTCGTCGAGACCCTGCCGGTCGGAAAGTTCCATGGGATAGGCCCGGCCACGGGTGCGAAGATGAACGCGCTCGGCATGTTCACCGGTCTCGATATTCGTCGTCAGACGCTGGAGTTCATGAATGCGAATTTCGGCAAGTCGGGCGCCTATTACTACTGGATTTCGCGCGGTGTCGACGAACGGCCGGTCCGGGCCAACCGGGTCCGCAAGTCCATCGGCGCGGAGACCACGTTCTCAAGCGATCTCACCGAATTCGACGCGCTGGTCGCCGAGCTCAAGCCGCTCGTCGACAAGGTGTGGCGCCATTGCGAGGCGACGGGCAGCCGTGGCCGCACCGTCACCTTGAAGATCAAGTTTGCCGACTTCGAGATCATCACGCGCAGCAGGTCCGCTCTTTCGCCGGTTGCAGGCCGGGACGATCTTGAGCGGCTGGCTTGCGGCCTGCTCGAAGTCGAGATTCCGCTGCCCAAGAGCGTCAGGCTGCTGGGGGTCTCGCTGTCTTCCCTCCAGGCCGGGGACGATGCGGAGCCGCCGCAGCTGACTCTCGGCATCTGAACCAAACCGACGGGCTTTCGGCGGACGCAGAGAGCCACGTCGAGCGCGCTCGCAACGCGAATCTACGGTGGCGGGTTTTCAGACTCGCCGCCGAAGGACGATCCGCTGGGCCCGATCAATGCCTCACGTGCTCGAACACGACGATCACGCCCGTCGGTTCGGGCTCGTGTGCCATCAGGCGGGTCAGCTCGGAATCGCCCCAATCGGCGAGGCTGACGACTTCGCCGCTCTGACGCTCGGTGCCGGGCGGCGCCGTGGGCTCGACGACCTTCAGCCCCGTCTCATCGACGAAGAAAGTGTGCTCGCCGAACATGCTGTTGAGCTGCGGCATCGCGGGATGCTCGTCGGGCAGCACTTGAGCGCCGAGCTGGTTGACGGTCTGCTTCACCTGTTCGGATGTGAGCTTCATGAGCTGCTCCGTTTCTGTCACGTCGGTTTCACTGAGCTGAGCCAGAGCGGGCGTTCCCTGCGCTGATGTTCGCCTGGCCCAATCTTCCGAACAGGTGCTACGCACAAATGTTCCGGAGAAATGCATTTCGTGATCGCGCGTCGCGTCTGCCGCGCTTGCGGCACCAGATCGCCACAGGATGCACATGATTCAACATCCCAAGAGCCAAATTCCAAGAGCTGATTTCAAGAGCCGAATTCGTTACTCGCTTCTGTTCTCGCCAACAGAGAGCGCGCAGATGCGTGACAGATATGTGTAGGACAACCCGGTCTCCTCGGCCCAGGCGTTGAACTGCGCCTGCACCTTGGCGAGATCGCCCTTCGACTTGACCTCTTCGGCAATGTCGAGACCGGCATCGCGCAGGCAGGCCACGACGTCCCTGGACGTCACAAAGCCGTCCCAGCCGACGAACCGCAGCAGCATCTGGCCGGTATTGCCACCCAAACGGCTGCCGCGCTTGCTTAGAAGCTCGAGCAGGCCGATCTGGTCGGACGGCGGCCACTTCGTCAGAAACCTGCCGAAGCTGCCGTGCTCTCTTGCGATCTCCTGGACGAAGGCCGCGTTGTCGCGCACCGACATGATCTTGGCACCGTTGCGCACGATGCGCGCGTCGCGCAGCAGGTCCTCCCAATAATCCTCCGGCTGGAAGGTGAGCTTGGCCGGTTGGAAACGCAGGAAGGCGTCTTCAAACCCGTCCCATTTCGTCTCGATCACGCTCCAGGCAAAGCCCGCGCAAAACACACGCTTCGTCATCTCTGCGAGGATGCGGTCGTCGCCGCGTTTGGCGAGGCCCTTCAGGTCGGGCTTTTCCGGCATCAGCTTTTCGAGCGCCTTGGGCCCGCCCTTGCGTTTTTCGGCGCGCGCACGAATGGTCTTGAAGGAGGTCATTGGGAGACACGCGATTGAGGGTGTGCCACGACACCAGAATTCGACGCTCGGGTCCAGCTCCGCCACGTCCGCCGACTTCGGTCGCGCTTGCTCGGTTCGCGGCAAGCCCGGCTATCGCGACAGACGCTTCGCGAGATGGACCGACTGCCAGTCTCCGAGACCGGTGTCCTCGAACCCCGCTTTCTTCGCAAGACCGCGCATCTCGGCGTTCACGCGCGCGGTCTCGGCTGCAATCATCTCGTGACCGAGATCGCTCGCGTGCCTCTCCATCGCCGTCATCATCTGGAGGCCGACGCCCTGGCGCTGAAAGCCATCGGCAACAGAGATGGCGAAATCACCATGCCGTGCAGCCGCATCGTAGGCGTATCTGGTTTCGCCGATGATCGTGCCCTGCCCTTCGTGCCTGATCTCGGCGAGCAGGGTGAAATGACCGGGATTGCTGGTCTTGGCGACGCATTCGGCCGCGATCATTGCAAAGTCCGCCCGCGCGCCCATGAAGCGCTTGTTGCGCGATGTCGTGGAGAGGCTCGTGAAATAGATCGAGAGGATCTCGACATCGGACGCGCTGGCCGGCCTGATACGAAGCGTGGCGTTGCCTTCGGCTGACTCGACAATGGCATCCAGCAACGGCTGTGACATGCGCGCGGCTCTCGGCAGGTTGCATCGAATGCACACCTAGCCGAGACCGCGCGCTTACCGCTTGGACGGTGCTGCCAATCTTGCGGCCGAAAACGAACAGTTCGTTGCTCGGTGCCGGGCGTCACACGCGAGAGAGTGAAGGCACCTCCTCCGGCACGATCGCCTGGAGGCCGCCGAAGCGACGCTCGCGGCCGTGGAAGGAGGCCAGGGCCGCAGCGAGATCGCCTGCGTCGAATTCGGGCCACATCCGCTCGGTGAAGTGCAGCTCGGCATAGGCACCTTCCCAGAGCAGGAAGTCCGACAGCCGTTTCTCACCCGAGGTGCGGATGATGAGGTCGACGTCGCGCAAACCGGCCTCGCCGGTGACGAGCTGCGAGAACGCCTCGCGGGTGAGACTCGTCAGCGCCGCCGCCTTCGCCGCCGCGTTGAGGATGGCGTCGCGGGCGGAATAGTCGACGGCGATGCGCAGATGAAGCGTGCCACCGTGCGCGGTGGCGTCTTCCGCGCGCGCGATCGCATTGGCGATACCGTCGGGCAGGCGGTCTCGCCGGCCGATCACGGTGAGGCGCACGCCGTTCTTGACCAGGCTCTGCACCTCGTTGCCGAGGTAGAATCTCAGAAGGGTCATCAGCGCGGCGACCTCGGCCTTCGGCCTTCGCCAATTGTCGGTCGAGAAGGCGTAGAGCGTCAGCGTGCCGATGCCCTGCTTGGGCGCGGCCTCGACGATGCGGCGGATCGCCTCGACGCCGGCCTCATGGCCGCGCACGCGCGACAGGCCGCGCCGCGTCGCCCATCTGCCGTTGCCATCCATGATGATGCCGACGTGAAGCTTGTCGTTGCGGGACACAAGGTCACTTTGCATTGCAAAGTCTCCGGTCAAAAAAGGGGGAGGATCAGGTCGAGACGATACCGAGACGGCCGAGCGGCGCCGCCTCGCGGCCGGCAGCCTTGGCTGCGTCGCGCACCAGGCGTTCGAGCACGGCGAGATAGTCGAGGAAGCGGCGGCGGCCGGCCTTGGTCAGGCGGCAGGTCGTGTGCGGGCGATTGCCCTCATAGCCCTTGGTCACCTCGACGAGGCCGGCTTCCTGGAGCACGGCGAGATGCCGGCTGAGATTGCCGTCGGTGAGGCCGCAGAGCTGCTTGAGATCGGCGAACGCCAGACCTTTCGGATGCGCCATCAGCGAGGTCAGAAGTCCGAGCCTCGCCTTCTCGTGGATCACGCGGTCCAGTCCTTCATAAGAGAAGGGTGCGCTGTCAATCTTCGACATCATGGTCTCCCGATGCGAAATACAGAATGCCCGCCATCACCGATTGCCCGATCACGAAGGGCAGGCCCATGGTCCATGGCGACAGCGTATGGGTCTGGCTCGCGAGCACCACCACCGCAAAGCCGGATATGAAATACCAGGCGCCGGCGAGCGCCACGGTGCGCGGCAGCGAACGGACGGAGGCAAAAATGCCGAGCGACACCAGGATCTGCCACAGGCCCGGCAGCAGCCACAGCGTTTCGCCCGCGAACTTCCACATCACCACCGCAAGCAGCACACCGGCAACGCCAGCGGGCAGGAATTGCTCGACGGCCTGGTGGATCATGGCATCAGCGAGGCCCGAATGATGGCGGCGCGAACGCGCGCGCATCTCGATGCCGATGATCAGGCCGGAGAGCGCGGCGGCAATGAACCAGCCGAAGAAGAAGCCGAGCGGTTCGCTGGTGGCATCACCAAGCAGCCAGAATTCCAGGATCGCGGTGAGAAGCGCGACCGCGCCGGTCGCGGCCATCGTCGCCGGGCCGTAACCGCGAAATGCCGTGCCTGCCGCAATCTGGCTGCGGATCGCCACGATGTCGGCCAGTGCCTTGTCGAGATCGCGCATTGGCAACGCCAAAACCTCGCTCCGCCTATCCCTGCCGGGTCTATCCGTCTGTTACTTTGTACCGCAAAGCATATCGGATTGCAAAGTAAAGGCAAGTCCCGAAGGTCGCCCGAGAGGATCCGTCCTCAACAGACAACTGCCGGTTGCGCGAGACGTCCTCCCGCGGATAAGATGCGCGCGAACGCGCTGGGGGGAGAGTATGTGGCTTAAGCCATTCATCGTTGCGTCATTATTGCAGGTGAGCGTCGTCACCGCAGCACAGGCAGCCGGCCCATTCGGCAGCGTCAAAATCGGCAACTGGGTCGGCGGCGCGTTCAGCAATGACGAAACGGGAGCCTTCTCGCATTGTGCCGCGACGGCGCCTTATGCCAACGGCGTCATTCTCGTCGTCGGCCAGAATGCTGGGGGCTCGTGGATCTTGAGCTTTGCCAGTCCCAGCTACCGCTTCAAGCAGGGCGAGAATGCCGCGATCGACGTCATCTTTGACGGACAGGAGCAAGCCAGATTGTTCGCCACGGCCAACCAGACGAACATGCTCAGCTCCGTCATGCCTGCCAACGTGGTACGAACGTTTCAGAAGGCAAGCCTGATGGTCGCGACGAGCGGCCGCACCGTGCTGAATTTCGACCTGACCTCGGCCGGGCCCGTGATTGCGGCACTGGCCAATTGCGTCACCAAGGTGAAAGCCGACGGGCTCGACAAGGCCGGCGACTTCACCAAGATCGCCGCCAAGCCGCAGCCAGCGCCGGACAAGCAGGGACCGCCAGCCAACGGCAGCAAACCTGCCAGAGCCAAGAGCGGCACCGGGTTCGTCGTGAGTGCCAGCGGACACGTCGTCACCAATAACCATGTGATCAATGGCTGCGTCGGCGACATCAAGGGCAATCTCACGGGCGAAGCCGGAATGGTTTTGCGCGTGGTGTCGAGCGACGCCAACAACGACCTCGCCTTGCTGCAGGCGCCGTCGACGACCATGTTCAAGGAGTTCGCCCGGATCCGCGACCGCTCGATCCGCTCCGGCGATTCCGTCGTCGCGATCGGCTTTCCCTTCCATGGGCTGCTGACTTCGGACTTCACCGTCACGACCGGCATCGTCAGCTCGCTCAGCGGCATGCGCAACGATTCGCGTTTCCTGCAAATCAGTGCGCCGGTGCAGCCCGGCAATAGCGGCGGCCCGCTGTTCGACACCACCGGGCAGATCGTTGGCGTCGTTACGGGAAAGCTGGACGGATTACGGATGGCCGCTGCGACCGGCAACATCCCCGAAAACATCAACTTCGCGATCAAGACCGGCGCGTTGCGCGACTTCCTCGACAACTCCGTGGTGCCTTACCAGACTGCCGAACCGAAAGGCGAGATCAAGACCACAGACATCGCGGGCAATGCGCGGCCCTACACGATGCTGATCTCGTGCAACGGAATCGAGCAGGCCGACGCGAAGCGGTAGCGGCAACGCGGGCCGGCTGGAGGCGTCGAGCCTATACGAGGCGCTCCAACCGGGCTGAAGTCAGCCAGCTCGCTAGTACGGCGCGACGGGGCGCGGCCGCCGGTGCGATCGCGGTTGCGCCGGAGAAACCTGGCTGTAGGCAAAGCGGGGATTGCCATCGCAGTACAGCAGCCGGCCGGACACGCTGGCTTGGCATTGTTCATAGCTGCTGTAGGAGCATTCCCCCGGATAATCATACTCACCGCCCTGGGCACACCAAGGATAGTCGCGCGCCGCTGCCGGCGTAACCGTCGCGAAGCCGGCAAGGGCTGTCACGCCGAGTGCCACCAGCACCAATTGCGTCTTACGCATGATCTACTCCTCTCCTCACAGCGCATCATACGCGCCATATACCCATCAGGTTTCACGAAGCCGCTTTATTCCAGCTCAATGGCACGGCATCCAAGAAAAAAGCCCTGCCGAACGGCAGGGCTCCATTCCCGGACATCACAAGATCGCTACTCGACCTTCAGGCCGGCGAACTCGACCACCTTCTTCCATTTCTCGGTCTCGGCCTTGATCTCGTCGCCGAACGCCTCGGGCGTCTGCGCCCGCGGCTCGCCGCCGAGTTCGACCAGGCGCTTGGCCATGTCCGGCTCCTTTATCAGCGTGTTGATCTCGCTGTTGAGCTTGGCGATGATCTCCTTGGGCGTGTTCTTCGGCGCCCCCATGCCGAACAGCGCGCTCGCCTCGTAGCCCTTCACGGTCTCGCCGATCGCCGGCACGTCGGGCAGCTGCGGCGAGCGCTCCGCCGTGGTGACGCCGATGGCGCGGAGCGAGCCGGAGCGGATGTGCTGGATGATCGAGGGCATGTTGTCGAAGATCACCTGCACCTGGCCGCCGAGCATGTCGGTGATCGCGGGTGCGGCGCCGCGATAGGGCACGTGCTGCATCTTGCAGCCCGTCAGCGCCATGAACATCTCGCCGGACAGATGCACCGAGGTGCCGTTGCCCGAGGAGGCCATGTTGACCTTGCCGGGGTTGGCCTTCACGTATTCGATGAACTCGGCGACGGTCTTGGCCGGCACGTCCTTGTTGACGGTCATCACGTTCGGCACGCGCTGGAACGAGGCGACCGGCGCGATATCGCGCACGAAGTTGAATTTCAGGTTGGTGTAGAGCGAGGCGTTGATGAAGTTGGCCGGATTGACCAGTTGCAGCGTGTAGCCGTCGGGTTCGGCGTTGACGACCGATTCGGTGGCGATATTGTTGCCGGCACCCGGCTTGTTTTCGATCACGAATTGCTGGCCGAACTTCTCCGACAACCGCTGGCCGATCAGGCGCGCCAGGATGTCGGTGGCTCCGCCCGGCGGATAGCCGACCACCCATTTCACCGGATGGGTCGGGTAATCGGCGGCAAGGGCTTTCGACAGCGGGCTGGCTGCAAGCGGACTGGCGGCGAGCAGGCTCAGCGCGGTACGGCGTGTGATCATCTCAAGGGTTCTCCCAACGTGTTGTTCTTGAAGCCAGATAGCTTGAAAATGGCGTCGGCGCGGTTGTAACAAAGCTTGCCGCAGGCGCAAAGTACACGGGGTGCATCACGACGAAAGGATAAGGCATGGCGGTCAAGGTCGAAGCCCTCGATCATCTCGTGATCAACGTCGCGAACGTCGCAGTGACCGCCGAGTGGTACGGCAAGATTCTCGGCATGGAAGTCAAGGTATTCGACCCCGGCGGCGGCAAAGCGCCGCGGACGTCGCTACAATTCGGTAACCAGAAGATCAACGTCCGGCCGCGCGATGCCGACAAGGTGGAGTGGTTCACCGCGGACCACCAGACCGCCGGCAGCGAGGATCTGTGCTTCCTCACCTCCGCCAGCCCCGACGAGGTGGTGGCGCATTTGAAGGCACATGGCGTTGCGATCGAAGAGGGCCCGGTTCCCAAGCAGGGCGCCCGCGGCACGCTGCGCTCGGTCTATTGCAGGGATCCGGATGGCAGCCTGATCGAGATTTCGTCATACGAGGACGGCGGCCGGTAAGGCCAAGCCGCCTGCCCCACGCACCGTCGCATGAGGGCTGAGAGAGCAGGAAGACGCAATCATCAAAACGCGGCCGCCGGCAAGATGCAGGCTGCACGGGAGGACATATGCCGACTTCGCAAGCCGCCGCCGGAATCGTCGGCCCATTCGACGGGCTCGATGTGCCTTGGCTGCTGAAGATGCGGGCTGACGTGCGCAGCTCACATCCGTTCCTGATCTGGGCGCCGTTCGACGCGCCTGCGCGGCGCTGGAGCTATGGCGAGTTTCACGAGCGGGTCGGCGCGCTCGCGGCGGGACTGACGAAGCGCGGCGTGAAGCCGGGCGAATATGTGCTCATTCACCTCGACAATTGCATCGAGGCGCTGCTGGCCTGGTTCGCCTGTGTCGAACTCGGCGCCATCGCGGTGACCACCAACACGCGCTCGGCGCCGGCCGAACTCGACTATTTTGCCGATCATTGCGGCGCGGTCGCCGCGATCACACAGCCGGCCTATGCCGAGATCGTCGCGCAGAATTGCCGCAACATCCGCTGGATGGCGGTGACTTCGCACGATGCGGGCGCGCCGCCCGGGAACCCGGTCTCACGCGGCGACAGCTTTGAGGAGCTGTTCGCCGATAGCGCCGACCGTCCCAGGCGCGCGATCGATCCGCTCGCGCCGTGCAGCGTGCAATACACCTCGGGCACGACATCGCGCCCCAAGGCGGTGCTGTGGACCCACGCCAACGCGCTGTGGGGCGCCAAGATCAACGCCGCGCACGAAGACCTGCACGCAAGCGACGTGCATCAGGCCTATCTGCCGCTGTTCCACACCAACGCGCTGGCCTATTCGATGCTGGCGACGCTATGGGTCGGCGCCACCTGCGTGATCCAGCCGCGCTTTTCCGCCAGCCGGTTCTGGGGCGCTGCGCGCGAGCACGGCTCGACCTGGACCTCGACGATCCCGTTCTGCATGAAGGCGCTGCTCGAGCAGGAGATCCCGAGCGATCACAAATTCCGTCTGTGGGGCACCGCGATCAACGAGCCGCCGGCCTTCGCCGCCTTCGGCGTCAAGATCATCGGCTGGTGGGGCATGACCGAGACCATCACCCACGGCATCGTCGGCGAGATCGACCAGCCCAACATCCCGATGTCGATCGGCCGCGCCGCGCCGGAATATGAAATCCGCATCACCGACGACGACGGGCGGCCGACCGAAATCGACGGCACCGGAAATCTCTCGATCAAGGGCATTGTCGGCCTGTCGCTGTTCGCCGCATATCTGCACAACGAAAAGGCGACGCGCGAGAGCTTCGACGAGCACGGCTTCTTTCTCACCGGTGACCGCGTGGGGCGGCTGGAGAACGGCTACATTCGCTTCGCAGACCGCAGCAAGGACATGCTGAAGGTCGGCGGCGAGAACGTCGCCGCGTCGGAGATCGAGCAGGTGGTCGCACTGGTCCCCGGCGTGCGCGAGGCCGCCGTGGTGGCGAAGACGCATCCAATGCTGGACGAGGTGCCGGTCGTCTTCATCATCCCGCAGGGTGGCGTCGCCGGTGCCCGGCCTGATCTGCACGACGCCGTGATGGCCGCCTGCCGCGCCGGCCTCGCCGACTTCAAGATGCCGCGCGAGATCCGCTTCGTCGACGACATGCCGCGCTCGACGCTGGAGAAGGTGGCGAAGGCGGAGCTGAGGAAGATGGTGGGGTAGCACGAGCGATTACCACAACGTCGTCCTGGCTTTCGCCAGGACGACACCGGAGTTCAGAACGACCCCAGCGCCACCGGGCGGAACGCTTGCAACAGCTGCTGGTCCAGCTTGCCGCCCATGCCTTCCATCATCGCAAACGCGCGCGAGTGGGTGAAAGGCATGCGATAGGCGCGCTTCTCCACGAGTGCCGCGTAGATGTCGACGATGGTCGTGACCCGCACGATATCGCTGATCTGGTTCGACGAGAGATTGTTGGGATAGCCGGAGCCGTCGAGGAATTCGTGGTGATGCAGCACGACGTCCAGCATCTCCGGCGGGAAGCCGCCTTGAGCCGCGAGCGCGTCATAGCCGCGGCGCGGATGCTGGCGGACTTCAGCCATCTCCTCGTCGGTGAGCTTGCCGGGCTTGTCGAGCAGCGCGGAGGGAACGAAGGCCTTGCCGACATCGTGCAGCAGCGCGGCACGGGTCAGCCGGCGCTGGTCGTCCTCGCGCATGCCGAGGTGCTGGGCGAAGGAGACCGCAAATCCGGTCACGAACAGGCAATGCCGGTAGCTGCCGACATGGTGGCAGCCCACCGTGGTGAGCCACTCGCGCAGCGAGGAGTGCTTGATCGCCTTCAGGATCTTGCTCTCGGCGGCGATGACGTCGTCGAAGGTCAGGGGCACGCCGAGCGGCAGCTTCTCGAACATCTTCTTCAGCACCGCGTGCGCGGCCTCGACGCCGCGATTGAGCGTCTTGCCACGATCGGTCGCGTCATAGACGGCGGTGTCGGGGAAGGCGGCACGGATGCGCTGCAGGATGTCCTCAGGCTGAAGCGGCCGCGAGATGGTGTCGGTGGCGCCCAGCGCCCAAGCCTGCATGGTGCCGTGATGCAGGGCGTCCGCAAGCACGAACAGACGAGGCATGGCGCGATAGGCGTCGCCGCGCAGCTTGTTGCGCACCCGCTGCACGCTGTCGGGCGAGCGCAGATTGATGTCGACCACGAGGCCGGAGAGATCGCGCGAGGGCTGCTCGGGGAGCTCCTGCGTCGTTACCGTGGCAACGTCGCCGACCGCCTTGAGAATGCTGGCGAGCTCGGTGCTCTCGTCGCTCCGGTCGGAGGCGAGCAGAAGCCGGCGTTTGGCGGCGGGTTTGGCTGAGGCGTTCATGGCTTCCCCAAGAGCACGGGCGTGTTTCGGGCAAAAGCCTAAGCCGGATCAGGTTCTCCGGCCCTTAAGAGGCGTGCTCAATGGAACCCTGCGGAATCTGGGACAATTTTACGGAATTCGCGTCCCCGGCGGTTCCAATCAAAAACCTCGAAAACAACCCCATGCACAGTAGAGATGTGGTTGCAAACACAGGGCTTTTTTAACGACGAATCCGCCGGGGGCTGCCCCCGGCGGATCATGTCAGGTCAACAATCGCAACCAGCCTTACGCCTTCATCGCGCCCTTCACGGCTTCGGCCGTGATCGGCAGGGCCCGGACGCGGGCGCCCGAGGCGTTGAAGATGGCATTGCCGATCGCGGGTGCGATCACTGTCACCGCGGGTTCGCCGACGCCAGTGGCCTTTTCGCCATTGGCGATCACGGCGATCGCGACCTCCGGCACCTGGCTCATGCGCAAGGGCGTGTAGCTGTCGAAATTGGTCTGTTCGATGCCACCGTCCTTCAGCGTCGCCTTCTCGTACATCGCCAGTGACAGGCCCCACAGCGCCGCACCCTCGACCTGGGCGCGGATGTTGTCGGGATGCACCTGCGTGCCGACATCGGTGGCGACCGTGAGCTTCTTCACGGTCACTTCGCCCGATGGCGCCACGGCGACGTGAGCGACGCAGGCCGTCCAGCTTGCGGTCGCGCGTTCCTGCGACGAGACGCAGGCCACGCCCATGCCCTCACCTTTCGGCAGCTTCCTGGTGCCGTAGCCGGCAAGACCCATCGCGGCGAGCAGCGTATTGCGCAGCCGCTGCGCACCGCCGTCGTTCTTGCCGGCGCCGTCGAGCAGCGAGATGCGGAACTGCGCGGGGTCCTTGCCCGCCGCCGCCGCGATCTCGTCGATCATGCTTTCGACCGCCCAGAAGGTCCAGCCCGGCGCGACCGAGCGGAGCTGGCCGGACGGCGTCGCGTTGTGCGCCATCTCGTTCTTGATCGCGCGCACATGATGGTTGGGCACGGTGTAGAAGAAGTCGGCCCCGTTCACCGTGAAGGAGTCGAGCGGACCCTTCTTGTCGACCGAGGGCGTCAGGAAATCGGGTATTCCCCAGCGCTGGGTCGGCCACGCCGAAACCACGTCGTGGCTGAGCGCGATGAGCTTGCCGTCGCCGTCCACGCCTGCCTTCACTTTCTGGTAGGTGAGCGGACGCGAGAAATCCATCGTCATGTCGTTCTCGCGCGTATAGATCACCTTCACCGGCTTGCCGATGGCCTTCGCCGCCTGCACCGCCGGAATCATCATGTCGGCATCGAGCCTGCGGCCAAAGCCGCCGCCGAGCCACATCTGATGCATGACCACGAACTTCGGATCGATCCCGGCCGCACCCGCCGCGATCGCGCCGGAGCGCGTTGCGAACTGGTTGCCGGAATAGATGTGCAGGATCTCGCCCTTGAACTCCGCAGTGGCGTTCATCGGCTCCATCGGCGCATGGATATTGATGCTGGTGGTGTACTCCGCCTCCAGCACCTTGGCCGCCGTGCCGAACGCCGCCGCGGGATCGCCGTCCTTGACGAAGAACTGGCCGGAATCCTCCTGCTTCTGAAGCCGCATGGCCTCGTCGAGCAGCGACTGGCTCGACACCTTCGCGTTTGGACCGCCGTCATAGGCGATCTTGAGCGCCTGCGCCGCCTTCTTGGCGTTGGCATATGTGCCGGCGACCGCGACGACCCAGCCCGAGGTCGTTCCGGTCTTGTCGTCGAGGGTGACGGCCTTGATGAAGCCCGGCACTTTCTTGGCGGCACTGTCGTCGACCGATTTCACCGTGGCGCCGAAGCGCACGGGCGGCGGCACGACCGCGCCATAGGCCATGCCTAGCAGCATCACGTCGATGCCGTATTTGGCCGTGCCGTTGGTCTTGGAGGGAATGTCGAGCTGCGGCACCGACACGCCGATCATGGTGTATTGATCCGGCGTCTTCAGCTTGATCGCCTTCAGCTCGTCCGGCGTGAAGGTTTTTGTCGCCTTGCCGCTCTTGACGACATCGGCGAAGGACATCGCCTTCTTCGACTTCGGGTGCGAGATCATGGAATCGCGCACCACGAGCTCCGACGCCGGCACGCCCATCGCGGCGGCCGCGCCTTCTGTCAACGCCATCCGCCCGGCAGCGCCGGCGCGGCTCATGGCCTCGAAGTTCATCATGGTCGACCAGCTGCCGCCGGTGATCTGAGCGCCCAACACGGGATCGTTGAACTTCGGATCGTTGGAGGCAAGCTGTACGCGCATGTCGCTCCACTTCGCGCCCAGCTCTTCGGCCACGATCTGCGCCATGGTGGAGGCGATGTGCTGGCCCATGTCGGCCTTGCCGCAGGTGACGGTGACGAGACCATCGGGCGCGATCGCGTACCAAACGCTCGGCTCGAAGTTCGAAGGCGCCGCAAGCGCCTCACCGATGCCGGGCACGCCGGCATAGCCGAGCACGAGGCCGGCGGCCGCTGTGCCGACCAGGAAGGAGCGGCGGCTGAGATCGGTCGCCTCGGGCGCAACGTTGTTCACGTGCTTGTTCATGTGGGCCTCCGCTCGTTGCCGGAGGCGGATGCGGTGCGCATCTCGGTTGCGGCGCGCATGATTGCCTTCTGGATCCGCGAATAGGTCATGCAACGGCAAAGATTGCCGTCCATATGCGCCACGACCTCTTCCTTGGTCGGGTTGGGATTCTTCGCCAGCAGCGAGGCCGCCTGCATGATCTGACCGGACTGACAGTAGCCGCATTGCGGCACCTGTTCGGCGATCCATGCCTTCTGCAAGGGATGGTCGCCCTTGGCGGCGAGGCCTTCGATGGTGGTGATCTTCTTGCCGGCGACATCGCCGACCATGGTCTGGCACGAACGCACGGCTTCACCGTTGACGTGCACGGTGCAGGCCCCGCACAGGCCGGCACCGCAGCCGAATTTGGTGCCGGTCATCTGCAATTGCTCGCGGATCGCCCAGAGGAGCGGCGTGTCGTTCGCCGCATCCACGGACAGACTCCGCCCGTTGATGGTGAGAGTTGGCATAGGCGTCTTCCCCTGCCGGTGCATGAAGCCGCTTACGGCGGCAACTTGAGTAGCGGACGCCCACCGGGCCGGCGCCAGCCTTGATCGCAAGAATGATCGCGTTCAGGCGCGGAGGCAAATGCAATTTGGAATCGATCGAAACAAACGAGGCGCGCGCATCTTGTGCGTTGCGAGAACAGCGGTGATGCAGCGGCTGAACGCAACAGAGTGCACGCCAAGCAGGCAGGCCATCGCATTCAGGCAGTTTCCTCCGAGTAACCCGGCGCGTTAAGATGGGGGAAGACAAGATAATAAGGTGGATGCAATGCCTAAGATCGATCGGGACGGCGTTGGAATCCATTACGAGGTTCATGGCGAGGGCTGGCCGCTGCTGCTCACCCACGGCTACTCATCGACTTCGGCAATGTGGCATGGGCAGGTCGAGGCACTTGCCCGGGATCACAAGCTGATCTTGTGGGACATGCGCGGTCACGGCCAGTCCGACTATCCCGACGATCCCGCCGCTTACAGCGAAGCACTCACCGTCGGCGACATCGCCGCGATCCTCGATGTGGTCGGCACGGAGCGCGCCATCATTGGCGGGCTCTCGCTCGGCGGCTACATGTCGCTTGCCTTCGCTCGCGCGCATCCAAAGCGCGTCCGCGCGCTGCTGATCATCGACACCGGCCCCGGCTTCAAGAAGGACGATGCACGCGAGGCCTGGAATGCGCGCGCGCTCGCCACTGCCGACAAATTCGATCGCGAAGGGCTCGACGTGCTGAAGGCGGCAACGCGCGAGCGCGCCACCGCGAGCCATCGCGATGCCAGGGGATTGGCGCTCGCCGCACGCGGCATGCTGACCCAGCGCGATGCGAAGGTGATCGAGCTGCTGCCGGAGATCAAGGTGCCCAGCCTGATCGTGGTCGGCGCCGACGACACGCCGTTCCTAGCTGCCTCGGACTACATGGCCGCGAAAATTCCCGGCGCACAAAAAGTCGTGATCCCCGCCGCCGGACACGCCGTCAACATCGACCAGCCACAGGCTTTTGTTGACGCGGTGCTGCCTTTCCTGAAGAACTTGCCGGAATAGGTCGGACAGGAACAGTGGCGATGAAGCGAGCTATATTGGCTGCGGGCGCGGTGTTGCTGTCAGCATCCGCGCAAGCCGAGCAACTCGGCGGGACATTGCCCCGCCTGCCCTTCGTCGCGACCTTGTCGAACAACACGCCGCTCGCTTTCGGCATGGATGCCGACCAGACTGCGCGGGCGCTGGGGCAACCGCTGCAATATGTGCGGGGACGCCCCGGCAACGAGATCTATCTCGCCCTTCGCAACATCGGCGGCAGCAGACTGATCCCCACCCGTCACCGCCTGTTCCTGCAATTCCGCCACGGACGGCTGGCGGGCTGGAAGGAGGATTATGGCGAGAACTGGATGTGGGAGTGAGAGTGGCTTTTCATGACGCAGAGCAATCGTCTCTGCGCCATCATGCGTTGGAGCTGCCACATCGTCACGGCCGGGCTTGTCCCGGCCATCCACGATCTTTCCTACCGCACCAAGAACGTGGATGCCCGGGACATAGGCGAGCGGAAGCGACGCCGTCCTTCGGACGGCTACGCCCGGGCATGACGAGTTTGTGGAACGAGCGGAACCCGCAATCGAAGACTAACCAAAAGGACAACCCGCGTGCGACAGGACATCAAGCTGACGGCCTCCGACAAATTCCAGCTCAGTGCCTATCGCGCTGACCCCGCCGGCACGGCGAAGGGCGCGGTGGTGGTGATCCAGGAGATTTTTGGGGTCAACCATCACATCCGCTCGGTCTGCGATCGCCTCGCCGGGGAAGGCTATGTCGCGATCGCGCCGTCGATCTTCGACCGGACCTCGCCGGGCTTCCAGTCCGGCTACTCGCCCGACGAGATCGCGGAAGCGCGCAAGTTCGTCGCCAGTCCGGACTGGGACGCGATGCTGCGCGACACGCAGGCGGCGATCGATGCGGTGAAGAGCGTCGGCCCGGTCGGCATCATCGGCTTTTGCCTGGGCGGCAGCATCGCCTTCGTCGCGGCGACGCGGCTGTCGGGCCTGAAGGCCGCGATCGGCTATTACGGCGGCGCCGTCGTGCGCTATGCCGACGAGACACCAAAAGTTCCGACACAGCTGCACTTTGGCGAGAAGGATGCCGGCATTCCCCTGACCGACGTCGAGACCATCAAGACGAAGCGGCCGGACGTGGAGGTCTTCGTCTATCCGGGCGCGCAGCACGGCTTCCATTGCGACGAGCGGACGAGCTACGACAAGGCCAGCGCCGACATCGCCTGGCCGCGCAGCATGGAATTTTTCGCGAAGCATTTGAAATCGTAGCGCGCGCGGCTGTCTTCGCTGTCATTCCGGGCTCGCGCTTCGCGCGCCCCGGATGACGAGCAGGAATCGGGTGGCTGCATCCTGCTGCCCGGCGATAGAGCTGGCTGATCAAGCCAATTCGCGCCGGGAGATCATGATGCAGCAGGCCAATACGAACATCGTCATCCGCAATCCGTTCGGCACCATGGACGTGCCCGCGCCTGATGATCGCGACGTCATGGACTATGCCGCAACCGCCGCGCTTGCCGGCGATGCGGCTGACGTCAACGCGGCGGCATGGGCAATTATCGCGGCACAGTCAGACCCGCTCGACGGCATCTGGGCCAGCCGCTGGAATGGCGGCGCAGATCCGACCATTGCCGGCGATACGCCGCAAGCCTGGAAAGAAGGACGCGCGGAGGTGCGGGTCGCAGGCGAGCGCATTTTCCTCCGCTTCGACTGGGACCATGGCCGCCGGCACGGGCTGATCGATACGGCGCGTGATCGCGCGGGTCGCCTGGTCGGGAAATATATCAACCTGACCAACCCGGCGATCACACGGCCATGGGTTGGACTGGTGGTCGACGCCACCAGGATCGACGGATGTTTTCCGAACGGGCGTCTGGATTTCAGGCGGTGAGCTAGAGCTTCGGTTCTGATTGCATCAGAACCGAGGCTCTAGATTCTTTTCTGACGCGTTTTCTTTACGCGAACCGGTATCCACTTCGCTCGAAAACGCTCTAGAACCAGCGCTCGCCGACAAACACGGTGTCGCCGGGGCTCAAGGGGGTGCCGAGCGGCACCACGGCGCGCATGGCGCCGCCGGCTTCGGTGTGCGTGACGGTGACCACGTCGCGCTTGGCGCGGGGCGAGAAGCCGCCGGCGATCGCGACGGCGCTTTCGACCGTCATGTTCGGCACGTAAGGATACTGGCCGGGCGCGGAGACTTCGCCGAGAATGAAGAACGGACGATAGGCCTCGATCTCGACGGCGACCGAGGGCTCGCGAATGTAGCCGTTGCGCAGCCTTGCGGCGATCTCGCCGGCAAGACCCGCGGGGGTGCGGCCGCGTGCCGGCACGCCGCCGATCAGCGGCATGGTGATGGAGCCGCCGGCGTCGATTGCGTAGCTGTTGGTGAGACCTTCCTGGCCGTAGACAACCACGCGCAGCTTGTCGCCGGCGTCGAGATGATAGGAGGCATCGTAGCGAACAGGCGCCGCCATCGGCGCGGCATAACCGACCGGCATGGGCGCAGGCGAGGCAAAGGAATTGCTGAGTGCTGCGATGGCACCGCCGCCACTGCCGACGACGGCGGGCTGCGGCGCGTTGTACGGCTGGCCATAGACCATCGAATCGAGATCGGCGCGCGGCTGCACATAGGCGACGGGACCAGCGGTTTGCATGCAGCCGCCAAGGGTCAGCGCGGCGGACGCTGCCAGGGATGCTGCCGAGATCGACCATCGAAACGCGCGTGCAACCGGCACCGGACTTATCCCTCGAAACGAGACAGATCCAGTGATGCACCGGTTATGGTTAATAAAGCGTTGAGGGGGCGGGTGGCTTGGCAATGGTACCAAACACTCCGTCATGCCCGGGCTCTTCCCGGGCATCCACGTTCTTGGTGCCGCACGAAATATCGTGGATGGCCGGGACAAGCCCGGCCATGACGAGGGACCAGCTTACGCGCTCACACCGACGCCGATCGGGCAGGACACGCCGGTGCCGCCCAGGCCGCAATAGCCGGCGGGATTCTTGGCCAGATATTGCTGATGATAGTCCTCGGCAAAGTAGAATTCGCCGGCGGGTGCGATCTCGGTGGTGATGGTGCCGAGACCTTTTGCAGCAAGCGCCTTCTGATAGAGCGCCTTCGATTGATCGGCCGCTTTCTTCTGCGCGTCTGAATAGGTGTAGATCGCGCTCCGGTACTGCGTGCCGACGTCGTTGCCCTGACGCATGCCCTGCGTCGGGTTGTGGCTCTCCCAGAACGTCTTCAATAGCTTCTCGTACGACACCTTGGTGGGATCGAACACGACCAGCACCACTTCGGTGTGACCGGTGCGGCCCGAGCAGGTCTCTTCATAGGTCGGGTTCGGCGTGTGGCCGCCGGCATAGCCGACAGCAGTCGTGTAAACGCCGTCGCCGAGCTCCCAAAACTTGCGCTCGGCGCCCCAGAAGCAGCCGAGCCCGAACACCGCCTGCTCGAGACCGGCGGGATAAGGCGGCTGCAACTTCGCGCCGTTGACGAAATGGGTGGTCGCGGTCGGAATGGCTTGCGCACGGCCCGGCAGCGCTTCCGCGGCGCTCGGCAATGCGGTGGTCTTGCGCATGAACACCATGGACGGATCTCCGAACGAGCCGTGCATCGCCTGGGCTAATTACTCAGGCGGCGTGCTCGCGATCAGGTGGGAATATAGGTCTTTACGCACGGAGCGGCAGCCCTGTTACAGCGCGGCATGCTCGAAAGCTCAATCCCGGGAATAGCCGATCAACGGCTTGCGCGGGCGGAACAGGATCATCAGGAGGATGCCGAGAATGCCGAGGACGGCGAAAACCGGCTGATCCAGCACCAGGCGGATCACCGAGGTCCACAGCCAGGGCGCCTTGGCCTCAACCCAGGTCCGGAATGCCGTCTGGCTGGCCTGATTGATGTCGTTCCAGAACTGGCCGAAGCGGGTGAACCGCAGGGTCTGGTCGGCCACCCAGCGGGCGCCATCATAGACCATGAAGATGAACCCGCCGGCGAGCAGCAACAGCCCAATCAGTCGGAAAAAGCCGCGGATCATGCCTCACCCTATATAGTCGTCCGATCGGACGACCCTCGGAACGCCGCCAGCCAATACAAGGGAGACGGCAGAAATTCAACCTCTTCAGGGCGTTACGGCACTCATCCCGGCTCTGAGGGGCTGCTTTTGCAGCCCGGGAAAGCGTTGACGGTGCCGAAGACCCTCTCTATAAGGGCGCCAACTGGCGGCGGGCGCAATCCTGCCGCCGCTGTTCTTTGAGCAGATGCAGGCTCTTTGGGCTTAGAGGCTTCTTGGGCTGAGAGGCTCCTTGGGCCTCAGAGGCAGCCGCAAGGCCGTCGCTCATGTTCCGGGAACAGCCTAGCAACCGAACACCCTAATTCCGAGCGTCGATTACGCGGTCAAGCAAGCCGGCGCTACCCGACGAAGACGCGACCGGTACCCGCAAAGGACATTGAGACCATGGCCAATACCACTTCCGCCAAGAAAGCGACGCGCAAGATCGCCCGCCGCACCGCTGTCAACAAGTCGCGCCGCACCCAGATGCGCGGTGCCGTACGTAACGTCGAAGAAGCGATCAAGACCGGCGACCGCGCCGCTGCCGTGACGGCGCTGGCGAATGCCGAGCCCGCCTTGATGCGCGCCGCGCAGCGAAACATCATTCACAAGAACAATGCCAGCCGCAAAGTCTCGCGGCTCACCGCGCAGATCGCCAAGCTCGCCAAGTAAACTCGCGAGCGTTCTGGCACGCCGTCCGATCGAGTCGTTCGATCGGGCGATCACATCGCACGCGTCAAATAGCCCGGCCTCACGCCGGGCTTTTTTGTTGCCCGTCATATTCACGCAAGCAGTCACGCGTCGAACGACCTTCGATCGGAGGATTGCGGCGCTTGCACCATGACGCGTCCGTAGTTTTACCTGCGAATGGTTTTGCAACAGCGGAAACTTGCACCGCGGTGCAAAAAGCCCCTGCGAGGCGGGCGCAAGTTGAATTCGCGGGCTTGCGAGTTCTGCACACCGTAGTTTCCCCGGATCGCGTCACGCGATGGAGTTACCCTGTGAAACGAGACTCAAAAAACGATGGCTCGCTAACAACTTATCGACATAGTGAGGCCAAGCATTTGGAAAATTCACCCGCGCGTCGCGCGCGTGACGCTTTTGTAAAAAATTTTTGGCGGTGGCGGAGAATTGTCACATCGGACGCGGCATCTTCGATTCTGTGCACGAATCCAAAAACTTGCTCTGAAGCCTGTGCACAAGTGCCGCGTGGCGTTAACGCAGATCAAGATTTTTGATGCCTCAAGTGTGAATCAATTCCGTTGCGAGTCTTTCCGCATAGTGTATTCCTTAAGACGTCAGCGGCGCCCACGATCTTGAGACCAGCGCGGTATCGGAAACGGGGCGAGCGTGCAAATCGGCGGCGGTGTGCACGTAGGCGACGCTTCAACAAGCGATTGTCGGATCAAAACCCACAGCAATGTGGGAACGGTAGCTCTTTGTCTGAATGTCTCCAAGCGGGATCTTTCTCTCGCGCTTAAGAGACATCTTGAAAGCTGCCCCGACAGGCATGATGGCGAAGCCGAGCGGACGACGAGTACACGGGCAGGCATCCGACTACGAAGCGGGTGTCGTTTGGACACGCAGGACCTTGTCGTGAGCAATCACGGCAGGACGGGGAGGTATCATGTCTTACGAACTCAACGCGGTATTGAAACACATTTCGACTTCCAGCATTTCGACTTCCAGCGATGCCGTTTTAGATCCGTCGGACATCAAGCCTCCCGCGTGTAACGGAGCGCCGAGTACGCGCTGACCTCGCGACCCCTCCATCTCTAGACATTGCTGATCGGACGCGGCGTTTCCGCCGAACGGTCGAGCCATGCCTGCAGGTGAAATCGCTTGAGGTCCCGCCATCGCAAATATCCCTGAGCAGGTATCCCTGGCAGGAACTCAGCATGGCGCTCACCACGCAACCTTATCTCTCAAGAAAAGTTCTCAAATGATGACAACCCCGGAACAGGATCGCTGGTCACGCGTGAAGAGTCGGCTGCGCTCGAACGTAGGCGAGGACGTCTATACGAGCTGGTTCGCGCGCATGGATCTGGAAGGCGTCCAGGACGAGAGCGTGCGTCTGTCGGTGCCAACCCGCTTCCTGAAGAGCTGGATCCAGGCCCATTATGCCGAGCGCGTGCTGTCGTGCTGGCAGGCCGAGATGCCGGAAGTGCATCGCATCGATCTCACCGTGCGCTCGGCCGTGCGCCCCGTGGTGCAGCAGAAGGAAGCGCCCGCGCCGGTCGAAACGCGCCGCTCGCCTGCGCCGGAGCTGCGCTCGACCGCGACCGCGCCGGTCTCGGCCAATCATGATGCACTCGGCGGCTCGCCGCTCGATCCGCGCCTGACGTTTGCGAGCTTCGTCGTCGGCCGTTCCAACACGCTGGCGCATGCGGCTGCGCGTCAGGTCGCCGAGGGTCGTCGCGGCGATCCCGTCATGTTCAATCCGCTCTACATCCATGCGGGTGTCGGCCTCGGCAAGACGCATCTCTTGCAGGCGGTGACCTGGGCCGGCAATTCCGGCAACGAGCGCAAGGTGCTTTATCTCACCGCCGAGAAATTCATGTACGGCTTCGTCGCCGCGCTGAAGACGCAGACGGCGCTCGCCTTCAAGGAAGCGTTGCGCGGCATCGACGTGCTCGTGATCGACGATCTCCAGTTCCTGCAGGGCAAGTCGACCCAGGCCGAGTTCTGCCACACGCTGAACGCGCTGATCGATGCCGGCCGCCAGGTCGTGATCGCGGCCGACCGTCCGCCGTCCGACCTCGAAAGCCTCGACGACCGCGTGCGCTCGCGGCTGGCCGGCGGCCTCGTGGTCGAGATGGCCTCGCTCGGCGAGGAGCTGCGGCACGGTATTCTCAAGTCGCGCGTCGCAGCCGCCCGCGCCCATCATGCGACCTTCGAGGTGCCGGAGGAGGTGCTGACCTATCTGGCCCGCGCCATCACCCATAACGGCCGGGATCTCGAAGGCGCGATCAACCGCCTGCTCGCGCATTCGAAGCTCAACAATCGGCCGGTGACGCTGGAGATGGCGGAGCACGAGGTGCGCGACCTGATCCGGCCGCAGGAACCGAAGCGGATCAAGATCGAGGACATCCAGCGCGTGGTGGCACGGCAGTATAATGTCAGCCGCTCCGATCTCCTGTCCTCGCGCCGGACCGCCAACGTGGTCCGTCCGCGCCAGGTGGCGATGTATCTCGCCAAGACGCTGACCTTGCGATCGCTCCCCGAGATCGGCCGCCGCTTCGGTGGGCGCGACCACACCACGGTGCTGCACGCCGTGCGCAAGATCGAGGCCCTGGTTTCCAAGGACACGGCGCTGTCGGACGAGGTCGAATCGCTCAAGCGCCAGCTTCAGGAATAAACGCCTATTTGCTTCTGCGCGGGTGCGACCACATCCAAGCTGCATCGGAGGTCGTCATGCCCGGGCCTGTCCCGGGCATCCACGTTCTTAGGACCGCGAACCCAGACGTGGATGGCCGGGACAAGCCCGGCCGTGACGGGCGCAGAGACGTCCCTGGCCGGCGAGGCGTTCAGCGCGTTGCGGAAACATAGGTAAATCGTGGGGAACTGCCCGCAATCCCTTGAATCCGGGGGCCATCCGCGCCACCTTGCGCGACCCTGACGGCTTTGGTCATATCGGCTGGATGATCCGGCTTTCCGGGGTCTTCGGTGCCGTGGCGCGCGTCCCGCCGCCCGGCTTTTCCAGATTTGTGTTTCCTTGGGGATCGGGCGAGTAGTGCAATGAAGGTTACGGTCGAACGCGCGCAACTCCTGAAGTCGCTGGGCCACGTCCACCGCGTGGTCGAACGCCGCAACACGATTCCGATCCTCGGCAACGTGCTTGTTAGGGCCGAAAACGCGAAATTGTCGCTGAAGGCGACCGACCTCGACCTCGAGGTCACGGAAACGCTCGCGGCGGAAACCGCGACCGCGGGCTCGACCACCGTGCCGGCGCACATGTTCTACGACATCGTGCGCAAGCTGCCGGATGGTTCGCAGATCGTGCTCGAAGCCGACGGCGACCGCGCCGTGCTGGCGATCCGTGCCGGGCGCTCCCGCTTCACGCTGCAGACCCTGCCGGAAAACGATTTCCCGGATCTCGCCGCCGGCGACATGTCGCATTCGTTCAGCCTCGCCGCCAAGGACGTCAAGCGGCTGATCGATCGCACCCAGTTCGCGATCTCCACGGAGGAGACCCGCTATTATCTCAACGGCATCTACCTGCATGCCGCGGGCTCCGCCAAAGCCGCCACCCTGCGCGGCGTCGCCACCGACGGCCACCGCCTCGCCCAGCTCGACCTGGTGCAGCCCAAGGGTGCCGAGGGCATGCCCGGCGTGATCGTGCCGCGCAAGACGGTCGGCGAGGTGCAGCGCCTGATCGAGGACAACGAGGCCGAGGTCACGATCGAGCTGTCGCAGGCCAAGATCCGCTTCACCATCGGCAATGTGGTGCTGACCTCGAAGCTGATCGACGGCACCTTCCCCGATTACGGCCGCGTGATTCCGCAGGGCAACGACAAGGAGCTCGTCGTCGACAAGAAGGATTTCGAGAACGCGGTCGACCGCGTCTCGACGATTTCCAGCGAGCGCGGGCGAGCCGTGAAACTCTCGCTGTCGCCGGGCAAGCTGGTGCTGTCGGTGACCAATCCGGATTCCGGCAGCGCGACCGAAGAGCTCGAAGTCGAATACGCCTCCGACGCCCTCGATATCGGCTTCAACTCCCGCTATCTGCTCGACATCGCCGCCCAGATCGAAGGCGACGTCGCAACGCTCCGGCTCGCCGACCCGGGCTCACCGACTCTGGTGCAAGACCGCGACGACAAGAGCGCGCTCTACGTGCTGATGCCGATGCGGGTGTGAGGGACGTGGTCCTCCTCTCGCGACACCTTTTATGCAGAGACAACCCCTCACCCGGCCTCGCTGCGCGAAGCCCCCCTCTCCCACAAGGGGAGAGGGGGAAGCTACAGCTTCGCCTGCCGAAACAAGCGCAATGCACGTTGCTGCGCCCTCTCCCCTTGTGGGAGAGGGCATCTCCACGGGCGGATACATACTCAGTCGGGTGAGGGGTTCGTGCCGCAGGAACCATCCCATCGGCCAGTCTCCAAACGTCTTCGCCAATTCGCGAAGAATATGCGGCACGAACCGGCGGATGCGGAAGCGGCAATGTGGCGCCTGCTCAGGCACCGGCAACTCTCCGCTTTCAAGTTTCGCCGGCAGGTCCCGTTCAACACCTACATTCTCGACTTCGTCTGCTTTGAGAAGCGCCTGGTGATCGAGATCGACGGCGGTCAGCACGGAGAATCACGACGCGATGCAGCGCGTGACGCAGCTCTCTCGCCGAAGGCTTTGTCATCGCGCGCTACTGGAACAACGACGTGCTCCAGCGACCCACTTCTGTATTGGAGGACATCCTTGCAAAGCTCGCCGAGCGGTAAGATACCCCTCACCCGTCGCCTCACCTTGTGAGGCGCCACCCTCTCCCACAAGGGGAGAGGGGAAGAATCGCGGCCACGACAAAGATCTGATGACCCCCTCCCGCATTCATCGCCTGACGCTGACGCATTTTCGTAATTACCGGGCGGCGGGGCTCGAGACGGCGGCCGACATGGTGGTCCTGGTCGGGCCGAACGGAGCGGGCAAGACCAATTGCATCGAGGCGATCTCGTTCCTGTCGCCGGGACGCGGCCTGCGGCGTGCGACGCTGGACGACGTCGCCGACAATCAGGGCGACGGCTCCTGGGCGGTGTCGGCACAGGTCGAGGGCGCGCTGGGCCTTGCCACGCTCGGCACCGGCATCGATCCGCCGTGCGCAGATAGCCCGGTCAGCCGGCGCTGCCGCATCGACCGCGAACCGGTCAATTCGGCGGCGGCGTTCGGCGACCACATCCGCATGGTATGGCTGACGCCGGCGATGGACGGGCTGTTCATGGGAGCGGCGTCCGAGCGGCGGCGCTTCTTCGACCGCCTGGTGCTCGCCATCGACAGCGACCATTCCAGCCGCATCTCCGCGCTCGAACGTTCGCTGCGTTCGCGCAACCGACTGCTCGAGACGCGCAATTACGACGACCATTGGTGTGACGCGATCGAGCGTGAGACCGCGGAGCTTGCGGTCGCGGTCGCCGCAACCCGCGGCCAGACCGCGGCGCGTCTGACCGGCATGCTGAACGCTCGCGCGCAGGCCTCCGCCTTCCCTTCGGCGCAGATCGCGCTCGACGGCTGGATGGAGAACGCGCTGCTGACGGAGACCGCGACGTCGGTCGAGGACCGCTACCGCCAGATCCTGCGCGACAACCGTCCGCGTGACGCCATCGCCGGCCGTACCACGGATGGTCCGCATCTCACCGATCTGCAGGTGATCTACGCGCCGAAAAGCATGCCGGCGCGCGATGCCTCGACCGGCGAGCAGAAGGCGTTGCTGATCGGGCTGGTGCTGGCGCATGCGAGCCTGGTCGCCGAGATGACCGGCATCGTGCCGCTGCTGCTACTCGACGAGGTCGTCGCGCATCTGGATCCCGGCAGGCGCGCGGCGCTGTTCGACGAGCTGCGCAAGCTCGGCGCGCAGGTGTGGTTGACCGGCGCAGACCCTGCCGCCTTCGCCGAGATCGGCGCCGGGGGCGAGATCTTTGACGTCGAAAGCGGACAGGTATCGGCCCGGCGCTAGTCGCCGCCGTTGAACCGGCCCCATTTCTGCCGCGACTAGTTGCCGGAGGCCGCGCCGACGGCGTCGCAGCCGTTTTGCAATCGCGCAATGACATGCCGCGCGAGACCCCTGGAGAGTGAGATGCGGACGGCAAGGTCCGGGGCGCAAGCTCCGGCACGATGGCGGGCGTTTGCGTGCGGCCTCGTCCTGCTCGCGATCTGCATGCTCGCTGCAAGGGCCGGCGCCGGGATGCCGCATCTCGCGGCGCTGTTTTCCGCCGATCTCACGCCGGATCCCGATGCCAGGCTGCTCGCACCGACCCGCTACAGCTTTCGAGGAATCCACACCACCCTGATGCGGGGCGTCGAAGCGCCGCTTCGGGTCAAGCTCGAGGCCACCGTGCCCGCCGAACTCGGCGACGTCCTAGCCTTCTACCGCAGGGAGCTCGGAAAGCTCGGCTGGCAGGAGCAGCACGATGGCGCCGTCGTCTCCGCCGATCACGTCCAGCTCGCGTTCGCATCTCCGCTCGGTCCGGCGATGCTGGAGCTCGGCCGCAAGGGCAGCAGCACCTTGGTTCATCTCGTGCAGAAGAACTCGGATACTGCAACCCGGGCGAACGTCATGCCCGAGCCGGGCCAGGCGAAGCTGGTGTTCAGCAACATCGGCGAGACGGAAGCCGTGCTCGGGATCAACGCGCACATCATCAAGCGCTCGGCCGGCGCTAACGCCGTCTCGCTGGATCTGGCGCCCGGCAGATATTCCTACGAACTGAACGTACCCGGCCGTCCGGCCCACAGCAATATCCTCACCGTCGCAGCCGGCGACGCCTGGGAGCTCACCATCGGGCGCGACGGCGAGGCATGGTCGCCGCTCCAGCTGTATTGAGCCGTCCGGATCTTTGAACCTGCCCGGTTCCTGCCGCGACTTCTCGTTTGAGACCCGCCGACGGTGTCGCAGCCGTTGCAATCGCGCGCGCCCAAGCGCCGCGCGGCATCCTGGAGACGTAACGATGGCGATGATCCCGCGCGGGATGCAAGTCCCGGCACGATGGCGGCTGCTTGCATGCGGTCTCTCCCTGATGGCGAGCTGCTCGATCGCGGCCGGCGCCGACGAGGGCATCGTCGACGTCCACGCGCTGCCCCAGCTCGAAGGTGCGGTGGAAGACATTTCGCGCCCCGATCCCTATAGCGTCGAATATCGCGTACCGATGCGGCAGGCCGTGACGCTGCCCGCGGTCCAAAAGCTCCTGCGCGACAACGGATGGGTGCCCTATGTGATGCCGCTTGAGGAGAAAAGCAGCCTGCTGAAGTTCAGGAAGGGACGACAAGGCCTTTCCGTTCATTTCACGCAGGCGCTCGGCCGGCCCGACCAGTCCGTGGTTTACTACACCACCGACCGGATGTACGGGAACGTGCCATTTCCGGAAGGCGCAAGTGACATCGTGTTCGACGGGACCCGGCCCTATCTCGGCTGCATCGCGCCGACGCCGCTCGATGCAACGTCGGATTTCTACAGCAGCCAGATGGCTGCGATCGGCTGGCAGAAGCTCACGCCGGAAACCGCCGCACGCTGGACCACCAGCCTGAATGAAACCGTTCCCAACGGCCTGCGCGCGTTCTACGCGCATGCCGATAGCAAGGAGACCGGCTTCTATCAGCAGAAGCCCGTGATGCTGACGCTGACGCGCCGCGACGATGGCCGCACCAATGTCGATATCCGGGTCGCCCCCTTCGCGCTGCCGAGCGAGCTCAAAGCCGATAGCGATCTGGCCGGCCTGCCGCGGCCGAGCCCGACCAAGACGGCCAGGGGGCTCGGCGGCGCGAGCGACAACAAGCGCGAAATGTCGGCCGCCGCGATGGCCGAGCTGCCGGCCGTGCTCGCCTTCTATCACCGCGAGTTCGCCGCGCGCGGCTGGCAGGAGGACGGCAGCGCGCAGCTCGCACCCGGTGACGAGGTCGCGATCAAGATCTCTTCGGCGGAGGAAACCGGCGTGCTGCGGCTTGGCCGCAAATATGATTTCACCATGGTCAGCCTGACCGCGCAGGTGAAGGACTCCGCGCTTGCCGCCCGTGCCAAGGCGAAGAAAGAGGCGGACGACAAGTTCCTTGGGGATGCGTTAGGTGCGGCCAAGCAGCTCATCACCGCCGACGAAGCCAGGCGCAAGGTGCAGGCGGCCGCATTGTCCGACGCGCCGCTCAACGCGCAGGCCGACAGCAAGATTCCGGTGCCGCTGCCTGAAAACGCCGAGGGTGTGAAGTTCGAGAGCGACGAGGGCAGGCTCGAGTTCTCCTCGACCTCGAGCGTGAAGGCGCTCACTGCGTTCTATCGCGCATCGCTCAAGCCAGCGGGCTGGAAAGAGCAGCCCTCCGTCATCAATCAGCCCAACATGGCGGTGATGGAGTTCGCAAAGAGCGGCAAGTCGATCTCGATGACCGTGATGCAGATGGGACCGAAGGTGAACGTTAGCGCCAACGGCTCCGGTCTGGTCGTCGCCGCGGCGAAGCCCGTCGAGGCCAAATCGACCCAAGCCAAGGCGGTCCAGACCAAATCGAAGGAGCCGCTCACGCCCGATCCCGATTCGGCCCTGCCGGTGCCGACGCAGCACAGCTCGACCGGCATCAGCTCCACGAAATTTCCCGGCAGCGACCAGTCGTTCCGGACCGAGCTCGAAGCCAGCATCCCCGCCGAGCTTGGCGAGGTCCTCGCCTTCTATCGCGCGGAGCTGACCAATCGGGGCTGGCAAGAGAAGGCCGACGGCGCGATCGTGACGGCCGAGCGGGCGGAGCTCGCGTTCACCTCGCCGCAGGGGCCGGCCGTGCTGAAGCTTGGCCGCGCCCGAGACGAGACCACGGTCAGCCTGATGCAGCGAAATCCGCAGGCCGCGGCCAAGGCCGACATCATGCCGAAGGCCGGACAGGCCAGGCTGATGCTCGGCAATATGGGGCCGAAAGAAGCATCGCTGACGATCAACAATCAGACCGTAAAGATCGCGGCCGGCGCCGGCGGTCCGCAATCGCCGAAAGGCCCGATGCTCGATCTGCCGCCAGGCAAGTACCAGTACGCGCTGCGTCTGCCGGGACGCCCCACTCGCACCGAGATTCTCACAGTGGCCGCCGGCGATGCCTGGGGCCTCCTGGTGGGGCCAAACGGAGATGTGCTGCCGCTTCAGATGTATTGAGCTGCAAGGCCGTTCCGGGGCGTTCCAGGCGCCTCGGAACGCCCTCGTCCCCGCAAAATCCACGCCTTCCACGGCCCGAAACGGCTTCCCGAATCGCGCTTTTTCCAAGCCGCCGAATCGGGCTTCGAAGGCCTTGAAAATCGGCCAAAAAATTCTATTTAATCAAAGACTTGCCGGGGGATACTTTGCGCTAGGCGCAATCCGTCTTTCGTGGCACAAATAGCCCGCATATCAGCGCCTTTTGCGCCGCTGATTCGGGCGACATCTCGAAGGCCTCTCATGACAGAACCTGCTCGGCAGACGCCTGCCGAAAACGAACCCTCAAATCCGAGCGATTACGGGGCGGAATCGATCCGCGTGCTCAAGGGTCTCGACGCCGTCCGCAAGCGTCCCGGCATGTATATCGGCGACACCGATGACGGCTCGGGCCTGCATCACATGGTGTACGAGGTCGTGGATAACGCGATCGACGAGGCGCTCGCGGGCCACGCCACGCGCGTGGACGTGATCCTCAACGCCGACAATTCCGTCACCGTGCGCGACGACGGCCGCGGCATTCCCGTCGACATCCACAAGGGCGAAGGCATCTCGGCAGCCGAGGTCATCATGACCCAGCTCCATGCCGGCGGTAAGTTCGACCAGAATTCCTACAAGGTTTCCGGCGGTCTGCACGGCGTCGGCGTCTCCGTCGTCAACGCGCTGTCAAGCAAGCTCGGCTTGCGCATCTGGCGCGACAACAAGGAACACTACATCGAATTCGCCCATGGCGATGCGGTCGCGCCGCTCAAGGTGGTCGGCGACGCGCCCGGCAGGCGCGGCACTGAGGTGACGTTCCAGGCTTCGACGGAAACCTTCAAGAACATCGAGTATGATTTCGCCACGCTGGAGCACCGGCTGCGCGAGCTCGCCTTCCTCAATTCCGGCGTCAACATCGCCCTCTCCGACATGCGTCACGCCGTCGAGAAGCGCGAGGAGATGCACTATTCCGGCGGCGTCGAGGAATTCGTCAAATATCTCGACCGCAACAAGAAGGCGATCGTTCCGGCGCCGATCATGGTGCGCGCGGAATCCAACGGCATCGGTGTCGAGGCCGCGTTGTGGTGGAACGACAGCTACCACGAGAACGTGCTGTGCTTCACCAACAACATCCCGCAGCGCGACGGCGGCACCCATCTCGCCGGCTTCCGCGGCGCGCTGACGCGCCAGGTCAACGGCTATGCCGAGGCCAACGCGAAAAAGGAAAAGATCGCGCTCACCGGCGACGACTGCCGCGAAGGCCTCACTGCGGTGCTGTCGGTGAAGGTGCCGGACCCAAAATTTTCGTCGCAGACCAAGGACAAGCTGGTGTCCTCGGAAGTGCGCCCCGTGGTCGAGAACGTGCTCAACGAGGCGCTGCAGGCCTGGTTCGAGGAGCATCCCTCCGAAGCCAAGATGATCGTCGGCAAGGTGATCCAGGCGGCGGCTGCCCGCGAAGCCGCGCGAAAGGCGCGCGAGCTGACGCGCAAGAGCCCGCTCTCGGTCTCTTCGCTGCCCGGCAAGCTCGCCGACTGCCAGGAGAAGGACCCGGCGAAATCCGAGCTCTTCATCGTCGAGGGTGACTCGGCAGGCGGCAGCGCCAAGCAGGGCCGCAACCGCGAATTCCAGGCCGTGCTGCCGCTGCGCGGCAAGATCCTCAATGTCGAACGCGTGCGTCCCGACAAGATGCTGCACAGCGAGCAGATCGGCACGCTGATCACCGCGCTCGGCACCGGCATCAGCGACGAATTCTCGATCGAGAAGCTGCGCTATCACAAGATCATCGTGATGACGGACGCCGACGTCGACGGCGCCCACATCCGCACGCTGCTGCTCACTTTCTTCTACCGGCAGATGCGCGAGATCATCGACGGCGGCTATCTCTATATCGCCCAGCCGCCGCTCTATAAGGTCAACCGCGGCAAGTCCGAGCAATATCTGAAGGACGAGCGGGCGCTGGAAGATTATCTGATCGATACCGGGCTGGACGATTGCGTCTATATTCCCGGCACCGGCGGCGATCGCACCGGCCGCGACCTGCGCTCGCTGG
The DNA here is from genome assembly GCF_023073215.1 of Bradyrhizobium sp. 35. NCBI lineage: Bacteria > Pseudomonadati > Pseudomonadota > Alphaproteobacteria > Hyphomicrobiales > Nitrobacteraceae > Bradyrhizobium > Bradyrhizobium sp. 35. The sequence goes on from NZ_JADPJC010000144.1 coordinate 448,734, forward strand.
TCGATGACGCCCGCGCCGTCCGCGGCGTCCTGCGCAGCCTGCACACCCGCTACAATCGCAAGGTGATCGAGCAGGCCGCCATCACCGGCGTGCTCAACAAGGCGATCTACGGCGATCCGGAGAAAGCCGCCGCGGCAGCCCAATACATCGCCGCCCGCCTCGACACGCTCGCCGACGAGGTCGAGCGCGGCTGGATCGGTCAATACGTCGAAGGCCATGGTTTCCAGTTCGAGCGCACCGTGCGCGGCGTCAAGGACGTCGCCCTCATCGATGACGCGTTCCTGGGCTCGGTCGAAGCCCGCAAGCTCGACGAGTACACCGTCAAGCTCCAGGACGTTTATGCCCGCCCCGGCAAGCTGCGGCGCAAGGACACCGAGCACATGGTCTACGGCCCGGTCGATCTGTTCGAAGCCGTCACCGACGCCGGCCGCAAGGGCGTCTCGCTGCAGCGCTACAAAGGGCTGGGCGAGATGAATCCGGAGCAACTCTGGCAGACGACGCTGGACGTCAATGCGCGATCACTGCTCCAGGTGAAGGTCAAAGAGGTCGACGAGGCCGACGACATCTTCACCAAGCTGATGGGCGACGTGGTCGAGCCGCGCCGCGACTTCATCCAGGAACATTCGCTGAGCGCGACGATCGATATCTGAGATCGGATGGCTTGGACGGTCGTCATGCCCCGGACTTGTCCCGGGCATCTAGGTTCTCCGTGCATCTGGCAAAGGCGTGGATGGCCGGGACAAGCCCGGCCATGACGTAGAGACACGGCTGAACCTCCCCCGCCCTCGCGACAAGTGCAGAATTGCTCCCGCGCTCAATTCTCGGTAGTTTCCGCCTCGAAAACCCGCCCACCCAACACGACAGCGAGAGACCCCGTGGCGCCCATCCAGTACATTGTCGAGGGCGGTCACCGGCTCTCGGGCTCGATCGAGCCTTCCGGCAACAAGAATGCGGCCCTGCCGATCATCGCGGCAGCCCTGCTCACCGAGCATCCGGTGACGCTGGAGAACGTGCCGCGGATCCGCGACACCGAGACGCTGGTCGAGCTGATCCGCTCGGTCGGCGCGGCGGCGGAATGGACCGCCCGCAACACGCTTCATATTCACGCCAAGAGCATCCGCGCCGCCGATCTCGATCCTGATCTGTGCGTGCGCATCCGCGCCTCGATCCTGCTCGCCGGCCCCCTGCTCGCCCGCTGCGGCGAAGTGATGCTACCGCCGCCCGGCGGCGACGTCATCGGCCGCCGAAGGCTCGACACGCATGTGCTCGCACTCGAGCAGTTGGGAGCCAAGGTCACCGCGACCGACCGGCTCGAATTCCGCGCTTCGAAACTGACCGGCGCCGACGTGTTCCTGGACGAGCCCAGCGTGACCGCGACCGAGAACGCGCTGGTCGCAGCCGTCGCCGCCCAAGGCACCACCTATTTGCGCAACGCCGCGTCCGAGCCGCATGTGCAGGACCTCGCCAACTTCCTGGTCGCGCTCGGCGCAGGGATCGAGGGCATCGGCACCAACACCATGATGGTGCACGGTCCGGCGACGCTGGGCGGCGCGACCTACCGGATCCAGCCCGACCATATCGAGGTCGGCTCGCTGATCGGACTCGCGGCCGTGACGCGGTCGCCGCTTCGCATCGTGCGCGCGGGCGTCGAGCATCTGCGCTCGATCCGCATGGGATTCGAACGGCTCGGCATCGTCTGCCGCATCGAGGGCGACGATCTCATCGTGCCATCAAACCAGACGCTGAAGATCCAGGACGATTTTGGCGGCCACGTGCCGAAGCTGGAAGACCAGCCCTGGCCGGCCTTCCCGGCCGATCTGATGTCGATCGCGATCGTCACCGCCACGCAATGCGAGGGCGTGATCCTGATGTTCGAGAAGATGTTCGAATCGCGGATGTTCTTCGTCGACAAGCTGATCGCGATGGGCGCGCGTATCGTGCTCTGTGACCCCCATCGCGCCATCATCGCCGGCCCCAGCCGCCTGCGCGGTGCATCGATGATCTCGCCCGACATTCGCGCCGGCATGGCCATGCTGCTCGCGGCCGTCTGCGCCGAGGGCACCTCCACGATCAACAACGCCGACCAGATCGAGCGCGGCTACGAGCGCATCGACGAGCGCCTCAACGCGCTCGGCGCGAAGATCAGGCGCGTGCCTGAACGGAAGGGCTGAGGCGCTTCTTCCCTTCTCCCCTTGTGGGAGAAGGTGGCGTAGGCGGCCTTTGGCCGCCGTTTTTGAGAACGCCGAAGCTTCGCATCGGCTATAGCGCCGGATGAGGGGTTGCTTCAGCGAGTCCTGCTGCTTGAGGGCCGTACGCGGAGAGATCCCCCTCACCCGTCTCGCCGCTGCTGCGGCGAGCCACCCTCTCCCGCAAGGGGAGAGGGAGAAGACCAAGCCATGTTTTCGTCGCCCGGCTGTGCTATTGACCCGGCCATGCTCGACACCGTCCAGCCTCGTTCGCAGCCGCAAGCCGGCGTGCCGCCAAATCCTCTCGCCGACGAATTCGTCGCGACGCTGCGGCTGGCCGTGCCGATGATGCTGACGCAGCTCGGGCAGATCGCGATGATCACGACCGATCTCGCGCTGATCGGGCGGCTCGGCGAGAGCGCGGTCGCAGCAGCAGCGCTGGCGCACACGGTCTATTTCGTCAGCTTCACCTTCGGGCTCGGATTGATGACGGCGGTGTCGCCGCTGGTCGCGCAAGCCTTCGGCGCCGGCGATGTCAGGCGCATCCGCCGCTCTCTGCGCGTCGGCTTGTGGGTCGCCTTGCTGATCTCGCTGCCGATGATGGCCTCCCCGCTCTATGGCGAGCACATCCTGGTCGCACTCGGTCAGGCGCCGCACTCGGCCGCGCTCGCCCAGCGCTATCTGAATGGGCTGGCCTGGGGCATCGCGCCGGCACTCGGCTTCATCGCGCTGCGCAGCATGATGAGCGCGGTGAACCGGCCGCAGGCCCCGCTATGGATCACGCTCGCGGCGATCCCCGTCAATGCCGCGCTGGTCTACGCCCTGATCCACGGCCTGTTCGGCCTGCCGGAGCTCGGTCTGTTCGGCGCAGGGCTTGCGACCACCATCGTCAATCTCGGCACGTTCGTCGCCACGCTCGCCATTGCGGGGCTGCGCAAGCCGTTCGCGGATTATCGTCCGCTTGCCCATCTCTGGCGGATCGACTGGCCCCTGATGCACAAGCTCATCGCGATCGGCGCCCCGATCTCGTTCTCACTGCTGCTGGAATATGGCCTGTTCTCTTCGGCGGCGCTGCTGATGGGGTTGATCTCGACCACGGCGCTCGCGGCGCATCAGATCGCGCTCCAGGTCACCGCCGTGCTGTTCATGGTCCCGCTCGGCATCGGCATGGCAGCCACGGTGCGGGTCGGCCACGCCTTCGGCCGGGGCGACCCGGCTGCGGTGAGGCGCGCAGGTCTCGTGGCAGCCGTGATCGGGATCGCGTTCGTCTCGGCCCTCAGCGTCGCAATCATTCTCGGCCGCTATGAGCTCGGACGGCTGTTCTTCGGCAGCGGCGAGGCGAGCATGGCGACCGTCGAGCTGACTGCAACGCTGCTGCTGGTCGGCGCGACCTTCTTCATCGCCGATGCCATCCAGACCATCATGGGCGGCGCACTGCGCGGCATCAATGACACCAGAATGACGTTGGTATTCGCCGCGATCGGCTACTGGTGCGTGGGCTTTCCCATCGCCTGGTTGCTCGCTTTTCACGCTGATTTCGGCGCGGTCAGTGTCTGGATCGGACTGTCGATCGGATCGTTCGTCTATGCCGGACTTCTGATCTTGCGCTTCCGGATGCTGACGCGCAAACTGGCGGGATGAACGGGACCGTCCGCGAAGTCATCCCCGATGTCGACGCCGGCACGCTGCTGGCCGGTGCGCAATTCATCGACGCCTTTCGCGTGGAGATCGGCACAGCACCGGTGAATGCCCGCGAGGCCTGCACCAGGATGGTGTTGCACGGACCGCGCTGGATCGGTGCACTGACACGCCTGCGCAACATCCTCGTGAGGCCCTTTGGATTGAAGACATCGGGTGAAGGCGCACCAGCGCCGGGCGGCCCGATCGGCTTGTTTCCGGTGCTGAGCGAAACGCCGGAGCAGCTGGTCGCCGGCTTCAATGATTATCATCTCGACTTCCGCATCGTGGTCGATGTCGCCGGCGAAGCGGTGCTGCGCCACGTCACCCTGACCACGCTGGTGCGGACCAACAATCGGCTGGGCCGCGCCTATCTCGCGTTCATCACGCCCTTCCACAAGCTCGTCGCCCGCAGCATGATGGGGCGGCTCGTGGAGCCGGCCCGATGACGCTCTCCGTCGACCTCTTCTACTCCTTTCGCAGCCCGTTCAGCTGTCTGGCGTCGCCGAAAACGCTCAACCTGGTCGAAACCTACGATCTGACGGTGAATTTGCGGCCGGTCTATCCGCTCGCAGTCCGTGTGCCCGGGTTTTTCAAGAAGGCCAGCCCGAACTTCATTCGCTATGTGGTGCTCGACAGCACGCGCGTGGCGCAGCACGAAGGCATTCCGTTCCGCTTTCCCAGGCCCGATCCGATCGTGCAGCACAAGGTGACGTTCGAGGTCGCGGCGGAGCAGCCCTACATCCACCGTCTGACCCGGCTTGGTGCCATGGCGCAGCTCGAGGGACGCTCGCTCGCATTCACCGATGCAATCGCCCGCGTGCTGTGGGACGGCTCGGTGTCGGGCTGGAACGAAGGCGATCATCTCGGGCGCGGCGCCGAAAAGGCCGGCTTCGATCTCGCCGCGATGGATGCCGCAATCACCGCGGACCCTGATCGCTACGAGCAGGTGATCACGGAGAACGAGAAGGACCACGCCGCCTCCGGCCATTGGGGCGTGCCGACCTTCGTGTTCGACAACGAGCCGTTCTTCGGCCAGGACCGCATCGATTTGCTGGTCTGGCGCATGCAGGGCAAGGACCTGATGCGGCGCTAGCTCACTCGGCCAAGCGCGCTGACTTGTCCGACGAGGCTTCCGACCACTCGCCGACGACGCGATCGAGATCGCAGAGATTCTGGTGCATCTGCTCCAGCGAGAAGCCGATCGCGAAGAAGCGCTCGGCGGTGTCGCTCGGCTGGCCGCGGATCAGGCCGTCCTGGCGAACGGCGGCAACCGCCTCGGCGTAATGCTGGAGCGCGACGTGCACGGGATGAATCGGCGGCGCGCCGGCACCAGCCCGCAACGCTTCGGCCGCCGAGCGCAGAAAGCGCACGATCGCCGCACTGACCTCCGCCAGCGGCGCGGCGAGCCGCATCTGCACCTCGGCCGGCAACGGCACCACGGTCGAGCGGCCGATCATCACGACGTCGTGGCGCAGCCGTAGGATCGTTCGCAGCAAGGGACCGGTGTCGGGCCCGCTTGACAGGCGCGCGGCCCGCTCGCGCTCGGCTTCGGCACCGATCGCATTCATGCCCACCATCGCGGTGCCGATGCCGTCCTGGATCCGGTGCAGCGCATCGTTGTCGCGGCCGCGCGTGAGACCCGCGAGCAGCTCGGTGAAGGCGTCCGCGATCAGCTCGAGCAGCCTTGCCGCGCTGGCGCGGATCTGGCGCACCGCGCGCGAGGGCAGCACCAGGAACGAGACCAGCAATCCCGTGATTGCGCCGACCCCGACCTCGCTGACCCGATCGATTGCCGATGTCATGGGATCGGAATGATGCATCGTCGGAACCAGCAGCACGATGATGGCGGTGACCGTCGCTGCATTGAGGCTCGGGTTGATCGCGGCGACGAAGGCGAGTGGCGCGACCGCCAGCACCAGCAGGCCCAACAGGCCGGCCTCGGTCGAATAAGGGATCAGGATCGCGATGGCGCCCCCATAGATGGCGCCGCCGATGGTGCCGAGCACGTAATCGCGCGTCGCCTTCAGCGAGCGCCCGACGCTCAACTGGGTCACGATCAGCGAGGTCAGCACCGCCCAGAGCGGCAGCAGCAGATGCAGCGCGGTGGCGATCGCGTAGGCCGCGGTGGCCGCGACCGTGACCCGGATCGCCAGGCCCAGTTGCGTTCGCCGCGCCCGGACCCGGTCGAACACATCTTTTGGAAGTCCCATCGTGGAATATCCCGATCCTCTTGGAGCCTGCCAAAAGCATAGCTGATGCCCGCAGCCCATGGCCGCTTGAAAGGCCAAATCAGCCCGCCTAACTTGCGCGCCAAAACGAGGAAACACGATGGCCCACGAAACCGCAACGCTCGCTGCCTATGTCTTCAATCTGAAATACGGGGATATTCCGGCGGAAGTGCTGGATCGCGCAAAGGTGCTGACGCTGGACTTCCTGGGCAGCGCCATCCGCGCCCGCAGCGAAGCGGAATCGACCCCCTCGATCCTGAAGATGCTGGAGGCGCTCGCGCTCGACACCAGGGGCGAATCCACCGTGTTCGGCGACAGCAAGACCTGGACGCCGGCGGTCGCGGCGCTGCTCAACGGCGCGCTCGGCCATTCCCTCGACTTCGACGACACCCATGCGGACTCCTCGCTGCACCCGAGCGCGCCGGTCGTTCCGGCCGCCTTCGCCATCGGCGAGATGGTCGGCGCGTCGGGCCGCGACGTGCTGACCGCGATCGTTGCGGGCTATGAGGTCTGCTGCCGGCTCGGCAACGCGCTCGACCCGACCTCGCATTATGCGCGCGGCTTCCATCCGACCGCCACCGCTGGCACCTATGGCGCAGCAGCGGCCGCCGGAAAACTGTTCGGCCTGTCCGAGCAACAGCTCATCGCCGCCTTCGGCGTCGCCGGCAGCCAGGCCGCGGGCTCGCTGCAATTCCTGGTCAATGGCGCCTGGAACAAGCGCTACCAGGTCGGAGCCGCCGCGATGAATGGCGTGATCGCCGCGACGCTGGCGCGCAACGACTTCGTCGGGGCGACGGAATCCGTGGAGGGCAAACATGGCCTGCTCGCCGGCTACACCGACGATGCGCATCCCGACAAGGCGGTCGCCGAGCTCGGCAAGACCTACGAGACCATGAAGATCGGCGTCAAACCGTATCCGAGCTGCCGCTATACCCACGCCGCGATCGACGCGCTGATCGCAATGCGGCGCGAGCACAATCTGACGCCCGATCAGGTCAAGCGGGTCGAAATCGGCCTGCATCGCAACGGCATCACGCTCACCGGCGACGCCGCGACCAAGCGCCACCCGACCTCGATCGTCGGCGGCCAGTTCTCGATGTTCTTCACCGGCGCGCTCGCGCTCGACCAGGGCTCATTTGGCTGGGACGACTACAATCGTCTTGGCGACGCCGCCATCGACGCACTCGCCGACAAGTTCGACGTAGTGCAGGACGATCGCCTCGAAATCGGCCGCACCCACCCCTTTGGCGCGCGCGTGAGTATCACGACGGACGACGGCGTGCATGAGCGGCTCTACGCCGATCCCTCGGGGGAGCCGACCTCGTTCCCGGATGCACAGGCGATGCAGCAAAAATTCTTGACGCTGGCACGCCCGGTGCTGAATGCGCGCGCGGAGAAATTCGCAGACGCGATCATGACGCTGGAGCGGTTCGATCGCGTGGCAAAGGCGACGGAGCTGGGAAGGTAAAGCACCTCAATCCATCCCCGCCACCTTCCCTTTAGCGCGCGTTGCCGCAATCACATCCCGCACCAGATCAAACACACCGTCCGCTTCCGGCGGTGAGTTCGGCGAACGGCCGAGCCGCACGATCACGAGTCGTTCCGACGGAATCACGATTGTATACTGCCCGATCGTGCCCTTGGCGAAGAAGGCATCGCGCGGCCAGCCGTGATCGACGCGAAAGGTCGCGCCAAAGCTGTCGCCCTGGTTGGTCCAGAATCCGGCGCCGATACCGACCCAGGCATTGGGCGTCGCCGACGCCGAGTAATTCACCCAGCCCTCGGGCAGGATGCGCCGGCCGCCGGCGACGCCGTCGTCGAGATAGAGCTGGCCGAAACGCGCCCAGTCGCGCGCGGATGCGAGCATCTCGCTCGACCCCTCGATCGTGCCGGCGCCGTCGAGCTGGAGCGTGACGTGTCGCATGCCGAGCGGCGCGAACAATTCGCGGCGCGCGAAGGCAAGCGCATCGGCGGGATTGCCGCCGGCGGCGTTGCGGATCAGATGCGCGAGCATGATGGTGTTGCCATCGTGATAATTCCACACGGTGCCCGGCGCGGTCGCAAGCGGCATGCTCGCTGCATAGGCGGCCATGTCGGCCTCCACGAATTTCATGCGATTGACCGGCTCGAAGGCGGAGCCAAGCGAGGCCTGAAGCGAGCTGCCGAGCGCCAGGCCCGCGGTGTGGCGCAGCAATTGATCGACGGTGATGGCGTGACGCGGATCGTCCGGATTTGTCCAGGCGGCGACCGGTGCGGGCCCGTCGAGCTTCAGTCGGCCCTGGCGCACGAGGATCCCGGTGAGAGCCGAGATCACGGACTTGGTCATGGAGAAGCCGAGCAGCGGCGTCTCCGGTCCGATGCCGTCCGCATAGCGCTCCGCGATGATGCGGCCCGACTTCATGACGACGATTGCGCGGGTGCGGCGGAATGGCGGCGATGGCGGCTCAGCGAAGGCGCGATCGAGTGCGGCTGACAGCTCCGGGCTCTGTGGCGACACGACCGCGGGCCCGGCGATCTCGGGCAGCAACGCCGGCTGCCTGTCATCCGGCGGCAACGTGACGTCGGTGATCCCTCCGCCGTGCTCGAGCGTGCAGCCGAGTCCCTCGCGATAGACGGCGTGGCTGCGACCGATGCCGAACAGCGTCACCGTAACATCCTTGCGCGCGCGATCGACCCGATAGTCCATCGCCCAGGCGAACAGACTTGCGCCCGGCATCGCATCAATGGTCTCCGTCAGGTTAGGCCTGATATCGAGGCCCGAGACAAACGTCTCCGCGCAGAGCACGTCGGCGATGAAGCCGGTGACGACCTTGGGCACGTCATGGGCGCGAACCGTGCCGAGCGCGAGGCCGGCAAAGACGATGGCGATGGTGAGAAGGACGATCTTGCGGCGGCGGGTCACGGGCTTGCTCCGGCTTGAGGCGTGTGCCGGAGACGAAGCGGCATTCACGCGATGCCCGCTCGCCGGATTTGGAAAACGGCAGAGCCGAAAGCAGCGAGACGCTCGCCGATTCCAAAATAACCTTGATATTACAGCGTGCTAAAGATTAGACGGCATTCACCTTCAGCCGCCGGTACTCCGTCGGCGTCACGCCGGTCACGGCCTTGAAGGCGCGGTTGAAGGGGCCTAGCGACTGGAAGCCAGAATCCATCGCGATGGTGATGACGGGGACCTTGGCCTGGGCGGGATCGGCGAGGGCTGCCTTGGCCTCTTCGATCCGGTGGTTGTTCAGGAACACATTGAAATTGCGGTAGCCGAGCCCCTGGTTGATCAGCCGGCGCAGCCGGTATTCGGGAATCTTCAGCCGGCCCGCCAGCACGCCGATGCTGATGTTCTCCTGGCGATAGATCCGTTCGTCCGCCATCAGCCGCATCAGGGCGTCGATGAGCTTTTGGTCGGGGGCATCCTCGCCGACAGGCTGGCTCGCCGCGATCGCGGGCGCCGCTTCCGCGGCGGCTGGAAACAGGTCGGCGCCATCGACGCGCATCATCGCATAGGCGATGGCCGCGACAATGCCGGCGAGCACGCCTGTATTGACGGTGTTGGCGACGTCGCCGACGTCACTGCCGACGACAAGGATCTGGAGCACCGCGTTCAATCCGCCATAGAGCGCGGCAGCACAGACAATGAAGATACGGACGCGGCGGCGGCGCTCGACCAGATCGGCTGACCATGAGGCGATCGTCTGCACGATCGCGAGCGCAATGAAGCCGAGCACGATCAGGTTCACCGCGGTGACGGCGACCCGGACATGTCCGCCGGGTGCGATCCAGAGACAGCTGACGAAGCTGAAGGCTGCCACCAACGCCCAGGTCAATCCGTGCCACCGGCGCAGGCGAAACTCATCGTCGAACAGCGCGCGCGTGAACAGCCAGAACACCACGATATTGCCGGTCGACAACGCGATCAGCGGCGCATGCCATGCCGGTACCAGCGATGATGTTCCGACAGAATAGCTCACAGCATGCGCGGCCGAGCCGAGCCCAAAGGCCGCACCGAGCCGGGCTGCCAGCACATTGCGGAAATCCGAGAGTAATGACGCTGCCAACACCAGCAGCAGCGCCACGGCGGCGGCGCGAAAGGCGAGCTCGGCTGCGGCTGGGGTCATCGGGTGTTGCGATGGGTCGCGGTTGACATCAGCCGAACATCCTTCGTCAGGCGTATGTTTTCAAGCACCATCCGCACCACAGCTGTCATCGTCCGGCTTGACCGGACGATCCAGTACTCCGAGACGGCCATGATTGAACGGATAGGCCGCCGCGTACTGGATGCCCCGCCTTCGCGGGGCATAACAGCGGGCTTAGCCGCGACGCTGGCGCGGAATCCTGCTAGTATCGAGCCCAAGCAATTTAGACGGAGTTTTACCATGAGCTGGCAACCCTCGAACGATCCCGTGCTCGGCGATCCCATGTCCTGCGATGCGCTCGATCTCGTCATCGTGCCGCGCACGCGCGATCTCGGCGACGGCTTCGCGGTGCGGCGCGCGTTGCCGCACGGCAAGCGGCAGATGGTCGGGCCCTTCATCTTCTTCGACCATTTCGGGCCGGTGCAGTTCGTCTCCGGCAAGGGCATGGACGTGCGGCCGCACCCGCATATCGGGCTTGCCACGGTCACCTATCTGTTCGACGGCGCGATCATGCATCGCGACAGTGAGGGCAACATCCAGGAGATCCAGCCTGGCGCGATGAATTTGATGACGGCCGGCCGCGGCATCGCGCATTCCGAGCGCACGCCGGATGTGCAGCGCGCCTCGGGGCAGAAGATGCTGGGCCTGCAAAGCTGGATCGCGCTGCCGGCCGGATCGGAAGAGATCGCCCCGTCGTTCCAGCACTACGGCGCGGGTGACCTGCCGATGGTCACCGAGCGCGACTTCACCGCAAAGGTGATCGCGGGCTCGTCCTTCGGCATCACCTCACCTGTTTCGATGGTGTCGCCGTGGTTCTATACCGAGGTCACGGCGGCCGCGGGCGCGGTCGTGCCGCTCGACCCTGATCATGAGGAGCGCGCCATTTACGTGGTCGACGGCGAGGTCGAGATCGCGAACGAGCGCTACGAAGGGCCGCGACTGCTGATCTTCCGCCCGGGCGACCGCATCACGGTGAAGGCGCTCAAGGCCACGCGGATGATGTTTCTGGGCGGCGACGCCCTGGAGGGCCCGCGCCACATCTGGTGGAATTTCGTCTCCTCCAGCAAGGAGCGGATCGAGCAGGCCAAGCAGGACTGGAAAACCGGCCGCTTCGCCGCAGTTCCGCAGGAACATGAGTTCATTCCGCTGCCGGAATAGGCTAATCCGGCTTCCGGTCGCGCGATCAGGCTCGGCCGGATGTCCCGTCGCAAGGCCTTGCTCCGAAAGTTCTGCCGATGACCACCATGCTCTCCAGCGACCTGCCCCTGCCCAAGATCGGGCGCGGCAAGGTGCGCGATATCTACGCCGTCGACGACGACCGCCTGCTGCTCGTCACCACGGACCGCATCAGCGCCTTCGATGTCGTGATGGGCGAGACCATCCCGATGAAGGGCGCGGTACTGACGCAAATCAGCGCCTTCTGGTTCAACGAGCTCGAAGGCGTGGTGCCGCATCACATGATCAGCGCCGACACCGACGAGATCATCGCCGCCGTGCCGGCCTTGAAGCCGCATCGTGCCGAGATTCTCGGCCGCGCCATGCTGTGCCGCCGGACCACGGTGTTTCCGATCGAATGCGTGATCCGCGGTTATCTCTCGGGCTCGGCCTGGAAGGAATATGCAGCAAGCGGAACGCTGGCCGGCGAGAAGCTGAAGGCGGGACTTGTCGAGAGCGAGAAGCTGGAGCCCTCGATCTTCAGCCCGGCGACCAAGGCCGAGACCGGCCATGACGAGAACATTACCATCGCAAAAATGCGCGAGGTCGTCGGCGACGAGACGGCCTACACGCTCGAGAGCATGACGCGCGCGATCTACACGCTCGGCGAGGAGCTCGCCCGCGAACAGGGCATTATCATCGCCGACACCAAGTTCGAATTCGGCCGCGACAAGGACGGCCGCATCATCCTGATCGACGAAGTCATGACGCCGGATAGTTCGCGCTTCTGGGCCGTCGATGCCTACAAACCCGGCCAGCCGCAGGCGAGCTTCGACAAGCAGCCCTTGCGCGACTATCTCGATGTCGAGCGCCGCGCCGGCCGCTGGAACGGCGACGCCCCGCCGCCGCCTTTGCCCGCAAGCGTGGTGGACGCGACCAGCAAGCGGTATCTGGAAGCATATCGCCGCGTGACGGGAAGCGAACTCAAGATCTAGTGCAGGCCCTTAGCGTCGTCCTGGACCAGCGAACGAAGTGAGCGCCGATCCAGGACCCATTACCACCGGGCGCGGTTTGGCGAAGACTGTGGCCGTCACCTCGCGGCACGACTCCTCCCTGGGATAATGGGTCCTGGCTTTCGCCAGGACGACACCGAATGGCGGGCGCTTCGGTTTCTTCCATCCGGCTTGCAAGAATCTTGTTGCGCTAAGTCTCCAGTCGTCTACCTCTCGGAGGGGAATACTCAGCGAGTGGCACGGCGTGACAGATCCAGCGATTGGCTTCACTCCGTCGACCGGGCTCAATCCGGCCCTCAAGCGCGCGCTGAACGATATATTGGGCGGGAGCGCCGCCAGCGTCCTGACCGTCACGTTCGGACTGTCCTACGCGCTGCTGATCTTCGCGGGGCCGTTGTCGCCCTATCTGTCCTACGGCATCACGGCCACTTTCGTCAGCTCCGCGGTGCTTGCGGCCGTCGTCGGGCTCGGCAGCTCGCTGCCCTTCGCGATTGCAGCCCCCGACAGCTCGACCGCCGCGGTGACGGGTATCCTGGCGGCCTCGGTGGTCGAACGCATCGAGACGGCGAACCTGTCGACGCCGTTGCTGTCCCCTATCCTGATCACGCTCGGCCTGTCGACGATGCTGACAGGATTGGTGCTGTGTGGACTGGGCCTGACGCGGCTTGGCCGCGCCATCCGTTACGTGCCTTATCCGGTGGTCGGCGGCTTCCTCGGCGCCACCGGACTTCTCATCGTCATGGGTGCGGTCCGGGTGATCACCGACCATCCGCTGCAGTTCACGACGCTGTCGCACTTCGCCGACCGCACCATCCTGCTGGAGCTCGGTGCCGCCTGCGCGATGGCGCTGGTGCTGTATCTCACCTGGCACCGCTCGCGCAGCCCGTTCGGACTGCCGATCATCCTGGTCGGCGGCGTGCTCACCGCGCATCTGGCGTTCTGGATCACCGGCGTTTCCTTCGATGAGGCGCGCACATTGGGCTGGACCTTTCAGCCACCGCCGCAAGCGGTCTTCATGCTGCCCTGGCATACCGACGATCTCGCCCGCTATCCCTGGTTTGCCATACCGGACCTGCTTGGCAATGTCGTCGCCGTCATCTTCGTCACGGCCTCCAGCACGCTGTTCAACACCACCGGCATCGAGGTGGCCACGCATCGCGAAGCCAATCTGGAGTGTGAGCTGAACGTCACCGGCGCCGCCAACATCCTGACCGGCATGCTGGGCGGCTACCCCGGTTGCAGCTCGACCAGCCGCTCGATGCTCAATTTCAGCAGCGGCGGCCGCGGGCGACTGTCCGGCCTCACCGCCGCAGCGCTGTCGCTGCTGGTGCTTGCCGTCGCACCCGAGCTGCTCGGCTTCATCCCCAAATGCGTGCTCGGCGGGCTGTTGCTCTATCTCGGCGCCGACCAGTTGCACAAATGGATCATCGAGTCGCGCAAGCGGCTGTCGAAGCTCGAATATCTCTCGCTGATCGCCATCATCGCGATCATCGTGGCCTGGGGTTTCGTTCCGGGCATCCTGATCGGCGTCATCATCGGCTGCGCGACGTTTGCGTTCAGCGCCGCGCGGGTCGAGTCGATCAAATACAGTTTCGACGGCTCGGAGTACCGCTCCTCGCTCGACCGCTCGCGCGACGACCAGGACGTGCTGCTTGCCCACGGGGGCAAGATCCAGGGCCTCAATCTCCAGAGCTATCTCTTCTTCGGCTCCGCCAACCGGCTCTACCAGCACGTCAAGCAGCTGCTGCAGGAACGCCCCGAGTGCCGCTATCTGCTGTTTGACTTCAAGCTCGTCACCGGCGTGGATTCATCGGCTGCCTATAGTTTCGCCCAGATCAAGCGCAGCGCCGGCGATCTCGGAGTCGAGCTGATCCTGGTGCATCTGTCGGCTGCGGCCGAGAAGGTGCTGCGCTCCAGCGACTTCGTCGGCGAGGGCGTCACCATCATCCCCGAGCTCGATCGCGCGCTGGAATGGTGCGAGAACGAGCTCATCTCGCAGCATCAGGAGCTGGCGCAGGAAGAAGCCAGCCTGCGTGACTGGTTCACGCGAATGCTCGGCAGCGAAGACGGCGCCGACGAGCTGATCCGCCGCTGCCAGCGCATCGAGGTCGAAGCCGGCGAGGTCATCGTGCAGGCCGGCGCCCCCGCCGATTCCATGCATTTCATCCTCGACGGCCGCGTCGGCATCATGATCCCGGCCGATCACGACCGCACCACACGCGTGCGCAGCCTCGGCCGTTACACCACGATCGGCGAGATGGGGCTGGTGTCACAGACACCGCGCAGCGCGACCATCCAGGCCGAGGTCGACAGCGTGCTCTACGTGCTGAATACGCACCAGTTCGACGCCATCAAGACCGAGGATCCAGCGCTCAGCCACAAGCTGCTGACCTATTTCGTGTCGGTCATGGCGGAGCGGCTGACCTTTGCGAACCGCACGATCGCGGTGCTCAGGCGGTAGCCCTCGCATCCAGAAACGTTCTGCAATGTGCTACGAACAAATCCGGGTATTGGAAAGGTGCGCCGTGTCCGGAGTCGGGATACAGGATGAGCTGCGCATCACTCATCGCCTTGAACATGTTGTAGGCGTTGATGCTCGGGAACATTGAATCGTCGCTGCCGTGAACAATCAAGGTGGGCTGCGCGATTGCGCGGAGGATGGACGCCTCGTCCTTGCGGGCACACCAGGTGATGATCGCCTTCGCCTGAGGTTCGCTCACACTGTCTCCGCTTTCGGGATCCCGGTCCTGTGCGCGCGCAGTCCTCGCGCGATAAAGCCCCTACCGGCGCGCTGGCTGGCCTCGGAGGGCGTAAAGAACAGCGGCAGCCTGACATCGGCAGCCCCACGGGCAAAGGCGTCGTTGACGACGGCCATCAGATGCTCCTCGCCGCCGCGCGGCGCCGCTCCCGCCACGATCATCTTGCGGACGAGCCCCGTCCCCCGGGCAGCGAGCACCTGAGCGATCATGCCACCGAGCGAGAAGCCGAGAAGATCGACCTCACCGAGATCGAGCGCCCTGATGAAAGTTTCGGCATCCGCCGCCATCCGCTCGACGTTGTCCGGCGTCGCGCCGGAGCTCGTGCCGACGCCCGCATTGTTAAAAACGATGACCGGCCTGGTTTCCGCGAGCCGGTTCACCACGGCCGGATCCCAGGAATCCATGTTGCCTGTGAAATGCTGAAGCAGGACCAGTGGCATACCCTTTGCCGGGTCGAGGCGCCTGAAGGCAAAGCGCATACCGCCGGCCTCGATGAATTCCGTTCGCGCCGTTTCAAGGGACATGCCTTTTCCTTTTTCTTGAAGTGCACGGATGGCTGCTGGCACGACGGCGAGCACTCCATATAGGACGCTCGCCATATGTATGTCGTCTTCCCGCGCTCGAGGGTGGAGACGTATCAGCCGGCTTACGGCATCGACAGGACGTAGATGCCATCATTTCGGCCATCGAATTGGCGAGGGGAGCAGGCGCACAAACAGGTGGTCCGTCGCATCCAGGAGTCATCATGAGAATCGGCTTGGTTCTGTCTCCGAGCTTCCAGGCCGTCTGTTTCGGCGCCGTCGCCGCTTTCGACGTGGCGAACAAGCAGGCTGGAGAAAAAATCTACGATGTTCGTGCGTTCTCGGAAGACGGCGGGCTGGTCACCTCGTCTGCTGGGATGCAAGTCATGACGGAGCCTTTCGATCAGGCCGCTTTCGACACCCTCATCGTCGCGGCGGGCCTCGACATTCCAACCTCATCACCCGGCCTCGTCCGGCTGCTTCGCGCAGCGGCCCGGAATGCGCGGCGGGTTTCGTCGATCTGTCTCGGCTCGTTCGTGCTCGGTGACGCCGGGCTGTTGAACGGGCGGCGAGCGACCACGCATTGGCGCTACGCACAGGAGATGCAGGCCAGATTCCCGGGTTGCAATGTGGACGCCGACAAGATCTTCATTGCCGACGGCCAGATCTGGACGTCTGCCGGCATGAGCGCCGGCACCGACATGGTCGTCGGCATGATCGAACGAGATCTCGGTGCCGAGAGGGCTCGCTCCGTGGCCAAAGGCATGGTCATGTACCACAGCCGCCCCGGCGGACAATCGCAGCATTCGGTTTTGCTGGAGGTGGGAACGAGCGAAGACAGGATCCAGAAGGCCCTGAACTACGCCCGGCAAAACCTGCGCGAGAGCCTCACGATCGAAGATTTGGCCCGCGCCGCCTGTCTCAGCCCGCGGCAATTCACGCGACTCTTCCGCTCGGCGACCGGCACGACGCCGGCCAAGGCCGTCGAAGCCTTGCGCCTCGAATCCGCGAAGCTGATGCTGGAGCAGACTCGTTTGCCGATCGAGGTCGTGGCGCGCGAGACCGGCTTTGCGACCCGTGAGCGCATGCGACAGGCTTTTGTCCGCGTGCATGGCGAGGCGCCGCGGACCTTCCGCAAGGAGGCTGGGCCACTCGCCATGCTCTGACGTGCCTCAAATCAGCTCAGCCGGATATTGGACAGATCGATCGAGACGACCAGCGGCTCGGTGCTGAAGCTGCCGTCGGGTTGCCGTGCATAAATGCGACGCTTGGTCGGAAACCGGATGCCCGAGACCTCGACATAGCCATCGATCAGATGCGCGCCGGGCGTATTGCCGGCGATCTCCACGTCGTAATCGTGCCGCTTCAAGAGTCCGTCCGCATCGAAATAGAGCGTCTGCACCGCGCTGTGCGTTGCGATGTCATTTGGAAAACGGACCGCAAGACGGCGCCACAGCCCGTCATTCGTACGCACCGGCTCCAGCTCTTCTGCCTCGACTCCCGGCCAGGCGAGCACGAACGGGGTGTTGAGGTAAGTCCACATGGCGCAGCCGGCGAAATAGGCGAGCTGGAGATCGGTCCACGGCGTTTGCAGAGTATGACCTGCAAAGCTGCTGCGCGGGTCACGAAGCTCGTCGAGCACCGTGCCGTCGGCCGCTTCGAGGGCGACCCGCCCCGGCTCGAACCGCGAACGGCGGCGCTCGGCGCCGAAGGGCGAGTGGGACGCCCATTCCTGGCGCAGACCAACCGTCACGGTGGTCTGCTGAAGCGTCTCAGGCTCCCCTTTCAAGGACCACAACACGCCCCCCTGCTGAAGGTCGGCCGCGACCTGCTCGAACTGGTTCCAGCGCTGAAGCCCACCATGGGCTTCGATCGCCAGCTCACTTAGTTTGGTCATCACGTTCTCCTGCGTAGGGGCCGTTGCATTGAGCCCTGCTGCAGAGAACGTTAGGCCCTCACGGGAGGACGGCGAACGCCGTAGATGCCGCGTTTCAGGCCACGGCGACCAGCAGCTAAACCCCCGCCATCATCACATATTTGATCTCGACATATTCTTCCATGCCGTGATGCGAGCCTTCGCGGCCGAGGCCGCTTTCCTTGACGCCGCCGAAGGGCGCCACTTCGGTGGTGATCAGGCCGGTGTTGACGCCGACCATGCCGGATTCCAGCGCCTCGGCGACACGCCAGACGCGGCCGAGATCGCGGGAGTAGAAGTAGGAGGCGAGCCCGAACGGCGAGGCGTTGCACATCGCGATGACGTCGGCCTCGTCCTTGAAGCGGATCACCGGTGCGAGCGGGCCGAAGGTTTCCTCCTGCGCCACCAGCGAGTCCGGCTCGACGTCGGCAAGCACCGTCGGCTCGAAGAACGAACGCCCGAGCTCGCTGCGCTTGCCGCCGGTGACGATCCTGGCGCCGCGCTTGACGGCGTCCGCGATATGGCGCTCGACCTTGTCGACCGCTTTCAAATTGATCAGTGGGCCCTGCGTGACGCCGTTCTCGGTACCGTCACCGATCTTCATCGCCGCGACTTTCTTCGACAGCTTCTGCACGAACTCGTCGTAGATCTTGTCCTGGGCGTAGATGCGGTTGGCGCAGACGCAGGTCTGGCCCATGTTGCGGTATTTCGAGACGATCGCGCCGTCGACCGCCGCATCGATGTCGGCGTCGTCGAACACCACGAACGGCGCGTTGCCGCCGAGCTCGAGGCCGAGCCGCTTCACGCCGACGGAGGCCTGCCGGTAGAGAATCTTGCCGACCGCGGTCGAGCCGGTGAAGCCGACGAAACGCACGGCCGGATGCTCGCACAACACCTTGCCGATCGGCGCTGCATCGCCCGTGACGATGTTGAACACACCCTTGGGCACGCCGGCTCTCTCCGCGAGCGCGGCAAGCGCCAGCGCCGACAGCGGCGTTTCATTGGCGGGCTTCAGCACCACGGTGCACCCGGCCGCAAGCGCCGGCGAAACCTTTCGTGTGATCATCGAGTTCGGGAAATTCCACGGCGTGATCGCGCCGCAGACGCCGATCGGCTGCTTGATCGCGAGCAAGCGCGCATCCGGCCGCTGCGTCGGAATCGTCTCGCCATAGACGCGGCGGGCCTCCTCGGCGAAAAATTCGACATAGGCGCCGCCGATGTCGACCTCGCCGAGCGCTTCGGCGAGCGGCTTGCCCTGCTCGGAGGTGAGGATCAGCGCGAGGTCCTCGCGATTGGCGATGATCAGCTCGAACCATTTGCGCAAAATATTGGAGCGCTGCTTGGCGGTGTGCTTGGCCCAGCCCGGGAACGCGCGCTCGGCGGCCTCGACCGCCCTGGTGGCGTCATCGGCCGAAAGCTGCGGAACCTTTGCAAGCTCGATGCCGGTTGCGGGATTGTTGACGGCGAAGACCGGCGAGCCGACCCAGGTGCCGTCGATGTAACAGGCCTCCTTCAGCAGCGACGGGTCCTTCAACCGGTCGCGCAGATTGGACGTGGCGTGCTGGGCACGTGCGGCGGCGGTCGGGGTCATGGCGTTGCTCCTGCGGGGCTTTTGCGGGCTGTTCCGGTTCGGCCGGAATATAGGGAGACGCGGCGCGCAATGCACCGTCCCGCAACGCACATCTGCTGGGAGCCAGGCTCGGAGCGGCGGAGTTACGCCGCGCCGCTCAGATAGATCTCGCGCCGCCCGATCATGCGCTCGGCGGCGGCCTTGGCGTCGGCCTTCGAGGAGGTTGCGCAGGTCCGGTATTCGAGATCAGGAACGTCGGACGCGTTGCGGCGGCCGAACCAGGACTTTGAACCGACCGGCAGCAGCGCCAGCGCCTGTGCCAGATTGTCGACAGCGCCGAAGGAATAAAGTGCGCCGGTGCCGGCGATGCGGACCTCGTAGATGCCGGGCGCGATCGGCGCTTCGAGATTCTCGCCCCGTCCGGGACGGGGATAGCGCTTCCATTCGCTCCAGGTCGAAATCATCTGAGGTCCCCCCTCGCGGCCGGTGGGCGGCCGCCAATTTGCATCAAGTCTTAACGTCGACCGTCGATCGGCCGAGAGCTGAACGCCGCAGCTCACAAAATGTTTCAAGTGCTTCAAACAGTCGAAACATCTCGCCAGCACCCATCCACGGTCACGGCTGGTTGCGGCCATCCACCACAGATTGTGACGGAGTGTTGCAGGTCAGCCGCCTTGTCGTCGTGCGAGGGGAGCCGACCGTCAAGTCACGACATCGCGACCGCGGCAGGTACGCGGATGTGCTTGCCGCGCGGCGCACGCGGGAGGACAATCGATCGCTTCCAACAATAATCAAACCGGAGGAAACGCGGATGCAAGGCAAAGCTGAGATCGACGAGATTCTGCGCCAGAAGAGCGAGGCCAGGGAGATTCCCGGCGTCGTCGCCATCGCCGCCAGCGGTACCGAGGTGCTGTATCAGGGCGCGTTCGGCAAACGCGACCTGTCCAAGCCGGATGCGATGACCGCCGACAGCGTGTTCTGGATCGCATCGATGACGAAGGCGGTGACATCAGCGGGCGCGATGCAGCTCGTCGAGCAAGGCAAGCTGTCGCTGGATGCGCCGATCGGCGAGGTGTTGCCCGATCTCGCCAAGCCGCAGGTGCTCGAAGGTTTCGATGCCAAGGGCGAAGCCAAGCTGCGGCCGGCCAAGGGGCCGATCACGCTGCGCCAGCTCATGACCCACACCGCCGGCTTTGCCTACAACATGTGGAACGGCGATCTCGCGATCCATCTCGAGAAATCCGGCATCCCCGCCATCACCACCTGCCAGAACGCGGCGTTGAAGACGCCGGTTATGACCGACCCCGGCACGCGCTGGGAATACGGCACCAATATCGATTTCGTCGGCAAGGCGGTGGAAGCCGTCAGCGGCAAGCGCCTCGATGCCTATCTGCGCGACAATCTGTTCGCACCGCTCGGCATGAGCGATACCGCTTTCAAGATCACCGACGACATGCGCAAGCGTCTGGTCGGCATGCATGCGCGCGGCGAGGATGGCCAGCTCGCCGCGATCCCGTTCGAGCTCGAGCAGGAGCCGGAATTCCACATGGGCGGCGGCGGCCTTTATTCGACCGCGGCCGACTACATCAAGTTTACCCAGATGATCCTGAACAAGGGCCGCGGCAACGGCAATCAGGTGCTGAAGGCCGAGACCATCGCGACGATGGGGCAGAACCACATCGGCGACCTCGCCATGGGCAAGATGACCACGGCGGCGCCGATGTACACCAATGACGTCGATCTCTATCCGGAGCAGGTGAAGAAGTGGGGCCTCAGCTTCATGATCAACACCGCCAAGACCGCCGAGGGCCGCAGCGCGGGCAGCCTCGCCTGGGCGGGCCTCGCCAACACCTATTACTGGATCGACCCGGCGCGCGACGTCACCGGCGTGATCCTGATGCAGCTGCTGCCATTCGCCGACGCAAAGTGTCTCGAGGCTTTTGCCGGCTTCGAGCGCGGCGTCTATGCCGGGCTCGATGCGGGAAGCGGGCAGAAGGCGGCGTGAGGCGCGCCTGACTCTCACGACGCGTCACGGCCGGGCTTGTTGTCCCGGCCGTGCACGCAGCTGACTGGAGGACACGATCTTGGCAGACAAAGCCGACAGTTACGTTTGCGGCACCTCCGACACGCCGCTGCTCGGCGACACCATCGGGCGCAGCCTCGATCAGGCCGCGCGGCGCTGGAGCGATCGTGAGGCGCTGGTCTCGCCCAGCCACGGCGTGAGATGGAAATGGGGAGAGTTTGCCCAGCGGGTCGACGCGCTCGCCGCCGGCTTTGTCGCGCTCGGCCTCGAACGCGGCGCGCGGATCGGCATCTGGTCGCTGAACCGGCCGGAATGGACACTGACCCAGTTTGCCGCCGCCAAGGCCGGCCTCATCCTGGTGACGATCAATCCGGCCTACCGGCTGAGCGAGCTGGAATTCGCGCTTCACAAGGTCGGATGCAGCGCCATCGTCACCGCGACGGCATTCAAGACCAGCAACTACATGGACATGCTCAACACGCTGTTGCCGGAGCTCGCGAGCGCCAAGCCCGGGCAATTGCGCGCGGCGCGGCTGCCGGCCTTGCGCATCGTGATCCAGATCGGCGGCCCCGCCTGCCCGGGCACGGTCCCGTTCGACGAGGTCGCCGGCATGGGCGGTACCCTGCATCGCGAACAGCTCGCCGCGCTCAGTGCCTCGCTGCAATTCGACGATGCCGTCAACATCCAGTTCACCAGCGGAACGACGGGATCGCCCAAGGGCGTGACGCTGACCCATCACAACATTCTCAACAACGGCTATTTCGTCGGCCGCGCCATGCGCCTGACCGAACAGGACCGCATCTGCATTCCGGTGCCGCTCTATCATTGCTTCGGCATGGTGATGGGCAACCTCGCCTCCGTCACGCTCGGCGCAACGATGGTCTATCCCGGCGAGGGGTTTGATCCGCTCGCAACGCTGCGGACGATCGAGCAGGAAAAATGCACCGCGCTGTACGGTGTGCCGACCATGTTCATCGCCGAACTCGACCACGGCGAATTCTCAAACTTCGATCTGACATCGCTGCGCACCGGCATCATGGCCGGTGCACCCTGCCCGATCGAGGTGATGAAGCGCGTCAACAGCGAGATGAACATGGGCGAGGTCACGATCGCCTATGGCATGACCGAGACGAGCCCGGTCAGCTTCCAAAGCGCCGTCGACGACCCGCTCGATCGCCGCGTCTCGACGGTCGGGCGAATCCATCCGCATGTCGAGGTCAAGGTCGTCGATCTCGAGGGCAAGATCGTCAAGCGCGGCGAACGGGGCGAGCTCTGCACCCGCGGCTACAGCGTGATGCTGGGCTACTGGGAGGAGCCGGAGAAGACCGCGGATGTGCTCGACGCCAACGGCTGGATGCATACCGGCGACATCGCCATCATCGACGACCAGGGTTATTGCAACATCGTCGGCCGCATCAAGGACATGGTGATCCGCGGCGGCGAGAACCTCTATCCCCGCGAGATCGAGGAATTTCTCTACCGCCATCCCAAGATTCAGGACGTGCAGATCTTTGGCGTTGCGGATACCCGCTACGGCGAGGAGCTCTGCGCCTGGATCCGCGTCAGGCCCGGCGAGACGCTGACGAAGGAAGAGGTGCGCACCTTCTGCGACGGCCAGATCGCCCACAACAAGATTCCGCGGTACGTGGAATTCGTCGACGAGTTTCCGATGACCGTGACCGGAAAGGTCCAGAAATTCCTGATGCGCGACGACGTGGAGCAACGGCTTGGACTGAAAGCCGCGAAGACGGCGTGAGCCGCAGCTGTCATTCCCCGCGAAGGCGGGGAATCCAGTACGCCGAAGCTTCTCGATTGAATCACGACCGTCTCGGAGTACTGGATCGCCCGGCCAAGCCGGGCGATGACAGCGAGGATGAGGCTATTCCACCTTAAGACGTCAGCCCGCGCTGCCCGGCGAGCTCCTTCAGCGACACCTGTGGACGCGCGCCGATGTGCTGGATCACTTCGGCGGCCGCGAGCGCGCCGAGTTCGCCGCACTGCTTGTGGGGCAGGTTGCGCGCCAGACCGAACAGGAAGCCGGCGGCGAAGAGATCGCCGGCCCCGGTGGTGTCCACGAGTTTCGCGATCGGAGACGCCGGGGCTGCGACTGCGTCAGTTGGCGTCACCACCACGCAGCCTTTCTCGCTGCGGGTGACCACGCCGAGATTGACGTCGTTGCGCAGCTGCTTGAGCGCGGTGTCGAAGTCCGAGGTCTGGTAGAGCGAATGCAGCTCGGACTCGTTCGCGAACACGATATCGACGGTGCCGTTGCGCATCAGCCCCAGGAACTCGTCGCGATAACGATCGACGCAGAAGGAATCCGACAACGTCAGCGCCACCTTGCGCTTGGCATCATGAGCGATCTTGGCCGCCTTGACGAAGGCGTCCTTGGCGTTCTTGGGGTCCCAGAGATAGCCCTCGAGGTAGACGATGCCGGCCGCGGCGATCTCGGCCGGGTCGATGTCGGCGGGCGACAGGTCCTGCGCGGCGCCGAGATAGGTGTTCATGGTGCGCTCGCCGTCGTCAGTCACCAGGATGTAGGAGCAGCCGGTCGCAGGACCGTCCTTCGCCGCGGGCGTGTTGAAGGCGACGCCGGCCGCGCGGATGTCGTGGACGTAGAGCTTCCCGATCTGGTCGTCCTTGACCTTGCCGACATAGGCGGCGCGCGCCCCGAGGCTGCCGATGCCGACGATGGTGTTGGCGGCCGAACCGCCGGAAACTTCCGTCGCCGGGCCCATGTCCTTGTAGATGGCGGCGGCCCGCGCCTCGTCGATCAGGGACATGCTGCCCTTGGTCATGCCGTGCTTGCCCAGAAAGGCTTCGTCGGTCTTGACCAGCACGTCGAACAGCGCGTTGCCGATGCCGAGAACGTCATATTTCACGTCAGCCATTCACCTTGATCCTGTTTGGCGGATTGCGATACCCGCGGAAATCCGCTTCCTGTCGGTCTGAAATCTGGCTCGCGGCCTATCACGGCCGGCCCTTCGCGGGCAAGCAACGGTATTATGCAGTTCCGA
Source organism: Bradyrhizobium sp. 35 (assembly GCF_023073215.1). Classification (NCBI taxonomy): domain Bacteria; kingdom Pseudomonadati; phylum Pseudomonadota; class Alphaproteobacteria; order Hyphomicrobiales; family Nitrobacteraceae; genus Bradyrhizobium; species Bradyrhizobium sp. 35. Next base: position 472,928 of record NZ_JADPJC010000144.1, read on the forward strand.
TGATCCGCTCCTTCCTGACCGTCTCGACGGGGACACTGGCTTCACGGCTGCTGGGCTTTGCACGCGATTCCCTGATCGCGGCGCTGCTCGGCACCGGCGCCGTGGCGGACGCGTTTCTGGCGGCATTTCAGCTCGTCAATGTGGTGCGGCGCCTGCTCAGCGAGGGGGCCCTGAATGCGGCGCTGATCCCGGCCTGGCTGCGCGTTCGTGACCGCGACGGCGAGGCGGCTGCCGCGGCGTTCGCGGGACGCGTGCTCAGCTCCGTGAGCGCGGGCCTGATCGCAATCTCAATCGTGATTGCACTGCTGATGCGGCTGATCATCATGATCATCGCGCCGGGCTTCGTCGGCAGCGCATCGCTCGATCTCGCCGTCCAGAATGCGCGGCTGATGCTGCCTTATCTTGCCTTCGCGGGACCCGTCACGGTGCTGATGGGCCTGCTCAACGCGCAGGGTCGCTTTGCACTCACCGCGTTCTCGCCGCTGCTGTTCAACATCGCCCTGATCGCTGCGAGCACAACACTCCTGCTGTGGCACGTCGACGCGACCGTCGCCGCGTGGATATTGGCGGCCTCCGTCGGCATCGCCGGCCTGTTGCAGCTCCTGATGCTGCTGTCGCAGCGAAGTGCGCGTCTGGCGACACCGTTGCGCGTGAGCTTCGACAAGGACATGCGCGGCTTCTTCGCCAAGGCGATCCCGGGCATGATCGCGAGCTCCGGCCCGCAATGGCTGATGGTTGCCGGCGCGATCATCGCCTCCGCCACGCCGGCCGCGGTCTCCTGGCTCTATTTCGCCAACCGCTTGATCGAGCTGCCGCTTGGCATTGTCGGCGTCGCCATGGGTACGGTGCTGGTGCCGGAGCTGACGCGCGCGGTGAGGAGCGGTCACCGTGACGCGGTTGCGTATGCGGAATCGCGTGCGCTGGAACTCGCGACCGGGCTGGCATTGCCGGCGACGCTCGGCCTGATCGTGCTGGCCGAGCCGATCGTGCGGCTGCTGTTTGAACACGGCGCCTTTGGCGCGGAGGACAGCGCGACCACGGCGCGCGCCCTGATGTGGCTGGCGCTGGGACTGCCGGCGCACGTGCTGATCAAGGCGCTGTCCCCGACCTATTTTACCCGCAGCGACACGATGACGCCGCTGCTTGCGACCGCGAAAGGGTTCGTGGTCGCGGTCGCGCTCGCGATCCTGCTCGGTCACTTCTTCGGCGCGAGCGGGATCGCCGCCAGCATTGCCGCCGGCGCCTGGAGCAGTGCGATCTCGCTGCTCCGGAAAGGCACGCGTGAATTCGGCTTCTCGGTCGACGCCGCCGCCCGCAAGCGGCTGCCGCGAATCGTGCTCGCCGCGCTCGCCATGGGCGGCCTGCTGTGGCTGACCGCGGGCCTCTTGCCTTCACAGGCCCATGGGCTCATCCGCTTCATTGCGCTGGGATCACAGATCGCCGCCGGAATCGTCGTCTATGGCTTGCTCCTGCAAATCCTCCGCGTCGCGTCCTGGCGCGAGGCGGCCGGTGCCTTGAAGCGCCCCGCCCAGCCCGATCCCGGCGCCTGAAGTCAGCGAAATTCCCTTGACGGGGCAGCGCCGCTGTTGGAAACGACGCCCCGTATCTTGCAGGGAAGCTGCCATGCCATTCGTTGAACGGGTTTTTTCGGGCGTCCAGCCGACGGGCAATCTGCACCTCGGCAATTATCTCGGCGCAATCGTCAACTTCGTGAAGATGCAGGAAACCCACAACTGCATCTATTGCGTCGTCGACATGCACGCGATCACGCAGGGCGTGGACGTCTGGGGCGGACCAGTCGAGCTCGCGCGCAACACCCGCGAGGTGACCGCGGCGTTCATCGCCAGCGGCATCGATCCGAGCAAGCACATCGTGTTCAACCAGAGCCAGGTCTCGGGCCACGCCGAGCTCGCCTGGATCTTCAACTGCGTCGCGCGCATGGGCTGGCTCGGCCGTATGACCCAGTTCAAGGAGAAGGCCGGCAAGGACCGCGAGAACGCCTCCGTCGGTCTGTTCGACTATCCCGTGCTGATGGCGGCTGACATTCTGCTCTACCGCGCCACCCACGTGCCGGTCGGCGAGGACCAGAAGCAGCATCTCGAGCTGTCGCGCGACATCGCGCAGAAGTTCAACAACGACTTCGCTGAGTCGATCCGCAACCTCGGCGCCAATGACGGCCTGTTCTTCCCGCTGCCGGAACCCTTGATCACGGGCCCGGCGACGCGCGTGATGAGCTTGCGCGACGGCACCAAGAAGATGTCGAAGTCGGATGCGTCGGATAATTCGCGCATCAATCTGACCGACGACGCCGACACCATCGCGCAGAAGGTCCGCAAGGCCAAGACCGACCCGGAGCCGCTGCCGACCGAGGAGAAGGGTCTGGAAGCGCGTCCCGAGGCCGACAATCTCGTCGGTATCTTCGCCGCGCTCTCCGGCCGCTCCAAGGCCGACGTGCTCAGGGATTTCGGCGGCGGCCAGTTCTCCAGCTTCAAGAACGCGCTGGTGGATTTGTGCGTCACGAAGCTCGCGCCGATTGCCGGCGAGATGAAGCGCCTCGTCGCCGACCCCGGCCATATCGACGCGATCCTGAACGATGGCGCCGACCGCGCGCGCGCGATTGCCGACGAGACCATGACGCTCTCGAAGGACATCGTGGGCTTCATCCGTCGGCGCTGATAATAAGTTCGCGAAAACGCGGCCGACGCCACGGCGCCGGCTCGCTTCTGCTCTCCCCAAGTACGACGGAGTGTGGCAGCATGTCAGCGTGGACATTCCGGGACATGCATGACCAGCAAGCGACTTTGCTTCGAGCCGGGTCACAAGCCCAAATGCCTCGTCATCGTCGACGACACCGCCGAATGGGATCGCGCGGTCTATTACGCCAGCCGCTGGGCGATTCGGGCCGGTGGCGGCGTGGTGATGCTCCGCATCATCGAGCCCGAACAGCAGAGCCAGGAATGGCTGGGGGTCGCCGACATCATGCGCGCCGAAGCGCATGAGGCGGCCGAAGCCGCGCTCGACCGTGCCGCCGGCCGCGCCAACGGCATCGCCGCGATCACGCCGGAACGGGTGATCCGCGAAGGCGCTGCGATGGAACAGCTGCTGGCGGTGATCGACGAGGACCCCGACATCGCCATGCTGGTGCTCGCCGCGAACCCGGGCGCGGAAGGCCCGGGGCCATTGGTCGCGCTGCTCGCGCACGCGCTGGGCACGTTCCCGGTGCCGGTGACGGTCATTTCCGGCGCGCTCAGCGACCAGAGCGTGGATTCGCTGTCCTAGACTGCTGCTCGTTCGCCTCGCCCCGTTAGCCGGCAGAGGGAAGAAGCGGGTACCCTAACCCGCTGATATAACAGGTGAACGGCCAGCTTACCCCTTGACCGTGCGTTCGCCGTCGCCATCTGCTAGTGGATAGAGCACGCGCCGGCCTTGAACCGGCGACGTCTGGAGAAAACCATGTTCATTCAAACCGAAGCCACCCCCAATCCCGCCACGCTGAAGTTCATTCCCGGCCGCGTCGTGGTCGACGGCGGACCGATGGAATTTGCCAACCGCGAATCGGCCGCACGCTCGCCGCTCGCCGAAAAGCTGTTCGAAGTCCCCGGCGTCACCGGCGTGTTCTACGGCTCGGACTTCATCACCGTGACCAAGGCGAACGGTGAATGGCAACAGCTCAAGCCCGCGATCCTCGGCGCCATCATGGAGCACTACATGTCCGGCGCGCCGCTGCTCGCCGACGGTGCGGCCGCGAGCGATGTCGATCTCGACGAAGAGGACGAGTTCTTTGACGAAGCCGATGCCGAGACGGTCGACATGATCAAGGATCTGATCGAGACCCGCGTGCGGCCAGCGGTCGCCAATGACGGCGGCGACATCACTTTCCGCGGCTTCAAGGATGGTATCGTCTATCTCAACATGAAGGGCTCCTGCGCCGGCTGCCCGTCATCGACCGCGACGCTCCAGCACGGCATCCAGAACCTGCTCAAGCACTTCGTCCCCGACGTGGTCGAAGTCCGGCCGATGTAGGCTGGGGCCGCAAAGGCGTGGACGGCCGGGACAAGCCCGGCCATGATGACGAGCATTCCATGACGGATGGTGCTACCATCGTTCCATGCTGATCCTTGCCATCGATACCGCGCTGGAAGCGTGCGCGGTTGCCGTTCTCGACACCGATGCCGGCCAGCTCCTCGCGCAGGAGCAGCTTCTGATGAAGCGCGGCCACGCCGAAGCGCTGATGCCGATGATCGCGCGCGTGATGCAGTCAGCCAACCTCGCCTTCACAGCGCTCGAGCGCATCGCGGTCACCATGGGCCCCGGAAGTTTCACCGGCCTGCGCGTCGGCATTTCGGCCGCCCGCGGCCTTGCGCTTGCTGCGAAGCGGCCCGCCGTCGGCCTGACCACCTTGTCGGCCTATGCCGCCGCCGTCGTCGGCCAGAGCGGAGCGGCGCCGGTGATCTCGGCGATCGACGCGCGGCACGACCACGTCTATTTCCAGATCGTGGCCGGTGACGGCAGTCAGCTGGTGCGGCCGGGCGTCGCTCCCATCGACGAGGCGATCGCGGCGTCGCAATTCGGCGCGCCGCATCTGGTCGGCAATGCCGCGAAGATCCTCGCCGAGCGCTGGCCGAAAGATATGCCGCAGCCGGTCGCGGTCGACGCGCAGCCCGCGCCCGACATCGGCTGGGTCGCATGGCTTGGCGCCGCCGCCGATCCCGCGACAAATCCGGCGCGGCCGTTCTATCTGCGGGCGCCCGACGCAAAGCCGCCCGCACAACTGCCGCTTGCAGCACAAGCCGCAAGCTCACGATGAAATGGTTGTCGGAATGGTGGCGCGGCGGTACGGCCGTCGTCGAGCCGGCTGTCGCGCGCGACGTCGCACGGCTTGCGCAACTCCACGGCGCCTCCTTCGCGCGCGGTTGGGGCGAAGGCGAGTTCGAGAGCATGCTCAGCGAGCGCAACACGCTGGTGCACCGGTTGCGGCTCGGCCGCAAGACCGTGGGCTTCGCGGTGTCGCGGATCGGCGCAGACGAAGCAGAGATTCTCTCGATCGCGGTCGATCAGGCCCATCGCGGCCGCGGCCTCTCTCGCACGCTGCTGATGACCCATCTCGGCCACCTGGCAGGACGCGGCGTGCGCACAATATTTCTTGAGGTCGAGGAAAATAACCAGCCGGCGCGGCGGCTCTACGACCGAGCCGGATTCATGGTGGTCGGACGCCGCGAACGCTACTATAAGCAGCCGAACGGGGAACAATTGAACGCACTTCTGATGCGACGTGACTTGTCGTAACATTGATGGCAGAAAGCGCCCCGTCAGGCGGACATCACATGACTGGTCTTAAACCTTCCCCCGCTTCCAAGGCGTCCGGCATCGAGGCGCGCTGTGCCGCCACAGGCATGCGCATGACCGAGCAGCGTCGTGTCATCGCCCGCGTGCTCGCGGAGGCGGTCGATCATCCCGATGTGGAGGAACTATATCGCCGCTGTGTCGCGGTCGACGACAAGATCTCGATCTCGACCGTGTATCGGACCGTCAAGCTGTTCGAAGATGCGGGCATCATCGAGCGCCATGATTTCCGCGAAGGCCGCGCGCGCTACGAGCAGATGCGCGACAGCCATCACGACCACCTCATCAACCTGCGCGACGGCAAGGTGATCGAGTTCACCTCCGAGGAGATCGAGAAGCTCCAGGCGGAGATCGCCCGCAAGCTCGGCTACAAGCTGGTCGATCATCGGCTCGAACTCTATTGCGTCCCGCTCGACGACGACAAACCCACAAGTTAAGTGGCGATCGATCTCGTCATCTTCGATTGCGACGGCGTGCTCGTGGACAGCGAGGTGATCTCCTGTCGCGCGCATGCAGATGTGCTGTCGAGGCACGGCTATCCGATCACATCGGAGCAGGTGCTGGTCCGCTTCCTCGGCGTATCCGAGAAAGATGCACGGCGAATGGTCGAACAGGAGATCGGCCGCAATCTTCCCGATGATCTCGAAAGCCAAGTGAATGCTGCGACGCTGCAATTTTATGCCAGCGATTTGCAGCCGATCACCCATGTGGCCGCAGCGATTGGCGCAATCGATTTGCCCAAATGCGTTGCGTCGAGCGGCACGCCGGAGAAGATCCATCATGGCCTGACCTGCGCCGGTCTCTACGATCTGCTTGCGCCGAACATCTTTTCCGCGAGCCAGGTCGCGCGCGGCAAGCCCGCGCCCGATCTTTTTCTGTTCGCCGCCGCGCAGATGAAAGTCGCGCCGGAGCGGTGCCTCGTGATCGAGGACAGCGTCCCCGGGGTGACCGGCGCGCATGCCGCCGGGATGACCGTGCTGGGCTTTCACGGTGGCAGCCATTGCCCGCCGGGCCACGCTGAAAGGCTCCGGGCCGCCGGGGCCGGATTGACGTTCGACGATATGCGGCAATTGCCGGAGCTGGTCCGGCGGGTCGCGGCGGACACCCTGGCGGGCTGATTCAGGGTATTTTCTGAGTGCAGCTGGCGGCTGCCGGGACACGCACACGCCCGGAATCCCGAGGTTTTGGCGGGATTCCGCACTTCCCGCCAGCGCTCGCCCCGGAATGACAGCCCAAAGGGCGCCAATCGCTGGATTTTCGCCTCCCCAGCCTATATCTGAGGGCGGTCCTCCACCTCAATTCCGGATTCCATGACGCCGCCGCGCAAGCTGCACATCAAATCATATGGCTGCCAGATGAACGTCTACGATGCCCAGCGCATGGTGGACACGCTGGCCCCGGAAGGATTCGTGGAGACGGCCAGCGCTGATGACGCCGACCTCGTCATCCTCAACACCTGCCATATCCGCGAGAAGGCCTCGGAAAAGGTCTATTCGGAGCTCGGCCGCCTGCGCGTCGCCAAGGACGCCGCCGCGCGCGACGGGCGTACCATGCAGATCGCGGTCGCAGGCTGCGTGGCACAGGCCGAGGGCGAGGAGATCGTGCGCCGTGCACCCGCGGTCGACGTCGTGGTGGGACCGCAGAGCTATCATCATTTGCCGCAGCTGTTGAAGCGCGCCGGCAATGAAGGCCGCGCCATCGAGACCGAATTCCCGGCTCAGGACAAGTTCGGCTTCCTGGCCCAGCCCAAGCCCGGCGCGATCCGCGCCCGCGGCATTTCCGCTTTCGTCACGGTGCAGGAAGGCTGCGACAAGTTCTGCACCTTCTGCGTCGTGCCTTACACGCGTGGCTCGGAAGTCTCGCGGCCGGTGACAAAGATCGTCGACGACGTGAAGCGGCTCACCGAGAACGGCGTGCGCGAGCTCACGCTGATCGGACAGAACGTCAACGCCTATCACGGCGAGGGACCGGACGGAAAAAGCTGGCCGCTCGGCAGGCTGCTGGAGCACCTCGCGGCGCTCCCGGGCGTCGCGCGGCTGCGTTATTCGACCAGCCATCCGCGCGATGTCGATGACAGTCTGATTGCAGCCCATCGCGATCTCCATGCCTTGATGCCGTTCGTGCACCTGCCGGTGCAGTCGGGCTCGGACCGGATTCTGGCTGCCATGAACCGGAAACATACCGCCGATGATTATCGGCGTGTCGTCGACCGTTTCCGGTCCGCACGCCAAGACATTGCTTTCTCATCAGATTTTATCGTCGGCTTCCCCGGCGAGAGCGAGCAAGATTTTCTCGCGACCCTCGCGCTTGTCACGCAAATCGGCTACGCTGCGGCATATTCGTTCAAATACTCCGCCCGGCCGGGAACGCCGGCCGCGGACATGCAGGAGACGGTGTCCCCCTCCGAGATGGACCAGCGATTGGAGCGGCTCCAGGAACTGATCGACAGCCAGCAATCGGCCTTCAACAAGGCTGCGATTGGCTCAACGGTCGATGTGCTGTTCGAGCGCCCGGCCCGCAAGGACGGCCAGATCGTCGGCCGCACCGCCTTCCTCCAGCCCGCGCATGTGATGGCCTCCCCGGACATCATCGGACAGATCCTGCCGGTCCGGATCGACAGTCTCGAACGCTACAGCTTCCTCGGTGAGCTCGCCATGGCGCACGAGCCCGCTTTATCGCCCATCGCCACTGGAGCCTGAACCCTTGCCCAAAAGCGCATCGGATTCGTCTTCTTCCATCGCTCCCAGCCGCAAATTTGACCGCGACATGCAGGTTCCGCCCGAGACCCAGGTCGTCATCGATTTCGACGACAACCGCGCCGCGTCCGCGCTAGTTGGCCCTTATGGCCAGCATCTGGCACAGATCGAACGGCGGCTTGGCGTCGTCGTCGATTCCAAGGGCAACCACATCACGATTGGCGGCTCGCGCGACGGCTGCGATGCCGCGCGCCGGGTGCTGGAGACGCTCTACGCCCAGGCCGTGAAGGGACAGGATCTCGACCAGGGCGAGGTCGAGGGCGCGATCCGTGCCGTGATCGCGCAGGGCTCGCTGTTCGAGTTCGATGCCAAGTCGGCCAAATCCACCTTCGACAGCATCAATCTGCGCAAGCGCCCGGTGCGTGCGCGCACGGCGGCGCAGGATTCCTATATCCGCGCGCTGAAGCGCCACGAGCTGGTGTTCGGCATCGGCCCCGCCGGCACCGGCAAGACCTGGCTCGCGGTCGCGCATGCCGCGCAGCTATTCGAGCGCAAGGAAGTCGACAAGATCATCCTGTCGCGCCCGGCGGTGGAAGCCGGCGAGCGGCTCGGCTTTTTGCCCGGCGATCTCCGCGAGAAGGTCGATCCTTATCTCCGCCCGATCTACGACGCGCTCTATGACCTGATGGACGCGCGCATTGTCGAGCGCGCGCTGCAGACCGGCGAGATCGAGATCGCGCCACTCGCCTTCATGCGCGGTCGCACGCTGACCAACGCGGCCATCATCCTGGACGAGGCGCAAAACACCACGTCCATGCAGATGAAGATGTTCTTGACCCGCCTTGGCGAGAACAGCCGCATGATCGTCACCGGCGATCCCTCGCAGATCGACTTGCCGAACGGCCAGACCTCGGGCCTCGCCGAGGCGACGCGCCTGCTGAGCGGCGTCGAAGGCATTGCGCAAGTTCATTTCAAGGCCGAAGACGTGATCCGCCACGAGCTCGTGGCGCGGATCGTCTCCGCCTACGAAGGGTCGCCGCAGCGGCCGGCCGCCGGTAAATCCTGACGAGACAGCAACCGGACCATATGGGCGCGGACACGGCGCCCCTTCGTTCGGAACAAGGACAATGTCACACCCCAACCTTCCCATCACCGAGGTCCTCGTCGTCGCCGATCGCTGGCAGCGGGAGCCCGAATCCGAAGCCGTGATCCAGCGCGCCGTGGCGGCCGCCGCCGAGAATGTCGACGAAGACGTTGCGGAGGCGGAAGTGGCGGTGATGCTGACCGATGATGCCGGCATCCGCACCCTGAACAGCAACTGGCGCGGCATCGACAAGCCGACCAACGTGCTGTCGTTTCCCGCGCTGCAGCCGGAAGGCGACTGGAAGCCTGGCGATGCGCCGCGCATGCTGGGCGACATCGCGATCGCCTACGAGACCATGCGGCGTGAGGCGGACGAGGAACAAAAGCCGTTCGATCATCATTTGAGCCATCTCGCCGTGCACGGTTTCCTGCATCTGGTCGGCTACGACCACGAAAACGAAGACGACGCCGAGGAAATGGAAGCGCTCGAACGAGAGATCCTGGCTCATCTCGGCATTCCCGACCCCTATGCCGACCGCCCAGGGACGCATTGAGATGCCGGATTCGGACCCGACTCACGACAATCCGCGCAACACGGCCAATTTACCGGTCGTGGTGACCTCAGGCGAGGTGATGCGCCCGACCGCGGAGGGCTGGCTGCTGCGTGCCATTCGCAGCCTGTTCGGCTGGAAGGCAGGTTCGGTGCGCGACGACCTCCAGGTCGTGCTCGACGCCACGACGCCCGACGACACCGGCTTCTCGACGGTCGAGCGCACCATGCTGCGCAACATCCTCGGCCTGCACGAGCGTCGCATCGCCGACGTCATGGTGCATCGCGCCGACATCGTCGCGGTCAAGCGCGACATCCCGCTCGGCGAGTTGATGGACCGTTTCGAGAGCGCCGGCCATTCGCGCCTCGTGGTCTACAACGAGACGCTCGACGATCCCGTCGGCATCGTCCATATCCGCGATCTGCTCGCCTTCATGACCGCGCGTGCGCGCGTGTCGGGGGTCACGAAAACCAAGCGCAAGAAACCGCTGCCGGCCGGGCTCGATCTGCGTACGGTCGATCTCGCGCTACCGCTCGAGGAAGCGCGCATCATCCGCAAGCTGCTCTACGTGCCGCCGTCGATGCGGGCGATCGACCTGCTTGCGCAGATGCAGGCCACCCGCATCCATCTGGCGCTGGTGGTCGACGAATATGGCGGCAGCGACGGCCTGGTCTCGCTCGAGGACATCGTCGAGCAGATCGTCGGCGAGATCGACGACGAGCATGACAGCGACGAGCCGCCCTCGATCGTGCGGTTGCCCGACAACGCCTTCATCGCCGACGCCCGCGCCAGCCTCGACGACGTCCGCACCGTGATCGGCGAGGACTTCGTCACCGGCGAGGCCGGCGAGGAAGTGGAGACGCTGGGCGGCTATCTCGTCAGCTTCGTCGGGCGCCTGCCGGTGCGCGGCGAGGTGATCTCGGGCCCCGGCCATTACGAGATCGAGGTGCTCGATGCCGATCCGCGCCGGGTCAAGCGACTGCGGATCTCGACGCGAAAGGAGCGTCCCGCGCCGCGCACCCAGCGCGAGAGCCGGCGCCGCGAGGCTGCGCCGGATGGCAGCCAGCCGACGGCCAGCGACACGCCCACCCCGCCGCCAAGCGACGGGACCGGTCCGCAGTGAGCCCTTTCCAGCGATTTCGCCAGATCGCGCTTGCCATCATCCTGACCTGGGGATGGAAGCGCGCGCTCGTCGCGATGGCTGCCGGCGCGCTCTCGGTGCTGGCGCTGGCGCCGTTCAACGCCTTCCCGGTACTGTTCATCACCTTCCCGGTGTTGGTCTGGCTGATCGACGGCGCCGGCGCCGGACGATATCGCGGCGTCCCCGCCGCGGCGCTTACCGGCTACTGGTTCGGCCTCGGCTATTTCGTGCCCGGCCTCTACTGGATCGGCTACGCCTTCTTCGTCGACGCCGATGTATTCGCCTGGCTGACGCCGTTCGCCGTGCTGGGCCTGCCGGCCTATCTGTCGATCTTCACGGCAATGGGCTTTGCGCTCGCCCGCCTGCTCTGGACCAAGAACGCGACGCGCGTGCTTGCGCTCGCGGCAAGCCTCACCATCACGGAATGGCTGCGGGGTCATGCGCTGACCGGCTTTCCCTGGAACGCGTTCGGCTATGCGCTGTCCGAGCCGCTGCCGCTGGCACAAACGGCGTCGCTGATCGGCCTGTGGGGCATGACGTTCCTGACGGTTGCGATCTTCGCAAGCCCCGCGGCGCTGATCGACCGCACGCCCGATCGCCGCCTGGCGTGGCGCGCACCGGCCGCGGCCCTGGCGCTCCTGCTGGTCATGAGTATCTTCGGCGCGATCCGCCTGTCGCTGCATCCGACCACGATGGTCGCGGGCCCCAAATTGCGCCTGATGCAGCCGGATCTCCAGCAGGACGCGAAATTCAACTACGCCGCCAAGGCGGAGGTGATGAAGAAATATCTGGCCTTGTCGGACCGCGCCTCCGGACCGCAATCGACCGGCGTGCGCGATGCCACCATCCTGATCTGGCCGGAATCCGCCTTTCCGTTCTTCCTGACTCGCGAAGCCGATGCGATGGCGCAAATCGCGGAGCTTCTGCCCAAGGGCACGGTGCTGATCACGGGCTCTGTCCGCGCGCCCGACCTGCCGCGGGGCACGCCGATCACACGCGCCTATAATTCGATCTACGTGATCGACCACGACGGCAGCGTGCTCTCTATGTACGACAAGCTGCATTTGGTGCCGTTCGGCGAGTTTCTTCCCTACCAGGGCCTGATGGAGAAGCTCGGTTTCGAGCAACTCACGCGTGTGCGCGGCGGCTTCATTGCCGGCACCGTGCGCCATGCGCTGCCGGTCCCCGGCGCGCCGTCCGCGCTGCCGCTGATCTGCTACGAAGCAATCTTTCCCGGCGAGGTGGCCGGACGCAATGAACGTCCGGGCTGGATCGTGAATCTCACCAATGACGGTTGGTTCGGAATTTCGACCGGTCCCTACCAACACCTCGAACAGGCGCGGATGCGCGCGATCGAGCTCGGATTGCCGCTAGTTCGCTCCGCCAATACCGGCGTTTCCGCAGTGATCGATCCGGTGGGACGCATCGTCGCCAGCCTCGGTCTCGGGATCGAAGGCATTTTGGATGCAAATCTGCCCGCCGCGATCCCGCCGACTATCTATGCGCGCGTGGGCGATGTCCCCGCGGCCATGTTTGTCGCGCTCGCCGTGTTTCTGGCGGTCCGCCGACGTGTTGCCAAACGGCGTCCCTGATCACGCAGCCGCGGCCGATAGCTTTTGACAACCGTAGTCCCACGGTTGACAGACTGCACGCGGCCTCCTCATTCTGCACCGGCTGCAAAAGACAGTGGGTATTGCTAAATTTCTCCGCAATGTTTCCCAATAACAGGGTCTGATTTTGACGTTGCTTACACCTCAGGCATTCCTGATTGCGCCGAAGGTGATGTTTGGAGGGCTGAGGAAATGTCGAAAGCGCCCAACCCTGTTGACAAATATGTCGGCAGTCGCGTGCGGATGCGCCGCATCATGTTGGGCATGAGCCAGGAAAAGCTCGGTGAAGCTTTGGGCCTGACTTTCCAACAAGTTCAGAAATACGAGAAGGGCACAAACCGGGTCGGCGCGAGCCGCATCCAGCAAATTGCCGAAATTCTCCAGGTGCCGGTGTCCTTCCTGTTCGAGGGCGGTCCGAGCGGCGTGGCGGGGCCGGACGGCTTCGCAGAAGGCGCATCGCCGTCTTACGTCTCGGATTTCCTCGCGACTTCCGAAGGACTCGCTTTGACCAAGGCGTTCACCCGAATCACCGATTCGAAGATGCGCCGCTCGATCGTCGATCTCGTCGAGCAGATTGCGGCCCGCGAAGGCCCCGACAAGCGCTGACGCGCCATCTCAATCCGATTTGAGACTGCGTCAAATCTGGCCTATGTCGTCATTTGTGGCCGCGCTTTGATGCGCGTCCTCCTTGATGATGCGATTCAAAGGCACAGATGCGCCCATGGCCAGCTCCAATTGGTTCGATTCTCAAACTATTCTCGATGGCATCCGCCGCTGGGTGGAGGTCGAGACGCCAACGGACACGCCTGAACAGGTCAACAAGCTCGTCTCGATGGTCGCGGAGCAATACCGCGATCTCCCTGTTACGCTCGAGCGCATCGCCGGTGTCGATGGTTGCGGCGATCATCTCGTGGCGCGCTCGACCTGGGGCCAGGACCGGCCGGGCATCCTGGTGCTGAGCCACCTCGATACCGTTCACCCCATGGGATTCATCGAGCGCCTGCCGTTCAAGGTCGAAGGCGACAGCGCGTTCGGTCCCGGCATCTACGACATGAAGGGCGGCGCCTACATCGCCCACCACGCCTTTCGCGCGCTTTGCGCCACGGCCGATCGCCGGCCGCTCGGCATCACCCATCTGTTCACTTCGGACGAGGAGATCGGCAGCCCCACCTCTCGCGCACTCATCGAGACCGAAGGGCGCAAGGCGAAGTACGTGCTGGTGACGGAGCCGGCGCGCGAGGGCGGCAAGATCGTCACCGGTCGCAAGGGCGTCGGGCGATTCGAAGTGTTCATCAAGGGCGTGCCCGCGCATGCCGGCACGCGGCCCCAGGATGGCCGCAGCGCGATCCGCGAGCTTGCCAACGTCATCCTGGCGCTGGAGGCGATGAACGATCTGGCGCGCGGCGTCACCGTCAATGTCGGCGTGGTGCGCGGCGGCACGCGGCCCAACGTGACGCCGGAAGAAGCCTATGCTGAAATCGATCTGCGCGTGCCGAGCTTCAAGGACGCGGATGAATTCGTCGGCAAGATCCTCGCTTTGACATCGAAGACAGATGGCGTCACCGTCAAGGTCACGGGCGGGCTCAATCGTCCGCCTTACGAGAAGAGCAATGCAGGCGCTTCGCTGTACGAACATGCAAAGACGGTTGCCACGGAGATCGGCTTCGATCTGGTGGACGTTCACACCGGCGGCGGCTCGGACGGCAATTTCACTGCCGCCCACACCGCGACGCTCGACGGGCTCGGCGTCGACGGCAAGGGCGCGCACACCCATTATGAGCAGCTCTATGTCTCGTCGCTCGCACCGCGCGCGCGGCTGCTCCACCGCCTCTACCAGACGCTACGATGAGTGAGCGCAAATCAGATCCGGATCGCGAGGACAGCGAGCGCGCCTTCTTCGGACGCCGCAAGGGCCACAAGCTCAGGCAGCACCAGGCCGAGCTGATCGATCATCTGCTGCCGCGTCTTGCGCTCGCCATCGACCGCGCAGCACCGGCGGATGCCCGCGAGATCTTCGCCCCCGCAGCCGACGATTTGCGGCTCGAGATCGGCTTCGGCGGCGGCGAGCATCTTGCGGCGGAAGCGCAGACCTTCGCCACAACCGGCTTCATTGGCTGCGAGCCTTACGTCAACGGCATGGCGAAGATCCTCGCGCAGATCGAGGCCGCCGAGATCGGCAACATCCGCCTGTTCGCAGGCGATGCCGCCGAGCTCCTGGCCTGGCTGCCGGAAGCTTCGCTGTCGCGGATTGACCTGATCCATCCCGATCCCTGGCCGAAACGGCGGCACTGGAAGCGGCGCTTCGTCCAGGACCGGACCATCGCCGCGATGGCGCGCGTGCTGAAAGCCGGCGCCGAATTTCGTTTCGTCTGCGACATCGACGATTACTGCGCCTGGACGCTGTCGCATCTGTCGCGCTCGCAGGACTTTGTCTGGCTCGCGGAGCGCGCCGATGATTTTCGCCTGCCGTGGGCCGGATACACGATGACGCGCTACGGCCGAAAGGCCACGCGCGAGGGGCGCAAGGCGGCGTATCTGCGGTTCAGGCGGGTCTAGATCGTCTGCCGGTTGCGCCAGAAATTCACGACGCGCTCGGCGGTCGTCGGCATCAAGCGCGTGAAATTCGCGCGCGCCTGCTCAAGATCGGCATCGGCTGGCGTGCGATTCGGGCCGTGCCACATCAGGATCAGCGCCCGCACCGTCGGCCAGCTGACATTCAGCACACGCCCCAGAACCAGGATTGGATCGTAGCGGTCGCCCGTGATCAGGCGGTCGAGGACCGAGAGGCGGACTCCGGACATCGCCGAGAGCGAAGCGATCGCCTCCTCGTATTTGTAGGCCTTCGCGAAGCCAAACAGCGCGCTCTCGCCAAGATGGCCCCCGCGATGCAAGGCCAGCACCGTACGTTGCGCTCCCGAGAAATCGCGACGCGGGCCCGGCGGCAGCGTGGCTTCCTCGATGGCCGCCATGGCGCGCGTGATCTCGACCTGGCGCACGGGATTGACCACGCTCGAGAGGCGACGGCGGATGACGTCGAGCGTACCGTCGAGAAGCTGTTTCAGGTTCTCACCCGAAAGATCGCTGCGCTGGCCGATCCTGAGCGTCAGCACGCCATCCTGCGCGGCACGCTTGATCAGCTCCGAATAGCTGCCAAGCGAGAACACCGCGCCGGCATTGCCCGCGGCGCGGCGCACCACGTCGCGATCGCCGCGCTCGACCAGCACGTCGGTGATGACAGCCGACAGCGTGGGGCGTTCGCTCATCGCCAGCAGATGTCCCTGGCCCTTCAGTCGCGCGATTTCGACGAGAGCGGCGTCGTCGAGCACGGGCGAATGGCGCAGCACGGGGCCCGCCACCGCGATTTCGTTTTCGCGCGCGAGCTCGCTCACGAGACGCCGCGGCGCGTTGTTCAGGCGCGAGAAGCGTTCGGCGAGATCGACGCGCGAGGCGAGCTCGGCATGCGGGACGAGATCGATCAGCAGATTGTCGAAGAGATCGATGACATCGGGACGGAGGTTCTCGGCGTCCTGAAAGAACAGTTGGGAAATGGCATGCGCGATCTCGCCGCGACGCCGCGGGTCGCCGCGTTTGACGATATCGTCCAGTCCGGGAATGAGCGACGTGGCAACGGTCATGAAAACGCAAACTCGTAGGGGGCACGCCGCGGGTACGCCCTGGTCCAAGCCGCCCCACAATCAGGGAATCTAGGCCTTGGAGGTGAAGGAAGCGTTGCGCCAGCGGGCCGCACAGCGGGCGCAAAAAGCCTCGCGCGCCGTGCAATGGGCCTTGTCCGAGAGGGCGGAAAGGGCTATATCACCGGCAATTCATCTTCTCATACGATCCGCGTAGTGAGAGTGGGCCCGAAAGGACCCGCTCTTTTTTATTACCTGAACGCGGCCTGGTGGAAGATGTGCGGCCCGCCGATCTGTCGGGAGAGTTCCGAAGCGGGCTTGAAAGCTTAACCAAGCCTTAACCATACCGAGCGCCTTGACCTCTGACATGACCGAACCGAACCCTGGTTCCACGGATGCCGAATTGCTGGCCGAGCCGAGGCTCGTGGTCGAGCCGGGCGTCGCGGCGCGGGTGTCCGCGGTCGCGGGGCCGGTGCTCGAAGGCATGGGCTACCGCCTGGTGCGGATCCGCATTTCCGGGGAATCCGGCTGCACCGTGCAGGTTATGGCAGAGCGGCCGGACGGCTCGATGCAGATCGAGGATTGCGAGGCGATCTCGCGGGCACTGTCGCCCGTGCTCGACGTCGCCGATCCCGTCGATCGCGCCTATCGGCTGGAAATCTCCTCACCGGGGATCGACCGCCCGCTGGTGCGCCGCTCCGATTTCGAGCGTTATGCCGGCCATCTGGTGAAGGTCGAAATGGCTGTCGCCCATGAGGGGCGGAAGCGGTTCCGCGGCACGATCGGCCCCGTCGAAGGCGACCGCGTGCATCTGCATCGCGACGACATCAAGGCGGGCGAGGCTGCCGACGTTCTCCTGACGATGGAAGACATCGCCGAGGCACGGCTGGTGCTGACGGACGAGCTGATCGCGGAATCCATGCGCCGCGGCAAGGCCCAGGCCCGCGAAATGCGCCGCAATCTCGGCCTCGAGCCGCCGGCGGCGCCGCACGCCAGCATCAGCGAAAAAACGACCAAGAACACCAAGCCGACTAAGAAACCGACGCCGGCCGCGACGAAGAAGCCGGCTCCGACCAATACCAAGAAACATCGCCTGGCCGCCGAACGCGCGCGACGGGGCGAAATCGATCCTGACGAAGGAGACTAGCCATGGCAGTCAGCGCCAATCGACTTGAATTGCTTCAGATCGCCGACGCCGTTGCGCGCGAGAAATCGATCGACCGCGGCATCGTCATCGCGGCGATGGAGGATGCCATCGCCAAGGCGGCGCGGGCCCGCTACGGCAGCGAGACCGACGTTCACGCCGAGATCGACCCGAAGAAGGGCGAGCTGCGGCTGTCGCGCCACATGCTGGTGGTCGAGACGGTCGAAAACCATTCCAACCAGATTTCGCTGGTGGATGCGCAGCGCGCCAATCCCGGTGCCCAGGTCGGCGACACCATCGCCGACACCCTGCCGCCGCTGGAATATGGCCGCATCGCCGCGCAATCCGCCAAGCAGGTGATCGTGCAAAAGGTGCGCGAAGCCGAGCGCGACCGGCAATATATGGAATTCAAGGACCGCATCGGCGACATCGTCAACGGCGTCGTCAAGCGCGTCGAATATGGCAGTGTGATCGTCGATCTCGGCCGCGGCGAGGCCATCATCCGCCGCGACGAGATGCTGCCGCGCGAAGTGTTCCGCAACGGCGACCGCGTCCGCGCCTACATCTTCGATGTCCGCCGCGAGACCCGCGGGCCGCAGATCTTCCTCTCCCGCACCCATCCGCAGTTCATGGCAAAGCTGTTCGCGCAGGAAGTGCCCGAGATCTATGACGGCATCGTCGAGATCAAGGCGGTCGCCCGCGATCCCGGCTCGCGCGCAAAAATCGGCGTGATTTCTCGTGATTCCTCGGTCGATCCGGTCGGCGCCTGCGTCGGTATGCGCGGTTCGCGCGTGCAGGCGGTGGTGAACGAATTGCAGGGCGAGAAGATCGACATCATCCCCTGGTCGCCCGACATCGCGACCTTCGTGGTCAACGCGCTGGCGCCGGCCGAAGTCTCCAAGGTCGTCATCGACGAAGACCGCGAGCGCATCGAGGTCGTCGTGCCCGACACCAACAACCAGCTCTCGCTGGCGATCGGCCGCCGCGGCCAGAATGTGCGTCTGGCCTCGCAGCTCACCGGCTGGGACATCGACATCCTGACCGAGCAGGAGGAATCGGAGCGCCGCCAGGCCGACTTCGAGAACTCCACCCGCGTCTTCATGGAATCGCTCAATGTCGACGAAGTGGTCGGCCAGTTGCTGGCGTCCGAAGGCTTCACGTCGGTCGAGGAACTCGCGATGGTGGACGTCAAGGAACTCGCCGGCATCGAAGGTTTCGACGAGGAGACCGCGCAGGAACTCCAGAACCGCGCCCGGGAATATCTCGAACAGCTGGAAGCCGAGCTCGAGGCCAGGCGCAAGGAACTCGGCGTCGAGGACGCCGTGAAGGACGTGCCCGGCGTCACCTCGAAGATGCTGGTGAAGTTCGGCGAGAACGACATCAAGACGGTCGACGACCTCGCCGGTTGCGCCACGGACGATCTGGTCGGCTGGACCGAGCGCAAGGAAGGCGGCGAGCAGACCAAATATCCGGGCGCGCTCGATGGCCTGGAGATCTCCCGTGACGATGCTGAAGCGATGATCATGCAGGCCCGCGTCAAGGCCGGATGGATCACCGAGGCCGATCTCGCCAAGCCTGCTGAAGAGGCCGAGGCGACCGAAGATCAGCCGGCTTAGGGCGAAGGAGGATGTCACCCGGATGCTCGCCGATACTGACCCCGAACTCGACCATGGACCGCGGACCGAAAGGTCCGCGACCGTGCGGATGTGTGCGGTCAGCCGCGAGGTCCGGCCGATCGACGAGCTGATCCGCTTCGTCGTCTCGCCGCAAGGGCACATAGTTCCCGATCTCAAGCGCAAGCTGCCCGGACGCGGCATGTGGGTCACCGCCTCGCGCGAGGTGGTTGCGGAAGCCGTTCGGCGTCACCATTTTACGAAAGCCTTCAAGCGCGAGCTGCGCATCCCTCAGACGTTTCCCGCCGACCTCGAGGCGCTCCTGGTCCGGAGCGTGGTCGAAGCCCTTGGGATTGCGGCCAAGGCGCGCCAGATCGTCGCCGGTTTCGGCAAGGTCGAAAGCGCGCTTCGGGAGGGTACGGTCGAGGTCCTGATCCATGCCAGCGACGGGGCCGCGGACGGAATCCGCAAATTGGACATGCTGGCGCGTCAAAATGAGGGAAATCGCGGCGCCAAGCCGGAGATTCCCGTCGTCACTGCACTAAAATCGACAGAATTGGATTTGGCACTTACCCGGTCAAATGTGATACATGCTGCCCTGCTCGCGGGCCCGGCGAGCAAGTCATTCCTGTCACGTAGCCAGATGCTGGTCCGATACCGGATGGCGGACGCTGACAGGACTGCCGAAAAGCCCGGCCAGGATTTCTGAGAGACAACGACCACCCGATAGCACGGTGCGGCAACGCACAAGACAACAAGATCAGGATTAGGACTGCTTAATGGTTGATACCAAGACCCCTGGCGACAAGAAGCTGAGCGTTCCGAGCAAGACGCTATCGCTCAAGCCGCGCGTCGAAACGGGCACCGTGCGCCAGAGCTTCAGTCATGGCCGTAGCAAGCAGGTCGTGGTCGAGAAGCGTGGCAAGCGCCGTGTCGACGGCAGCCCTGAACCGCAGGTGGCCGAAGTGGCGAAGCCCGCGCCGGCCGCCGCGCCCAAGCCTGCCCCGGCACGCCCCGCGCCGCCGCGCAACGCCGGCTCCGGCGTGGTGCTGCGCACGCTGACCGAGGACGAACGTTCCGCCCGCGCCAGCGCGCTGGCCGATGCCAAGGTGCGCGAAGTCGAAGAGCGCCGCCATGCCGAGGAAGAGGCCCAG
Source organism: Bradyrhizobium sp. 35 (assembly GCF_023073215.1). Lineage (NCBI taxonomy): Bacteria > Pseudomonadati > Pseudomonadota > Alphaproteobacteria > Hyphomicrobiales > Nitrobacteraceae > Bradyrhizobium > Bradyrhizobium sp. 35. Next base: position 492,895 of record NZ_JADPJC010000144.1, read on the forward strand.
CGCCGCGCGGTCCGCGAAAGCGCCGAGCGTGCTGATCGTGAGGCCGCCGAAGCCCGCCGCAAGGCCGAGGAGGAGCGTCACCGTCACGAGGAGGAAGCCAAGCGGAAGGCCGAAACCGAGGCCAAGAAGCGTTTTGGCGAAGGCGAGCAGCCGCAATCTGTGGCGCGCCCTGCAACGGGGACCTCGGCCGCTCCTGCAGCGCGGCCCGGAGCGCCGATGGCGCGACCCGGCACAACCACCACGGCACGCCCGGGAACAACGACCGCGCGACCCGGAACGACCACGCAGCGGCCGGGAGGCCCGGTGGGCCGCGCCCCCGCCGTCGCAGCCGGACCGGACGAGGACGACGGTCCGCGCCAGATCCGTCGCGGCCCCGGCGGCGCTGCGCGGCCTGTGGTCGCTCCCAAGCCCACCCACAAGCCCGGCCCGCAGAAGGAGCGCGGCCGCCTGACGGTCGTCACCGCCTTCAATGCCGACGACGTCCGCGAGCGCTCGATCGCCTCGTTCCGCCGCCGCACCCAGCGCCTGAAGGGCCATGCCGCGAACGAGCCGAAGGAAAAGCTCATCCGCGAGGTGGTCATTCCGGAAGCGATCACCATCCAGGAGCTCGCCAACCGCATGTCGGAGCGCGCGGTGGAAATCATCCGCATGCTGATGAAGCAGGGCGCGATCCACAAGATCACCGACGTGATCGATGCCGACACTGCGCAGCTGATCGCCGAGGAGCTTGGTCACACCGTCAAGCGCGTTGCCGCGTCCGACGTTGAAGAAGGCCTGTTCGACGCCATCGACGATTCGACCGACACCGAGCCGCGCTCGCCGGTGGTGACGGTGATGGGTCACGTCGACCACGGCAAGACCTCGCTGCTCGATGCGCTTCGTCATGCCAACGTGGTCTCCGGCGAAGCCGGCGGCATCACCCAGCATATCGGCGCCTATCAGGTGCTGTCGCCCGAAAGCGGCAAGAAGATCACCTTCATCGACACGCCCGGCCACGCCGCGTTCACCGCGATGCGCGCGCGCGGCGCCAAGGTGACCGACATCGTCGTGCTGGTGGTTGCGGCCGACGACGGCGTGATGCCGCAGACGATCGAAGCCATCAACCACGCCAAGGCGGCGCGGGTGCCGATCATTGTTGCCATCAACAAGATCGACAAGCCCGACGCCAAGCCCGAGCGCGTGCGCACCGAGCTGCTCCAGCACGAGGTGCAGGTCGAATCCTTCGGCGGCGAAGTCGTCGATGTCGAAGTGTCGGCGAAGAACAAGACGAATCTCGACAAGCTGCTCGAGATGATCGCGCTCCAGGCCGACATCCTCGACCTCAAGACCAATTCGGATCGTCCGGCCGAAGGCACCGTGATCGAAGCCAAGCTCGATCGTGGCCGCGGTCCGGTCGCGACCGTTCTGGTCCAGCGCGGCACGCTCCGTGTCGGTGACATCATCGTCGCCGGCGCCGAAATGGGCCGCGTCCGCGCGCTGATCTCGGATCAGGGCGAGACGGTGCAGGAGGCAGGTCCATCCGTGCCGGTCGAGGTGCTCGGCTTCAACGGTCCGCCGGAAGCCGGCGATCGTCTCGCCGTGGTCGAGAACGAAGCCCGCGCCCGCCAGGTCACCAGCTACCGCGCGCACCAGAAGCGCGAGAACGCGGCTGCCTCGATCTCCGGCATGCGCGGCTCGCTCGAGCAGATGATGTCGCAGTTGAAGACGGCGGGCCGCAAGGAATTCCCGCTGATCATCAAGGCCGACGTGCAGGGCTCGCTGGAAGCGATCCTCGGCTCGCTGGAGAAGCTCGGCACCGACGAAGTCGCCGCGCGCATCCTGCATGCGGGTGTCGGCGGCATCTCGGAATCGGACGTGACGCTCGCGGAGGGCTTCAACGCCGCGATCATCGGCTTCTCGGTTCGTGCGAACAAGGAGGCCGCTGCGGCCGCCAAGCGCAACGGCATCGAGATCCGCTACTACAACATCATCTACGACCTCGTGGACGACGTGAAGAAGGCCATGAGCGGCCTGCTCGCGCCGACCCTGCGGGAAACCATGCTCGGCAATGCCGCGATCCTGGAGATCTTCAACATCTCCAAGGTCGGCAAGGTCGCCGGCTGCCGCGTCACCGACGGCACCGTGGAACGCGGCGCCAACGTGCGCCTGATCCGCGACAACGTCGTCGTGCACGAAGGCAAGCTGTCGACGCTGAAGCGCTTCAAGGACGAAGTGAAGGAAGTCCAGTCCGGTCAGGAATGCGGCATGGCCTTCGAGAACTATCACGACATGCGCGCCGGTGACGTCATCGAGTGTTACCGCGTGGAGACGATCCAGCGCTCCCTGTAAGTCCAAATCTTACCGAAGCGCCTGGATCTTTTTTGAACTGAATTGCGGGAGTACGATGGCCGGATTTTTTCCGGCCATCCACCCCTCTTCGTTTCAGCAAGACAAATGACAATGCCCGTGTCCCAAAAGCGGGCATGACGAGGTGATTTTCAGACCATGCCCCGCCATCATCAAAAAAAGAGTTCCGCGTCTGGCGGCTCGCAACGTCAGTTGCGGGTCGGCGAGCAGGTTCGCCATGCGATAGCCGAGATTCTGGCGCAAGGCAGCGTGCATGATGCTGACCTCGAAGGTCACATCATCACCGTGCCGGAGGTGCGGATGTCGCCCGACCTGAAGCTCGCAACAGTCTACGTGATGCCGCTCGGTGGCCGCGACACCGAGATCGTCCTCGCTGCGCTCGAGCGCAACAAGAAATTCCTGCGCGGCGAGGTCGCGCGGCGCGTTAACTTGAAATTTGCACCTGACCTTCGCTTCCGCGTCGACGAACGATTCGACGAAGCGGAACGGATCGAGAAGCTTTTGCGAACACCCGCGGTGCAGAAGGACCTGGAACAGGATCCGGATACGGATCGGGAAGAAGAACGATGACGATGGACCCGGCTCACGGCACGATCGGCGGCGAAGAGGCCGATCAGCTCGACGTGCAGAAGAATAATTTTGCGGACATGAGCGGCAATTCTCAGCCCGCTCAAGAGCCGCGCCGCGTCAACAACGATCCGCGCGCCAACAAGCAGAAGGGCAACCAGCCGCGCCGCGACCGTCGCGACGTCCACGGCTGGGTCGTGCTCGACAAGCCGATCGGCATGACCTCGACGCAGGCCGTTGCCGTGCTCAAGCGCCTGTTCAACGCCAAACGCGCCGGCCATGCCGGCACGCTAGATCCGCTGGCCTCCGGCGGCCTGCCGATCGCGCTCGGCGAGGCCACCAAGACCGTCCCCTTCGTCATGGACGGCCGCAAGCGCTACCGGTTCACGGTGTGCTGGGGCGAGGAGCGCGACACCGACGACATCGAGGGCCGGGCGACCGCAACCTCGGACCAGCGCCCGACTCGGGAGGCCATCGAGGCCCTGCTGCCCCGTTTCACCGGGGTGATCCAGCAGATCCCGCCGCGCTATTCCGCGATCAAGGTCCAGGGCGAGCGCGCCTACGACCTCGCCCGCGACGGCGAGATCGTGGAACTGGCCTCGCGCCCGGTCGAGATTCACCGATTAAGCCTTGTAGATCAACCGGATAGCGACCGGGCCGTGTTCGAGGCCGAGTGCGGCAAGGGCACCTATGTCCGCGCGCTGGCCCGCGATATGGGCCGGATTCTCGGCACTTACGGCCATATCTGCGCACTGCGGCGGACCCTGGTCGGCCCATTTGGCGAGAACGACATGATTCCGCTGGATCAGCTGGAGGCTTTGTGCGATAGAGCCGCGTCCGGCGAGGGTAGCCTCGCCGACGCGCTTATGCCCGTTGAGACCGCGCTGGACGACATCCCGGCACTGGCCGTCACTCGGGCTGATGCGGCAAGGCTCCATCGGGGCCAGGCCGTTTTGTTGCGCGGACGGGATGCGCCCACTTGTAGCGGCACAGTCTATGTCACGGTGGCAGGCCGGCTTCTCGCGCTTGCCGAAGTCGGCAATGGCGAAATCATCCCCAAGCGTGTGTTCAACCTGACCGGCCTGACTGCCAGCGCCGATCGCAACGAGAGAAATTGACGATGTCGATTGCCGCAGAACGCAAAGCGGAAGTCATCAAGACGAATGCCAGCAAGGCCGGCGATACCGGCTCGCCAGAGGTTCAGGTCGCGATCCTGTCGGAACGCATCGCCAACCTCACCAACCATTTCAAGACCCACGTGAAGGACAATCATTCGCGTCGCGGTCTCTTGAAGCTGGTCTCGACCCGCCGCTCGCTCCTCGACTATGTGAAGAAGAAGGACGAGGCGCGCTACAAGGCGCTGCTCGAGAAGCACAACATTCGTCGTTAAGAGTTCTTGCGCGCGCCAACCGGCGCGCGTTTTCGCGCGTGATTTCGAACGAAAGCGTTTGTTTAAAGGTTTTTCGTCGAGGCTGCGTGCGCGTCGGATGCGAGCCGTTGACGGCGAGCATCCGGGCATGATGGGCGAACACCGCGCTTCGGTGTTCGCGTTCGTGCCGACTGACAGTCCAGCAGCAATCCGGCGGCTGGGCACAACGGGCAAGGCGCCCGTATGACCCGAAGGGATGGACGCCATCCGAAATCCAAAAACCATGGCAGGATCGCAGGACGCTGATCGCCCGCTTCGATCAACGTCCCGCAATCTTGCGCATGGTTTTTGTTTTTCGACCCGTCCTTCTTTCGAGAACCCATGAAAGAAGACCTCTATGTTCAATAAGCATTCAGTCGAGATCGACTGGGGTGGACGCCCTCTCAAGCTTGAAACCGGCAAGATCGCCCGCCAGGCCGACGGCGCCGTCGTCGCGACCTACGGCGAGACCGTGGTGCTCGCCACCGTCGTTGCCGCGAAGTCACCGCGTGAAGGCGTCGACTTCCTGCCACTGACCGTCGACTACCAGGAGAAGACCTACGCAGCCGGCCGCATTCCCGGTGGCTATTTCAAGCGCGAGGGTCGTCCGACCGAGAAGGAAACGCTGGTCTCCCGCCTGATCGACCGTCCGATCCGTCCGCTGTTCGTCGACGGCTGGCGCAACGAGACCCAGGTGATCGTGACCGTGCTCTCGCACGATATGGAGAACGATCCCGATATCGTCGCGCTGGTGGCCTCATCGGCTGCGCTGACCCTGTCGGGCGCTCCCTTCAAGGGCCCGATCGGCGCCGCGCGCGTCGGCTTCGCCAATGACGAGTTCATCCTCAACCCGACGCTCGACGAGATGGTCGACACTCAGCTCGACCTCGTCGTCGCCGGCACTGCGGACGCCGTGCTGATGGTGGAATCGGAAGCCAAGGAGCTGAACGAAGAGATCATGCTCGGCGCCGTGATGTTCGGTCACCGCCACTTCCAGCCGGTGATCAACGCGATCATCGAGCTCGCCGAAAAGGCCGCGAAGGAGCCGCGCGAGGTCACCGCGATCGACAATTCGGCGCTCGAAAAGGAAATGCTCGGCATGGTCGAGCAGGAACTGCGCGCCGCCTACGCCATTCCGGTCAAGCAGGATCGCTACGCCGCGGTCGGCAAGGTCAAGGAAAAGGTGATCGCGCACTACTTCCCGGAAGGCCAAGAGCCGAAATACGACAAGCTGCGCATCGGCGGCGTGTTCAAGGAGCTCGAAGCCAAGATCGTTCGCTGGAACATTCTCGACACCGGCAAGCGCATCGACGGCCGCGATTCCAAGACCGTGCGCAACATCGTCGCCGAAGTCGGCGTGCTGCCCCGCGCCCACGGTTCGGCGCTGTTCACCCGCGGCGAGACCCAGGCGCTGGTCGTGACCACGCTCGGCACCGGCGAGGACGAGCAGTACATCGACGCGCTGTCGGGAACGTACAAAGAGACGTTCCTGCTGCACTACAATTTCCCTCCCTACTCGGTCGGTGAGACCGGCCGCCTCGGCGGTACCAAGCGCCGCGAGATCGGCCACGGCAAGCTCGCCTGGCGTGCGATCCACCCGGTGCTGCCGCCGCACCACGAATTCCCCTACACCACGCGCGTGGTGTCGGAGATCACCGAATCCAACGGCTCCTCGTCGATGGCATCGGTCTGCGGCGCCTCGCTCGCGCTGATGGACGCCGGCGTGCCGTTGAAGCGGCCGACCGCGGGCATCGCAATGGGCCTGATCCTCGAAGACAAGCGCTTCGCGGTTCTCTCGGACATCCTCGGTGACGAGGACCATCTCGGCGACATGGACTTCAAGGTCGCCGGTACCGAGCAGGGCATCACCTCGCTCCAGATGGACATCAAGATCGAGGGCATCACCGAGGAGATCATGAAGGTCGCGCTCGGTCAGGCTAAGGATGGGCGTATCTACATCCTCGGCGAGATGTCGAAGGCGCTCACCAACGCCCGCGCCGAGCTCGGCGAATACGCGCCGCGCATCGAGACCTTCAAGATCGCCACCGACAAGATCCGCGAAGTGATCGGCACCGGCGGCAAGGTGATCCGCGAGATCGTCGAGAAGACCGGCGCCAAGGTCAACATCGAGGACGACGGCACCGTGAAGGTCGCCTCCAGCGACGGCGAGGCGATGAAGGCCGCGATCAAGTGGATCAAGTCGATCGCCTCCGATCCGGAAGTCGGCCAGATCTATGACGGCACCGTCGTCAAGGTGATGGAGTTCGGCGCTTTCGTGAACTTCTTCGGCTCCAAGGACGGCCTTGTCCACATCAGCCAGCTCGCCTCGGCGCGAGTGCAGAAGACCTCCGACGTCGTCAAGGAAGGCGACAAGGTCAAGGTCAAGCTGCTCGGCTTCGACGACCGCGGCAAGACCCGCCTGTCGATGAAGGTGGTCGACCAGGAGACCGGCGAAGACCTCGAGGGCAAGGGCGAGAGCCAGCAGCCCGCGCGCGAAGCGGCCGGCGAGTAAATCTCGCTACCTGCCAGAAACACGAAGGGCGGCCTCGCGGCCGCCCTTTTTGTTTGTCGCTTGCCGAACTTTGGAATCAGGCCGCGATGTCGTAGCGATCGAGGTTCATCACCTTGGTCCAGGCCTTGGCGAAGTCCTTGACGAACTGCTCTTTGGAATCCGACGTGGCATAGACCTCTGCGTAGGCGCGAAGCTGCGAGTGTGCGCCGAAGATCAGGTCGACGCGCGTGCCGGTCCACTTGACCGCGTTGGTCTTGCGGTCGCGGGCCTCATAGGTGCCGTCGGTGCCGGCCGGCGTCCACTGCGTGCTCATGTCGAGCAGGTTGACGAAGAAGTCGTTGCTCAGCGTTCCCACCTTCGAGGTGAGGACGCCGTTCTTCGAACCGTTCGCATTGGCACCGAGCACGCGCAGACCGCCGACGAGCACCGTCATCTCCGGGCCGGTAAGCCGGAGCAGCTGCGCACGATCGACCAGAGCCTCCTCGGGCATCATGAACTGCTGCCGCTTGCCGATGAAGTTGCGGAAGCCATCGGCCCGCGGCTCCAGCGGAGCAAACGAAGCGGCGTCGGTCTGCTCCTGCGAGGCATCCATGCGGCCCGGCGTGAAGCCGACCTTGACGTCGACGCCGGCATCCTTGGCGGCCTTCTCGACCGCGGCGGTGCCGCCGAGCACGATGAGGTCCGCCAGCGAGACCTTCTTCGCACCGGATGACGCGTTGAAGTCCTTCTGGATCGCTTCGAGCTTGCCCAGGACCTTCGAGAGCTGAGCCGGCTCGTTCACTTCCCAATCCTTCTGCGGGGCGAGGCGGATACGCGCGCCGTTGGCGCCGCCGCGCTTGTCCGAGCCGCGGAACGTCGAGGCCGACGCCCAGGCGGTCGAGACCAGCTCCGAGACCGACAGACCCGAGGCCAGGATCTTGGTCTTCAGCGAGGCGATATCCTGCTCGCTGGCCAGCTCGTGATTCACAGCAGGGATCGGATCCTGCCAGATCAGGGTTTCCTTCGGCACCAGCGGACCGAGATAGCGCACCACCGGACCCATGTCGCGATGGGTGAGCTTGAACCAGGCACGGGCGAAGGCGTCCGCGAACTGATCGGGATTCTCGAGGAAGCGGCGCGAGATCTTCTCATAGGCCGGATCCATACGCAGCGAGAGGTCGGTCGTCAGCATCGTCGGCCGATGCTTCTTGGACTTGTCGAAGGCATCGGGAATGATCGCCTCGGCGCCCTTGGCCGTCCACTGCTGCGCACCGCCCGGGCTCTTAGTCAGCTCCCATTCGTACTTGAACAGGTTCTCGAAGAAGTTGTTGCTCCACTTCGTCGGCGTCGTGGTCCAGGTCACCTCGAGACCGCTGGTGATGGAATCGCCGCCAATGCCCGACGCGTGCTTGCTCTTCCAGCCGAGGCCCTGATCTTCGAGCGCGCCCGCTTCCGGCTCCGGTCCGACCAGCGACGGATCGCCGGCGCCGTGGGTCTTGCCGAAGGTGTGGCCGCCGGCGATCAGTGCGACGGTTTCCTCGTCGTTCATCGCCATGCGGAAAAAGGTCTCGCGAATGTCCTTGGCCGCGGCGATCGGATCCGGCTTGCCGTTCGGGCCTTCCGGATTGACGTAGATGAGGCCCATCTGCACCGCGCCGAGCGGCTCGGCGAGCTGGCGTTCGCCGCTGTAGCGCTCATCGCCCAGCCAGGTGCCTTCCGGACCCCAATAGAGCTCTTCCGGCTCCCAGACGTCGACGCGGCCGCCGGCAAAGCCAAAGGTCTTGAAGCCCATCGACTCCAGCGCGACGTTGCCCGCCAGCACCATCAGATCGGCCCAGGAAATCTTGCGGCCGTATTTCTGCTTGATCGGCCAGAGCAGACGGCGTGCCTTGTCGAGATTTGCGTTATCGGGCCAGCTGTTGAGCGGCGCGAAACGCTGCTGTCCGGCGCCGGCGCCACCGCGACCGTCGGTGGTGCGGTAGGTGCCCGCGCTGTGCCAGGCCATGCGGATCATGAGGCCGCCGTAGTGACCGAAGTCGGCGGGCCACCATTCCTGCGATTCCGTCATCAGAGCGGTCAGGTCCTTGATGACCGCGTTCAGGTCGAGCGACTTGAATTCCTTGGCGTAGTCGAAGTCCTTGTCCATCGGGTCGGACTTGGCGGAATTCTTGTGCAGCATCTCGATGCTGAGCTGGGTCGGCCACCAATCGCGGTTCGCCGGCACACGTTTTCCACCCGAAAACGGGCACTTTGAAGTGTCGTCCATGAATACCTCCTCTGGTGGCGTCGAACTCGCGCCTTTGACCAGGTAGAAACACTCTAAGCTTCACGTTCGATCAGGGGAAGTTGACTTTAATGATCGCAGCGATAAGATTTTCTGATGCTAAACCTCACGCTGCGCCAGCTCCGGTATTTCGACGCCCTGGCCCGTCACAGTCATTTCGGCCGCGCGGCTGAGTCCTGCTCGATCTCGCAGCCTGCCCTGTCGATGCAGATCAAGGAGCTGGAGGAGGCGCTCGGCGGTCTGCTGCTGGAGCGCAGCGCCCGGCAGGTGGCGCTGACCCGATTTGGCGAGGAGCTCGCGCAGCGCGTCCGCGACATCTTGCGCTCGGTCGACGAGCTCGGCGATTTCGCCCGCGCCTCGCAGGACCGGTTCTCCGGACGGCTGCGCATCGGCATGATTCCGACGATCGCGCCCTATCTGCTGCCGACGATCACCAAGAATCTGACGCGCATGCATCCGGAGCTCGACATCCGCGTGCGCGAGACGATGACGCCGCGGCTGATTCAGGAACTGGTGGAGGGTCGGCTCGATACCGCCATCGTGGCGCTGCCGGTGTCCGAGCCCTCGCTCACCGAGGTCGCCCTGTTCGAGGAAAAATTCCTGCTGGTGCGGCCGAGTGCGGATGAGGGAACGCCGGCACCGTCGCGGGAGATGATGCGCGAGATGCGGCTGCTGTTGCTCGAAGAGGGGCACTGCTTCCGCGATCAGGCGCTGTCATTCTGCAACATGCAATCGGCGCCGCCACGCGAGATGCTGGATGCCAATTCGCTGTCGACGCTGGTCCAGATGGTCAGCGCCGGCATCGGCGTCACGTTGATCCCCGAGATGGCGGTGTCAGTTGAGACGCGATCGGCCTCGGTCTCGCTCGCGCGCTTCCGCGACCCGCAGCCGTCGCGCACCATCGGCATGGTCTGGCGCAAGACCAGCCCGCTGGCGCGGCAACTCCTGCAAATCTCCGAGGTGGTGTGCCTGTCGGCGGGCAAGGTGCGCGCACGTCCATCCGTGCGCAGCAAGCCAACCTGAGGCCTCGATGTCGCATCCCATCATTCGCCCAGCCCGCGCGGACGAATACGACGAGATCGGCCGTATCTGGATGGAGAGCTGGGTCTCGACCGGCCTCGGCGAGACGAGCGACTTCCTGCTGGCAAACCTGCGTGCACGGATCCGGCGCGAGACCGAGGACGGCTGGAGCCTGTTCGTCGCCGACGACGACGGCACGATCGCCGCGATGCTGGCGCTGCATTTGCCAAAACTCTATCTCGACATGCTGTTCGTCGCGCCCGCCTATCAGGGCCAATCGCTCGGCCGCCAATTGCTTGGCTTCACGCGCACACAAATGCCCGACGAGATGTCTCTGCGCTGCATCCGCGAGAACGAAAAAGCCTGGCGCTGGTACGAGCGCGAGGGCTTTGTGTTCGAGAAAGAAGAGGTCGAGCCGTCGAACGGATTCATGATGAAGTATTATCGGTGGCGGCGGCAGCGACCCGCCGGATAGGCAGTGGTCGCCTGGTGCAGCTTGCGGTTGTCACGGTTCCAATTTACTGTGGCGTATCCGCCGTCCTCCTGCCCCCTGATCTCCCGGAATCGATGCTTCGAATTGCTGTCTCGCTGATCGCGTTGCTGTCCCTGCTCACCACGGCAGCCGCGCAAACCCCTCCCGCAACCACCGCGCCTCCCGCTCAGACGGCGGCGCCAGCCAAGAAGGCAGTCAAGAAGGCGGCGCCGAAGGCCAAACCGGCTGCACAACAGCCAGTTGCGGCGGAGAGCGGCCCCTGTCAGATCGGCGTCATTTCCGCGATCGGAGACCAGTTCTCGGTGCAACATGTCGGCCTCACGATGTTCGGCAACGAGTATATGGAGGCGCCGATCGAGACGTGGGGTATCGATGATCTGTTCGTCGCGAGGGTTCGCGCCACGGCTCCCGGCACGGCTGTCCGAAAGGTCGCTTACGCAAGCGGAGCCTTCAGGCCGTACTATCATCCGGAAGCGAAACTGTTCCGCAATGACCGCGACGACCTGACGGCGCTGGTGCGGCAGATCGCCGGAGCTGCAAATTGCGAACGCTACGTCGTAGCCACGAAAGCCCGCGTTTCGGTGGATGGCACCAATCAATCAATCGAGGGCCTCGGGGTCTACAAGAATTGGGCGAGCCCTTCCGGGCGCGGCGTCGTGGTTTCCTATTTCCGCATAAACGTTTTTGACGGACGGACTTTCGACATCCATCGGGCGCCTACCCGCAGCTTCGGCGATGTGATTGCTTCGAGTTTCTCCAACAAGAACGACAATATGCAAATCCTCAACAATCTCGAATTTCCCAAGACCCCTGAACAGGTGACCAGCAGTGCATTGCTGCGTGACAGCACACGCAGCCTGCTCACGGCCCAGCTGGACAGGTATCTACCCGCGTATATCAAGGGCGAGTAAGCGCCTTTGCCGAGGGGACGCGACAAAGACTATCGCTCGTCCGCTTCCTGCGGCTGGGCTGCATTTGACGTTTTGGCCCGGCTCGTCGTCCTTGCGGCCGTCGCGTGGTGCTTTTCGACATCTGCTTGGGCGCAGACCAAATTGGTACCACCAGGGGCGGAAACGGCAGGATCAGCCGTCAAGCAAAGCAACAACAAGACGACCACGCGGCGTGAAGCGACGGGCAAACCCGCTCCCGTGGTCGGCGGCCCGTGCGACTTCGGTGTCGTCGTCACCACCGGCGATGAGTTCACCGTGCTGACGACCGGCCTGACCGTATTTCAGCACAAGAAGACGGTCGTCCCGATCCCGGGCTGGGGACTCAATGATCTGATCTTCGCGCGGATTCGCGCCACGATCCCTGCCGGCGTGTCCGTTCTGAGAATCCCCTACAACCCGGCGAAATTTCCTCCCCGCGATGAGTCCAAGGACACATTGAAGGACAGGTTGTTCCGCGATCTCAATGCGGAGCTGGCCCAATACATGCGCGACGTCGTGAAAGGAACGAATTGCCGGCACTACATCCAGATCCTCAATTCAATCAGCCCTTTCGGGTCATCCAACTATACGGTCCGCGGCTTCGGCATCCTCAACCATGATGTGGTGCTCGGGCGTCGCATCTATCTCTACGCCCTGGCGTTTGTCCGCATCTTCGATGGGCGCGACTTCTCCGTTGTCAGACAGAGTTCTGCGCTGATCAACACGCATCATTCCCTTATGGTGCAGAGGCTCCTGGGCGTGCAAATCGGCGGCCCCTATCGCGAACTACCCGCAGAATCGTTTCCAACCCGCCCTGAAGATGCCGCCGACAATCCCGCACTGCGCGACGACGTGCGTGCCATGCTGACGGAAAGCCTCGACAAGACGCTGCCGCTGCTGATCGGGGTTCAACGAGCGGCGCGCAACAGCGACGCGCGCTGATCGACACGTCCTTCGCAGCAGGAACTGGTCTCGATTATTGAGAAATCGTGGGCACGTCGCTTGCGCGCCTTTGCCCACTCTACGAGAGCTAATCCTGCGCCTTCAAATCGTCCGGCCGCGGCATCAGGACGGTGTTGTAGCCGGAATCGACATAGTGGATCTCGCCGGTCACGCCGCCGGAGAGATCCGACAACAGATACAGCGCCGAGCCGCCGAGCTCGTCGAGCGTCACGCCCCGGCGGAGCGGCGAATGTTTTTGCATGAAGGCGAACATCGCGCGCGCCTCGCCGATGCCGGAGCCGGCGAGCGTGCGGATCGGGCCGGCGGAGATCGCGTTGACGCGGATGCCGCGCGGTCCGAAATCCGAGGCGAGATAGCGCACCGAGGCTTCCAGCGCCGCCTTGGCCACGCCCATCACGTTGTAGTTCGGCATCGCGCGTTCCGAGGCGCCGAAGGTCAGCGTGATCATGCTGCCGCCCTCCGTCATCAGCTCGGCGGCGCGTTTTGCCACTTCCGTGAAGGAGAAGCAGGAGATCACCATGGTGCGCGAAAAATTCTCGCGGCTGGTGTCGGCGTAGCGACCCTTGAGCTCGTTCTTGTCGGCGAAGCCGATCGCGTGGATCACGAAATCCAGCCGGCCCCACTTTTCGCGCAAGGCCGTGAATGTGGCGTCGACGCTGGCGATGTCCTCGACGTCGCAGGGCAGCACCATGTCGACGCCAAGCTGCTCCGCCAGCGGCTTAACACGCTTGCCCAGCGCCTCGCCCTGGAAGGTGAAGGCAAGCTCGGCGCCGTGGGCATGCAGCGTCTTCGCCATGCCCCAGGCGATCGAATGATCATTGGCGATGCCCATGATCAGACCGCGCTTGCCTTTCATTAAACCTTCCATTGCCTGATAGCTCCCATTATTCCGGCGTCATCGCCCGCCTTGCGCGCACTTGCGCACTGGGGCAGGCGATCCAGTATTTCGAGGCGATTACTGCAAATCGAGAAGTTGCGGCGTGCTGGATGCCCGCCTTCGCGGGGCATGACAGCGTGCCAAAATTACGCATCCAGCCGGCTGAACACCAGCGTGGCGTTGGTGCCGCCGAAGCCGAAGGAGTTCGACAGCACGGTGCCGATTTTGACGTTGTCGATGCGCTTGCGCACGATCGGCATGTCGGCGAACACGGGGTCGAGCTCCTGGATGTGGGCGCTCTCGCAGATGAAACCATTGTTCATCATCAGCAGCGAATAGATCGCTTCCTGCACGCCGGTTGCGCCCAGGGAGTGACCGGTCAGCGCCTTGGTCGCCGAGATCGGCGGGCACTTCTCGCCGCTTCCGAACACCCTGCGGAGTGCGTCGATCTCCGGCGGATCGCCGGCCGGGGTCGATGTCGCGTGCGGATTGATGTAGTCGACCTTGGTCTTCACGGTCGACATCGCCATGCGCATGCAGCGCTCGGCGCCCTCACCTGATGGTGCGACCATGTCGTAGCCGTCGGACGTCGCGCCATAGCCGACGATCTCGCCGTAAATGCGTGCGCCCCGCGCCTTGGCATGCTCGAGCTCTTCCAGCACCAGCACGCCGGCTCCGCCGGCAATCACGAAGCCGTCGCGGTTGACGTCGTAGGGACGGGAGGCCGTCGCAGGCGTGTCGTTGTACTTCGAGGACATCGCGCCCATGGCGTCGAACAGCACCGACAGCGACCAGTCCAGCTCCTCGCAGCCGCCGGCGAAGATGACGTCCTGCTTGCCGATCTGGATCGTTTCATAGGCATTGCCGACGCAATGGTTCGACGTCGCGCAGGCCGACGAGATAGAATAGTTCACGCCCTTGATCTTGAACCAGGTCGCAAGCGTTGCGGAGGCCGTGGAGGACATCGCCTTCGGCACTGCAAACGGCCCGACACGCTTCGGTCCCTTGGTGCGGGTGATGTCGGCGGCTTCGACGATGGTGCGCGCCGACGGACCGCCGGAGCCCATGATGATGCCGGTGCGAATATTGGAAATTTCGTCGGGCGAAAGACCGGAATCCTGGATCGCCTGTTCCATCGCGACGTGATTCCACGCCGCGCCCTGACCGAGGAAACGCATGGCGCGGCGGTCGACCACCGTCGAAGGATCGAGCGTCGGCGCACCCTGCACCTGGGAGCGGAAGCCGAGCTCGGCATATTTTTCAGCCCGCGAAATGCCCGACTTCGCCTCGTGAAGGCTCGCAAGCACCTCCTGGGTGTTGTTTCCGATGGAGGAGACAATGCCCATCCCGGTGACCACAACCCGCCTCATGACAGCCTCGCCTCAATCGTTGTCTTCGTGGTGATGCGCTCAGCCCAGGCTCGTGCCCTGCTTGAACAGGCCGACCTTCAAATCCTTTGCGCGATAGATAATCTGGTCATCCACCGAAAGCCATCCGTCGGCGATACCGAGCACCAGCTTTGAACGCATCACGCGCTTGATATCGATGTTGTACACAACCTTGCGGGCCTCCGGCAGCACCTGGCCGCTGAACTTCAGCTCGTTCAGGCCAAGCGCGCGACCGCGACCTTCACCGCCGCTCCAGCCCAGATAAAAGCCGACCATTTGCCACAGCGCATCGAGCCCGAGGCAGCCGGGCATCACCGGATCGTTCTTGAAGTGGCAGCCGAAGAACCAGAGGTCGGGCTTCACGTCGAGCTCGGCGCGCACCACCCCCTTGCCGAATTCGCCGCCGGTCTCGCTGATGTCCGTGATGCGGTCGAACATCAGCATCGGCGGCAGCGGCAATTGCGCATTGCCAGGGCCGAACATCTCGCCGCGGGCACATGCCAGCAGATCTTCATATTCGTAACCGTTGCGCCTGTTCAGCATGCGGAAGCCTTTGTGTTCAAACCCCGATTGAGCGGCGTTTCCGGCGAAAATGGGCCCCATCCTGTTCGAAAGGCGACATCTGTTGCCATTGTCAGACGAGAATACCGAAGGACCCTGGATGGATAGCGAGCGGCCCTCAATGCCGGGTCGCGCCAAAATGGGTTAAGCGGAACCGCGGGCTCTCTAACACAGGCCATTTCGGGTAGCAAAGCGCTCTCATGAAGGTAAAATGACGGGCCGCCACCCCGGTTCCCTGCCTGATTAGAACCGCTCTAGTTGCGAGAAACTTGCATCTGCATCTATCTCTCCATATATGTTGGGCAACGACAGTGTTCACGCGTGCCCGAAGCTGGAAATGAACGAAAATAACGCGCCCCATCGCGACGAAGAGGCCCATGCGGCGGCTCTTATGTCCGGCCGCCAGCCGGCGTTGACCGGCTGCCCGTGGCACGACGTCAACGAAATGCTCCAGTCCGCAGGGCTTCGCCCCACGCGCCAGCGCATGGCGCTCGGCTGGCTCCTGTTCGGCAAGGGTGCACGTCACCTCACGGCTGAAATGCTTTACGAGGAAGCGACGCTGGCCAAGGTGCCGGTCTCGCTGGCGACCGTCTACAACACGCTGAACCAGCTCACCGATGCCGGTCTGCTGCGTCAGGTCAGCGTCGACGGCACCAAGACCTATTTCGACACCAACGTCACGACCCACCATCACTACTACCTCGAGAACAGCCATGAGCTGGTCGACATCGAGGATCCGCATCTGGCGCTGTCCAAGATGCCTGAGGTGCCCGCGGGTTACGAGATCGCCCGCATCGACATGGTCGTACGGTTGCGCAAGAAGCGCTGAGATCTATCCTGAACTGCTGATTTGATCGTCATGGCCGGGCTTGTCCCGGCTATCCACGTTATTCGGTCAGGCGTCGAAAAATGCGTGGATGCCCGGGCATGACGGTGGAGCAACAGTTCCGCTCCCGCCCAGATCAATTCACCTGCTCGTCCGAGTAGACGCCCCAGAGGCGCTCCTGCTGGATCCAGCCGTCAAAGCCGTTACCGCTGACGCGGCACCAGTTTGCAGTGCACTTCTTCACCTGGGTGACGACACCGGCCTGGAGCCTGGCCGCAACCGCGCTCTCGGGATCGGCGCGGTCGTAGATCGGCGCGAGCTCGTCCTTGTGCTTCATGGTGACGACAGCAGTACGGCGGCCCGACAGCAGCGAGTGATAGACCCAACCCTCGGCGCCCTCGGAATCGCGGACCCGGCGCCAGTTCTCGAACTCGGCGGTGATTTCGACCGGCAGGCCGGAACGGGTGTAGACCCAGGCGACGTCGTTGTCCTTGGTCGGGCCGGCGCGGACGTTGACGTGATCCGATTTCAGGCTGACGTAGCGCGGCACCGGGAGGCCTGAGGCCGTCTGAGGGGTGTTGTCCTTTGCCGAATGCCCGGGACTGACCGAAGCGCTCAACCAGGTGCAAACGAGCGCCATCACCGAACAAAAACGCCCCAACGCCATCAACCCGTCTCCTGTCGAAGGTCCGGCCGAGCCGGTCCCTCGCCCTAAATTCCCAAACCAGGCCGCTGTCGCCCCTGACCCCGCCCCACGCGGGTGTTCCCGAGCCCTTTACCCGTGGTTCTTGTCTTGGCCCGGCCTTCTGCTAGAGAGGACGGACATCTGAACAACCGGTTTGTCCCGATTTTCCGGCCGGAAATGTCGGGAGAGCTTGAAGGAAACGCCGGGGACGACACGGCAAGCGCAGTGTCGAACAACCGGGTTAATGAGGCCTCAACGGCCGGCCTTTGGCGACAGAGGCGGCTCGCAACGCCTCATGAGGGCAGGACATGTCGGTGAAGAAAAAGCCCCTCGTCGTGGTGACGCGCAAGCTTCCGGATTCGATCGAGACCCGGATGCGCGAGCTGTTCGACGCGCGGATCAATCTCGACGACACGCCGATGTCGCCCGAGCAGATCGCGGAAGCCGCCCGTACCGCCGACGTGCTGGTCCCAACCGTGACCGACCACATCTCCGCCGACATCGTCAACCAGCCCGACTGCAGGTTGAAACTGATCGCGAATTTCGGCAACGGCGTCGACAACATCGATGTCGAGGCCGCGCATGCCCGCGGCATCACCGTCACCAACACGCCGAAAGTTCTGACCGAAGACACCGCCGACATGACCATGGCGCTGATCCTCGCCGTGCCCAGGCGGATGATCGAAGGCGCCTCGATCCTGACGGAAGGAAAACCCTGGCCGGGCTGGTCGCCGACCTGGATGCTCGGCCATCGCATCGGCGGAAAGCGCCTTGGCATCATCGGCATGGGCCGCATCGGCCAGGCGGTCGCACGCCGCGCCCGCGCCTTCGGCTTGCAGATCCACTACCACAATCGTCGGCCGGTGGCGCCGAAGATCGCCGAAGAGCTGGGCGCGACCTATTGGGAAAGCCTCGACCAGATGCTGGCACGGATGGACATCATCTCGGTGAACTGTCCGCACACGCCGGCGACCTACCATCTGCTGTCGGCGCGCCGGCTGAAGCTTATTCGCAAGGACGCCTACATCGTCAACACCGCGCGCGGCGGGGTCACCGACGAGGACACGCTGATCAAGCTGATCGAAGGCGGCGAGATCGGCGGCGCCGGCCTCGATGTCTATGAGCACGAGCCCGCGGTGAACCCGAAGCTGGTGCGGCTCGCCAAGGCCGGCAAGGTGACGTTGCTGCCGCATATGGGCTCGGCCACGATCGAGGGCCGCGTCGAGATGGGCGAGAAGGTGATCATCAACATCCGAACCTTCCTCGATGCGCACAAGCCGCCGGATCGCGTGCTGCCGAGCATGCTGTGAGGTCTATTTGCTGCGTGTTTCGCGCTTGCGCCAGTCGGCAACGAAATCGATAAAGGCCCGCAGCGCCGGCGGCGTTTGTCGCCGGCTTGGATAGTACAGGAACGGCCCGGGAAACGGCTCGCACCAATCCTGAATCAGACTGACGAGCGCGCCGGACTTCAGGGCTTCGCCGACATAACCATCAAGCGTCGCCCAGATGCCGGCGCCGTCGAGCGCGGCGCGCATGGAAAGGCCCATGTTGGTCGAGATCAGCTTTGCCGGCGGATCGACCTTCACCAGCTGGCCGGCCTTCTCGAACTCCCAATCGTGCATGACACCGCTGGAGTAGCGGGCGCGGATGCAATTATGGTCGAGCAGATCCTTCGGATGCTCCGGCTTGCCGCGGCGCGCGAGGTAATCGGGCGAAGCGACTACGACATAGCTCTGCGGGCCGCTGAGCGAGATCGCGACCATGTCCTGCGCGAGATGCTCGCCATAACGTACGCCGGCATCGAAGCCCGCGCTGACGATATCGACAAACCCGCTCTCGGAAACGATCTCGAGGTCGACCTGCGGATAGGCCTTAAGGAACGGCCCGATCATGGGGGCCAGCACGAGATCGACCGCGGGTGGCGGCGCGTTAATGCGCAGCCGGCCCGAGGCCATCTCGCGCAGGCCCCGGACCTGATCGAGGGCCTCGCCGACATCGCGCAGCGCCGGAGCCACGCGCGACAGCAGCAGCTCGCCCGCCTCGGTCAGGGCGACGCTGCGGGTGGTGCGGTTCATCAGGCGGACGCCGAGGCGCTCCTCCAGGTCCCGCAATCGCTGGCTAAGGCTCGACACCGACACGCGAATATCGATCGCCGCGCGCCGGAAATTGCGGGTGCGGGCGACCGCCATGAAGACGTCGAGATCACGCAGGTCGGGCTCAGCCATTGTTCGTTAATGTGAACAAGCCATTCTCGATTGTCCAGCTTATCGGCGCAATCGATCAAGCGCATATCAGGCCTCGTCACGCGGCGCAGTCAGCGCCTTTTCGAGGAGAGCCATCATGGAACAGCGCAAACTCGGTTCGACCGGTCCCACCGTCTCCGCTCTCGGTCTCGGGTGCATGGGCATGTCCGAGGTCTACGGCCCCGCCGATCGCGGCGAGAGCATCGCCACGATCCACGCCGCACTGGATGCCGGCATTACCCTGGTCGACACCGGCGATTTCTACGCCATGGGCCACAATGAAATGCTGGTGCGCGAAGCGCTCAAGGAGGTGCCGCGCGACAAGGTGCAGATCAGTGTCAAGTTCGGTGCGCTGCGCGGTCCTGCCGGCGAATTCACCGGCATGGACACGAGGCCGGCCGCAACGAGGAACTTCCTAGCCTATTCGCTGCAGCGGCTCGGCACCGACTACATCGACGTCTACCGTCCGGCGCGGCTCGATCCCAACATTCCGATCGAGGAGACCATCGGCGGCATCGCCGATCTCGTGAAGGCCGGCTACATCAAACATATCGGCCTGTCCGAGGTCGGCTCCGCCACCATCCGCCGCGCGCATGCCGTGCACCCGATCGCCGATCTCCAGATCGAATATTCGCTGATCGAGCGTGGCATCGAACGCGACATCCTGACGACCTGCCGCGAGCTCGGCATCGGCATCACGGCTTACGGCGTGTTGGCGCGCGGCCTCATCAGCGGCCATTGGTCGAAGGACTCCGGCAAGACAGGCAAGGACTACCGGCTGATGACGCCGCGCTTCCAGGGATCGAATCTCGATGCCAATCTCGCATTGGTGGAGCAGCTGCGCGCCATCTCCGCTGAGATTGGCGCGACGCCGGCACAGGTCGCGATCGCCTGGGTGGCGGCGCAAGGCAAGCAGATCGTGCCGCTGGTCGGCGCCCGCACCCGCAACCGCCTCACCGAAGCACTCGGCGCGGCCAAGGTCACGCTGACGCCGGCTCATCTCGCCGTGCTGGCAACGGCCTTCCCGCCCGATGTCGCTGCCGGCACGCGTTACGCCGCTGAGCAGATGGCGCATCTCGACAGCGAGAAGCCGGCCACAGCATAACGTCTGCAATCAAGTGCGATGGGCGCTGAGATCGGTGATCACAGGCCCATCGCCATTGAGCGGATTGGCGGGATCGCGCGCGTAACGCAGCGTCTCGAAGCGCATCGCGCGCGCATCGATCATCAGGAGGCGGCCGACGAGGCCGTCGCCAAAGCCGACGATCTCGCGGATCGCCTCCAGCGCCATCATCGAGCCCATCACGCCCGCGAGCGCGCCCATGACGCCGGCTTCCGCGCACGCCGGCACGGTCCCGGGCGGCGGCGCTTCCGGGAATAGGCAGCGATAGGTCGGATTGAATTCGCCCTGCTCGTTTGTCTCATGCGCGCGGATGGTGGTCAGCGAGCCATCGAAGGTGCCGAGCGCCGCCGTGATCAGCGGCCTCTTGGCGAAGAAGCAGGCGTCCGAGGCCAGATAGCGGGTCGAGAAATTGTCGGAGCCGTCGAGCACGAGGTCATAGTCCCCGATCAGCGACAGCGCATTGTCGGCATTGAGCCAGGTGGCGTGACCGACGAAGCGGACATGCGGGTTGAGCGCCGAGATCCGTTCGGCCGCGCTCTCGACCTTGTGCCGGCCGATATCGGGCGTGGTGTGAATGACCTGGCGCTGGAGGTTCGACAGCGACACCACGTCGTCATCGACCACGCCGAGCGTACCGATGCCGGCGGCCGCCAGATACATCAAAGCGGGCGCACCGAGCCCGCCGGCGCCGATCACCAGCACGGAGGCCCGCTTCAGCGCAGCCTGGCCGGGGCCACCGACATCGCGCAGCACGATATGGCGGGCATAACGTTCGAGTTCGTCCGGGCTCAGCATCGTTATCCTTCCAGATCCTCTCCTCATGGTGAGGAGGCGCGAAGCGCCGTCTCGAACCATGCAGGCCCCGCTGCGGCTGCACGGCCTTCATCCTTCGAGACGCCGCTTACGCGGCTCCTCAGGATGAGGAGCTAGACCTCTCCTGCCGGTCTGAACCACCGCAACATTGTTCGCGACCAACGAGATGTGCTTCAATGGCATTGCGTTCAATGGGCGGGCTGGATTTGTCATGAGATCGATGCTTGCGGCAACACTGATGTTTGCGGCTGCGACAGGCGCGAACGCCCAGATGACGACACCGCAGCTTCCCGGCACCAAGCCGAAGCCGGTCCAGACCGTTCCGATCCGGCCTCCTGCATTGCAGACGCCGGCTGCGACGGCCGATGCCATGGCGCAGGCGGAGCGGCTGTCGCTGCAGTCCGACCTCGCCTGGGTCGGCCAGTATAACGGCGCCATCACCGGCGACGTCAGCGCGCGCCTGGTCGAGGCCATCAAGGAGTATCAGAAGGCCAAGGGCGGCAAGGCGACCGGCGTGCTCAATCCGCAGGAACGCGCAGCGCTCGCCGAGACCGCGCGCCGCAAACAGGACAGCGTCGGCTGGAAGATCGTGACGGAAATGACCAGCGGCGCGCGGCTCGGCATTCCCTCAAAGCTGGTGCCGCAGCAGGCGACCGACGCCAACGGCTCGAAATGGACCTCGCCCACTGGCACGGTGCAGGTTCTGCTCAGCCGCCGCAAGGAGGCGAACCCGACCACAGCCAAGCTTGCCGAAGCGGAGAAGAAAGAGCCGGGTCGCAAGGTC
The DNA here is from genome assembly GCF_023073215.1 of Bradyrhizobium sp. 35. NCBI lineage: Bacteria > Pseudomonadati > Pseudomonadota > Alphaproteobacteria > Hyphomicrobiales > Nitrobacteraceae > Bradyrhizobium > Bradyrhizobium sp. 35. Next base: position 514,696 of record NZ_JADPJC010000144.1, read on the forward strand.
GACTACACCGTGGTAAAGCCCGACTTCTTCGTGCTGTCGGGTCTGCAGGGCCTGAAGAAATTCTATTTGCGCGGCACCTCCAGGGGTGACGAGGTCCGCATCATGACGATCCTCTACGATCAGGCGACCGAGAACACGGTCGAGCCGGTCGTGATCGCGATGTCGAGCGCCTTCAACGCGTTTCCGTCGGGGCCACAGGCGGGGCCGCCGCCACGCAAGACCGTCGAATATGGCACCGGCATTGTCGTCAGCGACGATGGCGCGATCCTCACGGACCGCCTCGTCACTGATAGCTGCCTCGCGATCACGATCGCCGGCTATGGCAGCGCCGACCGTCTCGCCGAGGACCGGGAACACGACCTCGCGCTGCTGCATATTTACGGCGCCCGCGGCCTGGAGCCCCTCAACCTCGCGGCCGGCGCAGCGAAGACGAGTGTCGATGTCATCGGTATCGCGGATCCGCAGAGCCAGGGCGGAGCCGCGGGTGTGTCGAGCCTCAAGGCTACGCTGGCATCCGTCGGTGGTGGCGATTCCCCACTCTCACCGCCACCGTCTGTCGGCTTCTCCGGCAGCCCCGCCATCGACGGCGACGGCAAGTTCGCCGGCATCGCACTATTGAAGCCGGCGATGGTTGCGGGCCCCGCGACGTCGGTGCCGGCGTCGCAGGCGGTGATGGTCTCCGCGGAGACGGTGCGCGATTTCCTGAAGGCGAACGGTGTCGCGGCGAACGGAACGTCCACAGATGCGAAAGCCGCTGTCGTGCGCGTGATCTGCGTGCGCAAGTAGCTCTCGTGTCCCGGGCGCGGTGCGGCATGAAATGCGCGCCGCTGAAGAAGCGCTGCGCTGCGTCCGGGGCATGAGACCTAGCTCAGCCTGAACCTGATCCCGGCCTTCGCAAGACCACCCGAGATCCCGACCGGCGTGCCGTCCGCACGCCAGCAAGCGGCGCCACTCATGGTGCCGTCGTCGTGGAAGGCGATACCATTCATGCCGCCGGCGACTGCCGCGACAGGCTGCACCTTGTGGCCGAGCTCCGCGAGCTTCGCGCGCACGCTCTCCGGCACCCTCTGCTCGACCTCAAGCGCATTGCCTTCGGTCCAGACCCGCGGCGCCTCGACTGCTTCCTGCAAGCTCATACCGTGGTCGATCAGATTGAGCAGCGCCTGCATCGCGCTCGGGAAGATTCGTTTTCCGCCGGGCAAGCCGAGCGCATAGCGCAACTTTCCATCACGGAGTGCCATCATCGGCGACATCGAGGTCGTCACCCGCTTGCCCGGCGCCAGCGACAGGGCGTGGCCTGGACGCGGATCGAACAGGTTCATGTAGTTGTTGGCGATGGCGCCCAGGCCCGGGATCATGATCTTGGCGCCGAACAGATTGTTGATGGTCTGCGTGGTCGCAACCACGTTGCCGAACGCATCCGCCGCCGTCATGTGCGTGGTGTGAGCGCCTTCAAGCTGCGACACGCCGGCGCCCCAGCTCTGCGCCCGTGCCGGATCGATCGCAGCGCGGCGCTCCTCGGCGTAGGCCTTCGAGGTCAGCCGCTCCACGGGGACGCCGACATAATCAGGATCGCCGCTGGCCGCGGCGCGGTCGGCGAATGCGATCTTCAGGACCTCGGCAAGATAGTGGATGGTCTCGGGCGTACCGAAGCCGAGGCCTTGGATGTCGTAGCCTTCCAGGATGTTCAGCATCTGTGCGATATGCACGCCGGAAGCCGCGGGCGGCGGCGGGCCAAAGATAGTCCAGCCGCGGTAATCGGCGCGGATCGGCTGCCGTTCGACGGTCTTGTAGCTGGTGAGATCGTTGCGCCGGATGAAGCCGCCGGCCTTTTCCATATAGTCGACCAGGATATCGCCAAGCGGCCCCTCATAGAGCGCCTTTTCGCCGTGGTCGGCGATATGCCGCAACGTCTCGGCATACTCGGCCTGTACCACGCGCTCGCCGACCTTGAGCGGCTCGCCGTCTGGCAGATAGATCGCCGCGATCGGCTTGTCCTTGCGCATCTCGGCGGCGCTCTCGGTGATGCATTCGTGCAGATAGGGTGTCGTCGCATAGCCGCGCGCGGCGTGCTTGATCGCGGGCTGCATGACGTCGGCAAGGCTCATGGTGCCGAAGCAGCGCAGCGTCTCGCACCAGGCTTTCAGCGAGCCCGGCGTGGCGACCGCCTTTGGTCCGTTGAGATTTTCATTGCCGACGGTGTCGAACACATCATGCGCGGAACCCGGCGTGGGGGTGTAGCTGGTGTCAAGCACCGCCGCGGGCACGGTGCTCTGTCCGTCGATGAAACGGTGGCTGCCGTCGGCGAGCCGGATGTGCGCCATGCCACCGCCGATGATGCCCACCATCATCGGCTCGACCACGGTCAGCGTGAACAGGGTCGCTATCGCGGCGTCGATGGCGTTGCCGCCGGCGGCCAGCATCTCCGCGCCGGCGCTGGAGGCCAGTGGATGGTTGCTGACCACCATGCCGCGGCTCGATACCGCCGGCATCTTCTGGCATTCGAAATTCGTCGCCGTCCGGTCGCGCCAGTTTCCGCCCATGCCGCTTGTCCTTATTATTCACGGCTGCAAGCACAGCACACGGACGAGTACGGGTCCAGTAATGGTACGGATTCGTTGGCATTCCCGATTCCGCCATCATCGTGACTGCTGATTCGGACCTCCGCGATCCCCTTTGGATCGGGCCGGCACGTCCTGAGCGAGAAGAGCTCAGCATCGAGATCGATGCACGTTCGCGTGGCGTTTCCCGAGACCCAAGCACTCCAAAGGATTGATCTTCAATGCACACGATCGCACTGGCCACCCAAAAGGGTGGCAGCGGCAAGAGCACGCTCGCCATCGGCCTCGCGCTGGCAGCCAAGCAGGCCGGCTTCACCGTTCGCCTGATCGAAACCGACCCGCAGGGCACACTGTCGAACTGGCAGCGCCGCCGCACCACCGATGATCTCGTCGTCGAGCCGATCTATCACGCCGCCGATATCGAGCCGCGCCTGAAGATGCTCGCCGACGGCGGTCTCCAGATTGCGATCGTCGATACCGCCGCCGGCCTCAGCGCCGCGACCACCGCCGCGATCCGCCATTCCGACCTCTGCCTGATCCCGGCACGCCCGAGCGTCGCCGACATCGAAGCGACCGTTTCGACGCTGAGCGTCGCGCGCGCCTGGAAGCGGCCTTACAGCTTCGTGCTGAACCAAACCCCGATCCGCGGCCAGCGCATCGACAACGCCGCCAACACGCTCGCCGAGGAAGCAGCGCTTGATCTCGCCGAGGTGCTCGCGCGTCCCCTGATCGTGATGCGCAACGATCACCAGGACTCGCTCGCCAGCGGCCTTGCGGTGAGCGAATTCGCGCCGAACGGCAAGTCGACCGAGGAGATCCGCGGCCTCTGGCATTGGATTGAGACCCGGCTCGAGCTCGACGTCACGACCAATGTCTTGATCGACCAGGTCATCGCGGCCGCGGACGGAATGTTGCACGTCGCCGCCGAGCTGGCCGCCGATGAAACTACGATACTGGCGTCCTGAGCGGGGGTATCGCTCGGATGGCAGCCGGACCTTCACCATCCGGAAGGGCCTTAGCGACGAAGCAATCCGGCCACCAGCCCGGCCGGATTGCTTCGCTTCGCGTTTTTGGGAAACTCTATCTCCGCTGTCATTGCGAGGAGCTTTGCGACGAAGCAATCCAGACTGCTTCGTTGGAAAGCTTCTGGATTGCTTCGCTGCGCTCGCAATGACGGTCGTGGTGGGCTCGTCACCGCCGCTGAACTTACGACCTCTCGGATACGAGCCTGATTTTCACTTCTGACATTTCGGACACCAGAAGGTCGACCGGCCGTTCTGCGTAAAACGCTTGACGATGCCGCCACATCGCGGCGTGGTGCATTTCTCGCCCTCGCGATCGTAGACCTTGAACGAGTGCTGGAAATAGCCGAGCTCGCCCGAGGTCTGGCGATGATCGCGCAAGCTGGAGCCGCCGGCCTTGATGGCGTCGTTCAGCACGGTGTGGATCGCGCCGACCAATCGCTTTGCATGGTCGGTCGGCTCGCCCCCGGCAACGCCCTTGCGTTGTCCGGCCTTGGTCGACAACGTCGCGGCGATCCGGCGCGGCGACAGATGCGAACGATGCAGGGCTTCGCAGACATAGATATTGCCGAGCCCGGCGACCACGCGCTGATCGAGCATCGCGGCTTTCAGGCTCGTGGTCTTGCCGGCGCAGGATCGCGCCAGCATCGCGGCGTCAAATTCGTTGCCAAGCGGCTCGGGCCCGAGCCCGCGCAGCAGCGGCTCCTCGTCGAGCGCGCTGCGCGCGATCACTTTCATGTAACCGAAGCGGCGCGGATCGTTGAAGATGATGTCGGCGCCGGAGGACATCCGAAACAGCACGTGATCGTGCGCGGAGTCCTTGGCTCGCGGATAGTGAAACTCGCCCGGCGCCGCCTCGTTGTCCGGCTTGATGACGCGAAACGAACCCGACATGCCCAGATGCATCAACAGCACGTCGCCGGAGGTGAGATCGGCCATGAGATATTTTGCACGGCGGCCGAGCCCCGTGACGACCTGCCCCTTCAGTCGGGCCACGAAGTCCGGCTGGAAAGGAAAGCGCAAATCAGGCCTGCGGGTCTCCGCGACCAGGATTTTCGCACCCTCCATGACAGGCTGAAGGCCGCGGCGGACGGTCTCGACTTCGGGCAATTCGGGCATGGTCAGGCATTCACCTTATGAGAGCGGTGTGATAGCGCCATTGCGGCGGGCGCGCTATGGTCCGCCTCGTGGAGTAGAGTAATGGATCGGCCGGGCGAAACCACGCATTTTGGCTTCAGGGACGTCCCCCTGGGCGACAAGCAGACGCTGGTGAACGATGTGTTTCACAGCGTGGCGTCGCGCTATGATTTGATGAACGATTTGATGTCCGGTGGCCTGCATCGGGTCTGGAAGGACATCATGATCACCGCGCTCGACCCGCCGCGAGGCGACCGGCGGTTCGCGCTGCTCGACGTTGCCGGCGGCACCGGCGACATCTCGTTCCGCGCCGCCAAGGCCGCAGGCCCCGGCTTCCATGCCACCGTCTGCGACATCAATTCCGGGATGCTGGAGGTAGGCCGCGAGCGCGCCGCAAAGCGGCATCTCAAGACCCAGGTCGATTTCGTCGAGGGCAATGCGGAAGCGCTCTCCTTCGCCGACCGCAGCTTCGACGCATATACGATCGCTTTCGGCATTCGCAACGTGCCTCGGATCGATCTCGCGCTGGCCGAGGCCTATCGCGTGCTCAAGCCAGGCAGCCGCTTCCTCTGTCTGGAATTCTCCACCGTCGAGATGCCCGGACTCGATCGTCTTTATGACCTGTTCTCGTTCAAGGTCATCCCGCCGCTCGGCCGCATGATCACGGGTGACGCCGAGTCCTACCAATATTTGGTCGAGTCGATCCGCAAGTTCCCAAGACCCAACGCCTTCGCCGATATGATCCGTAATGCCGGCTTCGCCCGCGTGAACTGGCAGATATTGTCCGGCGGCATCGTCGCACTGCATTCGGGCTGGCGTTTGTGATCTCTGCCATAACCCATAGTGCGCGCCTGATGCGCGCCGCGTTCGTATTCGCGCGCGAGGGCGTGTTCGGCGCCGTCGATCCCAGCCTGGTGCCGCCGCCCGGACAGCTCGCGCTGAAGCTTGCGCGCATCGTCGAACGGGGCGGCCCTAAGGACGGGCCTCGGCTGTCGCGCGCGCTGACCCGGATGGGCCCGGCCTATCTCAAGCTCGGGCAATTTCTGGCGACGCGCCCCGATGTGGTCGGCGTTGCCATGGCGCGCGATCTGGAAAGCCTGCAGGATCGCCTGCCGCCGTTTTCGCAAGTCGAAGCGGAAGCCGTGATCGCGACGTCGCTGGAGCGTCCGCTGACGGACGTATTCGCGAGCCTCAGTGCGCCGGTCGCAGCGGCCTCGATCGCACAGGTGCATCGCGGCGAAGTCTTGCGCGATGGCATCCGCAAGGCGGTCGCCGTGAAAGTGCTGCGCCCCAACGTGGCCGCACGCTTCCGCCGCGACCTCTCCGACTTCTTCTTCGTCGCATACAAGGCCGAGTCCTATTCGTCCGAGGCGCGGCGCCTGCGTCTCATCGAGGTCATCAACACCATGTCGCGCTCGGTCGCGATGGAGATGGACCTGCGCCTCGAGGCCGCGGCGCTGTCGGAGATGGCGGAGAACACGCGCGACGATCCTGATTTCCGCGTACCGACCGTGGACTGGGACCGCACCACGCACAACGTGCTGACGATGGAGTGGATCGACGGCATCGCGCTGAACGATCACAAGCGCCTGGCCGAGTCGCAGGTCGACCTGCCCGATCTCGGCCGCAAGGTGATTCAGAGTTTCCTGCGCCACGCGCTGCGCGACGGCTTCTTCCACGCCGACATGCATCCGGGCAATCTGTTCCTGGATGACGCCGGTCGCCTCGTCGCGGTTGATTTCGGCATCATGGGCCGGCTCGGCATGAAGGAGCGGCGCTTCCTTGCCGAAATCCTGCTCGGCTTCATCACCCGCGACTATCGTCGTGTCGCGGAAGTGCATTTCGAGGCAGGCTACGTCCCGGCGCATCACTCGGTCGAGAACTTCGCGCAAGCGATCCGCGCCATCGGCGAGCCCATTCATAACCGCACGGCGGAAGAGATCTCGATGGCGCGGCTGCTGACGCTGCTGCTCGAGGTCACCGGCCTGTTCGACATGACCACGCGGCCCGAGCTGATCCTGCTCCAGAAAACAATGGTGGTGGTCGAGGGCGTGGCACGCGGCTTCGATCCCAAGCTCGACATCTGGAAGGTCGCCGACCCCGTGGTGCGGGAATGGATCGAGCGCAATCTCGGTCCGATCGGCCGGGTCCAGGGCGCGATCTCCGGCACCGGCGATCTCGCGCGCATCCTGATGCGCCTGCCTGATATCGCCGCGCGCTCGGTTACGGTGCTCGAACAGCTGGAGACCATGACCCGGGAGGGCATCCGGCTGTCGCCGGAGAGCATCGCCGCGATGGGCCGCAGCGAAGGCCGCAAGAACCGTTGGCGCACCGTGGCGCTCTGGATCATCGCCGCGACCTTCATCGGCATCCTGATCGCCGTCCGGAATCTTTGATTGCAGTGCAATCATGCGAATGATAGCATCGCCATCATTTGTGCTGGAGGGGTGTCATGGCGAGCCTGACCATTCGCAAGCTCGATGAAGGCATCAAAACTTACCTTAGGCTGCGCTCGGCCAGGAACCGCAGGTCGGTCGAGGAAGAGGTCCGGGTCATCCTCGGCGAGCTGATCGAGGGCCGCGAGGAGCCCCTGACGCCGTTCACGGCGCCGCCCGCGGCTTCCGCCACCCCCACGCCCCAGCGCAGCGGCGCCCTCCCCGAGGCCAACGTCACCCTGATCATCGGCGGCGGGATCGCGGCCTACAAATCGCTCGACCTGATCCGCAGGCTCAAGGAGCGGCGGATCGAGGTCCGCTGCGTGCTGACCAAGGCGGCGCAACAATTCGTCACGGCATTGGCCGTGAGCGCGCTCTCGCATGAGCGCGTCCACACCGACCTGTTCGATCCCGAGAGCGAGTTCGACGCCGGTCATATCCGGCTGGCGCGCGAGTGCGACCTGATCGTGGTGGCGCCTGCGACCGCGGATTTGATGGCCAAGATGGCCAACGGCCATGCCGACGATCTCGCCAGCGCCATCCTGCTTGCGACCAACCGCAAGGTCCTGCTCGCGCCGGCGATGAACCCGCTGATGTGGAACAACGCGGCGACGCGGCGCAACGTCGCGCAACTTCAACGCGACGGCGTGATGCTGATCGGGCCGAATTCCGGCGAGATGGCGGAAGCCGGTGAAGCCGGCATCGGTCGCATGTCCGAGGCGATCGAAATTGCGGCTGCCACCGAGCGACTGCTGCGGCCGCCGTTGCCGCGCCCCCTCGCCGGCAAGCGCGTGCTGATCACGGCTGGTCCGACCCACGAGCCGATCGATCCGGTGCGCTACATCGCCAACCGATCCTCCGGTAAGCAGGGCTTTGCGATCGCCGCCGCGGCACAGGCCGCGGGCGCCGAGGTAATCCTGGTCAGCGGCCCGGTCGATCTCAGCGATCCCCAGGGCGTGACAGTCAAGCATGTGGAATCGGCACGGCAGATGCTGGAGCAGGTGCAGGCCGCGCTCCCCGCTGACATCGCGATCTTCGCCGCCGCCGTCGCCGACTGGCGGGTCGCCAATGAAGGCGAGCAGAAGCTGAAGAAGACTTCGGCCGGCATGCCGCCGCTCCAGCTGGTCGAAAACCCCGACATCCTCGCGACGATCTCCAAGCTGACCGACCAGCGGCCGCCACTGGTGATCGGCTTTGCCGCCGAGACCGAGCACCTCATCGACAACGCCAAGTCGAAGCTTGCCCGCAAGGGCTGCGACTGGATTGTCGCCAACGACGTCTCCCCCGCAACCGGGGTGATGGGCGGAGACCGCAACACCGTGCACCTCATCAGCAAGAGCGGTGAGAAGAACGATGAGAAGGATGGCGACATTGCAGTTGATTCCTGGCCGGCGATGACCAAGGAACAGGTCGCCATTCGATTGGTCGCGCATATCGCAAAGAGCGTGACCGGCAAATCCCGGGAGCCCGCATCTTGAGCACCAAAGTCACCGTCGAACTGCAACGCCTGCCCCATGCGGAGGGGCTGCCGCTGCCGGCCTATCAGACCAATGATGCCGCCGGTCTCGACCTGATGGCGGCGGTGCCCGAGAACGAGCCGCTGACGCTCGCGTCCGGCCAATACGCGCTGGTGCCGACGGGACTCGCGATCGCGTTGCCGCCCGGCTACGAGGCGCAGGTGCGGCCGCGCTCCGGGCTTGCGGCCAAGCACGGCGTCACCGTGCTGAACTCACCGGGCACGATCGACGCGGACTATCGCGGCGAGATCAAGGTGATCCTGATCAACCACGGCCAGACCGCCTTCGTGGTCAAGCGCGGCGAGCGCATCGCGCAGATGGTGATTGCGCCAATGGTGCAGGCCGCGCTGGTTCCCGTGTCGACATTGTCCGCGACCGATCGCGGGACCAGCGGATTCGGCTCGACCGGCCGCTAACACACCGAATCACCCGAGGAATTACGCGAATTGGAACACCGCCTTCGGCATTTTTTTGGGACCGCCGTTGCGTTCACGATCTGGACTCTTACCGGTGGAGTCACGGTGAGGGTATTGTCGTTTGATTCGCGCGCGACGGGGGTCGCCGCGCGCAAATTCGTGCGATCTTGGGGCAACTATGTCAGGCGTGATCGTGTCGATGCGTCGGACGCTGCTGTCGTGCACATCGCTGGTGCGCAACGGCTTGTTGGGAAGCGCTCTCGCGGCGCTGCTGCCGGCTGCGCCGGCTGAGGCCGCCGACCTCGTCGACACACTCTCAACGTTGCTGGATTTCAACCGGCAGGAGCTCGCGGTGCTGGCCACCGCGCTGGCCTTGCTCGGCTTCTCGGTGGTCGCCGCGATCCTCCTGATGCGCACGCGCGTGCGCACGGCGAAGAACGAGGCGCGGCTGCGCGCCCGGATCGGGGAACTCCAGCTCCAGGCCGACCGCTTCGGCGCATTGCTGTTCGCCGAGCCGCAGATCCTGATCTCTTGGCCGGCCGGCGACAATCGCGCGCAGATCTCCGGTGACATCTCCATGGTGCTGCCGCGCGACTCCTCTCCGCAGCGCGTGCTCGCGTTTGGAACCTGGTTGCCGCCGGAACCGGCGCTGCAGATGGATCACGCCGTCGATGCGCTGCGCGACCGCGGCGACGGGTTCCAGCTGACGCTCACCACCGCGCATGGCCACACGCTGGAGGCCATCGGCCGCGCCATCGGTGGCCAAGCCATCGTCAGGATTCGCGAACTCTCGGGGCTCCGCCGCGATCTGGCCGAGACCAATCTGCGTTACAAGGCACTTTCCGACGAGACGGAGATGTTGCGCGGCTTCGCGACCGCCGCCCCCTGGCCGATCTGGGCCAAGGGCGAGAACGGCGCGCTGGCTTATGCCAATCCCGCCTATGTCCGTGCGACCGAGGCGGCGAGCATCACCGACGCCCAGGAGCGCAAGCTCGAGCTGCTCGACAGCGCCGACCGCACCGCGATGGAGCGGGGACTGAAGGAAGCGGCCAATTTCACCTCGCGGCTGCCGATCGTGATCGGCGGCGAGCGGCGCATCTATGATGTGCGCGCCGTCAATGTCGGTGGCGGCAATGTCGGCGTTGCCATCGATGCCAGCGAGGCGGATGCCTTGAGCTCGGCGCTGGTGCGGATGGCGGAGGCGCATCGCCGTACGCTGGACCAGCTCTCCTCGGGCGTTGCCGTGTTCGATGGCCAGCGCCGGCTTGCCTTCTACAATGATTCCTACCGCCAGCTGTGGGACCTCGACCGCACCTTTCTCGACGCCAACCCCGATGATTCCAGCGTGCTCGACAAGCTTCGCGCCGCGCGCAAATTGCCGGAGCAGCCGGACTTCCGCGCCTGGAAGGCCAAGCTGCACGAGGCTTATCGGGCGGTCGAGGCCGCCAAGGACACCTGGTATCTGCCCGATGGGCGCGCGCTCTCCGTCGTCACCACGCCGAATCCCGAGGGCGGCGTCACCTATCTGTTCGACGACGTCACCGAGAGCCTGGAGCTCGCCCGCCGCTTCGACGGCATGATCCGGGTCCAGCGTGAGACGCTGGATAGCCTCGCCGAGGGCGTTGCGGTGTTCGGCAGCAATGGCAGGGCGCAGCTGTTCAACCCGGCGTTCGTCCGGATGTGGAAGCTGTCCGCTGACGCCATGCGCGACGAGCCGCACATCCAGACGGTCGAGGGCTGGTGCCATCAGCTGTTCGACGACGCGATCGTTTGGCGGCAGATCCGCGAGGCCGTCACCTCGATCGAGAGCCGCGCCGACATTCCGCTGAAGCTTGAGCGCAAGGACGGCAGCGTGCTCGACGGCATGATCCGGCCGCTGCACGACGGCGCCACGATGCTGACGTTCCAGGACATCACCGACACCGAGAACGTCGAGCGCGCTCTGCGCGAGCGCAACGAGGCGCTGGAGGCGGCCGACCAGATGAAGGTGGATTTCGTCCACCACGTCTCCTACGAGCTGCGCTCGCCGCTCACCACCATCATCGGCTTTGCGCATTTCCTCAGCGATCCCTCGACCGGGCCGCTGACCCCGAAACAGGCCGAATATCTCGACTACGTCACCAAATCGACCAATGCGCTGCTGGCGCTGACCAACAACATCCTGGATCTCGCCACCATCGACGCCGGTGCCATGAAGCTGGAACTCGGCCCGGTCGACGTCAGCAAGACCATCGAGCTCGCCGCCGAGGGTCTTCAGGACCGGCTCGCCACCGACCGCATCCGCCTCAAGGTCGAGATCGCGCCCGATGTCGGCAGCTTCACCGGCGACGAGAAGCGCGTGGTGCAGGTGCTCTATAATCTCCTCGCCAACGCCGTCGGGTTTTCTCCACCGGATTCCACCGTCGGCATCAGCGCCCGCCGCACCGAACGCAGTGTGGTCTTCACTGTGACAGATTCCGGGCCTGGAATACCTGCCGACATGAAGGACAAGGTGTTCAACTGGTTCGAGAGCCGCTCGCAAGGCTCGCGTCATCGCGGCGCCGGGCTCGGCCTGTCGCTGGTGCGCTCCTTCGTCGAGTTGCATGGCGGCAATATCCGGGTGGATTCGATCGTGGGCAGGGGCACGGTCGTGATCTGTGACTTCCCGACCGACCAGGCGGCGCATCGCGACGCCGCCGAATGACTGCGCCAACCACATTCGCCGTCGCGCTCCGCAACGAGACAGCCACTGCGCAACTAGTGGCCGACCTCGCGCTGCTGGTCGGCCCCGGCGATGTCATCACGCTCACCGGCGATCTCGGGGCCGGCAAGACCGCGGCGGCGCGGGCCATGATCCGCTACCTCGCCGGCGACGATGCACTGGAAGTGCCGAGCCCGACCTTCACGCTGGTGCAGGGCTACGAGCTGCCACCGTTCCCGGTGATGCATGCCGACCTCTACCGCGTCGAGGACGAGAGCGAGCTCGAAGAGATCGGGCTGTCGCCGCTGCCGGAAGCAACCCTCGTCCTGATCGAATGGCCGGAGCGCGCGCCGTCGGCGATGCCTCAAGACCGCATCGACATCGCGCTGACGCACCGGCCGGCGCTGGGCTCGAATGCACGCGCCGCCGACATCACCGGCCATGGCAAGGCTGCCGCCATCGTCGCGCGGCTGCAGGCGCTGCGCGAATTCCTCGATGCATCCGGCTACATGGAGGCAACGCGCAAACGCATGGCGGGCGACGCCTCGACGCGCTCCTATGCGCGGCTGCAGCGCGACGACGAGATCGTCATCCTCATGAATTCGCCGCAGCGCCCCGATGGTGCTGCGATGTACAACGGAAAATCCTACAGCGCCGCGGTGCATCTCGCCGAAAACATCAAACCCTTCGTCGCCATCGACGAGGGCCTGCGCGCGCAGGGAATCTCGGCGCCCGCGATCCATCATTCCGACCTCGACCACGGGTTCCTGATCAGCGAAGACTTCGGCACCGAAGGCGTGATCGAGGGCGATCCGCCGCGCCCGATCGCCGAACGCTACGAAGCCGCGGCCGATCTGCTGGCCGTGCTGCACGGCAAGACGCTGCCGCAAACGCTGCCGCTCGGGCGGCAGACCTACGCCATTCCCGTCTTCGATATCGAGGCGCTGCTGATCGAAATCGGCTTGATGCCGGAATGGTACCTGCCTGATCGCAACGCGCCGCTGGACGACGCGAAGCGCGCCGAATTTTTCGCCATGTGGCGCGAGTTGCTGCAGAAGGCGCAGGCCGCGCCGAAGACCTGGATCATCCGCGATTATCACTCGCCGAATCTGATCTGGCTCAGCAATCGCACCGGCATCGAACGCGTCGGCGTGATCGATTTCCAGGACACCGTGCTGGGGCCGCAATCCTACGACGTGGTGTCGCTGCTCCAGGACGCCCGCATCGACGTGCCCGAGGCGATCGAGCTGACGCTGCTGTCGCGCTACATCAAGGCGCGCCGCGCCAGCGAGGCGAGCTTCGATGCGGCCGGCTTCGCCGAGCTCTACGCCATCATGTCGGCGCAGCGGAACACGCGTCTGCTCGGCACCTTTGCCCGCCTCAACCGCCGCGACGGCAAGCCGCATTATCTGCGTCACCAGCCGCGGATCTGGACCTATCTCCAGCGCTCCCTGGCGCATCCCACGCTCGCCCATCTGCGCGACTGGTATCTCGCCAACGTCCCGCCGCCCCAAAGGCAGGCCCAAGGCCCGGCCCAAGGCTGAGGCCCAAGGCGGAAAAGGCTAGTAGGGGCTGAAAAGGCTGATTCAGGGCTCGATTTACCGGCTGTTAGCCAAGACGCCGGTAACCTGGCGGCGGAGCAGCCGGATGATTACGGGGCTGGAGCAGGGCAGATGGCGGTGAAGACGGACCAGCGCGGCAACAGCCGGGTTGTTTTCGAGCGCGGGATCGCGGCCCAGATGATGGGTATCGACGGCACCTGGCGGCGCGATTGCACCATGGAGGACGTCTCCGACAGCGGCGCCAAATTGACCATCGACGGCTCAGTCGAAGGCCTGCATCTGAAGGAGTTTTTTCTGCTGCTGTCGTCCACCGGACTTGCGTACCGACGCTGCGAGCTCGCCTGGGTGAATGGTGACCAGATCGGCGTCAACTTTCTCAAGCTCGGTGACAAGAAGAAAAAGGCGCGGTCAACGTCCATCGGGGCGTAACGGCAACACCTGTCGTACAAGCGTCACGGCAGGTGGTTAAGGCGGTTAAGACGCGGTGCGGTCGGTCGAACCTCATGTTAGGATTGCTGCGAACGCGAGATCAGTAGGTCTGAGAAAGCGAAGGATGCCCGTCAAACCGACCAAAGCCATGGTGCTCGCCGCAGGGTTCGGCCTGCGCATGCGTCCGTTGACGGACAAGATGCCGAAACCGATGGTTCCGGTGGCCGGCCAGCCGCTGCTCGACCATGTGCTCGACAAGCTCGGTCGGGCCGGCGTGAGCGAGGCGGTGGTCAACGTGCATTACCTGCCGGACCAGATCATCGATCACACCGCATCCCGCCAGCATCCGCGCGTGACCATCTCGGACGAGCGCGACCAGGTGCTCGGCACCGGCGGCGGCGTGGTCAAGGCACTGCCGCTGCTCGGGGACGCACCGTTCTTTCACGTCAATTCCGACACGCTGTGGATCGACGGCGTACGCTCCAACCTGACGCGGCTCGCCGAAAACTTTGATCCCGCGCGGATGGACATTTTGCTGCTGATGGCGCCGACGGCGACCAGCATCGGCTATAGCGGCCGCGGCGATTACGGCATGCTGGCCGACGGTGCCCTGCGCAAGCGCAAGGAAAAAGAGGTCGTTCCGTTCGTCTATGCCGGCGCTGCGATTTTGTCGCCGTCGATCTTCGCCGATGCCCCCGCGGGCGAGTTCTCGCTGACCAAGATGTTCGATCGTGCCAACGAGCATGAGCGGCTGTTCGGCCTTCGCCTCGACGGCGTCTGGATGCATGTCGGCACGCCTGATGCCGTGCACGCGGCGGAAGAGGCGTTTCTGGAGAGCGTGGCGTAGGGCTGCGCCATTGTCCCCTACGGCACCTGTTCTGGTCCGGCAAACAGCGGGGACTATCCCACCTCCGCCCATGACCATTTGACTCCGCCTCCCTATATTGGCGCCTGATTCCCGAATCAGGCAGCTCATGCGCGTTTTCAGCGTTCCCATCTCAGTTCCGTTCCTGCGCACCGTCGTCTCAGGCTTGCTCGACGGCCGGCTGGTCGAGGGCTTTGAGGCACGCAAGGAGCCGGAACGGCTGGCGGATGCCACGCTGTACCTGCCGACACGGCGCGCCATGCGCGTCGTCCGCGAGATCTTCCTCGACGAGATGAAGGCGGAGGCTGTCGTGCTGCCGCGGATCGTCGCGCTCGGCGACATCGACGAGGATGAGCTCGCTTTCGCCGATGAGGGCGAACAGTTTTCCGGCGCAACGCCGCTCGACATTCCGCCGCGGCTCGGCGAGCTCGAACGGCGGCTGACACTGGCGCAACTCGTCGCGGCCTGGGCCAAGGGTCCGGTGCTGTCTCCGCTGGTCGTCGGCGGCCCCGCGTCGACGCTGGCACTGGCGTCCGATCTCGCGCGGCTGATCGACGACATGGTCACGCGCGGCGTCGACTGGAGCGCGCTCGATGGCCTCGTGCCCGATATGCTCGACCGCTACTGGCAGCATTCGCTCGAATTCCTGCGCATCGCGCGCATCGCCTGGCCCGGTCATCTCGCCGAAATCAAACGCATCGAACCCGCTGCCCGCCGCGACCTCCTGATCAATGCCGAAGCCAGGCGGCTGACCGTGCATCGCCATGGCCCCGTGATCGCGGCCGGTTCGACCGGCTCGATGCCGGCCACGGCAAGATTTCTCCACGCAGTCGCTTCGCTGCCGCATGGCGCCGTGGTGCTGCCCGGCCTCGACACTGATCTCGATGACGATGCCTGGCGCAGCATCGGCGGCGTCCGCGATGCGCTCGGCAAGTTCGCGGAGCATCCGGTCTCGAACCATCCGCAATATGCCATGCACGCGCTGCTGGATCGCTTTGGCATCAAGCGCAGCGACGTCGATATCCTCAAGCCTCCGGCGGAAGGCGGTCGCGATCTGCTCGCCTCCGAATCGATGCGGCCATCGGCCAAGACCGAGATCTGGCACGATCGGTTGAAGCAGCCGGATGTGGCCTTAAAGATCACCGGCGGTATGAAGAACCTCGCGGTTGTCGAAGCTCCCAACCCTGAAATGGAAGCGCTCGCCATCGCCATTGCGATGCGCGAGGCGCGGCACCTCGACAAATCCGCCGCACTTGTCACGCCCGATCGCGCCCTGGCGCGGCGGGTGATGGCCGCGCTGACCCGGTGGGATCTCGCATTCGACGATTCCGGCGGCGACGTCCTGATGGAAACCTCCGCCGGCGTCTTTGCCCGACTGACAGCTGAGGCTGCGACCAAGGGACTGGAGCCGCCGACGCTGCTCGCAATGTTGAAGCATCCGCTATGCCGGCTCGGCCGGGCCCCTGGCGCATGGAAGGCTGCGATCGAAGGCCTGGAGCTCGCCTTGTTGCGCGGCACGCGCCCGCCTGCAGGCACCGCCGGCCTCTTGCGCGAATTCAATCGCTTTCGCGAGGAGCTGGCCAAGCTGTGGCGCAGCGAAGTCTCCGCGCTGCATAAGGCCGAGCCGCGCGCACGTCTCAAGGCGGAAGACCTCGATCGCATCCAGGCGCTGATCGATGCCTTACGACAAGCCTTGGCGCCGATCGAGAGTCTTGCGTCATCAAAACCGTATGACTTCGCCGAACTCGCGCATCGGCATCGCGAGATCATGATCGAGCTGTCGCGCGACGAGCAGGGCATTTCCGTGGCCTTCGAGGACCGCGAGGGCCTCGCGCTCGCGAGCGCCTTCGACGATCTCCTGCGCGGCGGCACGACCAGCGGACTGATGGTCACGCTGCCCGACTACGCAGACGTGTTCCAGACCGCGTTCAGCGATCGCGCGGTGCGGCGGCGGGACAGGCCAGGCGCGCGGCTCCAGATCTACGGACCGCTGGAATCACGCCTGATGCAGGCCGACCGCATCATCGTCGGCGGGCTGATCGAGGGGGTCTGGCCACCGGCGCCGCGCATCGATCCGTGGCTGAGCCGGCCGATGCGGCACCAGCTGGGCCTCGATCTGCCGGAACGCCGTATCGGCCTCTCCGCGCATGATTTTGCGCAACTGCTGGGCGGCGACGAGGTCATCCTCACCCACTCCGCCAAGGCTGGCGGTGCCCCGGCGGTTGCCTCGCGCTTCCTGCACCGGTTGGAGGCGGTCGCGGGCGATGCGCACTGGAAGGCCGCGATTCGCGCGGGCGAGAAATACGTGCAGTTCGCAGCCGCGCTGGACCAGCCCGACGAGGTGAGGCCGATCAAGCAGCCCGAGCCGCGACCGCCACGCGCGACCCGGCCGCTCAGGATGTCTGTGACTGGGATCGAGGACTGGCTGCGCGATCCCTATACGATCTACGCAAAACACATTTTGCGGCTCGACGCGCTCGATCCCGTCGACATGCCGCTGTCGGCCGCCGACCGCGGCTCGGCGATCCACGATGCGCTCGGAGAGTTCACGGAACGCTACGCCACCGATCTGCCCGACGATCCGGCGCGCGTGCTGCGCGCGATCGGCGAAAAATACTTTGAGCCGCTGATGGAGCGACCCGAGGCGCGGGCGCTGTGGTGGCCGCGCTTCCAGCGCATCGCACGCTGGTTCGGCGAATGGGAGACGGCGCGGCGCGACGCGATCGAGGCGATCGCCGCGGAAACTCGCGGCGAGATCTCGATCCCGCTCGACCATGGGCGCAGCTTCCGTCTCTCCGCGCGCGCCGACCGCATCGAACGGCGCCGGGGCGGCGGCTACGCCATCCTCGACTACAAGACCGGCCAGCCACCGACCGGCAAGCAGGTCCGCATGGGCCTGTCGCCGCAGCTCACGCTGGAAGCCGCGATCCTGCGCGAGGGTGGTTTTCCCGACATCGATGCCGGCGCGTCCGTGAGCCAGCTCGTCTATGTTCGCCTGAGCGGCAACAATCCGCCGGGCGAAGAACGCATTCTCGAACTCAAGTTCAAGCAGGGCGACGAGCCGCAGCCGCCGGACACCGCGGCTGCCGAGGCCAGGGCCAAGCTCGAGGCGCTGATCCGCGCCTTCGAGGACGAGAACCAGCCCTATACCTCGTTGAACCTGCCGATGTGGACCAATCGCTACGGCGCCTATGACGATCTCGCCCGGATCAAGGAATGGTCCGCGGCCGGTGGATTGGGGATCGAGGAATGGTGAAGGCACCGCGCCCCATCCCGGATGAGGTGCGCGCCAGGCAAGCGCGCGCATCGGACCCGTCCGCGTCGGCCTTCGTGTCGGCCAATGCCGGCTCGGGCAAGACGCATGTGCTGGTGCAGCGCGTGATCCGCCTGCTGCTCGCGGGCGTGCCGCCGGAAAAGATCCTCTGCATTACCTTCACCAAGGCGGCTGCCGCCAACATGGCCGAGCGCGTGTTCACCACGCTCGGGCATTGGGTGACGCTCGACGACACGGCACTCGATGCGGCGATCCGCGCGGTCGGCATCCCGCATCCCACTGCAAAATTGCGGCGCGACGCACGAAAGCTGTTCGCCTGTGCGCTGGAGACGCCGGGCGGGCTCAAGGTGCAGACCATCCACGCGCTGTGCACGCGTTTGCTCCAGCAGTTTCCGTTCGAGGCCAATGTCCCCGCGCGCTTCGCCGTGATCGACGAGCGCGACCAGACCGACATGATGGAACGCGCCAATCTGAAGGTGCTGCTGGAGGCCGCGCGCGACCCAGACAGCGTGACCGGCCGCGCGCTGCTGACCGCGATGGCGAGCGCCGCCGATGTCACCTTCAAGGAGGTGGTGCGCGAGGCTTGCCTGAGCCGCGATCACTTCATGGCCTGGACCGATGAAGCCGGCAGCGCGGAGCTGGCTGCCGTGCAGATGGCAGCGGCGCTGGGGGTGGACGCGAACGATCGCATCGAGGACGTCGAGACGGAGATTGTCGACGGTCCGTTCCTGCCGCGATCGCGCTGGAACGAGATCGCCTTTGCGCTGGAGGACGGCAGCAAGTCCGACAACGACCAGGCCTGCCGGCTTCGCGAGGCAAAGGTCTTTTCCGGCGCCGCGCAGGTCGATGCCTATCTCAGCGTTTTCCTCACCGACGAAAAGCTGCCGCGCAAGGCGGTGCTGACCAAGAAGTTTTGCGATCACAACCCGTCCGTCGCCCGCCTGTTCGAGAACGAGGCGCAGCGCGTCGCCGGATTGGTCGAGACGCGCCGTGCGGTGACCATGCGCGACCGCACCGCGGCCCTGCTGCATATCGCGACCGCGGCTGCCGCAAACTACCGCCGCGAGAAGCAGGAGCGCGGGCTGCTTGACTATGACGACCTCATCGACAAGACGCTGGCGATGCTCGATCGCGTTTCCTCGGGCTGGGTGCATTACAAGCTCGACCGCGGCGTCGATCACGTGCTGATCGACGAAGCCCAGGACACAAGTCCGCGGCAGTGGGACATCGTCGCGCACATCATCTCGGAGTTCACCGCCGGCGAAGGTGCGCGCGAGGGCCTGAACCGCACCGTCTTCGCTGTCGGCGACGAGAAGCAGTCGATCTTCTCGTTCCAGGGCGCCCAGCCCCGGGAATTCGATGCACGCCGGCGCGAACTGCACCGCAAGTTCACGGCGGCCGGACTGAAATTCGATCCGGTCGCCTTCACCTATTCGTTCCGCTCCGGCGCCGCGATCCTGCATTCGGTCGACCACGTCTTCCGCGAGCCCGCGATCTACAAGAGCATCCATTCGCTCGAGACCGGTCATCCCCTGCACAATGCACTCGGCGATGCCGGCCCCAGCGTGATCGAGCTGTGGGACCTTGCGGAAGCCGACGACAGGCAGGAAATCGAGGGCTGGCGCGCGCCGTTCGACGGCGTCGCCGCCACCAGCCCCGAGGTGAAGCTCGCGCGCCGGATCCAAACCGAGATCAAGCGGCTGGTCGAGAGCGGCACGCTGACCGGGCACGAAGGCGAGCGGCGTCCCTTGCGCTATGGCGACATGCTGATCCTGGTGCGCCGGCGCGGCAATGCGTTCGATGCCGTGATC
Source organism: Bradyrhizobium sp. 35 (assembly GCF_023073215.1). Classification (NCBI taxonomy): domain Bacteria; kingdom Pseudomonadati; phylum Pseudomonadota; class Alphaproteobacteria; order Hyphomicrobiales; family Nitrobacteraceae; genus Bradyrhizobium; species Bradyrhizobium sp. 35. Next base: position 534,405 of record NZ_JADPJC010000144.1, read on the forward strand.
CAGGCGCTGAAGCATGCCAACGTTCCGGTCGCGGGCGCCGATCGGCTCAAGCTCACCGAGCACATCGGAATCATCGACCTGATGAACCTTGCCGATGCGCTGCTGCTGCCGCAGGACGATCTCGCGCTCGCGGTCGCGCTGAAGAGCCCGCTGTTCGGGCTCGATGACGACGATCTGTTCCAGCTGGCCCATGACCGCAAGGGATCGCTGCGCCGCGCGCTTGGCGAGCATGCCACGACAAGCGAGACATTCGCTGCGGCGTTGCGAGGCCTCGAAGCCTGCGAAACGCGGGCGCGCGAGGAGACGCCGTTCGCCTTTTACGCCTGGTTGCTCGGGGGAGACGGCGGACGCGCGCGCATGCTGCGCCGGCTCGGTCATGAGGCCAATGACGCGCTCGATGAGTTCCTGGAGCTGGCGCTGAACTACGAGCGCAAGGCGCCCGCCTCGCTGCAGGGTTTCATGGCCTGGCTGCGCTCGGCCGATACCGAGGTGAAGCGCGACATGGAGATCTCCCGCGATGAGGTGCGGGTGATGACCGTGCACGGCGCCAAGGGCCTGGAGGCCTCGGTCGTGTTCATGGTCGACACTACATCGTCGCCAGCGGATTCGCAGCGGCTGCGGCTGATCCATGTCCCGCGCGGCAATGGCGGCGAGGTGGTGGTCTGGGCCGGACGCAAGGCGGATGATCCCAAACCCGTCGTCGAGGCGCGCAAGGCGATGCTCGAGGAGACCGAGGACGAATATCGCCGCCTGCTCTACGTCGCGATGACGCGCGCCGCCGACCGGCTCATCGTCGGCGGCTGCATGCCCGGCAACATGAAGACGGTTCGCAAGCTGAGCTGGTACGATCTGGTCGACACCGGGCTCGCCGGCTCGGGCCTGACGAAAGAGACGATCGAGACGCCGCTGGGAAAGGCGACGCGCTTCTCCCGACCGGAGGATGTCGTGGCGCTGGGCACGCCCGCGGCCTCGTTGGACCAGGCGACCGCGCTCCCGGACTGGCTGCGGACGCCGGCACCGCGCGACACCATCGACGACGATCCGGTGCGCCCCTCCGGCCAGCCGTCCGGGGACGGCCGCGCCGTGCAGTCGGGCGAATCAGTGCAGTCCCGCGCGCTCGCGCTGCAACGCGGCACGCTGGTGCACCGGCTATTGCAATCGCTCCCCGACATCGCCACTGAGCGCCGACGCGAGGCCGCGCTCGGCTTCATGGCGCGCAACGCGGCGGATTGGGCGGAGGCCGACCGGACCGCGCTGGCCGACAAGGTGCTCGGCTTGATCGCCGAGCCACGGTTTGCGCCCGTGTTTGCGGCCGGCAGCCGGGCGGAGGTCGCGATCGTCGGCCGGCTGGAACGGCCGGGCCACGCCCGGGCGCTGGTGTCGGGGCAGATCGACCGGTTGGTCGTTCGGCCGGATGAGGTCCTGATCGTCGATTTCAAGACCAATCAGGCGGCTCCCAGGAGCGCCGATGCGGCGCCCGCCGCCTATGTCCGGCAGCTTGCGCTCTATCGGGCGGTGCTATCGCGGCTTTATCCCCAAAAGCCTGTCCGCGCCGTCCTGCTTTGGACCGAGGCCCTTGAATATATGGAGATTTCGGCTCCCGCGCTGGACGCGGCGCTGGCATCTCTTCATCTCGGTGTGAGCGTCCTTGACCCGGCAAGGAGCCATTCATAGGTTGACGCCATGATCTTGGCGCGATTCCCGTCGCGCCGTTCTCTCAGGTACGAGGTACTCCCATGGCCGTTGGTAAGGTTTCTGACACCGATTTCGAAGCCGAAGTGCTCAAGGCAAACGGCCCCGTGGTCGTCGATTTCTGGGCCGAATGGTGCGGCCCCTGCCGCATGATCGCACCCGCGCTCGACGAGATCGCCGGCGCGATGGGCGACAAGGTCAAGATCGTGAAGCTCAACGTCGACGAGAGCCCGAAGACCGCGTCGAAATATGGCGTGATGTCGATCCCGACCCTGATGATCTTCAAGGGCGGCGAGATGGCCTCCCGCCAGGTCGGCGCGGCGCCGAAGGCGAAGCTGCAGCAGTGGATCACTTCCGCGGTCTGATCCGCCGCGCGCAAGATTATTTTTGGAAACGGCCGGCGAAAGTCGGCCGTTTCGCGTTGATGGGACATGTCCAGCGTATGATGAGTCCCGCCTGTTGCCTCCTCCTCCCGCAAAACGCGCGCGAAAGTCGGACCCCCTCGTGGCGATGGAGGCGCGCTCGGTCGACGCGATCCCGCGCGGCAAGGAGTGGCAATACGAGCCGAAATGGGATGGCTTTCGTTGCCTGCTCTCGCGCAACGGCGGCAGCATTGATCTGCGCTCGAAATCCGGTGAAGACCTTGCGCGTTATTTCCCCGAGATCGTCGCCGCGGCGCTGAAGCTGAAGGCGGATCGCTTCACCCTCGACGGCGAGATCGTCGTGCCGCACGGCAAGGGGTTTTCCTTCGACGCGCTGCTGCAACGCATTCACCCTGCGGCGAGCCGCGTGAAGAAACTCTCGGAGGAGACGCCGGCGCTCTATCTCGCCTTCGATCTGCTTGCGACGGCCAGGGAGAAGCAGCTTGCCGGGCAACCGCTGAGGGAGCGGCGACCGGCGCTGGAAGCGTTTGCCAAGGCGAATCTGAAAAGCAGCATCTTCCGCCTCTCACCGGCGACGACGAGCTACGCCCTTGCGAAAAAGTGGCTGGCGCAATCCGGCGGCGGCTCGGACGGCGTCATCGCCAAGCGCGTCGACCTGCCCTACCAGGCGGGAAATCGCGACGGCATGCAGAAGATCAAGAAATTCCGCAGCGCCGATTGCGTGGTCGGCGGTTTCCGCTATGCGACCAACAAGATCGCCGGCCGGAGCGTGGTCGGTTCGCTGCTGCTCGGGCTTTACGATGACGATGGTCTCCTGCACCATGTCGGCTTCACCTCGGCGATCAAAGCGGCGGAAAAGCCTGACCTGACCGATCGGCTTGAGGCATTGATCGGCGAGCCCGGCTTCACCGGCAACGCGCCGGGCGGCCCCAGCCGCTGGTCCACCGAGCGCTCGGCGAAGTGGTGTCCGCTCAAGCCGAAGCTGGTGATCGAGGTCTGCTATGACCATTTCAGCGGCGACCGCTTTCGCCACGGCACCTCGATCCTGCGCTGGCGCCTCGACAAGGCCCCGCGGCAATGCAGCTTCGAGCAGCTGAAGCAGAAGGCGGTGGATCCGATGAAGCTGCTAAAACAGCCGTAGCCGTAGCCGCTAGGCAAGCCATCCCGTCGCCAGCGCTTTCGCCAACTCCGGCTGGCCGTTGCGGCGAGCGAGCGTGGCCATCGCCTCGTGATCATAGACCACATGGCGGAACGTGACCTGCCAGGCACCATCGGTTAGCTCAAGGATCGCATAGCGCGCGTGCGGCGTGCCGGCCTCGACGACATGCGGGAACGGATGCTTGTCACGGAAGCCCGGGCCGCCCACGCTGCCGGGATTGACGATCAGCCTTCCGTCGCGAAGTCGCACGGCACGGGCGAGATGGGTGTGGGCGCACAGGATCAGCGATTGCGTGATGCCTTGCGCAAATTTCTCGATGCGATCGAGCGGCGACAGCGCCACCGCGCCGTCGGGATGCACGGTATCGAGCCAATAGACTTCGTCATTGTCGGGCGTCGCGTGGCAGAGGAACACCTGATCGCGAAAGACGCGCGTCATCGGCTGCGCGCGCAGCCAGTCGAGTTGCGCGGCATTGAGCGCGGCATGGGCCGGGCGATCCCACGAGCCCATCTTCTCGGGCGGACGGTCGAGCAGATAGCGGTCATGATTGCCGAGCACGTGCACGGCATCGAGCTGCATCAGGATTTCGATGGTCCGGCGCGCATCGAGCGGGCCGCTCAGCATGTCGCCGAGATTGACGATCTCGGAGACGCCTTGCGCGCGGATGTCGGCGAGCACAGCTTCCAGCGCCAGGTAATTTCCGTGGACGTCGGCAATCGCGGCAAAACGCATGGGTCTTCCCGTAGCTCGGATGGAGCGAAGACTATACAGGAGGCGTGCCGTTGATGGCGAGCACGTGGCCGGCGAGATAGAGCGAGCCGGTGATCAGAATGCGCGGCGGCACTTCGTAGGCGAGCTTCGCCAAGGCGCGCAGTGCGGCCTCCACGCCGGGCGCGGGCTCGACGCGCATGCCGAGGCTGCGGGCGGCATCCGTAAGGCGGTCGACCGGCATCGCGTTGTCGGTGTCGGGAATCGGCACTGCGATGATGTGACGGGTCAGACCGGCGAAATTGGCGAGAAAGCCTTTCGCGTCCTTGTTGGCCATCATGCCCACGATCACGACCAGCGGCCGCGACACCCGCTCTTCGAGATCGCCGAGCGCGGCCGCCGCGACGCGGCCGCCTTCCGCATTGTGGCCGCCGTCGAGCCAGATCTCCGAGCCCTGCGGGCCGAGAGCGAGCAGCTCGCCCGAAGCGATGCGCTGCATCCGCGCCGGCCATTCCGCACCGACGATCCCCGCCTCGAACGCCGCCTGGTTGATCTTGAAGGCGTTGGTGGCCCGCAACGTCGCGATGGCGAGACCGGCATTGTCGAACTGGTGCCGGCCGAACAGGCGCGGCGCTGTGAGATCCATCAAGCCGCGCTCATCGGAATAAACCAGCCGCCCGTTCTCGACATTGACATGCCAGCTCTCGCCCGCGGCAAACAACGGCGCGCGCATGCGCCTGGCCTGCGCCTCGATCACGGCCATCGCCTCAGCCGGCTGCTCGGCGCAAACCACGGGCACGCCACGCTTGATGATCCCAGCCTTTTCGCCCGCGATCGACGTCAAGGTGTCACCGAGGAAATCCATGTGGTCCATGCTGACAGGCGTGATCACGCAGGCCGCCGGCGCGTCAACCACATTGGTTGAATCAAGCCGACCGCCAAGGCCGACCTCCAGCAGAACCACATCGGCCGGGTTCCGCGCGAACAGATGAAATGCAGCCGCCGTCTTGAGCTCGAACACGGTGGCCGGCTCGCCGGCATTGACACGCTCGACCTCTTCCAGTGCCGCGCGCAACTCGTCGTCGCCGACCAGCACGCCGCCCCCGACGCGGCCGAGCCGGAAGCATTCGTTGATGCGAACGAGATAGGGTGAAGTGTAAGCGTGGACGCGCAGGTTAGCTGCCTCCAGCGTCGCGCGCAGATAAGCGAGCGTCGAGCCCTTGCCGTTGGTACCGGCGATGTGGATCACCGGCGGCAGCTTGCGCTCGGGATGACCGAGCCGCTCGAACAGGCGGTGCATCCGCTCCAGCCCGAGATCGATGCGTTTCTGGTGCAGGGCCGACAGCCGCCCGATCAATTCGTCGAGCGGCGGCTTTGCGCGGTCGGAGGAAGCGTTCACGCGTGCGGCGCGGCCGGCGCCGTTTCGGGAGCCGATACAATCTGCGCCGGACTGACGACCGGCTGCACCGGCTTTGACGCGGTCTCAAGCGCCGGCGCCCTGGTCAACAGTCGGCAGAGCCGCGCCAGGGTCGGGCGCAATTCGTGGCGATGCACGACCATGTCGATCATGCCGTGCTCCTTGAGGTATTCGGCGCGCTGAAACCCCTCGGGGAGTTTTTCGCGGATGGTCTGCTCGATCACGCGCGCGCCGGCAAAACCGATCAGCGCACCGGGCTCGGCAATCTGCACGTCGCCGAGCATCGCATAGGACGCAGTGACGCCGCCGGTGGTCGGGTTGGTCAGCACGACGATGTAGGGCTGTTTTGCTTCACGCAGCATCTGCACCGCGACCGTGGTGCGCGGCATCTGCATCAGCGACAAGATGCCTTCCTGCATGCGCGCGCCACCACTGGCGGCGAACACGATGAAGGGTGACTTCTTCTCGACCGCGAGCTCGAGCCCGCGCACGATGGCTTCGCCCGCGGCCATGCCGAGCGAGCCGCCCATGAAGTCGAAATCCTGCACCGCGACGACGACGGCGGCACCTTCGAGCTTGCCGTAGCCGACCTTGATCGCGTCGTTCAGATTGGTCCGCGCGCGGGCATCCTTGATGCGATCGACGTACTTCTTCTCGTCACGGAACTTGAGCGGATCGGGCGTGACGTCAGGCAGCGCGACGTCGTACCAGGTCTCATTGTCGAAAATCGACTTCAGACGCGCCACCGCATTCATGCGCATATGATAGTTCGAGCCGGGGATGACGAACTGGTTGGCCTCGACGTCCTTGTAGAACACGAGCTGTCCGGAATCCGGGCACTTGATCCACAGATTCTCCGGCGTCTCCCGCCGCAGCATGTTGCGGATCTTCGGCCGGACCACATTGGTAAGCCAGTTCATGGTTTGCTCCGATGTGCGATCCCGCCTGGGGACCACCTGAAGGGATATATGGCGGCCGGGACCCGGCCCGGCAAGCCGCCGTATCGTCCGCCTTGCTCGTCGGACTTGGCAGCGGAATTAAGGCCTATTCCGCCGCCTGTTGCGCGCCCTTGACGCCCTGGGCCAGTGCCGCCGTCAGCTCGGCGACGGCGTTGACGGTTTTGGCCGTCGCGCGCCCTTCCGCATCGAGGCTGTTCTTGAGCGCATCGACCAGCGCGGTGCCGACTACCGAGCCATTGGCCTTTTCGGCAATGGCGCGCGCCGCCTCCGGCGTGCGGATGCCGAAACCGACGCATATCGGGAGCTTGGTATGCCGCTTGATGCGCGCGACCGCGTCGCCAACGGCATTGGCGTCCGCCGCCGCTGCGCCGGTGATGCCGGCGATAGAGACATAGTAGACAAAGCCTGACGTGTTCGCGAGCACCGCGGGCAGGCGCTTGTCGTCGGTGGTCGGGGTCGCCAGGCGAATGAAGTTCAGGCCCGCCTTCAGCGCGGGAATGCAGAGCTCCTCGTCTTCCTCGGGTGGCAGATCGACGATGATCAGGCCGTCGACCCCGGCCGTCTTGGCATCAACCAAAAACTTGTCGACGCCGTAGATGTAGATCGGATTGTAATAGCCCATCAGCACCAGCGGCGTGACGTTGTCGTCCTTGCGGAAATCACGCACCAGTTCCAGCGTCTTCTTCAACGTCATGCCGTTCTTGAGCGCGCGCAGACCGGCAGCCTGAATCGAGGGACCATCCGCCATCGGATCGGTGAAGGGAATACCGAGTTCGATCACGTCGGCGCCTGCCTTGGGCAACGCCTTGACGATATTGAGCGACGTCGTGAGATCGGGATCGCCGGCCATCACATAAGTCACGAAGGCCGAGCGGCCGGCTTTCTTCAGCTCGGCGAAACGGGTGTCGATACGCGTGGTCACTTGCTCTTGCCCCTCAGGATGTCGCCGACCTGCGGGACGTCCTTGTCGCCGCGGCCGGAGAGGTTGACGACCATCAGGTGATCTTTGGTCCGCTTCGGCGCGAGCTCCATCACTTTGGCGATGGCATGTGCCGGCTCGAGCGCGGGGATGATGCCTTCCAGCTTTGACAGCAACTGGAACGCTGCGAGGGCCTCGTCGTCGGTCGCGGAGAGATAGTTCACGCGGCCGATCTCGTGCAGCCAGGAGTGCTCGGGGCCGATGCCGGGATAGTCGAGCCCGGCGGAGATCGAATGCGCGTCCTGGATCTGGCCGTCGGCGTCCATCAGGAGATAGGTGCGGTTGCCGTGCAGCACGCCGGGACGACCGCCCGCGATCGACGCCGCATGCAGTTGCGTCAGCCCGTGGCCCGCAGCTTCGACGCCGAAGATCTCGACGGTGGAATCGTCGAGGAACGGATGAAACAGGCCCATCGCGTTGGAGCCGCCGCCGATACAGGCGACCAGCGAATCCGGCAGGCGGCCTTCGATCTCCTGCATCTGCACCTTGGTCTCGTTGCCGATGATCGACTGGAAGTCGCGGACCAGCGTCGGATAGGGATGCGGACCCGCGACCGTGCCGATGCAGTAGAAGGTGTTGTGCACGTTGGTGACCCAGTCGCGCAGCGCCTCGTTCATGGCATCCTTCAGCGTGCGCGTGCCCGACTGCACTGGAATGACCGTTGCGCCCAACATCTCCATGCGGATGACGTTGGGCTGCTGCCGCTCGACGTCGACGGCGCCCATATAGACGATGCATTCCAGGCCGAAGCGCGCACACAGCGTCGCGGTGGCGACACCGTGCTGGCCGGCGCCGGTCTCGGCGATGATGCGCTTCTTGCCCATGCGTCGCGCCAGCATGATCTGGCCGAGCACGTTGTTCACCTTGTGCGAGCCGGTGTGGTTGAGCTCTTCGCGCTTGAGGTAGATCTTGGCGCCGCCCAGATGCTCGGTCAGACGCTCGGCGAAATAGAGCGGCGAGGGCCGGCCGACATAATTCTTGAGATAGCCGTTCATCTCGATCTGGAAGGCCGGGTCGACCTTGGCCTCGGTGTAGGCTTTCTCCAGATCGAGGATCAGCGGCATCAGGGTTTCGGCAACGAAGCGTCCGCCGAAAATGCCGAAATGGCCGCGCTCGTCGGGGCCGCTGCGATAGGAATTCGGTTTTGCAACATTCATCGGACGCTCAACTCTTGACTTGCATCTTGGCTTGCGCGCGCGGCGCGAATGAAGGCCTTGATCATCTCGGGGTCCTTCACGCCCGGGGCGCTCTCGACACCGGAGGAGACGTCGACGCCACCGGCCCGGGTGACGCGAACGGCTTCGGCGACGTTGTCGGCGCTGAGGCCGCCCGAGACCATATACGGCAACGCGAGCTCCAGGTTTCCGAGCAGATGCCAATCGAATGGTGCGCCGAGGCCGCCTGGCCGCGTTGCGTCCTTCGGTGCGCGCGCATCGAACAGGATGCGTTCGGCTATCTCGGCGTAACCGGGCAGCACGGCGAGATCCGCTGACGTTGCGACCGGCACGACCTTCATCACCGGACGACCGACCCGTTGCCTGATGTCGCGCAGCCGGGCCACGCTCTCCGTGCCATGAAGCTGGAAAATGTCCGGCGACAGCGCGTCCATGATGTTGTCGAGCGTGGCATCGTCGGCATCGACGGTGAGCGCGACCTTGAGCGCGCGCCGCTTCACCTGCCGGCCGAGCTCCCGGCCGGCTTCCAGCGACAAATGCCGCGGCGACGGCGGGAAGAACACAAAGCCCACCATGTCGGCACCCGCCTCGAGCGCCGTTTCGAGCGTCTCGGGCGTGGACAGGCCGCAGATTTTGACGAGCAAGGACATGTTCTCGACGGATATGGGCTCAAAGCAAATGGAGGGCCGCGGGTCCGCGGCCGGAAAACGGGCTTTTCGGTTGCGGCCGCTTCTACAACGTCGCGCGCTGCTTGTCTCGCCCGACGGGCCCGTAAAGCCCCACACCGGAGGGAACGGGGAGGCGCTGGGACTCAGGCCTTGCTGCGGCAGACTGGGCCCGCAGATCAGCCAGCTCGCCTCGCGCGGCCCGGGCATCCGCGTCATGCCGGCGCGCCGCACGCCGCCAGTGCCGCTGGCCGAACCAGACGGCACACCCGCCCACGAGGACCCCGAGCGCAGCCACCACGATCAGGAGCAGGAACAGCGGCAGCGTTGCCGAGAATGACGGGTCGTTGGAAACGAAGGGATCGAACGAGACCGTGACGAAATGCCGGTTGGCGACGGCAAAGACCATCAGGACCAGGCCCAGCGGAATCACGACCAGCGCGCTCAGGAATTTTCGCATCTCGGCTCGCTCGCCTTGAATCAAGGTTGCGGCCGCATCACTGGCGACCGCGGGAAACCCTGAGGTGGACCTCAGTCTGGCGCGCCTGGATCCGGATGGTCGCGATTCAGCCGTTCGCGCATTTCCTTGCCGGTCTTGAAGAACGGAACGCTCTTCTGATCGACAGGCACATGGGCGCCGGTGCGCGGATTGCGCCCTGCGCGCGCAGGGCGATGCTTGACCGAGAAGGCACCGAAGCCGCGCAACTCGACGCGATCACCGCGCGCGAGAGCCGCTACGATCTCTTCGAGAATCGCATTCACAATGTTCTCGACATCCCGCTGGTACAGATGCGGGTTGTGCTCGGCGATACGCTGAACAAGTTCGGATTTGATCATCGAGAGATAGGACCCGGGAGCGTGCGGACGACCATTTCCGTGAAAATACCGTGATCTGTCAAGACGCTAAATGAGGGTTGAGCGTCGTGAAAACACGTGACAAATGCCGAAAAAGCGGGCTGGACCTACACGCGCCGAACGGGAAAAACCTCTGTGGCTCGCCCGGTTCCGGTCAGTTCGACGCCGCCGGCTGCCACAAGGCGAGCATTCCATCCATTCCGAGCCGATCGACCGCCTGTGCGACGCCGGTTTGTCCGATTTGATGCGCAATCGAGCCTAAACCCAGTGCTTCCAGCGTTACTGCGGCCGCCGTCTTGAGGAACGGCAGATCGCTGAAGCGCGGCTGCAGCTTGTAATCGCGCACGGAGAGCCCCTTCTTGACGCCCTTCTGCTCGACCAGCCAGGTCACGGCGGTCTTCTCGTCGCCGATCTGATCGATCAGCTTGAGATCGATGGCCTGGCGTCCGGTGAAGACACGGCCATCAACCACTTTCTCGAGCTGCGTGTCATCCATGCCACGCCGTTCCTTCACCAATCCCTTGAACCAGGCATAGGAATCCTTCACCAACGCATCGAGCGCCGCCCGTGCCTCAGGGCTGGTTGGCTCGAAACCGTTGGGCGCGGCCTTCAGCGGCGTGGACTTTACCTCCTCGACCTTGACGCCGACGGTCTTCAACAGCTCCGAGACGTTCGGAAACTGGAACAGCACGCCGATCGAGCCGACCAGCGAGCTCTGCTGGGCGATGATGTGATCGCTGGCGATCGCGGTGATGTAGCCGCCGGAGGCGGCGAGGCCTTCGACGACGACAACGAGCGGCTTCTTTGCCTTCAACCGTACAAGCGAATCATAGAGCTGCTCGGAGCCGGCGGTGGTGCCGCCCGGCGAATTGATGTGAACGATGACGGCGGCGGCCTGCGAATTCTCCAGCCGCTCGAGCGCCTGGGTGCGATCGGAATCGCTGCGGATCAGGCCCTCGATCTGGACCCGCGCGATCGAGCCGGCGGACGCGAACGTGCCGCGCGCACCAGGCGTCGCGACCAGCGCGAAGCCTGCGATCGCCGCGATCGCGATCAGCGCGGCCAATACGCGCCAGAACGTCAGCTTGCGGCGGATCCTGCGGCGATCGACGATGATGTCCGAATCGAGTGACATCTCAATATCTCCAAATGAAAGGCCAGGCGCGTTGTGCCGTCGCAGCGTCGCCATTGGCTTATCTGGATACATCAATTGCGGCGCAATTAGAAGAAAACAAGGCCGGCTGCCGCGTAGCCCGGATGGAGCGCAAGCGTAATCCGGGGTTCTCGCCTCACGGAGAGGCTTTCCCGGATTTCACTTCGCCCCATCCGGGCGACGACCTCACTACAAAAAAGCCCCGGCTCGCGCCGGGGCTTTGATGCAGTGAAACCTGCGTTTCGCTTACTTGGTGTCGCGGTTCTTGAGCGCGGTGCCGAGGATGTCGCCGAGCGTTGCTCCCGAATCGGAAGAGCCGTACTGCGCGATGGCTTCCTTCTCTTCGGCGACTTCGAGCGCCTTGATCGACACCTGGACCTTGCGGGCCTTCTTGTCGAACTGGATCACGCGGGCATCGACCTTCTCGCCGACGGCGAAGCGTTCGGCGCGCTGATCGTTGCGGTCACGAGCGAGCTCCGAGCGCTTCACGAACGTGGTGAAGTCGGTACCGGTGATCTTCACCTCGATGCCGCTCTCCTTCACTTCGATCACTTCGCAGGTCACGACCGCGCCCTTCTTGACATCGCCCGGCTCGGCGAAGGGGTCGCCTTCAAGCTGTTTGATTCCAAGAGAAATGCGCTCCTTCTCGACGTCCACATCGAGCACCACGGCCTTCACCATGTCGCCCTTCTTGTAGTTGTCGATCACCTGCTCGCCCGGCTGCTTCCAGTCGAGGTCGGAGAGATGGACCATGCCGTCGACGTCGCCCTCGAGGCCCAGGAACAAACCGAATTCGGTCTTGTTCTTGACCTCGCCCTCGACCGTCGAACCGGTCGGGTGACCTTCGACGAAGACCTCCCACGGGTTGCGCATGGTCTGCTTGAGGCCGAGCGAGATGCGGCGCTTGACGGAATCGACTTCCAGCACCTGCACTTCGACTTCCTGCGAGGTCGAAACGATCTTGCCGGGGTGCATGTTCTTCTTGGTCCACGACATCTCGGAGACGTGGATCAGGCCTTCGATGCCCGGCTCGAGCTCGACGAACGCGCCGTAGTCGGTGATGTTGGTGACGCGACCGGTGAAGCGGGCACCCAGCGGGTACTTGGCTTCGATGCCCTGCCACGGATCGTCCAACAGCTGCTTCATGCCCAGCGAGATGCGGTGCGTCTCGTGGTTGATCTTGATGATCTTGACCTTCACGGTCTGGCCGATCGAGAGCACCTCGGTCGGGTGGTTGACGCGGCGCCACGCGATGTCGGTGACGTGCAGCAGACCGTCGATGCCGCCGAGATCAACGAACGCACCGTAATCGGTGATGTTCTTGACCACGCCGTCGATGACCTGACCCTCTTCGAGGTTCTGCACCAGCTCCTGACGCTGCTCGGCGCGGGTCTCTTCGAGAACCGTGCGGCGGGACACGACGATGTTGCCGCGGCGGCGGTCCATCTTGAGGATCTGGAACGGCTGCGAGTTGTTCATCAGCGGCGCAACGTCGCGGATCGGACGGATGTCGACCTGCGAACGCGGCAGGAAGGCCACGGCACCGTCGAGGTCGACGGTGAAGCCGCCCTTGACCTGGTTGAAGATGACGCCGTTGACCTTCTCGTTGTTCTGGAAGGCCTTCTCGAGCTTGCCCCAGCTCTCTTCGCGGCGCGCCTTGTCACGCGACAGCACGGCTTCGCCGAGGGCGTTCTCGATCCGATCGAGGAACACTTCCACCTCGTCGCCGACCTTGAGCTCGCTGTCACGGCCGGGGCCGGAAAATTCGCGCAGGGCAACGCGGCCCTCCGTCTTCAGGCCGACGTCGATGACGGCCATGTCCTTTTCGATTGCAACAACCTTGCCCTTGATGACTGAGCTTTCCTGCAGGTTGCCGCCTGCGAAGGACTCGTCGAGCATCGCGGCGAAATCGTCGCGCGACGGGCTATAGGTATCAGCAGAAGTCGAAGCCATTTGTTCTCCAGTTGCGGATGTCATGCCGGCCGTTGGGTTCTTGGGCGCACCGTACGCGCAGTGTCGGAAGGTCCGCAGAACCTTCGAGCGACCGCTCGCTGCTCCGACCTGGAGGGCGGAACAGCGGAAGCGGGCCGGCTGAGGCCCGCGCGTTCGATACGTGGAAATCTTTTGTCCGGAACCTGGATCGCGTCGGCCCCGAGCAGGGACCGAGAGTATCGACCTCAAAGAGCGGGAGCGGGCGCTTCCTCCAATGACGGCAGCGGCTTAACCCCGCGACCGGCCCGCTCGGACGGCCTCGATAATGTCGATGGCGGCCCGGACGCCGCCTTCTATATCCAGTTGGGAGTTATCTAGCAAGTAAGCATCCGGAGCCGGCTTCAGGGGGGCGATCGCCCGGTTCTTGTCGCGCTCGTCGCGCTGGATGATATCGGCGAGCACGGCCGCCTCGTCCGCCTCCTCGCCCCGCGCCTTGGCCTCCATGGTCCGGCGGCGGGCACGGACCTTGGGGTCGGCGACGACGAAGATCTTCACGTCGGCATGGGGGCAGATCACGGTTCCAATATCGCGCCCATCGAGCACGGCGCCGGGCGGATCGGCGGCGAATTGCCGCTGAAAGTTGATGAGGGCCTCGCGCACCTTGGGGATCGCCGAGACGATCGAGGCGCCCTCGCCGGCCTTCTGGGTCTTCAGGGCGGGATTGCCGAACTTTTCGGGATCGAGTTCCAGCGCCGCAGCGACCGCCGCCGCCTCGTCCCGGAGATCATGACCGGACTGCATCAGGGAATAGGCCACCGCGCGATAGATTACGCCGGTATCAAGGTGACGGTAGCCGTAATGGTGGGCAAGGCGCTTGCCGAGGGTGCCCTTGCCCGACGCCGCGGGCCCGTCGATGGCAATGATCATGAAAAATCGGCCCCAAGCGAACGCATCATCGGGATGAAATCCGGAAAACTGGTGGCGATGAAGGCGGTGTCATCGACGGTTACCGGCTGATCGGAGGCGCAGCCCATCACCAGCGCGGACATCGCGATGCGATGATCCATGTGGGTGGCCACCACGCCGCCGCCGGGAACGTGGCCGCGGCCTTCGACGATCAAATCGTCGCCGCAGACCTCGACCTTGACACCGTTGACGCGGAGCATGGCGGCGGTGGCCTCCAAACGGTCGGATTCCTTCACGCGCAGCTCCTGGAGGCCGCGCATGATGGTCGTGCCCTCGGCAAAGGCGGCCGCCACCGCCAGCACCAGATATTCGTCGATCATCGACGGTGCACGCTCCGGCGGCACCTCGACACCGCGCAATTTCGAGGCGCGTACCCGCAGCTTTGCCATCGGCTCGCCAGCGTCGCCACGAACTTCGCTTTCCTCGATCGAGGCACCCATTTCGCGCAGCGTGGTGAAAAGACCGGTGCGCAGCGGATTGGTCATGACGTCGGACAGGACGATTTCGGAGCCTTCGACGATCAGCGCAGCAACGATAGGGAACGCCGCCGACGAGGGATCGGCGGGCACGACGACATTGGCGCCATGCAGCTCCGGCTGCCCCACGAGCGTGATACGGCGGCCGTGCTGACCTTCTTGCACTGAGGTGATCTCGGCGCCGAAATGCTTGAGCATCAGTTCGGTGTGGTCGCGACTGGCCTCGGTCTCGATGACGGTCGTGGCGCCCGGCGCGGCCAGGCCCGCGAGCAGCACGGCGGATTTGATCTGGGCCGAGGCCACAGGCGTCTTGTAGGTGATCGGCAGCGGATCGCGCGCACCCTGGACGGTCAGCGGCAGACGGCCGCCCGCGCCGCCGGAGACGACCTTCGCGCCCATCTTTTCCAGGGGATCCAGGATCCGGCGCATGGGCCGGCTGCGCAGTGAGGCATCGCCGTCGAAAACCGCGGAGATCGGACAGCCGGCGACGGCGCCCATGACGAGCCGGCAGCCGGTGCCGGAGTTGCCGAAATCCAGCGGCGCTTTGGGCTCCGCGAAGCCTGCGACACCCACGCCGTTCACCTTCCAGGCGAAATCTCCGGTACGCTCGACCCCGGCGCCGAGCGCCTGCATGGATTTGGCGGTGTTAAGGACGTCCTCGCCCTCCAGGAGGCCCGAAATCCGCGTCTCTCCGACCGCGAGCGCGCCGAGGATGAGGGCACGGTGGGAGATCGACTTGTCTCCGGGCACCCTTACTTTCCCGGTCAGGGGACCGCTGGCGCGCGACTGGAGCGGCGTCGGCTTGTCGGAATCGGTCAAGTTTGTGTCCTTGGGTAGGCCCGAAACGTCCCTGTGGGACTCGCGGGGCAGGTACCACATGGTCTCCCCGCCGTCACGGGCATGTCGTTCTCCCGCAATGCGCTATTGACAGCGGGCCGCCAACTAGCCAAGTGAAGCACCGCTTTTCAGACATTTCCAGGATTCCTCTGCCGTGGCCAAGTCCGAACTCGGAACTAAACGTATTTGCCCGACCACGGGCAAAAAGTTCTATGACCTCAACAAGAATCCGGTGATCTCGCCCTATACCGGTGAAGTCGTGCCGATCGCGCCCATCGCGCCGGCTCGCGCACCCCGCGGTGCCGAAGCCCGTCACGCAGCCGCTGCCGCCGACGCCACGCCAGAGCCGGCGGAGGTCGAGGAGGTCTCGCTCGAGGAGGCCGATGCCGAGGAGAACACCGGCAAGGTCAAGGCCGTCGTGCCCGAATCCGAGGACGACATCGAAGTCGATGAAACTATCGAGGACGATGACGACGATGATTCGACCTTTATCGCCGACGACGAAGAAGGCGATGAGGACGTCACCGACATCATTGGTGATGTCGGCGGTGACGAAGAGACTTGAGATAATTCCAGAACTGTGGTTCTGGGTCTTTCCCGACGCGTCGCCCAAGGCGCGTCGGACGGTTAAGGGGCCATAGCTCAGCTGGGAGAGCGCTTGCATGGCATGCAAGAGGTCGGCGGTTCGATCCCGCCTGGCTCCACCACGCTTCGCCCTTCGGGCTACGCGTGGCGCAGCCGCGCGGAGCTCGAAGGGCGAAGCGTGGTGTCCGGCGAAGCCCGAAGGGCGAAGACGGACTGGTGAGACTCCCACGCAGCGGCTGCCCGGGCGATAATCGTCAATGTGGTACGTCTACATCCTCCGCAGCATCGAATTTCCCGAGCAGGAATACGTTGGGGCTACGGAAGATCTGAAGCGCCGGTTTCCAGAGCACAATGCTGGCAAATCCACCCACACTGCCAAGTTCAAGCCTTGGAAGCTGATCTGGTACTGCGCCTTCCCTGACAAGCACAAAGCGCTCGCTTTTGAAGCCTACCTGAAGTCTCACTCCGGCCGAGCCTTCACAAAGAAGCGGCTGTCCTAAGAGCGCACCTCTAACCCTACTCCCCGATCACCGCATTCAACCGATCGCGCAACGCCACAATCTCGTCCTTCATCGCGACAAGCTCCGAGACCGAGCAGTCCGATGCCGCCAGAATCGATTGCGGCACGGCCCGCGCCTTGTCCTTCAAGGCCTGGCCCTGCGGCGTCAACGCGATCAGCACCTGACGCTCGTCCTCGCTCGAGCGCGTGCGCTTGACGAGGTGGGCCGCCTCGAGCCGCTTGAGCAGCGGTGTCAGCGTGCCCGAATCCAGGTGCAGCTTTTCGCCGATGCTCTTGACCGGCACGTCGTCGCGCTCCCACAGCACCAGCATCACCAGATATTGCGGATAGGTCAGGCCGAGCCGGTCCAGCAGCGGCTTGTAGACGCGGTTGAACGCATGCGCGGCGGAATAGACCGCGAAGCAGATCTGGTTGTCGAGGCGCAGCGGCGCGTCCGCTGCCGAATGTTTCCGGGGCATCGAGAATCTCACAGGACTTGCTCCATTCTGGGGCCGGCCGTCGCTACATTCAATTGCGAACAATTAAATGTGAGACGCTATAATTTCAATTGCGCGCAATCTAATTGCCTGCGATAAAGATGGCGCCCCCACCCCGAAAACACAGGGAGACAAAAATGTCAGTGAACGTCCTCTACAAGACCAGCGCAAAGGCCACCGGCGGCCGCGACGGCCATGCCGCGACCCTCGACGGCGCGCTCGACGTCAAGCTCACCACGCCGAAGGAGCTCGGCGGCGGAGGCGGCGCCGGCAACAATCCCGAGCAGCTGTTTGCTGCGGGCTATGCCGCCTGCTTCATCGGCGCGATGAAGTTCGTGTCCTCGCAGGGCGGCCCCAAGGTTCCGGCCGACGCCTCCGTGACCTCGACCGTCGGCATCGGCCCGCGCGCGGCCGGCGGCTTCGGTCTCGACATCGACCTTGCCGTCTCGCTGCCGGGCCTCGCCCGCGCGGAAGCCGAGGCGCTGGTCGAGAAGGCGCACCAGGTGTGCCCGTATTCCAACGCGACGCGCGGCAATGTCGACGTCCGTCTGACGGTCGTCTGATCGGTTAGCTGAAGCGGCTGGCCCGAGATACCCCTCGGGCCGGCCGCCTCCCTTGATTTGCCATCCCGCGGGATTGCGACGAGCGGCCTGCATGACGCCCTACGCGCGAAGCCATTGCCGGCTCGGACGAACCTCGTTAGGCCTGTGATCAATACCGACACAGGGGACGCGAAGGCATGACTGAAGCCGCCAGTTCTGGAGCTGCCATGGGTGCAATGAGCGGCCTGCGCGTCATCGATCTGACGCGCGTGCTCGGCGGCCCCTATTGCACCCAGATCCTCGCCGACCATGGCGCCGACGTGATCAAGGTCGAGCCGCCCGCAGGCGACGAGGTACGCGACTGGGGCCCTCCCTTCCACGAGGAAGACGCGGCCTATTTCATCGGCATCAACCGCAACAAGCGCTCGATCGGCCTCGACCTCGCCTCCGAGGGCGGCCGGACCGTGCTGCTCAAGATGCTGGAGAGCGCCGACGTCCTGATCGAGAACTTCAAGCCGGGCACGCTGGAGAAATGGGGCATCGGCAACGAGGTGTTACGCGAGAAATTTCCGCGCCTCGTGCATTGCCGGATCTGCGGCTTCGGCGCCGACGGCCCGCGCGGCGGCAATCCCGGCTATGACGCCATCATCCAGGCCATGACCGGCATGATCGCGGCGACCGGCTCGCCCGAGAGCGGACCGATGCGGATCGGCGTGCCGCTGGTCGACATCGGCACCGGCCTCTATGCGGCGATCGGCATCTTGATGGCGCTGTCGGAGCGGCAGCGCTCGGGCCAGGGCCAGTTCCTGGAGACCACGCTGTACGAGACCGGTCTCGCCATCATGCATCCGCACACCGCGAATTATTTCATGCATGGCAAGCCGCCGTCGCTCACCGGCAACGAGCATCCCAACCTCGTGCCCTATGCGATCTTCCCGACCAAGACCGACGACATCTTCATCGGCGTCGGCAATGACGGCACCTTCCGCAAGCTCGCCAAGGAGATCGGCAAGCCCGAGCTCGGCACCGATCCGCGCTTTGCGCGCAACAAGGATCGCATCGGCAATCGCGAGGCGCTGCGGGCCGAGCTTGCCGCCGTGTTCAGCCAGCACGAGGCCGAGCCGCTGTGCAATCGCCTGCTCGCCGCGGGCCTGCCCGCCGGCCCCGTGCAGAAGATCGACCAGGCATTGACCAACCCGCACACGATCGCGCGCGGCGATATTATCGAGAAGGATTGGTACAAGGGCGTGGCGTCGCCGATCCGGCTCGACCGCAGCAAGCCGAGCCTGCGGCGCCTGCCGCCGAAATTCAGCGAGCACGCCGCCGAGGTCCTGGGCGAATTCGGCTACTCCAGGTCCGAGATCGACGCGATGGTCGAGCAGGGCACTGTCTGCGGCCCCGAGCGCAAGCGCTAGCGCCCTCGCCTTCCACATCCCACGGCAATGCCGCAGTGCGGTGCGGGCGCTCTGTGCACCGCGAACGGAGGACGCTGCGCGCGCGGCATTCGCCTATTTGACGGCTTCCCTTTTCCAGCGCTTGCCGCTTTCGTTTCGGCCGCTTACACAGTCATGTGAACGTCATATGGCGCTGCTAGCGCAAGCGATCATTTTTGACGGCCCAAGGGAGGTTTACTTGATGGCTCTTCGACATTTTGGAGCGGCTGCCGCTATTGCACTCACGGTTGGACTATCGGCCTCGCCGGCCTTGGCCGTGACCGAAATCCAGTGGTGGCACGCGATGACCGGCGCCAACAACGACGTCATCGTCAAGCTCGCCACCGACTTCAACGCGTCGCAGAGCGACTACAAGGTGATCCCGACCTACAAGGGCAACTATCCCGATACGATGAACGCCGGCATCGCGGCGTTCCGCGCCGGCAACGCCCCGCACATCATGCAGGTGTTCGAAGTCGGCACCGCGACCATGATGGCCGCGACCGGCGCCGTGAAGCCCGTCTACAAGCTGATGGCCGACGCCGGCGAGAAGTTCGACCCCAAGATCTACCTGCCCGCCATCACCGGTTATTATTCGACGTCGAAGGGCGAGATGCTGTCCTTCCCTTTCAACTCGTCCTCGACCGTGATGTGGGTGAACCTCGACGAGCTGAAGAAGGCGAACGTAGAGATCCCGAAGACCTGGCCCGAAACGTTCGAGGCCGCCAAGAAGCTGAAGGCTGCCGGTCATGACACCTGCGGCTTCTCGGGCTCCTGGATCACCTGGGTCAATCTCGAGCAGCTCTCGGCGTGGCACAACGTGCCGCTCGCCAGCAAGGCCAACGGCCTCGACGGCTTCGACACCGTGCTCGAGTTCAACGGACCGCTTCAGGTCAAGCATCTCGAAACCCTGGTCGAGCTGCAGAAGACCAAGACCTATGACTACGCCGGCCGCACCAACACCGGCGAAGGCCGCTTCACTTCGGGCGAGTGCCCGATCTACCTGACCTCGTCGGCCTTCTTCGGCAACGTCAAGGCGCAGGCCAAGTTCAACTTCACCGCCGTGCCGATGCCGTATTATCCCGACGTCAAGGGCGCACCGCAGAACTCGATCATCGGCGGCGCTTCGCTGTGGGTGATGGGCGGCAAGTCGGCCGAGGAATACAAGGGCGTCGCGAAATTCCTGACCTTCCTCTCCGACACCGATCGCCAGGTCTACATCCACAAGGCCTCCGGCTACCTGCCGATCACCAAGGCGGCCTACGCCAAGGCGAAGGAAGAAGGCTTCTACAAGGATCAGCCCTATCTCGAGACCCCGCTGCTCGAGCTGACCAACAAGGAGCCGACCGAGAATTCGCGCGGTCTGCGCCTCGGCAACATGGTGCAGCTGCGTGACGTCTGGTCGGAAGAGATTGAGCAAGCGCTGGCCGGCAAGAAGAGCGCCAAGCAGGCGCTCGATGCCGCCGTCGAGCGCGGCAACACGATGCTGCGGCAGTTCGAAAAGACCGCCGTCAAGTGAGGCAATGAGCGGCAGGCCGCGACCCGGCCTGCCGCTCTGCTGGCATCATGCAAAAGCAAGCCATCTTCCAGTCAAGACTGTTACCGTACGCGCTGGTTGCGCCGCAGCTCGCGATCGTCCTGATTTTCTTCTATTGGCCGGCCCTGCAGGCGGTGATCCAGTCCTTCCTGCTCCAGGATGCGTTCGGTCTGTCGACCACCTTTGTCTGGTTCGAGAATTACGTCGAGCTGTTCAAGGACGCAGCCTATTTCGAGGCGATCGTCCGGACCTTCTTGTTCTCGTTCGCCATCGCCGTCTCGTCGCTGTCCTTTGCGCTGCTGCTCGCCGTGATGGCGGACAAGCCGCTGCGTGGCTCGATGCTCTACCGCACGCTCCTGATCTGGCCCTATGCGGTGGCACCGCCCGTGGTCGGCGTGCTCTGGATCTTCATGCTGCATCCCTCGCTCGGCGTGCTCTCGCGCTATCTGCGCAATATGGGCGTCGACTGGAATCCGCTGCTCGACGGCGACCAGGCCGCGGCGCTGATCATCCTCGCCGCCGCGTGGAAGCAGATCTCCTATAATTTCCTGTTCTTCCTCGCCGGCCTGCAAGCGATCCCAAAGAGCGTGTTCGAGGCCGCCGCGATCGACGGCGCCCGTCCGATGCGGCGGTTCTGGACCGTGACCTTCCCGTTGCTGTCGCCGACCATCTTCTTCCTGCTGGTGGTCAACATCGTCTACGCCTTCTTCGACACGTTCGGCATCATCGACACGATGACCCGCGGCGGCCCCGGAACGTCGACGGTCACGCTGGTCTACAAGGTCTATTCCGACGGCCTGCTCGGCGGCAATCTCGGCAGCTCGGCGGCGCAGTCGGTGATCCTGATGGTCATGGTCATCGTGCTCACCGGAATCCAGTTCCGGTTCGTCGAACGCAAGGTGACCTACTGATGGTCGAGGAAGAGGGCTTCCGGCGCAACATCGCCCACATCATCCTCTGGATCGGGATCGCGGTCGTCGCCTTCCCCGTCTACATCGCGTTCGTCGCCTCGACCCAGGACAACGCGCTGATCGCCAACGGGCAAATGTCGCTGCTGCCGGGCGGCCATTTCTTCGAGGTCTACTACCAGACCATTTTCGTCGGCACGAGCGGATCGACCCGCGAGCCCGTCGGCAACATGATGCTGAACTCGCTGGTGATGGCGCTGCTGATCGCGGTCGGCAAGATCGCGATCTCGATCATCTCGGCCTACGCGATCGTCTATTTCCGCTTTCCCTTCCGGATGCCGATCTTCTGGATCATCTTCATCACGCTGATGCTGCCGGTCGAGGTGCGCATCTATCCGACCTACAAGATCGTCGCCGATCTGCACATGCTCGACAGCTATGCGGGCCTGTCACTGCCGCTGATCGCCTCCGCCACCGCGACGCTGCTGTTTCGCCAGTTCTTCATGACGGTGCCGGACGAGCTGCTGGAGGCCTCGCGCATCGACGGCGCCGGTCCCCTGCGCTTCTTCTGGGATACGCTGCTGCCGCTGTCGCGCACCAACATGGCGGCGCTGTTCGTGATCCTCTTCATCCTCGGCTGGAATCAATATCTCTGGCCGCTGCTGATCACCACCCGCGACGACATGCAGACCATCCAGGTCGGCATCCGCAAGATGATCACCACCACCGACGCGCTGACCGAATGGCCGATCGTGATGGCGACGGCCGTGCTCGCGATGCTGCCGCCGGTGTTCGTCGTCGTCGTGATGCAGAAACTGTTCGTGCGCGGAGTCGTGGAGACGGAAAAGTAAATCCCATGGCTAACGTCACCCTGCGCAACGTCCGCAAAACCTATCCCGGCGGCTTCGAGGCCATCAAGGGCGTCAACGTCGATGTCGGCGACGGCCAGTTCTGCGTGCTGGTCGGGCCCTCCGGCTGCGGCAAGTCGACATTGCTGCGCATGGTCGCAGGCCTCGAAACCGTCACCGGCGGCGAGATCGACATCGGCGGCCGCATCGTCAACCAGATCGAGCCCGCCGACCGCGACATCGCGATGGTGTTCCAGAACTACGCGCTCTATCCGCATATGAGCGTCTTCAACAACATGGCTTACGGCCTGCGCAACCGCGGCATGAAGGAGGCCGAGGTCAAGACCCGCGTCGACGAAGCCGCCCGCGTGCTCGAGCTCACCTCGATGCTGGAGCGCAAGCCGCGCCAGCTCTCCGGCGGCCAGCGCCAGCGCGTCGCCATGGGCCGCGCCATCGTGCGCCAGCCGAAGGTGTTTCTGTTCGACGAGCCGCTCTCCAATCTTGACGCCAAACTCCGCATCGCGATGCGGGTCGAGATCCGCAAATTGCAGCGCCGGCTCAACACCACGTCGATCTACGTCACCCACGACCAGCTCGAGGCGATGACGCTCGCCGACATTCTCGTGGTGATGAATGGCGGCCAGGTCGAGCAGGTCGGCAATCCCTTGGCGATCTACGAGAAGCCGGCGACGACTTTCGTCGCCTCCTTCATCGGCGCGCCACCGATGAATCTGATGTCGATTCGCGCCGACGAGATCAAGTCGCAGCTCGGCAGCACCGACGCCGGCATCCTCGGCATTCGCCCGGAGGATTTCGTCATCACCGACCAGAGCCCGGCCGGCGGCGTCGCCCTTCCGCTCACCGTGGAAGCGATCGAGCGCGTCGGCGCTGAAACCTTCGTTTACGGCACGCGGGCTCAGGACGAGCAGCGCATCGCCGCCAACCCCGGCGAACTGCCGCCCGGCGAGGTCATCGTCCGCATTCCCGGCTCAGAGGCGCCTCCGATCGGCGAGAAGATCCGCGTCGCAGCAATGCGCCAAAAGCTGCATCTGTTCAGCGGCGATGGGCGGACGCGGATCGAGGCCTGATCGGGTTCCGCTGGGCCGTCGATTAAAAAACGCGAAAACAACCCCATGCACAGTAGAAGGGGGTTTGTTTTTGTTGAGAAAAATCACACCGCAATTTCGTCGGGCCGGCTTGTGGCAGGCGTTTCGCGCCATGGCGACAAGTCAGCTTTTGCGGGTGAGCTGCCAGTCCACAGCCCCGGCTACGTCCTTGAACCCACACGCGGATATGCCCATATTGCTGATCAAGGGGTGCCTGTACGGGCCCTGATGCACCAAAGTCGCTTCGAGAGGACTTTGTAAACTATGTCTCGTGTTCCCATGCTTTCCAGTCCCTTCCTTCTGGGCTTCGACGAGATCGAGCGCGTGCTCGATCGGGTTGTCAAAGGCGCCGACGGTTACCCTCCCTACAATATCGAGAGGTGCGACCGGTCGGAGGGCCAGCCCGAGCGTCTGCGGATCACGCTGGCGGTCGCCGGATTCACCCGCGACCAACTCGATGTAACCATTGAGGAAAACCAGCTCGTCATTCGCGGGCGGCAGCAGGACGACAAGACCCGGCAATACATCCATCGCGGCATCGCCGCGCGCCACTTCCAGCGCACTTTCGTGCTGGCGGAGGGGATGCTGGTGCTGGGTGCGGATCTGAAGAACGGATTGCTGGCGATCGATCTTGCCCGGCCGGAACCGGAGAGGATCGTTAAGACAATCGCTATCAATGAGCACGAATAATGGAACGAGTAGCGGACTCGACCGCTTAGTTTCGAGAGAGGAGTCGAGACCATGAGTGAAGGTCACGTTGCGTTCGAATACGAAGCCAAGAACGTCTCGCCGGAAACGCTGGCAACCCTCGGCGAAGGCCATATCGCCTATGTGAAGCAGATCCGCTCTGAGGATGTGCCGGGCCTGTTTCCCGAAGCGCCGAAGATCGCGCCGGGCCTCAAGCTCTTCGCGCTCCACGCCGCCGACGGCACGCCGATCATGCTGACCGACAGCCGCGAAGCCGCAATCGCCAACGCCTGGAGCAACGAGCTGCAAGCGGTGAGCGTGCACTGAGCACGCGCGCGTCGCACGAATAGGGTTTCAAGCGGGCATGCCTTCGCAGGAAGGCGTGCCCGTTTGCTTTGGGGGATCCAGAATCTTTCCGTGGCAAGATTTTGGATTGCTTCGCTCGCTCGCAATGAGGCAGTGTGCGGCGATGGCTCGCGTCCCGGATGCACCTCAACGCCCGGCCGGAAGCAGTGCCCGCAGGATGTCCGGCTTCCAGGCTTGACGCGCGCTGTCGAAGGCCGCGAAATCATGATCGAACTGCCAATAGGCCCAAGCCCAGCCAAGCCGCTCTGCGCTCCGCGCCACGAATGACAGATATCTGGTCCGTGCTTCGGCTGGAGCGGCCTCGTACACGCCGAACTCGCCGAGATAGATCGGGCGCTTTTCTCTTTGGGACCAGGACCGAATCTTCTCGAAATCGGCGCGGGCCTTCTGTTTATCCTCCGGGGTACCCCAGTCGAGCGGGCCGATTCGCGAGAATGTGGGCGACCACGGTGCGCCCTGATGGGTGAAACGGATCGGCGCGTAATAGTGAAACGTGACGATCAGATTCCGGTCATCCGACGGCAGGACCAGGTCCTCGACCGGCATCTCGTCGACGTTGAGAACCGAAGCGATGACCGTCCGCCGGGGATTGGTGGCGCGGATGATGCTGAGGCACTCGTTCAGAAGGCCGTTCCAGCCGGTGGACGACATCTGCCCGCCCGGCTCGTTGAGGACCTCGAAGACAAGTGCTGGATATTTCCCGGCGTAGCGCGCGGCGATTTGGGTCCAGAACGATTTCAGCTTGTCTGTGCACTCGGAGATGTCGCGCTGACAAACATGGGTATCGTGCTCGTCCAGGATGGGGATGAGATTTCGGGCGAGCACTTCCTCGATGACGCCATCGAGCCGCCTCAAGACGACTTCATCCATTACCTTCTCCGGATTCATGAATCTAAAGCCGAAGAAATTTATCCGAACGTGCGAGAACCCGGCGCGTCTGATCGCAGTGAGGTTGTCCAGACGAAATGGCGCGTTTCGGCCTCCCTCCCAGACGCCGTCGTAGCCGAGGATGTTGATGCCGCGCCCCAATTTTGGAGCAGGGGGCGTGTTGGCCTGTCCGGCTGCCTCGGTCCGGAAGCAGATCGGAAGCACGGATAGTGCCAAGACAAGACGAAAGGCTATCGTCCAGCGGACGCGGATGGCATTCATCCTGTTTGCCCCGTCATTGCTGCAGGCCCCTGCTGGGGCACCGGCCTGCACACTGCGAAGAAGAATGCGACGAGCAGCACCGACGTGAACATTGTCGAGCGAAGAAACATCGTCTCCGTGAAGTTCGATTGAAAGCTCAGGACGACGAAGCCGATGATCAGCGCGCAGTGATACCGATCGATCGACCGGGTGGCGATCAAATAGAGGACCTTTTCCGAGAACAGATAAACGCTCGTGACGAACAGCAAATATCCCAGAAATCCAGTTTCAATCGCGACCGCGATGTAACCGCTATGATAATTGTCGAGCACCCAGCCATGATTCTGGTTGAAATAGTCGTAGATCGCGGGGCGCGTCCAGAATCCGTTGATGCCGAAGCCCAGCAGCGGCGCATCGTTGAAATGGCCGATGGCGTACTGCCAAATGAAGGTCCGCTCGGTCAAATCGACGGTCGCCTCGCCGAGATGGATGGAATCGTACCCCGTCACGTAAAAATACAGCATCAGCAGAGCGGCCAGGATGCACATGATGAGTGGCAACACCGCATAGATTTTCATGCAGCGGATCGACCACATGGAAGTCACGAGCAGCCCGCCCGCCGCGAATGCGACAGCGCCGGCACCACGCGACTCCGAGGCGATGACGCAGGTCGATGCCAGAACAAGCGACACGAGGAATGCAATCCATCCCTGCCCCGTGATCTTCTGATAACAGGCAAAGAACATCAGATATGCGCTGATAAAGCCGAGCGTCTGCTTCGATTCGTAGATTCCTTGCCACTGGCCGTTGTGCATCCAGCTCTGGTCGACGCCGATCTCGGGCACGAAGACGGCGCACAACGCCGAGGCGGCGACCAGAAC
This sequence comes from Bradyrhizobium sp. 35, assembly GCF_023073215.1. Lineage (NCBI taxonomy): Bacteria > Pseudomonadati > Pseudomonadota > Alphaproteobacteria > Hyphomicrobiales > Nitrobacteraceae > Bradyrhizobium > Bradyrhizobium sp. 35. Next base: position 560,778 of record NZ_JADPJC010000144.1, read on the forward strand.
GAACAGCCCAAGCGCCGTGGATCCGACGATCTCGTCGATGTCGATACGCGTGATGAGGCAATACGCACCGAAAGTCGTCACCACAAGTGCAACGCTCTTCATGATCGCTGCGATGGAAAGCGTGGTCCAGAGAACGGAAACGGCCGCGAGGGCATAAAATGTGACCAACGCGATGAGATCTGGATTGGGCTGGATCCGGACCCGCGGCCGTACGAAGACACTGGCATAGATCGAGACGATCCACATCAGCAGCGCGACCGCCTGCTGCACATAGCTCCACTCTGAAGGTAGTAATGCGGGGTGAAGAACACCCATTGATGCGACCACGTTGAGGGTGATCGAGCTGCGGATCACGTTTCTGGCCAGCCGTTCCACGCCGGCGCTTGGCGCTTTCCAGATCGCGCTTTCATATGCATCGGAGTCCGCTGCGGTATGCAGTCCGGCGCCAAGCTGACCACCCTGAAGCACGGCCGCGGGCCGCTCTTCCGCCCCGGCACCGATGTGCAGCGGCGCCCTTCCATTCCCAGTCACGTGCACTCAGTCCATAACGGCGAACGGCCCTTAACGATGTGAGGGCCGCCCCTATGCCCTACGTCTCAAACGGGAAGATATTCGCGTCTTCTACCTTCGAGATCAAGATGAGCATGACGAGATTGCTGCGCGCCGCGCAATCCAGGTGCCAGAATCGATCGGGCCTTATCCTGCAAGAAGGAGGGGAGTTACGCCGCGGTCGCCGGCGGCAGCGCGAGCACCGAATAGATCGCCTGGGCATCGCGCGAGGCGCGGAGCTTCTTGGCGATGTCCTGGTCGCGGAGCAGGCGGGCGATGCGGGCCAGCGCCTTGAGGTGATCGGCACCGGCGCCTTCGGGGGCGAGCAGCAGGAAGACGAGATCGACCGGCTGGCCGTCCATCGATTCGAAATCGATCGGGCGATCGAGGCGGGCGAACATGCCGAAGATCTTTTCCAGCTTGGGCAGCTTGCCGTGGGGAATGGCGACGCCGTAGCCGACCGCAGTGGTGCCGAGCTTCTCGCGTTGCAGGAGTACCTCGAACACGGAACGCTCGTTCTGCCCGGTCAACTCGGCGGCCTTGGCCGCGAGTTCCTGAAGCGCCTGCTTCTTGCTGTTGACCTTCAATGCCGGGAGAATCGCCTCGGGCGCGACCAGATCGGTAATCGGCATGGAAGTTTTCCGAGGTGAATGAAAACGTCAGGTTCCGAATTGGCCAGCCTGGACAAAGAACCTGGGCGGGCCGACGTCAAGAAGATGAAGCAGGAGGCGGACTTAGCTCGCCCCTGATGTGGGGGGCTTCTACTCCAACGCAATCCCGGTGCCAACTCCCGCGTGCAGCTTTGCCCCGGTCATTGTTAAGGCGGAAAGGGGCCCCGGCGCGGGGCCCCCAGAGCGTCGCCCGACGGCCTCACGCCTTGCCACCCACCTTGCCGTCCGTCTTGACCCCCGGGGGGTCTATCCAGCCGACATTGCCGTCGGCCCGGCGGTAAATGATGTTCACCCGGCCGGAGGAGCCGTGCTGAAACACCAGGCAGGGCGCCCCGCTGAGGTCGAGTTCCATGACCGCTTCGCTCACGGACAGCGGCTTCAGCGAGGTGGTGGCCTCGGCGATGATGACGGGGCTGTAGCCGGTGATCTCGTCCTCATCCTCACCCTCGCCCGGTGCCTCCAGCACGTAGCTGGTGGCATCCATCGCGGCCAGCGCCGCGGAGGCGACATGGGCCTTGCGGGCGGAGCGATCCTTGAGCCGGCTCTTGTAGCGCTTGAGCCGCTTCTCGATCATCACCAGCGCCTGGTCGGCACTGGCATAGGCGTCCGGTGCGTTGGAATCGGCCTCGAGCGTGATTCCCGAATCAAGATGCAGCGCACAGTCGGTGCGGAAGCCGAAGCCGTCCTTGCTCAGCGTGATGTGACCAGAGTAATTGCCGTCGAAATATTTGCGCAGGACCTCTTCAGTCCGGTCGTTGACGCGGCCGCGCAGGGCCTCGCCGACGTTGACGCTCTTTCCCGAGATGCGGAGAGTCATGTGAACCTCACTTGGTTCGTGCCTGGCCTGGATTTGGGCCCGATAGCAGATCGAGAGTAGCGCGATTTCGCGCCGGCGCAATCAGGCCGGTTCGGGATTGCGGGAGCGATCGGCCATGGCGGTGGAGACGACGTTACCAAGAGCGCTCTGCTTGTCGCGACGGCGTTGCACCGAGGAAGGAATGCGCATGGCTTCGCGGTACTTCGCGACCGTGCGGCGGGCGATATCAATGCCCGAGCCGCGCAAGCGTTCCACGATGGTGTCGTCGGACAGGATCGAGGAGGGCGCCTCCGCATCGATCAGCTGCTTGATGTGGTGGCGCACGGCTTCGGCCGAATGAGCCTCGCCGCCATCGGCCGATGCAATCGAGGCCGTGAAGAAATATTTCAGCTCAAACGTGCCGCGATTGGTCGCCATGTATTTGTTGGCGGTGACGCGCGACACCGTGGATTCATGCATCTGAATGGCGTCGGCGACGGCCTTCAGATTCAGCGGTCGCAGATGCGCCACACCATGGATGAAGAAGCCGTCCTGCTGGCGCACGATTTCGGTTGCGACTTTCAGGATGGTGCGGGCGCGCTGGTCGAGCGCACGCACCAGCCAGGTCGCGTTCTGAAGCGCATCGGTGAAATACGATTTGTCGCCGTCCTTGCCGATCTTCTTCGAGAGCTGCGAATAGTAGGTCTGGTTGACCAGCACGCGCGGCAAGGTGTCGCTGTTGAGCTCGACATGCCAGCCGCCATCGGGTCCCGGGCGGACATAGACATCGGGCACCATGGTCTGGAGCCGGGCCGTGCCGAACTTCATGCCGGGCTTGGGATTGAGCCGGCGGATCTCGCCGATCATGTCGGCGATGTCCTCATCGTCGACGCCGCAAACCTTGCGCAAGGCTCCGATGTCGCGCTTGGCGAGGAGGTCGAGATGCTCGACCAGGGCCTGCATCGCGGGATCGTAACGGTCGAGCTCGCGGAGCTGGATCGCCAGGCATTCGCTCAAATTGCGCGCGCAGACGCCGGGCGGATCGAATTTCTGCAGTACGGCAAGAACGTTCTCGACGTCCTGTTGCGATGCGCCCAGCCGTTCGGCGGCCTGCCCGAGATCCGGCGGCAGGTAGCCGGCTTCGTCGACGAGGTCGATCAGATACTGGCCGATCATGCGCTGCGCGGCCCCGGTGAAGGCAACCGAGAGCTGCTCGGCGAGATGGTCGCCGAGCGTGGTCTCCGCGGCGACAAAGGCTTCGAGATTGTAGTCCTCGTCACCGGAGGCGCCGCCGCCCCATTCGGTGTAGGTGGTCGGCGCCGCATCCTGGGCGTTGCGCGCGGCCGCCTCGGCCGGTTCCTCGGAGAAGACGTTGTCCAGCCCGGTGTCCATGGTCTGCTCGATCTCGGCGCGGGTGCCGAGATCCTTGCTCATCCACTCTTCCTGGCCGGGCTCGAAGGCTTCGCCCGGGCCGCCGCCCGGCTCGTCGTTGTGGCCGCCGTCGCTGTCATTGAACTGGCCGGTCTCGGCCGGGCCCTCGCCCGCGGGCGGCTCGTCATTGGCCCGTTCCAGCAGGGGATTACGCTCGAGTTCCTCTTCGACGAACGTCGTGAGATCGAGATTGGACAATTGCAGCAGCTTGATCGCCTGCATCAACTGCGGCGTCATGACCAGCGACTGCGATTGCCGGAACTCTAATCTCTGCGAAAGCGCCATGAAGCAAGAACCGATCCCAAAAGTTGGTCCGATTTTTGCTTATCCTAGTCCAAGCCCGATGTACACGTCTTGACGAATTGGAAAAACGGGCTAGAGGCGGAATTCCTCGCCAAGGTAAAGGCGGCGCACGTCCGGATCGGCGACGATCTCATCCGGGCTCCCCTCGGTCAGGATCTCACCGGCATAGACGATGTAGGCGCGATCGGTGAGGCCGAGCGTCTCGCGCACATTGTGGTCGGTGATCAGCACGCCGATGCCGCGGTTGGTGAGATGGCGGACGAGGTCCTGGATGTCGCCGACCGCGATCGGATCGATGCCGGCAAAGGGCTCGTCGAGCAGCATGTAGTTCGGACGCGTCGCCAGTGCGCGCGCGATCTCGACGCGGCGCCGCTCACCGCCGGACAACGCAATCGACGGCGATTTCCTTAGGCGCGTGATGTTGAATTCGTCGAGCAGCGAGTCGAGCTGCTGCTCGCGCTTCTTGCGCGACGGCTCGACCACTTCGAGCACGGCGCGGATGTTCTGCTCGACGGTGAGACCGCGGAAGATCGAGGCCTCCTGCGGCAGATAGCCGATCCCGAGCCGCGCGCGCTGATACATCGGCAGCTTGGTGACGTCGTGGCCGTCGAGCTCGATCGCGCCGCGATCGGCCTTGATCAGGCCGGTGATCATGTAGAACACGGTGGTCTTGCCGGCGCCGTTGGGGCCGAGCAGGCCGACCGCTTCGCCACGGCGCACATAGATGCTGACGCCGCGCACGACCTGGCGGCTGCCAAAACTCTTTTCCACGCTATGCACAGCCAGGAAGCCCGGCCGCTTCAAGAGCTGAGGCCCGCCGGAACCGTTGGGCCTGCCGGCAGCCCTCACGGGATGAACCGCCTGGGCCCGGGGCTGCTCGGCTTGATAGTCCCCTTGGAACTGATCGGGTGCGTGCATCGGCTGGTTACGGGCGATCGGCGGCGCGTCCCTGACAGGGCTGGCCACGAGGCCGCCGACGCTGTCAGCGAGCGCGGTGATGTCCTGGCGCGCAAATCCTGGCCGGCCGCGTTTGGCGGGGCGCCGACGGAACATGCTGAAGAGATCGACCATCCCCGCCTTCTAGCCTTTCGCGACGATCCTGCGCGGTCTTCGCGCGATCTGCCACGCCGGCTTCAGGATTCGCCGACGCAGCATGAATGAAGGGATGTCTCATGCCCAGTGAAACACGCCCGAAAAGCGGCGAACCCCGCTTCGAAAGCCCTTCGCGCTAGATACAGTCTCGGCGCGCAAGCTTCAACCTCGGATCGGCGATGATCGACCCAAGCGTCTGAAATCATTCTTCAAATTTACTTTGACGGGCTTGGGTCTACGCTGACTTATTTGGGTTTAGTTGCGCCAGGCAATTGCAGAGGTCCCGCGCCGGGCTTGCCCGCGCCTCCGGATCCGCAATCATTGCCGCCGCCCTGCGGCAGCAGCGCCTGCACCCGGCCGCTATCGGATTCCACACGCGACACGCCCGTGGTCATGTCGACCGCCAGCCGGTCGCCGCGCAGCACGTTCTTGCACTGCGTCAAGACGACGCCCCCGAGCATGGTGATGAGGTTGGTGCGGGTGTCGAACACGGCGGTCTCGCCCGTGACCACCTGGTCCTTCTGGGTGACGACGACATTGCCGCGCGCCTCCAGTCGCTTGATCGAGGAGTTGCCGCCCGGTCCCGGCGTCGCCGACTGCATCGGCGCCCCCTTGGTCGCCTTTGCCGCAGGCTGTGGCGCGGCCGGCTTGTCGCCGCCCGAATCGTAAAACACCACCAGCGTCTTCGAGGTCATGGTGGTGTCGCCCTGAATGACCTTCACATTGCCGGAAAACGTCGCTTCCTTCTTCTTGTCGCGCATCTCGAGCGAGGCGGCCTCGATCTGGATCGGCTGATCGCGGTTCTGCGAGAAGCCCTGCATCGCGTTGGGCACGCCTTGCATCGTGCTCTGCGCGATCGCCGCACCCGTTGCGACCAGTGCGATGCCGACGGCGAGCGCGGCCGCACCCGGGATGACGCGCCGCTTGCCGTCGTTGCGCGGAAAAAACCTGATCATGAAAATCACTTTGAATTGGCGGACTTGTTCTGGGGCGTACGTGTCTTCGCAGCCGGCGCGGGTTCAGTCGGCGCGGGCTGAGTGGCGGCAGGATCGTCCAGCTTGTCGAGGTGCATCACCACATTCCCTTCGAAGCGGATGACGTCGCCGCCTTCCGTGATCCGCAGCCGATCGGCCGTCAGCGTTCCGTTGGTCAGCTTGACGTCGACATGCTCGTCCGAGGAGACCGTGCCCTTGCCCATGTCGACGAAGGCCGAGTTCAGCCGCGCCTCGTAGCCGGTCGAGGTGCGCAGGAAGATGTCCTTGTGCAGGTCGAGCTGCTGCTGCTTGTTGTCGAACCGTCCAGTGCGGGCATCGAGGAACAGGGTCGATTGGTCTTCCATCAGCACCTTCGCGCGCAAATCATGGAGATCGACATGATCGGGATCGGTGATGTCCTGGGTCGCGGTCTTGGCCCAGAGCTCGTAGGGCCGCTGGTCCGGCGTGAAGCCGGACATGTGCGGCGATTCCATCGTGATCTTCGTGCCAGTGACCACGAGATTTCCGGAGTCGAGCTTCACGGGGATCTGGAACGGGTTGAAAATGGTCGAGATGAGGACGAGCAGACCCATGGCCGCGGCCACTGTCGTCGGCACCGCGATGCGCAGAATCCGCACCAGGCGGCTGTGGCGCGCCGCGCTGGCGAACTTCGCCGCGAGCGCGGCGTCGTAGGTGACATTGTGGGCCGAATTCACCTGGGCTCCTGAGGTGTCGCTCGCCTTGTCCGGCTGGCGGGCGCCCCATTGTAGCCGGCAACGCCAAAATATGCAGCCCGCGACAGGCCGTTACGAAAGTGTCTGAAACGGGGCGACCGCCCAGCTTGGCCGCCGCGCTAAACTCTAGGAATGCGCGAAAATGTCCTCTTCGGCCCAGCCCTGGAGATCGAGCAAAGCGCGGGTCGGCAGGAAGTCGAAACAGGCTTTGGCCAGCGCCGTGCGGCCTTCCCGCGCCAGCATGGCATCGAGCCGCTCGCGCAAGCCGTGCAGATGCAGCACGTCGGAGGCGGCGTAGGCGAGCTGCGGCTCGGTCAGGCTGTCGGAACCCCAATCGCTCGATTGCTGCTGCTTGGAGAGGTCGACATTGAGCACCTCGCGCACGAGGTCCTTGAGGCCATGGCGGTCGGTATAGGTGCGGATCAGGCGGGAGGCGATCTTGGTGCAGTAGATCGGCCCGGTCATGACACCAAACGTCTGGTACAGCACCGCGACGTCGAACCGCGCAAAGTGGAAGATTTTCGTGTTCGCGGGATTGGCCAAAAGCGCCTTCAAGTTCGGCGCGTCGGTATGACCTTTGGGGATCTGCACCACGTCCGCGCTGCCGTCGCCGGGTGAGAGCTGCACCACGCAGAGCCGGTCGCGATGCGGGTTCAGGCCCATGGTCTCGGTGTCGATCGCCACCGCTCCGGTATAGCGGGACAGATCGGGCAGGTCGCCGCGGTGCAGGCGTACGGTCATGGCGTTTCAAACCTCAATCGAATCGGTGCGCTTTGCAGGCTAATCCCCGGCACAGACGCTGGCGAGGGCCGGCCGCGATGTATCCGCTGGCAGCCGCCGGCGCAAGCATCAGGCGCGGCTGGTCATACAGAGCCGCGGCGCTGGTCGTCATTGTCTTTTGGCTTCGCCGGCGAAACCGGATTGCGGCCTGACGTAAACGGTCTCGTAAGCGCCGGTGTATTGCTCGCGCCAGCCTCGCCGCTCCACCAGAAATCGCCGCAGCTGTTCGTGCGCCTTGACCCACAGCACGGCGTCGATCCGGTATTTGTCGAGCACCATGTCCCACGCGGCTTCGTCGATCTCCCAGCTCACCAGCTTGAAATAGTCGCGCAGCAAATCGTCCGGATAGGCGGTCGCGGCGCGACCGTCGACGAATGGGGGGACGGTGCCGTGCGTCGCGAAGATCAGGTAGCCGCCGACGTTCCAATTGTTCAGGACCCGCCGACCTGCGAGATGCTTTCGCAGATAGCCGGCATCTTCACTCGACAGCATCGGCGGAAGTGCGAGCGCCGGTGCAACGTTCAAATAGGCCATCGGCAGGGTGCCGAGACCGACGATGCCGGCGGCCAGCAACGCTCCCCTCACGTCCCGACCGGTGAGACGCTCAGGCAGCAAGCGGCTGAGGTGAAGCGCCATCGGCGCGGTCGAGAAAATGAAGAAGAAAGCGATGTACCTGAACTGATACAGTCCCAGAATCAGAAACAGCCAGGACATCAATCTCGGCTCGAGCGGGATCGGTCTGGAGTTTCTGTAGCGAAGCTCGAGCGCGACGAAGGCCAGCATGTACAGGATGCCGGGAATGCTGCCCGGCATTTCCATGTTGTGATAGTAGGACAGCCATTCGCCGATATTGCCCTGGACGAAGTGCCCCATCGTCGCGGCGGCACCGGCATAGATATTCCAGCCGAGCGGATTGATGGAGGTCGCGGCAAGGCACCCGATCCCCGCGAGAGCAAGGATCCGGAGCTCGGCCCAGGCCCCTCTGAGCACGGCGCCGCCGCAGAAGACGCCGATCACGAAAAAGCCGAGCAGAAAACCGCCATGCAGATTGGCCCAGAGCACCATCAACACGGGAAGCACGAACCATCGCGTTCGTCGCAGGCATTCGCGATAGAAGACGACGCAGAACAACATCGTGCATGTATTCGGCGAGACCGCGAGATACATGTTCGGCGAAGCTTCGTAAGCGGGATAGAGCAGGCAGGCCAAGAAGACCGAGACGCAGACCGCGATCGCCGACGCGCCGTAGCCGAGAGAGATCGCGGTCAGGATGCCGACGATCGCTGCGCCGCAGGCCACCGTCAGCAGGACGAGGCTGCCAAAGCCTGCGTATTGAAACGTCGCACTGGCAAGCGCGTCCCAGAGCCAGGACAGATTGAGCCATGGCTTGTCGCCGTGGGTGAACGACCAGGGGTCGTGGAGCGGGATGGCGTTGCGCTCCCGGATGATATCTCCGGCCGCCAGATGCCAGCCCAGATCGTAATGGCCGAGCAGAAGCGGCGCGTTCAAGACGTAGAACAGGCAGATGAACGAGATCAGGAACAGATAAATTCCCGATCTCAGGAGAAACGGGCTGATCGCGTTCGCAGCCTTGTCGAATGCCGGCTCGTGCCAGACCTGATGCTGATCCACCGCTTCCCCCACGATAAAGCGAGCCCGATGGCTCCGCGCTCGCCGACGGCCGGATGCGAGCCTGCCCGCTGACTAAGAGCTAGTTTGTCTAAAGCGGGGTAAATTCGGACGATGCAACCGAGGGGGGATTGGCGGAATGAAATTCCGCTCAACGGCGGGCTTCCGAGGTCTCCCAAGCAGCTGTTTACACTTGGAAATCTTCGAAGCGGACCTGCATCGTCTCATCCCCGAGCTGTTATTAATGGCATTGCTGGAAAATGCCCGAAATCGCTTCAGCTACCGGTTTCGGCAGCGGCGGCGGCGCAGTCACCGGCTTCGGGGGCGGAGGTGGTCTCACCGGCGGGAGCGATTCAACGACCTGGGTTGGGTGTGGTGCCCAGGAAAAGACTCGATCGTCACCTTCAGTTGTCCAAATGGAGGCCCGCGAGACCGCGACCGCGCAGCGTGGAGATCGCCAGTGCGTGCCTTAAGCGGTCCCGCCGTCATTATTCGTCAGCGTAGCTCCTGTTCCACATTCAGGTGAACCAACGCTGGGCCTTCGATGACCAAAGTTGCATGTATCACCTATTGGTCGAAAATCCCGTAAGTCAGGTCAAGGCACATCAAAGGCATTGATTGGAGAGGGCGTAGCCGAAGCCGCATACCCCCTCGTTTTCCCTTCGCACTCGCCGTCCGGCCCTTCCGCCACATCCGCCGGTCTACCGTCTCGCTGAGCTTCATGCGCTCGCAGTGGTGTTCTGTTCCATATTTTCGATGCGTCGAACGGAGATCTCCAATGAAGCTCAAACTTGCCGTCGCGATGCTCGCCGCAAGCCTCCCGATCGCATCGATGGCTTTCGCCCAAGGCATCGCGCCAGCCGAACTTGCGGTGATCGATGGCTGCCTGAAGACCGCGGAGAAAACCGGCGGTTTCGGCGGCGCGTGCGTTGGGCTCGTCGCCGACCCCTGCATCAAAGCGGCAGAGGGCGCGAATGACGATGTCGCCAAATGGAAAGCCTGCGCGGCGCGCGAACTCGCCATTTGGACGCAGAAAACCAATGAGGCGCTAAAGAAGGTTCAGGCCGGCGGGTTCGCCGACGCGATCAAGGCGGTCAATGACTCGCAGAAAACTTTCGCCGCGTCGCGTGATGGCTTCTGCGCGGTCTTCGACAAGGTCGATCCCGGCATGTACCGGGGCAGCGCGAGCTACTGCCGCCTGCGCGAGACCGCGAACCGCTCGCTGAGCCTGATCAAGCTCGGCGCCGCGGTCAACGAGCATTGAGACCTCTTAGGCGCTTGGGGTCATCAGCTTTGCCGACCTTTTCCCACATAGCGATGACGGCTTCGGCCGCGAGCGCGGTGGACGTCGGCGCGTAGCGCTTGCCTGAACGACTGAAGCCAGCCTCCAGATCGCCTGCGATCGCCGTGCCTCGGTTTTGAGTACCGGTCAGCAACTCAAATTCCCTGCAAAAGCGATTTCAATCGCTTGAGTAGGAGATGGTGCCCAGGAAAGGATTGGGCCCGCCGCCATAAGATCACAGCAAAATCAACTACTTATCGACGCTCTTCTTAGCTGCTTTGTACCACCCCGTTGTGCTGGTGTCCATGTGACCGCCCACGCTTTATTCGTGCCACTAGCAAGCAAGGCTCGCGGGCCGATAATGACGCTCGCCGCAAAAGAGTTACCTTAGTAGCTATCGCAAAGCCGCTTTCGGTCTGGTATTAGGGAACCATCTGATGCACGAGACGTTGGGGCTTGTTCGGCGGCCCAGCGGGGGAGTCCGCCCCATCTCCCTCTTCAAATAGTTGGCCGACGTCGGTGGCCTTCGCTCCTCTCGCCCCGAGAGATGCCTTCATGTCCAATATTGAGGACTTTCCGGTCTCTGCTCGTCGTCAACCGACGGAGTTCGACGCGCTGGTCGCGGCCGGTGATGCCGCACTCGACGCTATTCCTGGCGCGGTCTACCTCTGCGATGCAGAAGGCTTGCTCGTCGCCTACAACACTGAGGCAGTTGAACTGTGGGGCCGGACCCCGGACCCGGCTAAGAAGGAGCGTTTCTGCGGCTCCCATCAGCTTTATCTCCTGGATGGAACCCCGCTTTCCCACAGCGACTGCCCGATGGCCACGGCCATCCAGGTGGGCGCAGCCACGCGCAATGCCGAAGTCATCATGGCGCGACCGGACGGCTCTCGCTTCACCGCTTTGGTCAACATCCGGGCGCTGCGCGACCGCTCCGGCCGGATCCAGGGCGCGATCAACTGCTTCCAAGACATCACGGGACGCAAGCAGATCGAGGAGGAAGTCCGCCGGACGAAGCAGGACCTGGAGGACTTCTTCGAAAATGGCGCCGTGGGCCTTCATATCGTCAGCGGCGAGGGCATTATTCTCCGAGCTAACAAAGCCGAACTAGAGCTGCTCGGGTACAGACCCGAGGAGTACATTGGCCGCCACATCGCGGAGTTTCATGCCGACGCTCCGGTCATCGGTGACATCCTACAGCGCCTTTCATGCGGGGAGCCGCTTGATCGCTATCCCGCGCGTTTGCGGGCGCGCGACGGCTCAGTGAAGCATGTTCTGATTACATCCAACAGCCGCTTCGTGGACGGCAAGTTCGTCAATACGCGCTGCTTCACCATCGACATCTCGAAACTGCATGCTGCCGAAGAGGCACGACAAGTCAGTGAAGCCCGTCTCGCAGCCACCTATGAGGCTGCGAGCGTCGGCATCTCCGAGACAGACGAGAACGGGCGCTTCTTGCGGGTGAATGATTTCATATGCCGCATGACAGGCCGTTCGCGCGACCAACTGCTTGGAATGACCTTCCTGGAATACACCGATCCGGATGATCGGGCGGATGACGCCGAGCTATATGCGAGGCAAGTCCGCGGCGAGATCGAGAACTACACCACCCGCAAGCGCGTATTCCGACCTGACGGGTCCGTGCGCCATCTTGATATTTTCAGTTCGTCGGTGCGAGGTTCGGACGGTCGCTTCCTTTATGGCGTGCGGGTTGCCCAGGACGTCACCACGGCCAAACAGTTGGAGGACCGTTTGCGCGAAGGCGAGCAGCGCATGCGTGATCTCCTTGAGGCATTGCCCGCCGCAATCTATACGACGGACGCCGAGGGTCGCATCAATTTCTTCAATCGGGCGGCGGTCGAAATGGCGGGCAGAACCCCCCAGCCCGGCAACGAATGGTGCGTAACCTGGAAACTTTACTGGCCGGACGGCTCACCCCTTCCGCACAATGAATGTCCGATGGCTGTGGCTCTACGCGAGAATCGCCCGGTTCGCGGTGCCGAGGCTGTTGCTGAGCGTCCGGACGGCAGACGTGTGCCGTTCATTCCCTATCCGACCCCGCTGCGTGACTCGGAGGGAAAATTGGTCGGCGCCATCAACATGCTCGTCGATATTACTGAGCGCAAGCAGGCAGAGAATGCTCAAAAGGTTCTCATCGACGAATTGAACCACCGCGTGAAAAACACGCTCGCCACGGTGCAGTCTCTCGCGAGCCAGACCGCCCGCCATGCTGCCGATCTGGAAGAGTTTCTGCCGACCTTCACGGGAAGGCTGCTTGCGTTGGCCCGCGCGCATGACCTTCTCACGGCGCGAAATTGGCAAGATGCCCCTTTCGAGAAGCTGGTCTACGATATCGTCGCTCCGGTGTCGGCCGGGCGCGTGGTGACAAGCGGGCCGCACGTCGATTTGGACCCGCGTACTGCCTTGAGTATCACCATGGTGCTGAACGAGCTTTTAACCAATGCAGCCAAATACGGCGCACTCTCCGCGCGGGGTGGATCCGTGTCGCTCACCTGGAGGATCGTCGACGGCGAACGGTCGCAAGGCGTGCTCGAATGCGAGTGGCGCGAACGCGGGGGCCCCCTTGTAGTGCCGCCCAAACGGCGAGGATTCGGCACGCGGTTGATGGAGCGCTGCATAGAACATGACCTCGCCGGGAATTTCGAATTGGTGTTCGAGCCGGAGGGCACAAGCTGCAGCATTGCATTTCCCGTTAAGGTCCCAGTATCCAATGGCTGAAATGTCGGGCGCCAGGGTTCTCCTCGTCGAAGACGAAGGCTTGGTGGCGCTCATGATCGAAGACATGCTCGATGAACTGGGATTGAAAGTCGTGGCCTCGGCTGCCCATCTGAAAAAGGCCTGCCAACTTGCGACGACCGCATCCGTCGATGTCGCGCTCCTTGATGTAAATCTGGCTGGAGAGCTTGTCTTCCCGGCGGCTCGGATCCTGCGCGCGCGGAGTATTCCTTTTCTCTTCAGCACCGGCTACGGCGGGCCTGCCCTCGAGGAGGAGTTCAGGAATGCCCCCGCGATCGGGAAGCCCTTCTCCGTCGACCAGTTGAGCGATAAATTGCGAACGCTTCTGCCGCCTCCCTAGGCCGTCCGAAGCATCCTCGTAACGGCAAGATCCACAGCGGTCCTTACAATCCCCTTTGCTGGGAGGGTAAGCTTCGAGGGTCCATCAAGCTGGCCGTTCTTCTGACCAATCTACGACCGTCACTCAGGTTTGTCGGCATTGATGTGCAGGACGAAGAGCGTGTTTCGGAATTCGTCTGTAACTTCCATCCTCCACTCCCGCCCAGGCCCCAGCTTTCCGTCAATGCCCTGCAACGTCTGACCGGCCATCACAGTCGCCTCCTTCCAAGCTGCATGCTTGTCTGGCAACTCCTCGCCGACGCGGTCAATCTGCGTGTGTTCATGAGTAACATTGAAGTAGTAGCGCGGCATCAGGAATGACCTCTACTTATAAGGTACTTGCGTAACTTCTGGGCCTGTTCGCCGTTCCGCCTTCAGGTCCGATCCAACAACTTGGCGAACACCCTTTGAGTGATCTATTTGAAAAGGTTTGGTGAGGAGCGGTCGCTCCTAAAATCGGGCAAGTACTGCGTCGACAGCATACCCGCTCGCGAAAACGAACGGGACGTTGCGTCGAGCGACGACTTGGGCACTGGCTCACTACTGGTGCGGCCAAGTAAGACGTCCAGCACAGCGAACTCGAAATTAACGGTACTGGCGCGCTCTGGGAAGGAGACCAGATCACCGGCTTTGGCCACAACCGAATGACCTAGCTCCGCCAGCATATTGGCTATCATCATCTGAATAAGTGCTTCATCCTCTACCAGAAGTACCGAGGCCATGAGTTACCTCCAAGGCTTATGACGGCCCGAGTTTTGCTGCACCAGGAAATGCTCGGAGCGCAGCGGCCCGTAGCTCGTCCAATGTAATGTGCCCCGCTTCGGCAGCTGCAAGAAGCTGTTCGGCAATAAGCTTGCGGGTCTCATGATCACCGCCGCTCGGAAGCTCCCGGCACGTCTCTTCCAACACGACTTCCATATTCGACTTCACGCGACCTGACAGCGTCATCCTGCTCTCTCAGGGGTTGGTTAGATCATTTGCACAATATGGAAAGACCCAACACCCTCAACGGAGGTCATCGGCTATGGCACGCCCTAGCCCAGACGGCTGCCGTTCCTGATTTGGACTTTTCCGATATTCGTCACAAGCCGCCCATACGTCAAAGGTGCCCTCTTCCGCTATGCCTCGGTAAGCCGACGTAAGTACACGTCTGCGCCGTCACAGGATGAGGGTACGTCGGGTCACGCGACCTGCCGGGCCGCCTTTCGGACGATCCTGACTTCTATAGCGTGATGCAGCAGACCACCAGTGCCTGCTAATACTCTGGAGCTAGTCGGCGTTAGAGCCTTGGCCTAGAAGCGTCCCCATGCAGTGATCGAGAGCGTCCAAGGGAAATGGTTTCTGTAGAAGTGGCCGACCGTTGAATTGCTCTGGTATACCGTCGGCGCCATAGCCGCTGGCGAAGACGAAGGGAATGCCGCGGAGCTGCAAAGCCTCTGCGATAGCTTCAGAGCTATCCCGGCCAAGCTGCAGGTCGAGAATAGCAGCGTCGCATTCAGCGCTCATGGCCATGGCTAATCCAGAGCCCAGGTCGCTGGCCTCCCCAGCAACCTCGTGACCAAGCTCCACCAGCATATCCGCAATCATCATGCGGATAAGCGTTTCGTCTTCGATCAGAAGTACTGCAGCCATGCTTCTCCTTACGCCGGCAGGCTTGTGAACGGGAATCTTTTTCCCGGGCCCTTCTTCGCGAGCTCGCCCACGTTCCTTCCCTCTCGAAAAACCACGGGGCGGAAACTAAGCTCCCTTTACACTGGGTACAGCGCGGCCTCGCGACGAGGTTAATGAGCTGCTTTGTGCAAAAGTGAACTTAACCGCGTGAAGGAATTCGCGCTCCTCGCATTTTACAGCCAGGGCTGAACAATGAGCCCAGCCGGAGTCATTTAGAACGAGGAGGAATGCGATCCGATGGATGAAAGGAAAAAGCTCGAGCATCAGATAGCACTGGCTACTCGGACCGCCGCATACACCTCAGACGAGAACGCCGCCAGGAGGCTGCGGCAGTTTGCTGATCAGCTGGGGCGCAAGCTTTCCCCCTCTTCTTCGCGGCGCGCTCAAATCACGGCACGCGCCTATCAGCTTTGGGAACGGGCCGGACGCCCCTCGGGGCGAGATTTGGATTTCTGGACCGAGGCGGAGCGGGAGTTCAGCCCGGGCGATACTCCAGGCCAACATTAGGGGACTGGCGCTCCGCGCGATCTACTCGCAAAAAATTATACAGCGCCAGTTGTGTGCACTATCAGACCGTCAGCGGAAACGGACCATCGATCTAATTGAGCGCCCCGAACCGACCAGTGCTGCTCACCCATGAAGAATTTGCGGCAATGCTAGGCTTGGACGAGCTAAGCAAGCCGGTCTTTCAACGCTCCATCCTGATCACTAGCAACCCTTTGCCGCCAGGATGAACACGGGCCGATTCTCACACTCCATGCGGAGTGGCAATTTTGACCGAGGCGAAATCCGTGCTCGACGTGGCGCGCGAGGTGAAGGGCGCCCAAGGAGCCCCCTAATCGCCGCCTCGAGACCGAGTGTCCGAGGCGGCGTAGTGGGCCTCAGTATTTGAACTGCGGCATAGCCTTCAATTGGTCCTTGGTCGCGTTGTAGACGACGTGGTCCGGATACCAATTTTCGTTGGCTGCACGCACGGGCCGGTTGGAGCGGTTCACCTCTCCAGTCGCGGCACCGGCATTGTTGACGCCAACCGTCGGTTTGTCGGCAGGCGGCGTGGCCGTCGACGTGCGAACGGGCTCGTTGACCCACTTCAGCTTGTCATAGGGCACAGCAACATAATGCTCGCCCATACCGAGGAATCCACCAACACCCAGGATGACGTTCGCAGTCTTGCCCGACTTGTCGAGAATGACCTCGTTGATGTCGCCGATCTTCTCGTTGGCTTCGTTGTAGACGTTGACGCCGACGAGCTTGGAAGCCCGCCATTCGCCTTCCTTGTGCGACGAGGCGGCACTATCAGCGGCGGTCTTGGTCGAGGCAGTTTGCGCCGATGCCGAGCACGTGAACAACGCCGTGGTGAGCAAGGCGGCGACGAGATACTTGGACATGCGTCCTTCTCCGTTTGTGAATAGTGGGCGTACTTAGCGCAGCAGCATAATGAGAATGATCAGCGGGATCGGAATTCCGACGAGCCAAAGCAAAATCGGCATGACATCTCTCCTTTCGTTTTCGATGGGTTAGCGATTGGTTGCAGGCGCATACGCCTTCTTGCCCCAAGTGCCGTCGCGAAGCCCGCCGCCTTCAGTGGCAGCCAGCGATGCGCAGAAGGCGCCGATAAACAGGGAAAGCGTTAGCCAGATCGCAATCTGCATGGCGGCCTTCCTTGCCGCGTCGAGATCAGTTTTCACCTGAGTGACGACGTCGTTGACGCGCTTCTCGGCGTCCGCCTGGCTTAATCCGGTTCGGGCAGACACGACCTTAGCAACGTAGGTGCGGTCGGCGGGACTGACATCGTTGTCTTTGTGGAAGCTGTTGGTGAACAGGCGGACCATCTCACCACGCGAGTCGCCAGTCTGCTGGCCCTGGGAGGACGGGTTATCCGAGCGCAGGAGCGTGTCGACGTAGCCGCTCATCGGCGAATTCTGTGCAGCGTTCGCGGCGCCCTGCGTCGCGCCAGCAAGCGTTCCGCCTAGCAACGTGGTTGCCGGAGCAGCCAGCAACACAGCGCCGAGAACCGAGGCGGCCGCCCAAGCTAAAAAGCCATGCGCCGTATCCCGGAAGTGCACCTCGGTGGTCTGCACGCCGACCCACTTCGTGCGGAGACGGCCGGCAAGATAACCACCTACGGCGGACGAGATCATCGCCATGACGATGAAATATAGACCAGTTCCGATCTTGAAAGTCGTCGCGGACACACCCGAATTGCCCCAGGGCGACACCACAGAGAAACCCATGCCTGCGCCAAAGGATAGAAGCACGAGCGTAAGTGCGAGAGACGCAACGGCCCCGGCCAGGACGGCAGCCCAGGAAACCCCGGCCACCGACGGTTCAACCACCCCCACCTGTGCGTCTTCTCGAAAAGCTTGTGCCATTTGTTTCTCCCAGCAGCCGATACAGCTGCCTGGAAAATGCCCAGATGGGAACAAAGGTTCCATGCATTGACGCACTGAGACCGACGTGTGAGGTCTAAGCAGGCCCACCCCGATGCGGTATAGGGCGAAATCTGTGCTCGACCTGCAAATTGAAAATGCCGGCATTGCCACGCGGATGCCTCGCCTCGCGCTCAAGCAAGAGGCGTTAACGGCTTGCCCTAGCGGGAGCGCTTGCGCGCTACCAACCGCAAAGGAATATTGTGCAGATGTGCCCGGCCGCGCACCGCAGGTTCTGTCCTGCCCAGCGCGCGAGCGATCTCATCCGGTCTCGTCCCCGCGGCTGCCAGCGACAGCAGCCGCTGATGCTCCTCCGGCGTCCACCTTCTTACCAGCGGGTATCGTGATTGGTTCATCGCTCCATGCCCAAGGTTCTTCGCCCTGCCTGCTCATTGCGGCGACAGTCGCTGATTCGCAGCTGAAAAGAAGGATCACTTTGGACCGCTAAGAACGCTTTCTCGGTGTCATGTTCTTTTCTGCACCGAACACGAAGCTTGGCTCCTGAGAGATTGGCTGAGAGAGCGAATAAGACACGCGACCGAGACCATGCTACCACGCCTGTCAGGGAAAGTAGCCGCTCCGCGCTACCGACTCATCAACGCGTGGGTGTTGGTGACTAGCTCCGGCTGTTTTACGAGCAAGGCCGCGATGCCCACTAGAAGCAGCATCGAAGCGACCATGATGGCGAGCCACTTTCTGTCATCCATACGCGGCCAATGCCAGCCTGGAGGTCTCGTTCCCCATGGGTTTTGTTCGGTCTGTCCGGAGCAGCCCAATCGGGGCCTGACCTAGGCCGTGAACCCACAGTCCGCCGGGCTGACGCCACACCAGAGTCCGCTATGCTGACGTATTCCGAGCTAACCAAGGAGTGCGTTCGTGGGCACGATTCAAATCCCGCAAAATCCGAAAAGCCTCTAAACATAGGCTGCCTACCCAAACGGCCTTTCCGACACGTCGACATGATTCATCCCAACGGGTGGTACTTCGCCATCCAGCCACTCCTGCTCTTCGGCCAAAGAGCGCCACGCCTGCTCCATGCGCCGGTACCGCTTGTAAGCTGGGGCTGTCCCTCGAGGGCTCACCTCGCGCGAGCATGGCACCGTTATCGGAGTCCCCGATGGCTTCATGAGAGAGGCTCCTACACCACGAAAGTAGTCCATAAAAATTGGATATCCCGAAAGGCTCTGGAAGTTTCCCCGATTCGTAATAGCTCAGAAACGAGCGGTGCTGAAAAACCCCGGCGAATGACGCGCAAGGAGCGGTATGCTGGCGGGCTTGATCAGACTGAAAGCTATAACCCCAGACGGCCATTGCCGAATGTCGCTGCACAAAGCGCTTCGAGTCGCCTCCATATTTTTGAGGAACGGAACTTATCGTTTCGAAGGTTGTTTACTGCTGTTGTCTAAGTGGGGGGAACAATGAAAGCGTCGGTAGTCTCGACGGATTCGAGCGATAGCTCGACTGCAGGCAAATTTCTGGCCACCGAAATACGAAGATCCCTAAGCACACCGCCTGCTGCCTTGGTAGTATTTGCAGCTCCTCAGCACGACCACGGAGCGATACTTTCTGCCATAAAAAAGGAGCTGCCCGATACCATCGTTGTGGGAGCTTCATCTGCCGGCGAGTTTACGAATGTGGCCAGTGGTCAAGGCCTTGCGTGTGCACTGGGGTTGGTTGGCGACGATGTGGTCTTCTCATATAGTGTCGGACGTAACCTCGCGATGGATGCCACAGCGGCAGCCCAAGAGATAGTTTCGAGGTTTACACCAACACCGCCCGGACGGTTTCCGTTTCGGGCTGCTCTCGTTCTGGCTGATGCTCTAGCTGGGCATGCCGACATTTTGGTCGATCAGTTGACGTTAGCTACAGCCGGCCAATATCAATTTTTTGGTGGAGGCGCCGGGGATAACGCTCAATTTCAAAAGACCACTGTATTTTGTGGAGAAGAAGTTTTGTCCGACGCCGCGGTGGCATTGGAGATTCTTTCCTCAAAGCCGATCGGCGTGGGTGTTAGTCACGGCTGGAGACCTGCGTCCCGAGCCTATCGCGTCACGGCGAGCAACGGCATGAAAGTGATAAGCCTTGATGGCTTTCCAGCGATCGAAGCGTTTGAAGAACACGCGGAAGAGACTCATCAGAACTTGGACCGGAAAGAACCGTTACCCTTCTTCCTGCACAATATTATTGGGGTTGATAGCGGAGCTGAACATCGCTTGCGTGTTCCTCTGGCTGTGGATGAGGAAGGCGCAGTTGTGTGCGCCGCT